>JAJRQF010000061.1 GCA_024280375.1 Alphaproteobacteria bacterium | reverse complement strand
GGCTGTGATCAATGATTTGTTGTTGTCGTCAAGCGCCCAACCAACACCGTCCTCAGCAAGACCCAGTACGTTGAAGCCTGCAGACCATGTGCCGCCATCGGAGCCATCTTTGAATGTGTTGTAAACAGCAACGTCAACGCGCTTGAGCATGGATGTGAGAACCGAACCCGGGTGAATGTAGTTCTGGTTCGCATCAACACCAATACCAAGTTTGCCTGCATCAGCTGCAGCCTGAAGCACACCAAGGCCAGTACCACCAGCAGCATGATAAACAACGTCTGCACCACGGTCGAACTGTGATTTAGCAAGCTCGCCGCCCTTAACCGGGTCATTCCATGCAGCACCGGTTGTGCCGGTCATGTTCTGGAACACTTCAGCGTTTGCATTTGCAGCTTTCGCACCTTGTACGTAGCCGCAGGCGAATTTGCGAATGAGCGGAATGTCCATGCCGCCAACAAAACCAACTTTACCGGTTTTTGAGGCCATCGCAGCAAGCATACCAACGAGATAAGAACCCTCATGCTCGTTAAATACGATTGAGCGTACATTTGGCTGATCTACGACCATGTCGACAATCGCGAATTTTGTGTCTGGAAATTCTTTTGCAACTTTTTCAAGTGCAGCGGCGGCAGCAAAACCAATGGCAATAACCGGGCTGTTTCCGTCACGGGCAAAACGGCGATAAGCCTGTTCGCGCTGTGAGGCGTTTTGAATTTCAAATCCGCGATAGGCAATGCCTGTATCTTTGGTGAATTTTTCGGCACCTTCATAGGCAGACTGGTTGAATGATTTATCGAATTTACCACCAAGGTCAAATACGATTGCAGGTCCTTTGTTGGCTGCAAAGACTGACGTTGCAGCCATTGTTACAGCGGCCGCGAGACCGAGAATTGAAAATTTCATGTTATTTCCCTGTTCTTCTTGTGGAATATTAGGTTGTTCAGGCCTCCCTGAAATTCAACGCAACCGGCCAAATTATATTAGCCAAATCACGTTATCGCTGTAGACTGCCATGAATGGAAATAAAATGCATTCAAAATTTGCAGATTTTAACTGTAAGGTAAAAATAAGCCGGGAATTTGCGCCAATATCGCCAAAAGGGCTAAAAATCGCTCAAATAATGCCAATTGGCATGGAGAAAAAATTGATCAATCAGCGTAGGTTATTCACCGAGAAATATCCGGAAAAAACCCACGACATAGATGGGCGGAAATGGGGTGTGATAAAGGCGGGCATAAGCGGCCCTGCATTATTGCTCATCCCCGGGACCTTAGGGCGTGCTGATATTTTTTGGCAGCAAATTGAAGGCCTTGCGACAAGGGCGCAGGTGCTTTCTGTTACTTATCCTGCGACCCATGATCTCGCCGAATGGGCAGAAGATATCGCACATATTCTTGATCGTGAGAGTGTTGAGCGAACCACCATATTGGGTTCTTCGCTCGGCGGTTATCTGGCGCAATATTTTGCCGCAAAATACCCGGAGCGAATTGATGGTTTGATCGCCGCAAACACGCTCTCATCGGCCGAAGATCTTGCGCAAAAGCCGCCTTATTCATCCGATATTGCCAACGTTCCGATTGATCAATTGCGCGCCGGGTTTCTTACCGGTCTAAAAGCCAGAGCGCAGCCTGCACCCGCATATCAATCATTGACGGAAATGTTGATTGCCGAAGTTGAAGGGCTAATACCAGAGGATAATTTGAAAGCCCGATTGATGGCACTTAAATATGCACCAGCAATTCCACCGGTTAAAATTGCACGCGAAAAAATTGTTGTAATTGAATCTGCCGATGACCCATTGATCATTCCAGTTGTGCAAGAGGGCGTGCGATCATTCCTCTCACCTTCAATGATTTTCCGGTTTAAACAGGGCGGGCATTTCCCCTATGTGGTTCGTCCAAATGCCTATCTATCCATTCTTGAGGAATGCCTTGGTCTTGATATTACCGGCGATGATTGGGGCAGGGGTGAGGTGCGGGAATTGTGATTATTCTTTCCTCAGATGATGTTTTAAACCTGCTGAAAATAAGCGATGCAATTGAAGTTGTCAGCGCTGCAATGGTTGAGGTATCAAACGGTCATGCGACCATGCCGCTACGCTCCATCATGCCTTTAGGTGATGGGAACTTTATGGGAATGATGCCCGGTGCCATGCGGGAACCCAACTGCTTCGGTATTAAACTGGTCAGCCTGTTTCCTGAAAATCCCAAATCCGGGTTTTCATCACATCAGGGCGCGGTGATCCTGTTTGAGGCAAAATATGGTGCGGCGATTGCCATGATGAATGCAGACCTGCTGACGGCAATCCGCACAGCTGCGGCAAGTGGTGTGGCAACACGGTTGCTTGCGCGCGAAGATAGCTCCAAGCTCACAATCATTGGCACGGGTGAGCAGGCGCAGCATCATCTGGATGCGATGATTGCTGTGCGTCCGATTACTGACGTGGTTATTGCGGGCCGCAATTTGGAGAAAGCCCAAAGATTTGTAGAATCGGCTCAACAAAAATATTCTGAAATCTTTTTTTCCGCGACAACAGACTTTGAAGCATCTGTTCAATCTGCTGATATTATCTGTACCGTTACCGCTACTGATGATCCCATATTGTTTGGCGCGTGGGTTAAGCCCGGCACGCACCTCAATGTGGTCGGCTCATCCATTCCAAGCAAGCGGGAAATTGATAGCGAATTACTTATTCGCTCAAGACTTTTTGTTGATTATCGCACCTCGACTTTGGCGCAAGCCGGAGAGGTGATAATAGCGATGGAAAAAGGGGAAATTGACGCTGATCATATTGTTGCGGAAATTGGTGAGGTGATCTCGGCATCGACGCCCGGGCGATTAAGTAGCGATGAAATCACGCTTTATCGCTCGCTGGGGGTTGTCGCTCAGGATTTGGCAACGGCAAGCTTTATCGTGGAACAGGCAAAAGTGCAGGGCATTGGAACGAAAGTATCGCTCTAAATTGTATTCGCTCACGGCTGTTCGAGGCTCATCTAATGGCTCAAGTTTTGCGCTTCGTGTTGCTCAACGTGCAACTTGAGCTCATCTAACGGCTCAAGTTTTGCGCTTCTCCTAGATCAGGTCCGGGCTCAACGTGCAACTTGAGCTGCGCCTCGGCCTACGCGGGTGCGGTGCCAGGCACCGGTCGCTCTTCGCGACTTAGGTGCTTCCATGTAAACATGAGAGACTCTAGAAACTGGAGAAAAGAATGAGCATAAAATCAAGATATATTTTTGTGGCGGCAATGGATGTCGACGCAGATTGCGAAGACCTGTTTAACGAGGTCTATGAGAGCGAGCATGTGCCATATCTGATGGAGGTGCCGGGCGTTCACTCGGTCACCCGGTTGAAAGGTGAGGCTTTTGCTTTATCCATTGGTGGCGCGGAAATTGAAAAGCCCGCCGCCAATCCGGTCTATTCTGCAATTTACGAAATTGATGGGCCGGAAGTGTTAAAAAGCAAAGAATGGGCTGATGCAATTGAGCGCGGGCGCTGGTCTCAAGAGGTTCGTCCGCACACGCACAATAAATCTCACACAATGTATAAGGTATTATAGGGACGTTTTGGTTTTAAGCCGCGACGAACCGATAGGCACCATCTTTCTTTTCCGCATATCCAATGCCCGGATAAGGCAAATGGAAGCCGACAAGGTGCATCTTTTCGGAGGCCAATCGGTCCAATAGCATTTTGCGGGTTGTAATTCCCTGTTCGCCATCCTGATCTGAACCGCTGCGCCAACCGGGTTTTTCAAATGCGACTGCGTGATTGGCAATCGCATCGCCAATAACCACAAGGCTCTCGCTACCGGAGCGGATTTCAAAGGACGTGTGGCCGGGCGTATGACCAACCGAGGACAGCGCCTGAATGCCCGGAAGAATTTCTTCACCAAAATTAAACCGGGTGATCTTGTCTTCGATAGATTCCAGATTTCGCTTGGCACCGGCAGCAAAACTCTTTCGGGCTTCATTGATTTTATCGACGGTTGTCGGATCTATCCAGTAATCCCATTCGGTTTTTGAGATCATATATTCGGCTTCTGGAAATACCGGCTCATCGAAATCGTCCATCAATCCCCAAAGATGATCCGGGTGTGCATGGGTGAAAACAACGTGGGTAACATCGGATGGGTCGAGGCCAAACTCTTCCATTGCGGCACCAATTTTACCGGCGCTCGGCATGAAGTTTGCGCCGGCACCCACATCAAACAATACGGTGTTTTTGCCATCTCGCATCAGCGTTAGATTGCAATCAGGCTCCAATGTGTCGGTCGGCAGGTTGTACTTTTTTAATAAGGCGGCAAGTTCATCTGCGGGAGCATCTGGAATAACACCCTTAACCGGCAGCCGTAGATTTCCGTCGCTCAACACGTCAATTTTAACCTCGCCCATGTTGAGCGCAGACTTTGCCCAAACGGGCGTTGTTGCCAGGCCGACAGGAAGTGCGGATGCGGCGAGTGCAGCGGCGCCGGTTTTTAGTACGATCCTGCGTGAGACAGACATGGTGGTTCTCCGTAATATTACATTTCCTGAATGTATTCTGACATATCGGTTTTGAAAATAATAGTGAGTGCGTTTGATAAAATTACTGACGACAACAAAAAATCTGCATGATAAAGCGCATGATTAGGAACGATAAATGGAGATTTCATGCGGCATGAATTGGTGATTTTTGATTGTGACGGCGTTCTGGTTGATACGGAAAAGGTCGCCAATGAGCACATTGCTGCTGTATTTTCGAAGTTAGGCCCAAAAATATCCGGTGAACAATGCCGAAGGTTATTTCAGGGAAAAACGCTGGAAGACATGTGTTCCAGCTTCAGTGCCAGCCAAAACCTGCCACATGACCCTGGCCTGGCTGGAATAATGCGGGATAGAATAGAAAGTGCGATGGAAAGTGGCATTGAACCCATTTCCGGTGCTGTTGATCTGGTGCATTCATTGGTTGAGGATAAAATTCTGCTTTGTGTCGCCTCATCCGGTTCGATTAACAAAATGCACAAAACACTCGGTCAGATTGGCTTACTGAATAATTTGCAAAACCTGTTGTTCAGTGCGCAGGATGTGGGGCGTGGTAAACCGCACCCTGATGTTTTTTTGGCCGCTGCAAAAGCCATGAATGTTGATTGCCGCAATGCGGTGATTATCGAGGATTCGCTCAGTGGCGTGCAGGCGGGTATTGCCGCTGGCGCGCGCGTTCTTGGCTATGCGGGCGATACATTCACAGACGCAGCAGCGCTAGCGGGCGCAGGTGCTGAAGTGTTCTATGATATGGCTGATGTCAGACGGTTGATCGGCCTGAATTAGTTTAACCGTCGCGTTTGCCGGAAATTGGTTCCGCATAGGTGAGATCCATATCCCAGGGGAAATAAATCCAGGTATCCTGACTAACTTCGGTGACAAAAGTATCGGCCATTGGGCGGCCCTTTGGTTTGGCATAGACAGTGGCCAGATGCGCCTTTGGCAGCATGTCGCGCACTTTTTTCGCGGTCGCACCTGTATCGGTCAGATCGTCAACAATCAAAATACCTTCGCCGCCTTCACCAGCCTCGGCAACCATATCGGGTGAAATGCCCTTGATGACGTGAAGTTCGCCCTGATCTTTATATTCGTGGTATGAGGCTATGCATACGGTTTCGATTGTTCGGATGCCCAACTCGCGGGCAATAATTGCCGCAGGCACCAAACCGCCGCGGGTAATGGTGACTATTGCTTTCCACTCACGACCGCCTTCGCTCTTGTCGGATAAGCGCCATGCGAGCGCTTTACAGTCTCGGTGGAATTGATCCCAGGATACGGGAAATGCTTTGGGATTGCCGGTCATAGGTCCACTCCAGTTATTATTTGTCATTCTAGAAATGACGGGGATTATTTGTCATTCTAGAAATGACGGGGGATTATTTGTCATTTGAAAAAAGAGGAGATAACCCAGAGCCACAGATTGTTCAAGTCTCTATTCTGGTTTAGGCCGCATCATCCGGGCGAAAGCCAATACTGCAACCGCAAATAATGCCGGCGCAATGAACAATGTATACTGGGCCGCAAGCAATGCAGCCATACCAGCCCACATGATGGAGGAAAAGGCTTCGGCAAGTGTGGCCGTGCGCGATGAAACCTGCCGTCTTCTAAACATGGTGCGTTTGGCCTGAACCCGAAACCATAATTGTATGGCTGTGGCTGAACCGGCTGAAAGCGCTACACCGATAATTGTTACCAGTGCAAAATAGGGCGAAATAAATGCAATCGTGATTACCAGCGGCAGTAAAATCATGCCGATAACGCTCAATATGGCTTCAATTTTGGCAATCAAAATGGAGCGCGGTTGAATGGGCGCGGTTGCAACGAGGTCCGGCGCATCTTCTCCAGAAATGGCGAGCCATGCCAGTCCACCCGCCAATTGGCCGGCTGACATCACCAAGACGGGAATAACAATCACCAGCGCACTGGTGCTTTCGCCAAAGTTTATCCACATAAGTACCGCCGGTGGTAACAGATAAAGTATCTGCATCAATGTTTGCGACACCAGCCAAGGATCGCGCCGCAACAATGCCCATTCTTTTGAACGAAGGGCCTGCCTTGTGGTCATCTTCTTGAATGCGCGTGGTGCTGATGCGTTTTCAATTTTCCGTTCGGATATTCCGGCGGCTTCCGTCGCCAACCGCCCAAAGCTTTTCGACGATCTGATTATGACCATGCCGAGCGTGGCAAAACAGATGCTAAGAAAAATCAGTAATTCGCGCATTTCACCGATGGCGGCTTTTGCCGGTAGCCAGACAAGGCTTTCAATATTTGGCGCCATGGTAATGAGTTCTGGTGATTGCAAAACTGAAAAGCGTGAAATGCTGTTATAGGCGATGATTGCGACTGTTTGAATGCCGATTATGAAAGTTGCGCCGACAATCGCCGCAACGATTTGGGCTGCCAATCGGGTTTTCTGTGGCCCAATGGTCTTGAAAAGCGTCAAGGTTAGAATAACCGAGAGTGATGTTGCAAATCCGCCAAGGCCAGCAAGAACCAAATAGGCGCTGAGCCATTTTGCGCCGCCGTGGAAGGCCAACATGTTAATAAATGGACTGGCCAGAAGGCTCGATAAAGCAATGGTGGTAAGGGTGATTGCGCCGGTTCTGACCGCAAACAACCGATTGGATGATGCGGGAGATGATAATATCAGATCGAGATCGGAACGGGCATAATAGGCGCGCGTAACCGATTCCATGGCTTGCGACATCATTAACGAGAAAAACAGCAATCCGCTGCCGGTCAGCATAACCAAAGTTGGTTTGTCGATACCGACACCAGAGCTGACCCATGGGCCAATGATTGCATTGGCAATGAGGTGCAGAATGCCAGCCGCAATCAGCAATATTATGACAATTGTAGATTGGCGATGGCGCTTGCCTGCTGTCATCATCGAAACCCAATCGCGAAAGGCGAGGTTTATTTCATGACGGGCAAACCATAGGGTGGTTGCAGGGCGGACAGTCATGCGGCTTTTGCCTCGTCTTGATGGTCTGCGACGAGCGACAAGAATATCTCTTCAAGATTGGTTTCATTCTGGCCGGATTGCTGGCGCAATTCTTCCAGTGTTCCCTCGGCAATCAGGCGGCCATCGGCAATAACGCCAATGCGTTCGGCCATCCGTTCGGCAACTTCAAGAATATGGGTGGTCATGATGACGGTCACGCCTTCTTTCACCCGATTGAGCAATACATCCTTCACCTGGCGGGCGGACCCCGCATCAAGGCCGGTCAATGGCTCATCCAGAATAATCAGTTTAGGGTCGTGAACCAGCGCACCGGCAAGGGCCACCTTTTGGCGCATACCTTTGGAAAAACCGCCGCAGCGCTCGTTCATATGCGGGGTGAGGCCAAGCCAGCCAAGCAGCTCCAGCGATCTAGCCTCGGCTTCGTTTGCATCAATCTGCCAAAGGCCTGAAATAAATTCGAGATATTCAAGCGGGGTCAATTTATCGTAGATCATCGGTTCATCCGATACCCATGCGACAATGCTTTTGGCTTCAACCTGATTGAGCCGCGCATCTATGCCAAAAACCGAAATAGATCCGGCATCCGGCTGCAACAGGCCTGCGACCATGCGCAAGGTTGTGGTTTTACCGGCACCATTGGGACCGAGCAATGCGTAAAATTCACCGCCCTTTACCTGTAAATCAAGGCCGGATACCGCTGGCCGGTCAAAGCATTTTTCAAGCCCGTTTATATCAAGCGCCAAAATTTGTTGCGTCATCTGCCTTTGCCCCGTCAATTCAGAAAGAATGATCTTTTGAGCAAATATAGGCGATGCAGGTTCAGGTTTGGTGAATTGATAAGGTGAATAATTTGGAAAAAAATTGCCGCTATTTTGACGATTTGAGGCGCGCCAGCATTTCCTCCACGTCTACTTTTGCCGCATCAATCGCGGGAGCATCTTTGGAGCGAATAACGATTTGGGTGGAATAGGAGCCGTCGCGAAATTGCGGGTAGGAGCCAATCATGGTGTTGGGATGTCTGTCCTGAATTTCGCCTAATGGCCCGCCGATCGTGCCCTCGCCAAAGGGGCAATCCACGCTTTGGGATAGCATTTTGGTGCCGGTTTTTAACGACGGAGCCAGCGCATCCATCATCGCCTGCATGATCACCGGGACGCCCGCCATGACATGCACGTTTTCAATGATGAAGCCCGGCGCAATGGAAATCGGATTATCGATAAGTTTTGCCCCGCGCGGGGTTCTGGCCATGCGCATTCTGGCATCTGTATATTCCATATTGCGGGCTTTGTAATGTTTGGTCAGCAGCGCCATTGCTTCCGGGTGAAACTCGCAAGGAAGATTGAATGCCTTTGAAATTGCATCGGCGGTAATATCATCATGGGTTGGGCCAATGCCGCCAGATGTAAATACATGTGTGTAGCGGGCGCGAAGGGCATTTACCGCATCCACAATATGCTCTTCCTCATCGGCAACAATGCGTACTTCAATCAGGTCAATTCCCAGATTGTTCAGATAATCAGCAACAAAACCGATATTTTTGTCCTTGGTGCGCCCGGAAAGAATTTCATCGCCGATAACCAGCATTGCAGCGGTTACAGGTGAAGCTGATTGATTTGGCATAATTATTTCCTGCAATGGGGTGTTATAATTCAAAGCTAGAATGCTATGAGTTGATTGAAAAATGCAATATTGGTTTTAAAAAGAAAGCATCAGGATCAATTCCAATGGTGTCGAATTAATATGAAAGAGCATCCATTACGCCAACGGGCGCTTGAAGAAATTCATGCCAGGCCGTTTGAATCGTATCCAACACCTCGGGCAATATTTCATCAGGCTTATTTAGCGCCGCCATCTGGTGGCTTAAATCGCCAGGCCTTTTCGAGCTGGTGCGAGACAAAGAATATTGCGCCGCCGGATGTTCATGCCCGTCATCATGTGGTTGCGCTTGAGGACGGCACACGGATGATTTGGGAACGTCATCATGAATTTATTACGCTCACCTGGGACTGTGAAAACAAGCCGGGTGCGGTGGACGAGCTGGTTCGGCTGGCCAATGAAAATGAAAGCCAGATTTTGGTGCCGGATGCGGCGTTAATTTCGCTCATTCAACTGGACCTGATACCGTTGGATGCGGGTGCTCAAGCCGATTTTAGTAGCTTTGATGCCAAAAACACCTGCGCAACCTCAATAAACGGCGATGGTGCGGTGATCGGCTCTGATTTTAAAATGTTGGAAAATGGCGCAACCCATATTTCAATTTTCAACAGGAGCCTTGATGGAAATGTGATGGGCTCTGTGGTGCGGCGGGTTTTGGAGATTGAAACCTACCGGGTTTTGTCCCTGTTGGGATATGTGACAGCAAAGCAGATTATGCCCGATGTGAGCGCGGTGGAAGCGCGACTTGTTGACCTGATAGGCGAAATGGATGGTGCCAATGATCTTGAGGCAAGTCGAAGCTTGCTGAAAACTATCACCAAACTTGCAACAAGCGTTGAGGCCATATCGGCAAAAAGCCAATTTCGGTTGTCGGCGACCAAGGCCTATTATAATCTGGTCAATCTTCGACTGAGCCGACTGGTGGGGGCTCCTTATAAATCCATGATGGGGGTCGAGGATTTTTTGGGCAGGCGGTTGGCACCGGCGATGCGAACCTGCGAAAGTGTTGAGGACAGAATTTCTATCGCATCGAAAAAATTATCACGGGCGGCAAATTTGTTGCGAACGCGGGTGGATATTCAGCTGGAAGCGCAAAATCACGAATTGCTGGAATCGATGGACCGTCGGGCGCGGCAGCAGTTCCGGCTGCAACAAACGGTGGAAGGTTTGTCGATTGCCGCCGTCAGCTATTACATTGTCAGCCTGATTGGCTATCTGGCCAAGGGGGTTCAGGATTATACGGGGCTTCAGCCGGGGCTGGTGATGGCGATGTCGGTTCCGCTTGTGCTGGTGATTATTTGGATGCTGGTTCGCAGGATTAGAAATCAACATTCAAAATGAAGTTTGGGCAAAATAGCGTTTGGGTAAAATAGCGTTTGGGCAAAATAGCGTTTGGGCAAAAAGGGGAGTTGGATTTGATGGATTTTGATCTGAATGCGATCGAGCGCAATTTTATCGAGAATCCTTTTCCGGTTTTAAAAGCCTTGCGTGAGGAAAGCCCGGTGCATCGAAACCCGGACGGTTCGATATATTTGACCCGGTACAGCGATGTGAAAGCTGTTTATCAAGCCAAGCATATGAGTTCGGACAAAAAGCAGGCTTTTGGCCAGAAATTTGGTCAAACGCCGCTCTATTTGCACCACACAACCAGCCTGATTTTTAACGACCCGCCCTATCATACCATTGTGCGAAAATTGCTGGCGGCTGCATTCACGCCACGCAAACTGGCCGAAATGGAGCCGCTGATTGAGCGGATTATTGATGGGCTGCTCGACCGACTGGAAGACGCACAAGAGTTTGATTTTATTCACTCCTATGCGAGCGAATTGCCGACTGAAATAATTTCTTTCATGCTCGGGGTTCCTGAAGAGTTTCGCCCCAGATTACGTGGATATTCGATGGCCATTTTAGGCGCGCTGGACCCGGTGGTGCCGGATGATCGCTTGCAGGCGGGCAATGATGCGGTGGTTGAGTTTGGTGCATTGCTGGATGACCTGATCAACCATCGGCGCAAAAACCCCGATGCTGCGGGCGAGGGCGAAGTGTTGCAAACGCTGATATTTGGCGAGTTCGACGGCAAGCGGCTAACTCAGGAAGAGCTTATTCAAAACTGTATTTTCCTGCTCAATGCGGGGCACGAGACCACCACAAGTCTGGTTGGAAACGCGCTGGCTATGCTGCTTGAGCATCCAGATCAATTTCAAAAGTTGAAAGATGATCCCGGCCTGATCGGCAGCACAATAGAAGAAGTGTTGCGTTTTCAAAGCCCGCTACAAATCGGCAACCGATTGGCAACAGAGGACTTTGAAATTGATGGATTGAACATTCCCAAAGGCACTTATATTCATACATCTATTGGTGGTGCGAACCGTGATCCGGCAATATTTGACAACCCGGAGCAGTTTGATGTGGCCCGTCAGCCCAACAAACATTTGGCCTTTATAACCGGTATTCATGTTTGCCTTGGCGCGACGCTTTCGCGGCTTGAGGGCAAGGCTTCAATTGGAAAGCTTGCGCAGCGCTTCCCAAATATACAAGCGACCGGCAAGGCGGAACTTAACCCGCTGGCGCGTTTTCGCGGCTATAAATCACTGCCGGTAAGAATTTAGGCCTAACCCTAAGCATCCAGATAGGCATAGGCGCAGGTGGCACCAGCGGCGATTTTTGGCGATCCTTCCTGTCTCATATCTACCCGTAAGGTTGCCATACGCCGACCATTCGACATAATCGTCACTTCTGCCTCAACCGTACCTTTCATTGCCGGGCGCATGAAATGAGTGGTCATGTCGACGGTGGTGAGCAGCCTGAATTTTTCATTATGGGCACAAAGGGTCAGCACGCCGACCGTATCGGCAAGGGATGCCAATGCCTGACCACAAATTATGCCACCCTCACGCGAAAGATCGGCATTTCCCGGCATAATGAATTTTGCGCCATTATTGGTGATTTCAATTGGCTCGATTTTTAGCGCCTTGATCCACGGGGCGAAATTTTCGCTTAATATGGTTGCAAGATTTTCAAGCGCTGCGATCTTATCGTTCATGGCTATCTCAATCCATCGCGTTCATTGTTAAAAGTTCGTATTTGGCGACTGGCTCATTATCCTGATTGATGATTTCGACATCCCAGCGCACTTCACCATATTCATCATTACGCTGGCTTTTTTCCATCGCAGTCAGGCGCACCTTGATGGTGTCGCCCGGTGGCACAGGTTTAAGAAAGCGCAGATTATCCAGCCCGTAATTGGCCAGAACCGGGCCGGGGAGCGGGTCGACAAACAGCCCTGCGGCAAAGGACAGGAGCAAATAACCATGCGCCACACGACCGGGAAAAAACGGATTGGCCTTGGCTGCTTCGTCATCCATATGGGCATAGAAATTATCGCCCGAAAATTCGGCAAAATGCTCGATATCTTCAAGCGTAATTGTTCTGGGTTCTGTGTGAATGGTTTTGCCGATTTGCAATTCATTGAAGCTGAGGCGGAACGGGTGAGGGGCCTCAGCTATTTCCGGCGCACCATCAAACCAACGACCGCCAATGGCTGAAAGCAATCGTGGACTGCCCTGAATGGCGGTTCGTTGCATATAATGCTTCACACCTCGGATACCGCCGAGTTCCTCGCCGCCACCGGCGCGGCCCGGTCCGCCATGCACCAAATGCGGCATGGGTGAGCCGTGGCCGGTGCTTTCCTTGGCACTGTCACGGTCGGCAAATAACATGCGCCCGTGAAATGAGCCTGCGCCCAGCAGAAATTCGGTTGCTGTTGTGGGATTGTGGGTAAAGACGGAGGCAACCAGAGAACCAAGGCCGCGATTGGCGAGTGCAATCGCATCTTCCGCATCGTCGTAGGGCATGACGGTTGAAACCGGGCCGAAGGCTTCGACTTCATGCACCTTTGTGGCGATGTGAGGATTTTCGCAATGCAGCAGAACCGGTTGAATGAACGCGCCTTTTTGAGCATCTGCGCCGGATACCTCAAAACCCTCATCAGTGCCGAACATTTGTGTGCATTCGGTTTTCAGAATGTCGATTTTTTCCTGAACATCGCGGCGCTGGCGTTGGCTGGCCAAAGCGCCCATTCTTGTAGATTCAAGTGATGGGTCGCCAATCGTGATTTTTGCAAGCGCTGTCTTGAGCGCATCAATGACCGCATTTTGCTCGCTGTGAGGAACAATTGCACGGCGAATGGCGGTGCATTTTTGCCCGGCCTTAATGGTCATTTCCCGCGCCACCTCGCGGATGAACAGATCAAATTCCGGCGTGCCATTTGTGGCATCGGGTCCAAGGATTGAGGCATTGAGCGAGTCTGTTTCTGCGGTAAACCGGGTGGCGTTTTTGCGCAGGTTTGCGTTGCTGCCAAGCATGTCAGCCGTATCGGCAGAACCGGTAAAGGCTACCACATCCTGACAGGTGAGGTGGTCGAGCATTTCCTTTGGTCGTCCGACAACCAGTTGAATGGCACCTTTTGGCAGAATGTTGCTTTCAATCATCATTTGAAAACAGGCATGGGTAAGATAGGCGGTATCTGTTGCCGGTTTCACAATAACTGGCATTCCGGCCAAAATGCTCGGCGCGAGTTTTTCCAACATGCCCCAGACCGGAAAATTGAAGGCGTTGATATGCACCGCCACGCCCTTGAGCGGCGTATAAATATGATGACCAATAAAACTGCCACCACGCGAAAGTGCCTCCACATTGCCATCGAGCAGCGTATGCGCATTGGGTAATTCGCGGCGGCCCTTGGACGAGAAAACAAACATCGTGGCAATGCCGCCATCAATATCTATCTGGCTATCGCGCATGGTGGCACCGGTCTGGAAGGAAAGCTGATAAAGCGCGTCCCGACGTTCATTGAGATATTTTGCCAGCGCTTTCAGCATTTCAGCCCGCTGGTGAAAAGTGAGCGCGCGCAGGGCCTTTCCACCAACAGTTCTCGCATGTTCGCACATGGCCTCGAAATTCACATCATCTGCGGATGCCTCGGCAATGATTTCTCCGCTAACGGCACTGGCAATAGGTGTGATGTTGCCCGCAGGCGCGATCCATTGGTTAGCGGAAAAACTATCGAGTTGCATAATGGTCATTGGGTTCTCCCGGTCACTGATAAATTGCTGAATAATTAATTGACCGCTCGGTCGGCTTATGCAAGTGTTTTCTTTGAAATCGAAGGTAATTGGAGGTCATTATGGCTGATGAAGTTCTGCTGGTTGAGAAGAAAACTGGCTATCATGTTCTCACATTAAACCGGCCGGATAAACTCAATGCCTTTAATGATGATCTTCATATTGCGTTGCGGGCGGCGCTTAATGATGTGGCTGCTGATGAGGATTGTCGTGCCGTAATGATCACCGGGGCGGGGCGCGGGTTTTGCGCCGGGCAGGATCTCGGTGAACGGGACTTTAGCCAAAGCGATGAGACGCCGGATTTGGGGGCCACAATTGAGGCCTATTATAATCCGCTGGTGCGCCAGATCAGGGCGCTTGAGGTGCCGGTTATCTGTGCGGTGAACGGGGTTGCAGCGGGGGCTGGTGCCAATATTGCATTGGCCTGTGACATTGTTCTTGCAGCTAAATCTGCGCGGTTTATTCAGGCATTTGCCAAAATTGGTTTGGTGCCAGATAGCGGCGGCACCTGGATATTACCGCAGTTGATTGGTCAGGCGCGGGCAAAAGCGCTTGCCTTAACTGCGACACCGGTATTTGCCGAACAGGCAGAGCAGTGGGGCATGATCTGGAAGGCCATTGATGATGATCAATTGATGGCGGAAGCGCATAAGATGATGGAGGATTTTGCCATTGCGCCGACTATTAGTCTGGGCCTGGCAAAATATGCTATTCATGCGGCTGCCACCAATACCTACAACGAACAGCTTGATCTGGAACGCGATTTGCAGCGCGAGGCTGGCAGTTCATCGGATTATATTGAAGGGGTTACAGCGTTTTTAGAAAAGCGCAAACCAAAATATACCGGGAAAAAAGACACCTGATGGCAAATAATATCAAAATGTCAGACGATGAGCTGGCCAAAGCCTGCGCAAAGGTAATGTGGGAAAAAGACAGTGCCTCGCGCGATCTGGGCATGGAGATTGTCGAGATCGCAAGCGGTCGCGCGGTGCTGAAAATGCCGGTTCGCAAAGACATGCTGAACGGGCATGATATTTGCCATGGCGGCTATATATTTTTGTTGGCTGATAGCGCCTTTGCCTTTGCCTGCAACAGTTACAATCAGCTTACCGTTGCGCAACATTGTTCGATTGATTTTATCAAGCCTGCATTTGAAGGCGAAGTACTGGTGGCTTCTGCCAGGGAGCGGCAAAAATCGGGCCGTTCGGGCATTTACGACATTACCATAACGCGTGAAGTTGGCGATGTGGTTGCGGAATTTCGTGGTAATTCACGAACCATAAGAGGGCAACATTTGCCCCAGATTGATGAATAAGAGGAAGTTATGCTGGACCTGACACCGGATAAACAAACGCTTGATCACATTGAAATCGCCTCACGGGACGAGATCGAAAACCTGCAGGTGGAGCGTTTGAAATGGTCGCTTAATCACGCTTATCAAAATGTGCCGTTCTACAAGCAGAGTTTTGATAATGCCGGAGTGCACCCGGATGATATTCAAAGCATGGCCGATCTGGCTAAATTTCCGTTCACCGTTAAGACAGATCTTCGCGACAATTACCCGTTTGGCATGTTTGCGGTGCCACGCGAAGAGGTTGCGCGCATTCATGCATCTTCCGGCACCACCGGTAAGCCAACGGTTGTTGGTTATACCAAAAACGATATTGATACCTGGTCGAAAGTCATGGCCCGCTCGATTAGAGCATCGGGAGGCAAGCCCGGCGATATTGTTCATATCTCCTATGGCTACGGTTTGTTCACCGGTGGTCTTGGTGCCCATTATGGGGCTGAAAAACTCGGTTGTACTGTGGTGCCGGTATCGGGCGGCATGACAGAACGTCAGGTGACCCTGATTGAAGATTTTCGCCCCTCAATCATTATGGTGACGCCTTCTTATATGTTGTCGATCTTGGATGAATATACGGCGCGTGGGCTTGATCCGCGCAAAAGCTCGCTGAAGGTCGGGATATTTGGTGCCGAGCCGTGGACCAATGCCATGCGTGAGGAAATCGAGCAGGCGTTTGATATGCACGCGGTGGATATTTACGGATTGTCTGAGGTTATGGGGCCGGGCGTTGCCAATGAATGTGTGGAAACCAAGGACGGGCTGCACATCTGGGAAGATCATTTTTACCCGGAAATTATCAACCCTGAAACCGGCGAGCTGGTTGAAGATGGCGAAAAGGGCGAGTTGGTGTTTACCTCGCTCACCAAAGAGGCGTTTCCGATTATCCGCTATCGTACCCGCGATTTAACCAGGCTATTGCCGGGCACCGCACGCACCATGCGGCGGATGGAGAAAATTACCGGTCGCAGTGATGATATGATGATTATTCGCGGGGTGAATGTGTTTCCGACACAAATTGAAGAGCAATTGTTGAAGGTTGAAGCACTTTCCGCCCATTATCAAATTGTATTATCCCAGCGCAATCGTATGGATGTGATGACCGTTCATTGTGAGGTTTTGCCCGGGCAAATAGGTGAGACAACCAAACAGGCCTGCGCCAAAGAGCTTGCCTCTCACATCAAGGGCGTGGTTGGAATTTCGGTGCAGGTGGATGTGGCCGACCCAGGTGGTGCACCGCGCTCAGCCGGTAAAGCCCAAAGAGTTGTCGACAAGCGGGTGAAAATCTAGGTGGCACGCACACAAGCAAAAGATTATAATGATAAACGCGCGGCGATTTTAAAAACGTCGGCGCAATTGTTTGGTCGCGATGGCTATGAACGCACCTCTATGGCAGGGGTGGCCGCAGAATGTGGTGTGTCAAAGGCGCTGCTTTATCATTATTATGACAATAAAGAAGATCTGCTTTTTGATATCCTATTCAAACACCTAACAGAACTTGTTGAAGTTACAAGTGACCTGAATGATACAAGCGTTGATGCGGAATTGCGGTTGGGCAAGATGATTGAAGGGCTTTTGGAACTTTACCGTAATGCGGATGACGAACACCGGGTGCAAACCGGCTCGCTATCTGCTTTACCAGAGGCCAAGCAAGACCAGCTGAAAGATCTGGAGCGGCAATTGGTCAAGATGTTTTCCTCTGTCATCAAAGAAGCCGTGCCGGAACTTGCCATACCCGGCGCACCGCTTTTGCCGGTTACCATGTCGTTATTTGGTATGTTAAACTGGCATTATATGTGGTTTCGTGAAGGTGGCCCGGTGAGCCGGGAAGATTATAGTAAAATTGTAAAAACGCTTATTCTTGCAGGGGCCAGAAAGCTATGATCGCACACATGCTTCGCATTGCCCTGACAAGCATCACGGTGCTTTCTGCAACCAATATCGGGTTGGCTGCAAGTGCGGGTTTCAGCTGGTATCAATGTATTGTCAAATCCTCCAGCCATACGGGCAGATATACATTTAAAATTTCCAGCAATCCCTGTTCTGTCTATTGGCATGAAATTGAAACTGATTTGAAAATCAGGGACTGTAAATTGCCAATAATTGCGGCACTAAAACCTTCGGCGCGTGATGATTTAAGTGTTGTCTGGTTTAATATGGAAACGGGCGCGTTCTACGATTATCTTTCAGGCGTAAAAGATCGCGGTCGCTGCCAAGAAATTGAAAAGCCGGGTGGTTAAAGCTTGCCAGGCCACGAATTGTGGCCCGGTGCTTATGCACCGCCCCAGCGGAGGCCGGGCGCAAGCCCGAATTGCTGTGAGCGAAAACAGATAGACAAAGCATGTTGAGTAAATGCCAATGAACGCGATATGCTTTAGACTAATTTTTTCGCAGCCTTGCGCTCGCGGTAAAAAGTATAGGTGCCGGTGGCCACAACGATGAAACTGCCAAGCATAGTGTAGAAATCCGGATAGTCGCCGAAGATAACAATTCCAAGAACGATGGCCCAAATCAAAATCGTATATCTGAATGGTGAGACGAAGCCGACTTCGCCAACCCGCATGGTCATAACGCTGAAAATTGATCCGAAGAGGACAAACAATCCGGCAATTGCCAGCAGGGAGAAATTTGTCGGATCGACGGTTTCCCAGGGTTGAAATGGCATTATCACCAATGCCATCAGGGTAACCGCAAGTGATGTGTAAAAGCCGACCAATATTGATGGTGTGTGAGTGGGAAGCTTTCTAGTTGCCAGATCGCGCATAACCACGAAAACTACAGCAACAAGCGCGAATATTGCATAAATATCAAAGCCTTCTGATCCGGGCCTGATGATGATGAGAACCCCAATAAACCCGATGCCGATGGCGATATAACGCCGCCAGCCAACTGGCTCATTGAGGAATACCGAAGCCGCAAGAGTGACCGCAAGCGGCAAAACCTGCAAAATTGCGGTAATATTGGCGATCGGCATATTGACCAGGGCATTGAGGAAAAAGATCGCACCGCCCATTTCGCCGACAATTCTCAGCGCCAATGGTCGGCTGAAATTGGCCTTGAGCGAGGTAAAATACCCTTTTTTCCACGCATAGATTCCCAAGAGTGCGGTGACAATAACGCCACGTATAAAAATTGCCTGATAGAGATTGAGTGTATCGGTAGCGAGTTTCATCATTGCGTCATTTATGACATAGCCCGCCATGGCAAACATCATATAGACGGCACCGCGCATATTGTCTGACAGGTTTTTCATGGGATGCGACAATTATTGTGAGGGAGAACAAGGTAAATTTACCTAACGACTATTGATGCGGTTCGTCAATTGGGAATTATCTCGATATTGTGTTGATATGTTTTTGAAAACAATTTTTCTGTTCGACTTGCGATTTTTACCTGAATGATGAATTGTTGGGTTGAATTTTATGTCTGAAGAGGGCTCGATATTTAAATGAAAATTGGCGTAAAACAGTTGGTCGAACAGGCCACCAGTGAAATTACCACACTAAGCGTGGAAGAGGCGCAGGTTGCGCAAAAAGAAGATCGTGCAGTCTTGGTTGACATCCGTGATATTCGTGAACTCGACCGCGAGGGCCGGGTGCCGGGAGCTGTTCATGCGCCGCGCGGCATGTTGGAGTTCTGGGTCGATCCTGAAAGCCCTTATCACCGTGATGTTTTTGCCCAAAGCGATAAAACCTATATATTCTTTTGCGCGGCCGCATGGCGTTCGGCCCTTGCGACCAAAGCCCTGCAGGATATGGGTATGGAGAATGTGGCGCATATAGAAGGCGGGTTTTCCGGGTGGCGGGATCATGGTGCGCCGATTGAAATTCGCGAGAAAAAGACAAGTTAGTTGGTGATATTGTTGCTGCGTTATGGCGGGCGCTGTGGTGTTTGTGGGTTTTAAGTAATTTTACCGAGAGGGTTTGCAATTGAGCGTGCTGACATCAAAGATAGCGACAAGTGGGGAAGCCGCTGAAGTTAACAGTATCGCCTGGGCCGGGCTTGTCGATGATCTGGATGAGACAACCCGCGTTGCCGCGCTTGGTGGTCCACAACGCTCGCGCGAGCGACATGAAGCCCGTGGCAAATTGTTACCACGCCAGCGGGTTCTGGAGTTGATTGATCCGGGCTCTGCGTTTCTGGAATTATCGCCGCTGGCTGCCAATCAAATGTATGACAAATCCATTCACGGTGCGGGCGTGATCACTGGTGTCGGCCGGGTTGAAGGGCGCGAATGCGTGATTGTCTGCAATGATGCGACCATCAAGGGCGGCACCTATTTTCCAATGACGGTGAAGAAGCATTTACGCGCACAGGAAATTGCCGAGCAAAACAATCTGCCCTGTATTTATCTGGTGGATAGTGGCGGTGCAAACCTGCCGAACCAGACGGATGTATTTCCTGACCGTGATCATTTTGGCCGTATCTTTTTCAACCAGGCCAATATGTCGGCCAAGGGCATTCCGCAAATTGCTGTGGTGATGGGTTCCTGCACTGCGGGCGGAGCCTATGTGCCTGCGATGTCGGATGAAACCATCATTGTGCGCAATCAGGGCACAATATTTCTGGCTGGCCCGCCATTGGTGAAGGCGGCGACCGGTGAGGAGGTAACAGCTGAGGATTTGGGTGGCGCGGAAGTGCACACGAAAATTTCCGGTGTCGCTGATCATCTGGCGGAAGATGATACACATGCGCTGCAAATTGCCCGCTCCATTGTTGCGGGGCTTCGAACCAAGAAAACTGAACTGGCAGGTATGCGCGATCCGGTTGAGCCACTGCTTGACCCGGCATCACTGGAAGACATCGTTCCGGTGGATTTGAAAAAGCAATATGACATTCGCGAAGTTATTGCCCGGCTGGTTGATGGCTCTGAGTTTGACGAGTTCAAGGCCAATTTTGGCACAACACTGGTGACCGGTTTTGCCCGACTTCATGGCATGCCGGTTGGAATAATTGGCAATAACGGAATTCTGTTTTCAGAAAGCGCACAAAAGGGCGCGCATTTTATCCAGCTTTGTTGCCAGCGCAAAATTCCGCTGATATTTTTACAGAATATTACCGGCTTTATGGTGGGCCGGGAATATGAGGCTGGCGGCATCGCCAAGGATGGGGCGAAACTGGTAACGGCGGTTGCAACAGCAAAAGTGCCGAAGATTACGCTTATTGTCGGCGGCTCCTATGGGGCGGGCAATTACGGCATGTGCGGGCGAGCCTTTGCGCCGCGGTTTTTGTTCATGTGGCCGAATGCGCGCATTTCTGTCATGGGCGGCGAACAGGCGGCATCGGTGCTTGCCACCGTCAAACGTGATGCAATTGAGCGCGATGGCGGCGAATGGTCTGAAATTGACGAGGCGGAATTTAAGTCACCGATCGTTGAGACCTATGAGGCGGAGGGAAACCCCTATCACGCCACCGCACGTCTTTGGGATGATGGAATTATCAGGCCGCGTGATACAAGACGCGTTCTGGCATTGGCTTTGTCTGCGACCCTCAATGCCGAAATTGAGGATACCAGGTTCGGCCTGTTCAGAATGTAGTTCTTTCATGCTATTGGTTGAAAACTTTTCTCCTTGGAACGATTGATGCCCTATTCAAACCGTGTTTCCCAATTGGCATTTTGGTCGATCATTGTCGCGCTGGTGGTTATGGCGATAAAGTTCGCTGCATGGTGGGTTACCGGTTCGGTGGCGCTTTATTCCGATGCGCTTGAATCAATCGTCAATGTTGCCGCATCCACAATTGCCTGGATTGCCATCCGTATGAGCCTGAAGCCTGCCGATGAAGACCATCACTATGGGCACCACAAGGCGGAATATTTCTCAGCCATCATCGAGGGCATTTTAATTGTTCTGGCAGCCTTGCTGATTTTCAACGAGGCCTATTCTGCCCTCAACTCAAACCATGAACTTGAATCAACTGGGCTTGGCATGGCGATCAACGTCTTTGCCGCACTTATCAATGGGGTTTGGGCCTGGATTCTCATCACCGTTGGTAAGCGCGAAGGCTCGCCCGCACTTGTTGCTGATGGTCGCCATATCAGGGCTGATGTGGTGACCTCCATCGGAGTGTTGTTTGGGCTGGTCATTACACTTTTGACCGGTTGGATAATTCTCGATGTGATTATGGCCGTTCTTGTCGGCCTGAATATCTTGCGAGAGGGCTGGCATCTGGTGGCTGGTTCGGTCAATAATTTGATGGATCTGGCAACCGATGATGAGCAGACGGAGCAAATTGAATCTGTCATTCTGGATAATATGGCAGGCGCAATTGAAGTGCATGATATTAGAACGCGGGTTTCTGGTCCAATTACATTCGTCGAGTTTCATCTGATTGTCGATGGTTCAATGAGCGTATCCAAATCGCATGAGATTTGTGACCGGTTGGAAAAATCTTTGCGGGAAACGATTAAAGGTGCCCAGACCACCATTCATGTGGAGCCGGATCATAAACGCAAAAACAGCGGTTTAAAGGCGCCATAGCTTTACATGTTAAGTAATGACAAATAACAAATTGTTTTTTGACGATAAAACTCATCACACATATGTTAAAATTTATAAATGACGCGTGTATAAATCCATCGTGATGACGAGTGATTATACAAATAGCTCTCTACTAAACTAGTTTAAAAAAATCGATTTACCTGTGAGGGGAAAGGTCGATTTCAAACTTGTGCATTTATTTAGGCTGGTCGAGGTTTATCTTCCGGTAATACATAAATGCACGCAATTAATACTGGAGAAAACTATGTATAAGAAACTCGTTCTGGCAGGTGTTGCAACATTCTTTTTTACTGGCGCGTCTTTTGCCCAGGAAATGAAAATGTGTGACGACAAGACTTTTGAAATGGTGAAAATGGAAGTCGAAGCAGCACCGGAAGACAAAAAAGAAATGGCCAAAATGGAATTGATGATGGCCAAGGAAAAGATGGATGCAAAAATGACCAAAGAATGCTCCACCCATCTTGAGAAAGCCAGCAAGGCCTCCATGAAGCAATAGTTTTTGCCGTTGTAAAAATGCAGGATAATTCCAAATACGAAACCTTCCTGTCCGCGAGAGTATTCGCGGGCAGGTAAAAAGCTAATCTTGCCGAATGCGCTCGGGCAACATTCCATTTGGTGCAAAACGCAGGACCAGAATGATCGTCAACCCGATTACAAAAACCCGCATTTGCAAGGCGCGGCTATCGAGATCGCCCGGTGCCTGCCAGTTAAACCATTCCAGCCCGTAAACCCGCACAAGATCAAACAGCCAAAGGGCCATTGGTTCAGACATAACCCAGATAATATAAACCAGAATGGCACCCAAAATGGCACCACGGTTGTTGCCGGTGCCGCCAAGGATAACCATCACCCAGATCAGGAATGTGTGGTTGAGATCAATAAAGCCGGAGGGGTCGAACAGGCCGGTAAATGTGATCAACATTGAGCCGCCAAGCCCCATAAGAATAGAACCCAGAATGAATATTTCGAGCCGTCTTCTATTGACATTCTTGCCCATCGAAGAGGCCGCTTCTTCATTGTCTCTGATAGCGCGCATCATACGGCCCCAGGGTGCGTGATAGGCGCGTTCAAGCAGCATATAGATGATGATTACAACAACGGCCGTCATGGCAAAATAGATTGTTCTTGCCTCGGTAAAGTTGCCATCAGATGGTTTTGGCACCGGCCAGGGCAGGGGCGAAACTGTTAATGTGCCATTGGTCAGCCAATCGGCATTTTTAAGGAATGTCTTGATGATTTGTGCAATGCCTAGTGTTGCAATCGCCAGATAATCGGTACGCAGGCCAAGGCAGATTTTGCCGACAAACCAGGCGATCAGCCCGGCCACAATGCCGGCGGCGATCCAGCCGATGAACACCGGAAGCCCAAGGCCGCCAATAAAGCCTGCATCTGTTTCGATGACTTTTGCCGCCGGTTCAATGCCAGCGACGACCAATAGATAGGTCACCGCAAAAATAATAATGGTCAGGAATGTCCGCAGGCCTTGTGGTATCTGTTTGATCTTGCGCAGGCCAACGATCAACGCAATGCCAATGAGCAAGATTAGGATTGGTTGCACCAGCATGGAGGGGCCGGGGCCGTTCCAGAATTTATCATTTACAGGAAATGATACAAATACACTCATAAAAGAACCGGCGGCAATAAAGCCCATAATGCCGATATTGAACAGACCGGCATAGCCCCACTGGATGGTCAGCCCCAATGCGATGATTGCGTAACAGGCCGCTTCTACCAGCATGCGAGAGGTATAGGCTGATCCTTGTGACAAAAAGATGCCAACGATTATGGCGAGCAGCCCGCCAAAAAAGACAAAGTCGCGGCTGTATTTCTGTAAGAAAGAACCACTCATCAGATGACCTTTCCTTTGAATATGCCGGTTGGTCGATAAATCAGCACGATTATCAATATGAAGAATGGTACGGCAAGTTTATATTCCGTTGGTACGAATGCAAGTTTGGTCGGCAGTTCAAACCAGTCTGGAAAGCTCTCTTTGAATGGTCGCAATAACACGGCCCAGTTAAAGACTGCCAGTGTTTCTGAAAAGCCGATCAGCATTCCGCCGGCGACAGCCCCATAGGGCTGGCCAATGCCGCCTACAATGACGGCAGCAAAGATCGGCAACAGCAGACCAAAGGATAAATCAGGCTTCAAAACCACATCAAGCGACAGCATTGTGCCTGCTGCTGCTGCCAACGTTCCGCCAATTATCCAGGTGGTCCAAACCACGTGCTTGAGGTTGATACCGGAAATTTTTGCAAGGTCTGGATTGTCCGATACGGCCCGCATGGCTTTTCCCAACCGTGAGCGCGACAGGAATATCGCCAGCGCGATGACTGCAACCACGGTGAAAATGAACAGTAGCACCTGCGGCTCGGTTAATATTATATCGCGCTTGGCACCGGGAAAGGGAATGCGGTAAATCTCTTTATTCTCACCGATATACATGGAGCGCGCACGCGTACCGCCAAACAATCGCACAAGTCCCTGCAACATCAAGGTTACGCCCAGGGATGCCATGACGATGATGACCGGATTGGAACCTTTGTCACGAAATGGTTTGTAGAACACTTTATCCAGCCAGATTGCCAAAAGTGCTGTGATAATCATGGCCGGGAACATGGCTAAAAATGCTAATGGTACGGGCGCTGTAAAGCCAGCAGCTGCCATCATCGACATTAAAATATAGGAAATAAACGCGCCAACCGTCATCATGTCGGCATGGGCGAAATGGGCAAACCGCAATATGCCAAATATCAGCGTTACACCGATGGCGCCCAGTGCATAAATGGAGCCAATGATTGCACCGGAAATAAGTGCTTTATTGATGAAGAATACGAGTTCGTTCAATGTTTTATACCAGTTTTATAATGCATTACTCTATCCACCGAGGAAGCTTTTTGCCACATCCGGGTCGGCCAAAAGGGCCGCTCCCGTATCTGTGAAGCGATTGCGGCCACTTGCCAACACATAGCCCTTATGGGCAAATCCTAATGCCTGTTTGGCGTTTTGTTCGACCATCGCAACGGTTACGCCCGCCTTGTTGATTGCAATTATGCGGTCAAAAACCTCGCTCATAAACAATGGCGAAAGGCCCGCCGTCGGCTCATCCAGCAAAATGAATTTGGGTTCGATCATCAGTGCGCGGCCAATGGCAACCATTTGGCGTTGGCCGCCGGAAAGCTCGCCCGCATCCTGATTGCGCTTTTCTTTAAGGGCCGGAAAAATCTCATAAACATGGTCAATCAGGTGAGAATAATTATCGCGCCGCACATAGGCGCCCATTTCCAGATTTTCCTGCACCGAAAGGGTTTGAAATACGTTATTTTCCTGCGGAACAAAGGCCATGCCAAGTTCGGCCAGCTTTTCCGGTGGCTTGTTGGTTATGTCGTGCCCATCGAATATGACGGAGCCTTCTGAGCAGTGCAACATGCCAAACATGGCTTTAAGTGTGGTGGATTTACCCGCGCCATTTGGCCCGACAATCACACCTATTTCGCCGGGGATGAGTGAAAACTCCACACCATGCAAAATATTCATGCCGCCATAGCCAGCGTGTATATTGGTCAATTTAATGAGAGGCTCAGGATTGCTCATGAAGCTGCTCCCGCGCCTGCTTCAGCGGTGGCATTCCCCGTTGGTGAGCCACCAAAATAAGCTTCAACGACCTCCTGATTTGCCTGAATATCGGCAATTGCGCCCTGCGCCATAACTGTGCCTGCGGCCATAACGATAACCGGATGGCAGAGGCGGGCAATCAGATCCATATCGTGTTCGATGACAAAAAAAGTGTAATCCAGTTCCCGGTTCATACGTTCAATATTGTCGACCAGATCTTTCAGCAATGTGCGGTTTACGCCGGCGGCAATTTCATCAAGCAGCACAACGCGGGCATCTACCATCATAGTGCGGCCCAGTTCCAGCAGCTTTTTCTGCCCACCGGAAAGATTGCCAGCCAATTCGTTTTTCACATGAGAGATTTTTAGAAAGTCGATGACCTCTTCGGCCTTTTTAAGGACCGCGGTCTCCTCTTTGGCAACCCGGGCCGGTTGAAACCACGCCGATGTGATGCTTTCGCCCGACTGGCTATCCGGCACCATCATCAGATTTTCCAAAACGGTCATATTGGAAAACTCGTGGGCAATCTGGAATGTGCGCAACAGCCCTTGCTTAAACAGTTGGTGCGGCGCGAGGCCTTTTGTGTCCTTGCCATCAAAAAGGATAGTGCCATCGCTGATCGGCAGATTTCCTGCCACCATATTGAAAAGCGTGGTTTTGCCAGCACCATTGGGTCCGATAAGTCCGGTAATGGAACCCTGTTCAACCTGTAAACTACAATCGCTGACGGCTTTAAAGCCACCAAAGCGCTTGGTTACATTTCTGACGTCGATTATTGCACTCAAACTTTATCCAACCACGCAATGGCATGGTCTCCCCTTAGAACCCAGTCTGTTTTCTCAATGTCCAACAGATCGCTTTTCGACTTGTAACAATCTCTTGACGCTTGCACAATTGAATTTCATTGTAGGATCGCGAAATTGTACCTAATTACTGGTGTAATTCTCCAAAAAACTCCGTTTGCGAAAGAAATTCGACTTAAAATGCAGAAAAATCTTCCAGATTCCATTGATGCCACGCTCGAAATGCTAAATGGCGGCGGCTATGTTGCTGATCGTGCTTTGGCGACCGTTTTATACCTGTCGCTGAAAATGGGGCGGCCGCTGTTTCTGGAGGGTGAGGCAGGGGTTGGTAAAACCGAGATTGCCAAAGTACTAAGCAGCGCACTGAACCGTCCCCTGATACGTCTGCAATGTTATGAGGGGTTGGATATTTCTTCCGCCGTTTATGAATGGAACTATGCGGCGCAGATGGTGCAAATTCGCATGCGCGAGGCCAGCGGTCAGGTCAACCGGGATGCTATGGAAGATGATGTGTTTTCCGAGAAATTTCTCATTCGCCGCCCCTTGTTGCAGGCATTGGAACAGGTGGATGGACGTGCGCCGATTTTGCTGATTGACGAGCTTGATCGAACCGACGAAGCCTTTGAGGCCTATTTGCTGGAAATCCTGTCTGATTTTCAGGTGACCATTCCCGAGCTTGGTACAATCAAGGCAAAAGAACCTCCGATCGTCATTATCACCACCAACCGCACGCGCGAAATTCATGATGCCTTGAAGCGCCGCTGCCTTTATCATTGGGTCGATTACCCGGATGTGGCGCGTGAATTGCAAATTGTGCAAAACAAAGTGCCGGGTATCAGTGCGGAATTGTCGAAAGAAATTGTCGCCTATGTGCAAAAACTGCGCAATCAGGATCTGTTTAAAAACCCCGGAGTGGCGGAAACGCTAGATTGGGCAACGGCGCTGATTGAGCTGGATAAACTGGCGCTTGATCCGCAAACCGTATCTGACACTTTGGGTGTTTTGCTTAAATATCAGGATGATATAGCCAAGATTGAAGCGGATGCTGGGACGCAGATATTAAAAGAGGTTAAACAGGAACTGGCCAGCGCATGATGCGTTGAACGGCAAGTGATGCTTCATGGATATTCCTAGCAAAAGTGAAGAGAATGACGGCCGCTTAAGCGACAACATTCTGTATTTCGCCCGAACCTTGCGCGATGCGGGTATGCGGGTCGGCCCTGCTAATGCGGTGGATGCGGTGCGGGCTGTTCAGGTTGCCGGAATTGGCTCGCGGGAAGATTTTTACTGGACTTTGCATTGTGTATTGGTAACCCGCCACGAGGACCATGTGGTTTTTGATGCGGCATTCAAACTGTTTTGGCGCTCGCGCGATCTGGTGGAAAAAATGATCTCGCTGTTTTCTCCGGTCGCCAATCCGGAACCGGATCAACAAAAACCCAAGGCGGCTGATTCGCGGGTCGCCCAAGCGTTGTTTCAGGGGCGCGAACGTGAAAAGCAGCCAGAGCGCCAGAATATAGAAATGGATGCGAAATTCACCGTATCTGACAAGGAGGTTTTGCGTTCCAAGGATTTTGCGCAAATGACGGCGCTTGAGATTTCTGAGGCAACCAAAGCCATATCCAAACTGATATTGCCGGTTGATCTGGTAAAAACAAGGCGTTTTCGCAGTGCCCATAATGGCCGTGTGATTGATCCGCGCGCAATGTTTCGACAATCACTTCGAACCGGTGGTGATCTGCTTTTGCCGTCATTTCGTAAGAAGCGTGAAATTCACCCACCATTGGTGGTATTGGCTGATATTTCTGGTTCGATGAGCCAATATAGCCGGATTTTTCTGCATTTCCTGCATGCGTTAAGTGAAAAGCGCCGCCACGTGCATATATTTTTGTTTGGAACACGGCTCACCAACATCACCCGTTCGATGCGGATGAAAGACCCGGACGAGGCCTTGATGGAAGTGTCCGCCAATGTTCAGGATTGGGAAGGCGGCACCCGTATTGCTGAAACCTTGCATCGGTTTAACAAACATTGGTCGCGGCGGGTTTTGGGGCAGGGGGCGGTGGTTTTGCTCATAACCGATGGGTTGGAGCGTGATGCCGCGGGCGGTGAAAATGCCGATCTTGATAAGGAAATGGAACGATTGCACAAATCCTGTCGCAGGTTGATTTGGCTTAATCCGCTTTTGCGGTTTTCAGGATTTGAGGCCAAAGCTGCCGGCGTGCGCACCATGTTGCCGCATGTGGATGAATTTCGTGCGGCACATTCGCTCGGTGCTATTGAAGACTTGTGCGCAGTTTTGGGCGCGCGGGCAACATCTCAAAATGATCCGAAATCATGGTTGCGGTAGTCTGGTAAAACGATCACAATATATCTTGAAAATCAGCCTTGAAGATGGGTGAGGAATAAATGTCTAAGACCATATCAAATGCTAATAAAACGCCATTGGAATTTGCCGAGGATTGGCTGGGCGAAGGTCGAAAACTGGCGCTGGCAACGGTGGTGGAAACCTGGGGTTCTGCACCGCGCCCGACCGGCAGCCAGTTGGTGATTGATGGTGAGGGCAATTTTGAAGGATCGGTATCCGGGGGATGTGTTGAGGGTGCCGTGGTAGCAGAGGCCTTTGATGTGATTGAAAGCGGCAAACCAGGCATGTTGGAGTTTGGCGTTGCCGATGAGACCGCATGGGAAGTGGGACTTTCCTGTGGCGGGCGCATTCGCATTTATGTTGAGCCGGTGGTTTCTGACCAATGAATTTTGAGCTTTTAAGACAACTCAATTCTGCGAAAAAATCTCGTATTGCCGCAATTGTGGTGAGTGATCTTGATGCGGGAACGCAAGGGCTTTTTGTTGAAGGTGACGAGATTGCCCAGCCGGAAATTGCGCGTGAAGCAAGTGCACGTTTTCGTTCCGGCAAATCCGGTATTGCGGAAATCGAAGGCCGCGAGATGTTTTTCAACGCTCATGTGCCTTCGCCGCGATTGGTGATTATTGGTGCGGTGCATATTTCGCAAGCGCTTGCGCCAATTGCCAATATGGCCGGTTTTGAAACGATGGTTATTGACCCTCGCACGGCATTTGCAACACCAGAGCGGTTTCCCGATATTTCTCTTTATGGCGAATGGCCGGAGGATATTTTAAAGTCGCAGCCGCTTGATGCCTATACGGCGCTTGCAGCCGTCACCCATGACCCGAAAATTGATGATTTCCCGCTGATTTCGTCCCTTCAGAATAATTGTTTTTATGTTGGCGCATTAGGCAGTCGGAAAACTCATGCCAAACGATGTGACAGGCTTTTAGCGGCTGGAGTTACCGAAGCGCAGCTTAATCTCATTCATGCGCCGATTGGTCTTGATATTGCAGCGGCCAATCCAGCAGAGATTGCCATTGCGGTAATGGCCGAGATCATTGAGGCTTTTCGCAAGCGCGGCAGCAGCGATGGAGCAAAGGTTTGAGGTTCGGGCCGCTTGATGTCAGTTCAGCTCGCGGGGCAATTCTGGCTCACGCGGTGAATGTTGGCAAAGGCCGGTTGAAAAAGGGCAAACTGCTGGATGAGGCGGATATAGAAACCTTGCTCATGGCAGGGGTCAAAACGGTAATTGCCGCCCGGCTTGAGGCCGATGATGTGGCGGAAAACCACGCCGCAGAATTGATTGCTGATAAGTTGAAATCCGGTCATATTTGTGTGGAAGCAGCCTTTACCGGTCGGGTCAATTTGTTCGCTAAACAAGCAGGTGTTTTGCAAGTTGATGCTGATCTCATAACCCGCATAAACCAGATTGATCCGGGTATTACTGTTGCAACATTATCGCAATTTTCTCCAGTTAAAAAAGGGCGGATGGTCGCCACCGTCAAGATCATTCCTTTTGCCGTCGCGCAATCGAGTGTGGATGAAGTTATTGCTTTGGTTGAAGGCAAGAATGCGTTGCAATTTCACGCCTTTAATCCCAAGCGCATTGGATTGATTGCCACCAGCTTGCCGGTGCTGAAACAATCGACGATGGATAAAACCAGAAATATTCTGGCAGATCGTTTGGTGGCTTCCGGTAGCTCTATCGTTGAAGAATTGCGTATTGAGCACAATGTGGGTGCAGTCTCTTCTGCGATTTTGGCGTTGAAAGACAATTGCGATTTGATTGTTCTGTTTGGCGCATCAGCAATCACTGATATTGAAGATGTAATTCCTTCCGGTCTTGTGCAGGCGGGTGGACGGATTGAGCATTTCGGCATGCCGGTTGATCCGGGCAATTTGTTGCTTTTGGGGGCGATGGATGATTTACCAATTATCGGTGCGCCGGGTTGCGCCCGTTCGCCGCGCGAAAATGGCTTTGACTGGATATTGCAGCGCCTTCTGGCCGATATTTCAGTATCGCGCGAGGATATTGAGGGCATGGGGGTCGGTGGTCTGTTGATGGAAATTCATTCAAGACCGCAACCGCGCCAACAAACCTCAGCCAAAAAGGGACCGGTTCATGCGCTTGTATTAGCTGCCGGGCAATCGCGCCGCATGGGGCCAAGCAATAAGCTGTTGGCGGAGATAAACGATAAGAGCCTTGTTCGAAAAGTGGTTGAAACGGCGCTTGAAAGCGAGATTTCCGGTGTTACCGTGATTACTGGCCATGAGGCCGAACGGGTGAAGGGCGAACTTGCCGGGCTTGATGTGAAATTTGCCCATAATGAGGATTTTGCCAGTGGGCTTGCTTCTTCCCTTCGTTGTGGAGTTCGTGCCTTGCTGCAGGATTGTTCTGCTGCATTGGTATTGCTCGCCGATATGCCACACATTACCGGCAGCATGATCAATCAGATGATCGCTACATTTGAAAGTGGCGAACCGTCAACCATCATTCAAGCGGCAAGTTCTGGTAAACGGGGCAATCCGGTCCTATGGTCGTCGCAATATTTTGATGAGCTGTGCGAGATTTCAGGTGATGTTGGCGCGCGGCATCTGATTGGCAAATATTCTGATCAGGTAATTGCGGTTGAACTGGGTGAGGCGGCAGCACTCGATATTGATACTTTGGCAGAATTATCCGCCCAGGGCGGTAAACAAGAAGGAGTGAATTAGTGGGGCAGGATAAGCCGAATATTGCGTTTATTGGTACGGGACTTATGGGCGCGCCGATGGCAAAATGCCTTTTGGCGGCGGGGCATTCGGTCAGTGTGTGGAACCGCTCGCCAGAAAAAGCGGAAGCATTGGGTGAGTTTGGCGCGGTCGTTTCCGCAAGCCCGGCAGAGGCGGTTAGCCATGCCGATGTGGTGATCACCATGCTGACCGCAGGGGCCGCCGTAACCGAGGTTTTGTTTGAAAAGGGGTGCATTCGTTCCGCCAGGCCGGGGGCAACCTTTGTTGATATGAGCTCAATTGCGCCCTCTACCTCGCGTGATATTGCTGCCAAACTGGATGAGAGCGGTTATGCGGCACTTGATGCACCGGTATCTGGCGGCACGGTGGGTGCAAGCGAGGCAACGCTCGCCATTATGGTTGGTGGCGAGCGCGATACATTCAAGGCCATCGAACCGGTATTTGCAGCGATGGGAAGAGCAACATTTGTCGGACCTGCGGGTTCTGGCCAATTGGCAAAATTGGCCAATCAGGCGATTGTTGCAATCACCATTGGTGCGGTCTCTGAAGCCTTGCTCCTGGCGGAAGCTGGTGGTGCGTTTCCTGGTGCCGTGCGCAATGCAATTCGAGGCGGGTTTGCCGAAAGCCGCATATTGGAACTGCACGGCAAACGTATGATTGATCGGGACTGGCGACCGGGTGGCGCGTCAGTCAATCAACTTAAAGATCTGGATAATGTGATGCTGGCGGCTGAAGAGGCTGGTGTTGAGTTGCCGCTCACCCGCAATGTTCGTGATCGTTACCACCAGATGGTCAATGATTTGGGCATGGAAAATCACGATCATTCAGCATTACTGCTGCAACTTGAATCGATGAATTCGCCTCACCGTTTGGGTGATCGACCGGATAAAGTTTGAGTTAAAACTGGAGGATTTGAAATGAAAAGCCTGATAATTGCATTTATTGTTACGGTCATTGCTGTTGGAAGTAGTGTGGCACAAGAGCTTACCGCCAAAGAACAAGAAATTGTAAAAGCTGTTGTCGAGCGTCATAAACAAAATACTGAATGTGATACGATTGATACGGATACGCCCGATTATGAGCTCATAAGGTTCAAAACGAAGACTGAATTTCGGTCTGATACCGTTGTTGTGCTGGTTGCTTGTAGCTACCATGCCTATCAGGTCAGTTGGGTTGCTTATTCAACCTATGATGACGGTGCCGAGCCGGAAGTTTCGATATTAAGTTTTCCGACAACCAATGATGGAAAAGAATGGACTGCCAGCAAGTTTCTCATGACACCCGATTGGGATACGAAAAGTAAAACACTGAATACGTTTTACAAGGGGCGTGGGCTGGCCGATTGTGGTGCCTACCAATCCTACCGCTGGAATGATTATTCGTTTTATCTTTTTAGCTCGAATTATCAGATCTGTTGTTTTGGCAAAGAGGCTTTCGAGGAAATTCCCGCCTGTAAAAAGGTCAAAGATATTTACCCTTTGCCAGACGATAAATGGCCGCTGGTTTTTCAATTTAAAGGTACAAAATAATCTAGATAAGCTGCATACCGCGCATGCTGACATGGCCGTCTTTACCGACGATAATATGGTCGTGCAAGGTAATGCCGAGCGGCTTTGCTGCGTCCATTACGGTTTTGGTCATTTCAATATCAGCGCGCGAGGGTGTCGGGTCACCTGATGGATGATTGTGCACCAGAATGATTGCGGTGGCTGAGAGTTCCAGCGCTCGTTTGACCACTTCGCGGGGATAGACCGGCGTATGATCTATGGTGCCGGTTTGTTGAACCTCATCGGCAATCAGCGCATTCTTTTTGTCGAGAAACAGTATGCGGAAAAGCTCTTTTTCCTCAAATGCCATTGAAGTGCGGCAGTAATCAATCACCGATGACCACGAGCCTAAAACCTGTTTGTTGCGAATTTCACCCTTGAGCATTCGGCTGGCTGCGGCAGCGATGAGTTTTAAATCTGCTGCACTGGAAGCGCCAAGACCTGTCACTTCTGATAACAGCTTTTCAGGCGCACCTATAACTTCGCTAAGCGAGCCAAAGCGCTCGATCAGTTGTTTGGCAATGGGTTTGGTATCGCGGCGCGGGATTGAGCGGAACAGGAGCAGTTCGAGCAATTCATAGTCTGCCAGCGCATCAGCGCCAGCCGTCTTGAAGCGCTCGCGCAAACGGTCACGGTGCCCGTGATAATGGGGTGTATTGCCTGCACTGTCTTTAAGCCCTTTTCCTGCCATAAGGTCGACTACTTCGCAGGCAGGTAGGGTGGCATGGAATGGCCGGCGGGTGAAAGGGTGAATATTTCGCACCCATCAATGGTAACGCCGACTGAATGTTCAAACTGGGCTGAAAGTGAACGATCCCGCGTTACGGCCGTCCAGCCATCAGATTTAACCTTCACATGAGGACGACCGAGATTGATCATCGGTTCGATGGTAAAAATCATGCCGGGTTTCATTTCAACCCCTTCGCCGCGCCTGCCATAGTGCAGAATATTGGGTGCATCGTGAAACAGTTTGCCCACACCGTGGCCGCAAAAATCGCGCACCACGCCGCAGCGTTCGCTTTCGGCAAAATCTTGAATGGCGGCACCAATATCGCCGGTGAAATTACCGGGTTTCACCTCTGCAATACCCAGCATCAGGGCCTCATAGGTGACTTCAACCAGCCGTTCGGCGGCGCGTTTTATAGTGCCGACATTATACATGCGGCTTGAATCGCCGTGCCAGCCGTCAAGAATATAGGTCACATCGACATTGATGATGTCGCCATCTCGAAGTGGTTTATTATCCGGGATGCCGTGGCAAACCACATGGTTGATCGAGGTGCAGCAGGATTTGGTGTAACCGCGATAATTCAGCGTTGCCGGAATGGCGTTATTATCCATGCCAAACTGAAAGACAAAATCGTCAATCGCCTTGGTGGTGAGACCGGGCTCGACCATATCGGCAATCATATCGAGAGCTTGGGCAGTGAGCTGTGAAGCGCGGCGCATGCCGGCAAAATCATTTTCATTATAGAGCTTGATGTGCCCTGTGTTTTTCATCGGTGCCGTATCGGCCTCTAGATAGGTAACCATCTGGTCAATCTCTACAATTAGTCAACAATCGGGATCAGTGCGTCAGGCTCAATGCCGTTTGAACTGATTTTACAACGTAATGCATAGGCTTCCACACCGCGTGTCATTGCTCTCTTATAGGCCTTGGCATAGGCGGTATCAATATCAGTTGCCAATTTGAATTTCGACCCATCCATGCGTTGGATAACATAGAGCATGACGGCGCGGTTTCCCTGCTCAACCATATCTCCCAATTCTTCCAGATGTTTGGCACCGCGCGCGGTAATGCTATCAGGAAATTCATGCAGATCGGCGGTTCGAAGAAAGTGAACATTCTTCACTTCCACATAACAGGGAGCCTTGTTTTTGTCTTCAAGCAGAAAATCAATGCGCGAATTCTTGCCGTATTTCACCTCGCGGCGCAGATTTTCATACCCATTAAGCGGGGTGACTTTACCGGCCAGAATAGCTTCTTCAGCAATTTTGTTGGGTTGATTGGTGTTGGTGCCAACCATGACGGGGCCATCGAACCCTGCAATTTCCACCATCTCGAGGGTATAGAGCAGTTTTCGTTTCGGGTTTTGACTGTCTGAAATCCAGCAGCGGATGCCCGGTTCGGTCAAGCCAGCCATCGAGCCTGGATTGGGGCAATGAACGGTGATTTCGGAGCCGTCGGGCATCAAAACATTTGCCAAAAAGCGTTTATAGCGTTTGAGCAATACGGCTTCGATTAGAGGAGGTGAAAATTGCATGTCTATCCAATGTGAAATATACTGGCTGATTAACATCAATTGGCCTGCAGGTGTATGGTGCCAACTACAATTTCCCCATCTATGTCGTTGTTGATTGAGTATCCGCCGTTTTAATAGTCGGGTAGGTTAAGAATTTTGATAGAAATTCACATCTGGTTGTGGTTATAAGCCATTTGGCTTTGGCGTGGGTTTGTTTGGCATGTTCCTATCTGTTTTCGATCTTTTTAAAATTGGCGTTGGCCCATCTTCTTCCCATACAATGGGGCCGATGGTTGCTGCCCAAATGTTCTTGAGCGAAGTGCGCAATGGCAATTGGCCAAGGCCTGCAAATGCAATTGTAGACCGGATTGGCGCATCACTACATGGCTCTTTGGCCTTTACCGGCAAAGGCCATGGTTCTGATATCGCGATTATTTTGGGGTTGATGGGCGAAGACCCAAAAACCATTGATCCTGATAATGTAGATAGTATTTTGCGTATAATTTCGCGTGATAAGAAAATACCGGGTGATCCGGCATTTGCTTTCGACCCGGATGAAGACCTTGTCTTTGATTATGATACCAGGCTTTCCGGCCATTCAAATGGCATGGTGTTTTACGCCTATAACGACCTTGGTGTCGTGTTGCTGCGAAAAACCTATTATTCAATTGGTGGCGGTTTTGTGGTTGAAGAAAGTGATCTTGAGCGGGTGACCTCGACTGCTGATGAGGTGCCGAGCAATGTTCCGTACCCCTTTGCCAGTGCGAAGGAAATGTTGGAGATGGCCAAAAAGTCCGGTCGCACAATTGCCGAAATGAAGCGTGCCAATGAGGAAAAAGCCATTGGCCATGCGGCTTTGGATAAAGGCTTGCTTGAAACATGGGCGGCGATGAATGCCTGTGTTGAGCGCGGGCTGAAACAGGAAGGTATTTTACCCGGCGGGCTTGAGGTTAAGCGCCGGGCAAAATCATTGCATGAGCGGTTGAATGAGCAGTGGAAGAATAATCACGCCAATCCGCTTGCGGCCAATGACTGGTTGAGCCTTTATGCAATGGCGGTAAATGAAGAAAATGCTGCCGGTGGTAAGGTGGTGACTGCGCCGACAAATGGTGCGGCGGGCGTTATTCCGGCGGTTATTCGCTATTATCTGGGTTTTAGCGAAGGGGCGAACAATGAAGGGGTTGGAGAATTTCTTTTATCGGCCGCCGCGATTGGCGGTCTGATCAAGCATAATGCATCAATTTCCGGGGCTGAAGTTGGTTGTCAGGGTGAAGTGGGTTCCGCTTCTGCAATGGCTGCTGCCGGGTTGGCGGCTGTCATGGGTGGGACACCGGAGCAGGTGGAAAACGCCGCCGAGATTGCGCTTGAGCACCATTTAGGTATGACCTGCGACCCGGTTGGCGGATTGGTGCAGGTGCCGTGCATTGAGCGCAATGCGCTTGGCGCGGTTAAGGCCGTTACAGCCGCATCGCTGGCGCTTCACGGTGATGGCTCGCATTTTGTCTCGCTCGATAGCTGCGTTGAAACCATGCGCCAAACCGGTCTTGATATGAACGAGCGTTACAAAGAAACCAGTCAGGGCGGACTTGCGGTCAATACAGTAGAGTGCTGAACCGGCGTGTAAGCCAGAAACGAGTATTCATTGGCCCATATCAACAAAGTGGTTAAATCGATCAACGGATTGGATGATTCCATCTGCGTTGATATATTTGAGCGGCCCGATGGTTCGTTCGGGTTTGAGGAATATCGCCGGGATTTTGAAGATGCTCGCGGCTGGTTTCCAATTGGGTATTATTCTTCCACGGTTTTTAATACAGCTGATGAGGCGATGGCGTCGGCTAAACAGAAAGTTGCATGGCTGAGAATTGACTAAATGGTAGATATTTTTGTTTATGACCCGCGTCTTTTTCATGTGCTTATTGGATTATTTGCACTAATCATCTGGAGCAATCGTGATGTGCGTCGAAGTATTTTTTCGATTTCTGCTGATGTTGTTGGTGTGATAACAATTCTGATTGCCCTATTATTTGTAAAAGAATTTATCCATCTGTTCACCCAAGTTGATGCAAAAGCGGTAACGAAATGGTTTATATTTTATTTGGCCATATCGTTTTGGACAGTACCAATTTTCACAGCATTGGGTGCATGGTTTTTTGGCCGTATAATTGGCCGAATTTTGCGCAAAATTCGTAATAAGTTTTCCTGAATAACTATTCTTGCTTCCATCGCGGAAAAAACCGTTTAAAACGGCTGTATGATAAAATCTTTGCTCATTGCCAATCGCGGTGAAATTGCCTGTCGTGTTATAAAAACTGCCCGCAGAATGGGCATTCGAACCATTGCGGTCTATTCAGATGCAGACCAGAACGCGCGCCATGTGCGTGAGGCAGATGAGGCCCACCGTCTGGGGCCAGCACCCGTTGCAGAATCCTATCTGCGCACCGGGCGAATTTTAAAGATCGCCAAGGATGCGGGCGTCGATGCGATCCATCCGGGCTATGGTTTTTTGTCGGAAAACGCCGATTTTGCTGAATTATGTGCTGAAGCTGGAATGATATTTGTTGGACCTCCGCCATCGGCAATTCGAGCAATGGGTTTAAAAGATCGGGCCAAGGAAATCATGAAGGAGGCGGGTGTTCCGGTCGTTCCAGGCTATCATGGTTCGATGCAGCGGGCAGAATTTCTCAAGCGCAAGGCCTATGAAACCGGCTATCCGGTCTTGCTGAAAGCGGTTGCGGGCGGCGGCGGAAAAGGTATGCGCCGGGTCAATAAGGCCATTGAATTTGACGCAGCACTTGAGGCTGCAATGCGCGAGGCAAAATCTTCCTTTGGCAATGATCGTATGTTGGTGGAGAAATTTATCGCATCGCCCAGACATATTGAAATTCAGGTTTTTGCCGATAGCCATGGCAATGTTGTACATCTGTTTGAGCGTGATTGTTCGCTTCAACGTCGTCATCAAAAAGTCGTAGAAGAAGCGCCAGCACCCGGAATGAGCGAAGAATTACGGGCCGTTATGGGAAAAGCCGCCTGTGATGCGGCCCGCGCGGTTGGATATGAGGGGGCAGGAACCGTAGAATTTATCGTTGATGGCGAAAAAGGTTTGAACGAAGACGGTTTCTTTTTCATGGAAATGAACACAAGGCTTCAGGTTGAACATCCGGTAACTGAGTTGATTTCCGGCACTGATCTGGTGGAATGGCAGTTGCGTGTAGCCGATGGAGAGGAACTGCCCAAATCTCAGGATGAATTGCAGATCAATGGTCATGCGGTGGAAGCGCGCATTTATGCTGAAGACCCTGATACGGGATTTTTGCCATCAACCGGGCCTTTGGCGAAGGTGAGTTTTCCTGAAAATATCCGTTTCGATACCGGGGTTGAAACCGGCGATGAAATCAGCCCGTTTTATGATCCAATGATTGCCAAGTTAATTGCCCATGGCGAAAACCGCGATGCGGCGCTGGATGCATTGAAACGCGGCTTGCAAGATACGATTATTGCAGGACCTAAAACAAATATCCGGTTTCTTTCAGAACTGATTGATCATCCAGATTTTCGAGCTGAAAAGTTTGATACAAGCCTGATTGATGACAATCTTGATGAGTTAACGGGTTTGCGCGACGAGGGAGCAGCCCTATCTGCTGCCGGTATCATTGCGTTGATCAAGTCTGAGCAAGTGCGGATTGCCAAACAATCAAAGATTGATCCAAACTCTCCCTGGGCGGTAAATGATGCATTCACCGGCGGTCAACCGCGGATTTTGCCGTTTAAATACATGCAGGACGGCGAAATTTGTTCCTCAATGGTTCAATATGTGGGTGAAGAAATTTTTGTGTTGGATGATGAGGGTAAGGCTGTAGCGCCCGCATCAGATGCGATTGTTATAAATGCGGGCAATCATTTGTTTGCCTTGTTGCACGGTCAGCAGATCAGGTTTGAGAATTACATTGCCGCCAATTTGATTGCCGGTAACGGCAGTAACGGTGATGCGGGTGACGGCATTGTTCGCATTCCCATGCATGGGAAAATCATCAGTGTCAGTGTTGAAGATGGCGATGAGGTTGAGGTTGGCGATTTGTTGTTTGCGGTTGAGGCGATGAAAATGGAACATGCGGTTATTGCGCCAATTTCCGGCCTGATAACTGATTTTGCTTTGACAATCGGCGAGCAAATGATTGAAGGCGCAATTGGTTTGAAAATTGTTGGTGAAGACTAATTATCCACAACATGCGCGGTATTATGGCATGGCTTTTCAACAGATGCCGTCCTAAACTTGGCCTATGGCGCTTAATCTTGTAAAATTGTGTGTGGGTGTGGCTGCGGTTGAAGAATTGCAGGCCTTTGTCGATCACCGGATTGAACAGCGCCGATTGCAGGGCGAGCCGCAATTATCCTGGCATATCACCCGCATGGTGCCAAAGCGTCGCGAAGAACTGCTTGATGGTGGTTCGCTCTATTGGGTTATCAAAGGTAAGGTTCAGGTTCGGCAAATTATTGATGAAATCGAGATTTTTACCGACAATGAAGGTATTCGCCGCTGCAAAATCTGGCTCGAACCGCGATTGATATTGACCCATTGGCAACCGCGTCGGGCTTTTCAAGGGTGGCGATATCTGGTTCAAAAGGATGCGCCGGGTGATCTTGGGACCAGCGACGGGCAATCTATTCCACCGCATTTGCAAAGGGAATTGGCCGAGCTTGGCCTGCTATAAAGTCTGATATTCACGATACAGAGCGGAGCATTGGCTCATTTCTGTCAGTTGAAGCAGAATTGACTTGTTTGTGACCCAATGAATAACAATGATGGATAATGGCTAAGAAATCGAGTTCTGGAGATATAGAAAAATTTGTTGGTAAGCTTTCACCAGCTGGCCGCAATGCTGGCGATGTGGTTCAGGCTTCCAAAGAGGCTTCAATTGGTGATTTCCTCAATCAGGCCGAACAAATCAAACCGGCAAGTGATGGGCAGGGAAGATTGATATTTGCGCTTGATGCGACGATGAGCCGTCAGCCAACCTGGGATATTGCCTGTGAAATTCAATCCGAGATGTTTGCGGCCGTTGGCAAAGCCGGCGGGCTTGCCATTCAATTGGTGTATTTTCGCGGGTTTGGCGAATGCCGTGCATCCAAATGGGTTGTCCGTTCAAATGCCTTACGCGAGTTGATGTCTGGGATAAGCTGCAAGGGTGGCAGAACCCAACTTTGCAAGGTATTAAGCCATGTCAAAAAAGAGGCGGCAAAATCCGGTCCCGGCAAGAAAGTCAGCGCATTGGTATTTGTTGGTGATGCGATGGAAGAAGCGATTGATGAACTATCTCACCGGGCGGGCGAACTTGGCCTGTTGGGTATTCCGGCATTTATGTTTCAGGAGGGCCACGACCCTGTCGCCGAGCGCGCATTTCGTGAGGTGGCAAAACTGACCGGTGGTGCCTATATGCGGTTTGATACGGGGTCTGCGGCCGAACTTGCACAATTATTGGCGGCCGTGGCAAAGTTTGCCAGTGGCGGATTGAAAGCTCTGGTTTCAGATAAAAACAAATCTGTGCAAGGATTGTTGAGCCAGCTAAAAAATTGATCGGATATAACAGATAATGATAATTGCCAATTTTCTATTGATTGTGTTTGCTGTCGGTTTACTTGGCTGGATATTGTTGAGTGTCGAGCCGCGTAAACTGGCGGCCGCCATTCGGATGATAATTCCGTTACTTTTGGTCGTAGGTGGGGGCCTGTTAATGCTGGTTGGACGGGGTGGTATTGGATTGCCGATGGCCGGGTTTGGTATCGCGCTCTATGGGCGTATGCGTTCGGTCGGCAAGATCAACGCTGGTAAATCCGGGGCGACCTCCAATGTTCGATCAGCCGCGCTTGAAATGCAATTGGACCATGACAGCGGTGAAATGGATGGCATCGTTTTGGCGGGTGGATTTGAGGGCCAGAAATTGAGCGACCTGGATGATGGCGAGCTCAATATGTTGCTCTATGAGCTTCGCAGTGATGAGGAAAGCGTATTGCTGCTAGAGGCGTATCTTGACCGCCGCGTTCCCGGATGGCGTGAAAACGCTGATGGAGACATTGGTTCTGGGCATGTTGGAACGCCGAGCACGGGCCCCATGAGTAAGCAGGAGGCCTATGAGATTTTGGGGCTTGATCCGGGGGTGGGGGCGAGCGAAATTCGCAAGGCCCATCGAAGGCTGATGAAAGGGATGCATCCCGATAGTGGTGGCTCCACCTTTCTTGCGGCCAAAATCAACGAAGCCAAGGAGGTTCTTTTGAATAGTCATGGTTAGGTTCCCTTTACTAAACTGGTACAAATCGGGATTTAATAAACTTTGGTGTAATGAACTTAGTTGTTAAGAATTGTCAGGCAGGCAAACTTTCTTCTTTTCAGATATTTACAGGCTTTTTTGGCAGAGCGTTTTGAAGAAAACCCTGCAAATCTCGCTCTGATAAGCGTGGTATTTCCCTTTACGATAACTGGCTCCATGTAATTGTCGGTCGAGGCCAATATGGTTTTCGCTTTGGTGCGCGCCGACGTCAGCAACTTCTCAGCCGATGCTCTTGACGGTGTCGCGCCTATTTGTATTTGCCAACCTTTGCGGTTTTTACTTGTCGGCTGGTTCATTGCCACATATTTTATTTTTGAAACCGAGCCTGTGCGAATTGGGTCGCTGTTTTTTGGGCTTGGGGTTGGTAATGGCATGGATCTGGCCGCAAGTTCGATCAATTTTGCGCGAATTGCAGATACATTGGCTGTCGTGCTGGCATAACTGCTGGTCTGGTAGGCAATTTCAATCCGGCTTGGTTTGGTGTTTGATACTGGCACCTTGGGTCGGTTGGTGGGTTTGGCAATGCTCGCCAGAAGCACAGGAGCGTTGCTTTTGATTGTTGGCCTCGCCGCTGGTTTGATTGATTTTTTGGACTTTCTATTCAGCGGCTTGGCTTTTGCGATAAGAATTTTAGCGCGCCCACGGGTGGCACGGGGCAGGTATTTGCCAATTAGTTTTGTCATTTGAGCATTACGTGCACGCCCGGTTTTACCACCAAGAACCACTGCAACAATACGTCTGTTTCCGCGGCTGACCGATGAAACGAGATTAAAGCCGGATGCTCTTGTGTAACCGGTCTTAATGCCGTCTACACCCTTGATTTTCCCGAGCAAACGGTTGTGATTTCTGTAATTGCGACGGCCATATTTAAAGCTTTTGGTTTTGAAATATCTAAACTTTTTGGGGAAATGCTCTTTGAGTGCGAGCCCAAGTTTAGACATGTCGCGGGCGGTTGTTACCTGTTGGCGGTTGGGCAGACCATTAGCGTTTTTAAATGTGGTCCGGTGCATGCCCAACTGACGCGCCTTGATCGTCATGCGGCGGGCAAAAGCTTTTTCAGATCCAGACAGTTTTTCACCAATAGCGGTTGCAACATCGTTAGCAGATTTAGTTACAAGTGCATAAATTCCCTGACGCACTGTAAAGGTATTGCCTGGTTTAATTCCCAATTTAGATGGTGGCTGACTGGCCGCGTATCGCGACATCTTTATGCGGGTGTTAAGGTTGATTTTGCCGCGCTTCAAATCTTCGAAAACCAGATAAAGCGTCATCATTTTAGTTAAAGATGCCGGGTAACGGCGTGCATCAGCATAGCGAGAATAAAGAACTTTACCGCTCTTCGCATCAATTACGATGCCCGCATATTTAGTCGCCGCAAATGCAGTTGCCTGCATTCCTGCAATATTTATTAGCAATCCCATTGCAATTACTGCAACAGCATATGATAAGTTCGACGCCGACAAACGACGCGACTTAAATCCAAAAAAGGTACGCACAACTAGATCCTGTTTCAGACCGGCAAACTGAGCCGGGGTAAATATGATTCGTCAGGAAGTTAATTCTTCTTTTCTTCCCTGCATAAAAGAAAGTAAACCAACGTCCTTACCAAACTTCTAATGCGGTAAAAAAAGTTCAGAATTTGTTGATCATAATCTCCTGATCTATGCGACATATAATAAATACACTAAAATTTGTGATGTTTTTGCGGGTATGGTTGACGGTAATAATTGTTGGTAGCCTTGATGAAAATGCGGCTAGGGTCTTAAATCACCCCTTGTTATGCCTATATGGTAATAGCTGAATGGGTTGGAGCGCCTGCGAAACGGTGCTCCAAATTGATAAATTGAATAGAGATTGAATTGAACGACTACTGGAATAGCCAAACAAAAATGCAAGATGAAGATCATCGTGATGATGATTACGATGGTGGTGGTGCGGGCACAGGCGTTGCCACACGTATCAAACCGAAGCTTAAAAAGCCCAATCTCTATCGGGTTTTGCTCTTGAATGATGATTTTACGCCAATGGAATTTGTTATCCATGTTTTGGAGCAGCATTTTTCAAAAACGCCGGAACAGGCAACTGAAATCATGTTGCATGTACATAATAACGGGGTAGGGGAATGTGGTGTATTCACCTATGAAGTAGCGGAAACCAAAGTTGCGCATGTGATGAATTCTGCACGAAAAAACCAGCATCCGCTGCAATGTGTTATGGAAAAAAAATAAACTTGAAAGGGGCCTTCGTTGCCATCATTTTCTGAAAGTCTGGAACGCGCTCTTCACAGGGCTTTGACGTTTGCCAACGAACGTTCGCAGGAATATGCGACGCTGGAGCATTTGTTGCTGGCGCTGATTGATGATCGCGATGCAGCATCTGTCATGCGGGCCTGCAATGTTTCGCTGGATTCGTTGCGTGATAACCTGATTGAATATATCGATACCGAGCTGGCCAATCTGGTGACCGATTTTGACGAGGATTCAAAACCCACGGCTGGTTTTCAGCGGGTAATCCAGCGGGCGGTTATTCATGTGCAATCTTCCGGGCGCGATGAGGTGACCGGTGCCAATGTGCTGGTGGCGATATTTGCTGAACGCGAGAGCCATGCGGCCTATTTTCTGCAGGAACATGATATGACCCGCTATGATGCGGTCAATTATATTTCGCACGGTATTGCCAAACGCCCAGGCTCTTCTGAACCACGCACGGTGCGTGGTATTGAAGACGAGCACACTACGATTGGCGACGATGATGGCGATGGAAAAAAGGCCTCCGCGCTTGATTCCTATTGCGTGAACCTCAACAAGAAAGCCCAAGATGGTAAGATCGACCCGCTTATTGGTCGCGCGTCTGAGGTAAACCGGACCATTCAGGTGTTATGCCGCCGGTCAAAAAACAATCCGCTATATGTGGGCGATCCTGGCGTTGGTAAAACCGCCATTGCTGAGGGATTGGCGAAGAAAATTATTGATGGCGAAGTGCCGGAAGTTTTGGAAAACGCCACCATTTTTTCGCTTGATCTGGGCATGTTGCTTGCCGGAACGCGCTATCGTGGTGATTTTGAAGAGCGCCTCAAGCAGGTGATCAAGGAAATCGAAGACTATGATGATGCCATCATGTTCATTGATGAAATTCATACCATCATCGGTGCAGGTGCCACATCTGGTGGTGCGATGGACGCCTCTAATCTGCTAAAACCTGCTTTGGCCGGTGGTGCGATACGCTGCATCGGTTCGACAACTTATAAAGAGTATCGTCAGTTTTTTGAAAAGGACCGCGCTCTTGTTCGTCGGTTCCAGAAGATTGATGTGAATGAGCCTTCGGTTAGCGAGGCGATTGATATTTTGCGTGGGCTTCAGCCGTATTTTGAAGATTTCCACAATATCAAATATGCGGAAGACGCGATTGTTTCTGCCGTTGAACTTTCAGACCGATATATCGGCGACCGCAAATTGCCCGACAAAGCCATTGATGTGATCGACGAGACTGGCGCTTCGCAAATGCTGATCGCCAAGGACAAGCGCAAGAAAATGATCACTGTTACGGATATTGAGGCAACGGTTGCCACAATGGCGCGCATTCCTGCAAAATCGGTTTCTAAAGACGATGCGGAAGTGCTCTCCAATTTGGAAAAACAGCTCAAACGCATGGTTTACGGTCAGGATAAGGCGATCACTGCGCTTTCTTCAGCCATCAAGCTGGCGCGCGCCGGCCTGCGTGAGCCTGAAAAGCCGATTGGTTCCTATTTATTCTCCGGCCCGACCGGGGTTGGTAAAACTGAAGTTGCCAAGCAATTGGCCGATACGTTGGGCGTTGAATTGCTGCGCTTTGATATGTCTGAATATATGGAGCGGCATACGGTTTCGCGCCTGATTGGCGCACCTCCGGGCTATGTGGGCTTTGACCAGGGTGGTTTGTTGACCGATGGGGTCGATCAGCATCCGCATTGTGTATTGCTGTTGGATGAGATCGAAAAAGCCCATCCGGACCTGTTCAATATCTTGTTGCAGGTGATGGATAATGGCAAACTGACCGATCACAATGGCAAGCAGATTGATTTCCGTAATGTTATATTGATCATGACCACAAATGCGGGCGCATCAGAGGCTGCAAAGGCCGCAATTGGCTTTGGTTCGACCAAACGTACCGGTGATGACGAGGAGGCGATCAATCGTCTGTTCACACCGGAATTCCGCAACCGGCTTGATGCGACAATCCAGTTTGGCTCTTTGCCGATGAAAGTTGTGCATCAGATTGTCGAAAAATTCGTTATGCAGCTTGAGGCGCAGCTTTCAGAGCGCGGTGTTGTGTTTGAATTGACCAAACAGGCAATCAACTGGATTGCCAAAAAAGGTTATGACGACCGCATGGGAGCCAGACCGCTTGGGCGGGTTATTCAGGAATATGTGAAAAAACCGCTGGCTGATGAAGTGTTGTTTGGCAAGCTAAAAAAGGGCGGCACCGTCAAAGTTTCAGTTGTCAAAGATGCGAAAGGTGAGGATGGTTTGAAACTTGAGGCGATAAAGGATACGCCAATCAAGCCGAAGAAAGAGCCTGTTCCCAAGGCTTCCGACAAAACTAAGCCTGCGGTAAAACCCAAAGCGAAAGCAAAAACGCCCAAAAAACCGGGTGGAACGGCGGTGCCGCGCGTACCATTGAAGGGGTAAACATTTGATTTGAATTAAATTTAGAAAGTGATTTGATTCTGAATTCTTTGATTAATTTTGATTTTTTTTCGAATTGTACTTGTAATATCGGTCAAAGACTGCAATCTATAGGCAATCGACTTTGGCCGGACGACTTGTCTGCTGCGCAACGATTTATCTTGCGCAATCTGAATTCTCCCAAAAATCAATCGATGAATTAGTAGACCCGCGTTTATGCATTTGCGTATTCGTTGGTTGTTTTAGAAACCATGTTTCAGGTAAGGAAAAATTATGGAAACAGGCACAGTAAAATTTTATAATGACCAAAAAGGTTTTGGTTTTATCGCTCCAGACAATGGCGGAGCAGATGCTTTTGTTCATGCAACAGCACTTGAACGTGCAGGCATTTCTGGCCTCACTGAAGGTGACAAAGTATCTTTTGATACTGAAGTAGACAAACGCACTGGCAAAAATGCCGTTGCAAACATCCAGATGGCATAACCATCTTGGGAAACTTCAATTTCTTATAGATTGAGTTTTCCATATCAAGACATGCAGGAGCCATTGTTTTTTAACGGTGGCTCCTGTTTTTTTATGGCCAAATAAATGCGCCTAATAATGATGCTTTGAGGAATTTGTATTCCTGAGAATACCCGCTTGCGGGCTGATTCGCTCAGTGATTTATCTCAGCATCGCCATTTTCAGAGTAGTTTGCTTTCAACAAAACCCTGACATGAGCGGTTTTAGTCGCCTGATTCGTTCCGTTGTTTGATCGCGATGTTTGGTGCGCCGCAACAATCTTCAACCTGCCCGGACAGCGGTTTCGAGTATCTTTCATTGTTTGATAGTCGTAAACAGGCGCAATAATATTGCGGAGATTCTCTAAATGGGTACGACGGTTTTTTTAGCGGTAATTTGCGCGGCACTTTTGCACGCATCGTGGAATGCACTTGTAAAAGGTGGTGCAGACAAGCGGATGAATATGGGGGCCGTTGTGCTTGGCCATGTTCCGTTGGCGCTCGTTGCTTTACCGGTTGTTCCAATGCCGGCAGTTGCAAGCCTTCCCTATCTCCTCGCGGGCATTATCTTGCATTTTGGTTATCAGATATTTCTGCTTAGGTCGTATGAGAAGGGAGATCTAACCCAAGTCTATCCAATTGCGCGTGGTTCTGCGCCTCTTATGGTGGCGCTGTTTTCTGTTGTTGTGCTTGGCGTTCACCTAAGCGGGATAGAGGTTGTTGCCATTGTTGTAATTGGAGTAGGCATCCTTAGCCTGGCCTTAGTGCGCCAAGCAGATGGGCTGCGAAATGGCAAGGCCGCAAGGCTGGCTTTGGTCACCGGATTATTCATTGCATCCTATTCCCTGAATGACGGGCTGGGCGCTCGCCTTGCTGGAACATCGCTTGGATTTTACAGCTGGCTTGCGATTGGCAACGGTATGTTGATGGCGCTTTATTTGCTGAAGACGTCGCCCGATATTCTGGGGTCTATATATCACAAAGGGCGAATGGTATTCGTATTGGGTGGAAGTGCCTCGTTCATTGCATATGCGCTTGTTACATGGGCGTTTACCCAAGCGCCGATTGCCCTTGTTACGGCATTGCGTGAAACGAGCATTGTTTTTGCATTGTTAATTGGCGTGTTCTTTTTGAAAGAACGCATTGATCTCGTGAAAGTATTTTCAACCGCGACAACGCTTTTGGGTGCAATCCTTCTGCGCTATTCGAAATAACAGTGAGGCAATATGAAGATACTGGCTTTCTCCGACCTTCATCGAGATAAGGGCGCTGCTCGTACCATTGTGGAAGCCAGCCGATCAGCCGATATTGTTATTGGTGCGGGTGACTTTGCAACAAAAGCAATCGGCGCGCTGGATGTTTTAACATTATTGCGTGACTGTAAGGCACCGGTATTGATCGTTCATGGAAATCATGATGTTCCAGCAGAAATAGAAACATTTTGCGCTGACTGGAAAGATGGCCATTATCTTCACGGCACCAGCGTCGAGATTGATGGCACTATATTTTTTGGCCTTGGTGGGGAAATTCCATCGCGCAATTCGCACCCATGGAATGCTTCGGAGACTGAAGATGATGCATCCCGTCTATTGTCCGAGTGCCCCGATCAGACTGTTCTTATTACCCACACGCCGCCATTAGGAATAGCTGATTTGCAAAAGGATGGCTCTCATGAAGGAAGTACCGCCATTCGTGATGCCATTTTGACAAGAAATTTCAGGTTTAGTTTTTGTGGCCATATTCATAATGCATGGGGTATGTCAGGCATGATAACCAATACCCCGGTTCACAATTTGGGGCCAGGCGTCAATTGGTTTGAGATATAAGATCACAGCTACCCGCATAGCAATGTTTATACCTTCATTGGCAATCCACCACAGCCCGTGCTAGCCAGCGCCCATGATAAATTCCGATATACAGCCAGCGATTGATGCCTTCCACCAGCGGACCCCATTGCGGGTTGGGTCACTATTGGTAACAATTTTTGGCGATGCGGTTTTGCCTTACGGCGACTTCATCAGGCTTTCGTCTTTACTCGAAATAACCTCGGCCATTGGCATTGATGATGGTGCGGTGCGGGTGGCCATCCATCGGCTTGAAAAAGTTGGCTGGCTGAAAAAGCACAAGGTTGGGCGAAATGCGCATTATGGGCTTGGCAAGGTGGGGGAGGAAGAATCCCGTGAGGCGGCAAAGCTGATTTACGGTTTTGAGCATCCCCAATCATTTGGTGAATTGCAAATGTTGGTGCTCAGTGAAGGGCCGGGCAGGGCGGAATTCCGCGATGGGCTTGTTAGTGCCGGGTGGGGCTTAATTGCCCCGAATATATTGCTGACGTCGGGTTCGGATCAACAACTCGAGGCGCTCGAAAATCGACAAAATGAATTGCCGCATTTTCGTTTTCCACTAACGGCAGAAACGGAAGATATTCATCGCCTTTGTATAAAGGGATTTGAACTTGATGCGCTAAATGTAACCTATCGCGCTTATGGGGAACTTTATCAGAATATATTGAAGGGTAAGTCCGCGCCTCAGTTGCTGAATATACAAGATGCATTGGTTTTGCGCATTCTTATGATCCACGATTATCGACGGCTTATTTTTAACGATCCCGGTCTTGCGCCCTCTTGTTTGCCCAAAACATGGCAGGGAAATGAGGTGCGAGAATTGCTATCCGAGCATTATCCGGTTTTGAAGGAACGCTCAAAAAACTGGCTCAAATAGGCTTGTTTCTAATCCAGCTTAGGCTGAAATGCAAAAATGGAAATGGGCATTTCACGACCGCGAATTTCTCTGGTGCCAACGCTTTCAAATTTAAACCGACTACTGGTCTTTTGTTTCGCAGCAGCGGTTGCCAGAATGATAAATTCATCATCGCCAATCAGGTCTTTGCCCATTTGTTCCAACCGTTGGGTCACATTTACCGCATCACCAATAATGGTGTAATTTCGCCGGTCGCCGCCGCCAATATTACCCACAACCACGTGACCTGTGTGAATGCCAATGCGCAATTGCAGCTTTTTCTCACCGCGATCAATCCGGGCCTGATTGTCTTTCATCAGGGCTTTGGCGATATTGGTGGCTGCTTGAAATGCGTGATCTGCATGGTCCGGGTCAATTTCGGGTGCACCCCAATAGGCCATTATGCCGTCGCCCATAAACTTATCGACGGTGCCTTCGCAGGTGTCGATTTCTGTACACGCCAACTCGAAGTGTTCGTTCAAGATATTGGCGGTTTCAACCGCATTTAAATGTTCGCTCATTTTGGTGAAGCCGACAATATCTGAAAATAATATCGTAACTTCACGCTCGACTGAACGGGTGGCATCCATGCCGGTGCGCACCAACCCGCGAACCAGTGATTTTGGCACATAGTGTGAGAATTCAGACATTGCTGTTCGAACGGAATTGATGGCGGATGCCTGTTCGTTGATTTCCTTTACCCGGCTTGGTGGAATGGGTTCAATGTCGTCAATTTCAAACCGGGTAAACTTGCCCGCAACGTGGGAAATATCGCGCAAGGGCCGGGAAATTTTTGCCGCAAGAAAAATAGCTGCAATGACGGCAGTTAGAAGCGCTATTAGTCCGACCATGGCGGACTGAAACATGCGCTCAACTTCGTCCAGTACATCATATTTGTTGAAATAGGCGCCAAGCGTATAGGGTGCACTGGAGTAACCGGGCAAGGTTTTGGTCAGAAAAATGTGACCATTTTTATCTCCCGATTGCCTGATTGTTACTTTAGATGCGTTATCTATTGCGCTTTGGTTTACAATTTTTGCCAAGCGGATATCGCGAAGTGCAGGATCCGGAAATTCCTCAAGTTTCGCTTTTGGTACGCCTTGGAAGAATTTCGAGTTTTTCGAATGGGCAATCACTTCGTCTTTTTGGTTTAGTACAAATGCCGTCGTGTCATTGGCCTTGCCCAAATTTACGATAATCCGGTTGATGGAGCGTCTGCCGATGGAGGCAACAACCGTGCCCATAACCTTGCCGTTACGGGTCAGGGATATATACACATTGTGAAAAAGTGCGTTGTTAATTACCAGCGGTTCGCCCCACAGTGGCGTGCCAATTTCCGGAAATGGCCCCGGTGTAAACAGATATGAATCACTAAATTTCTTGAGCGGGTCAAATTCCATTTGCCCATTTGGTTTGCGTAAAATTCCCATCTGGATGTTGCCCGGTCCATAAATATGGATCATCTCAATAATCGGAATTGCGCGTAAAATGAATTTTAATCTCAGTCTTACGGCCTTTTGATTGGTGATTTCAAACAACCCATCCTGGTAGGACGCAGCCAAGCTTTCCAATACTCGCTCGGCCTGATCGGTTTCGCTGCGAATTTCACGCTCCATACTGTCAAGCAGGGTGACTGATCTCTGGTTAAGCAAAGAAATTGTGTTGGAGAAATTGGAGTAAACCGAAAAGCCCAAAACTGTTGCAACTGACAGGAATACCAATCCGCCGAATGTCGTAATTAGCAACAGGCGCAGCGATATTGTCCATTGTTGTTTAGATGCGGGCATTATTGATAATTTTGCCAAGTCTTCTGGTTTTAATCAGGCCCGCGCGAGTGGAGGTCTGATTGTATAGATCACCATATAATGGTGTAGGATTGATTTACGAGTGCTGCGCCAATTCAATAGCAATATGCGCCGCAAGTTTTGCATTGTTTTTCACCAGTGCAATATTTGTGTCTAAGCTTTTGCCATCGGTGAGTTCTAGTATTCGCGATAGCAGCCAGGGCGTAACTTCCTTGCCGGAAACACCGGCTAAGCTTGCTTCATGTGTTGCCTGCTCGATATATCCAGCCATTTCGGCGGCCGGTATTTCGTTTTCTTTTGGTATCGGGTTGGCAATCAGGATACCACCTTTTAGTCCAATTTTTTGGCGCATTTGTGAGAAGTGTGCGATTTCACTTGCCTTATCCAACCTTAAAGGAGAACTGATTGTGCTATGTCGCGACCAGAAAGCAGGTAAAATATCCGATTGGTATGTCACAACCGGTACGCCTTGGGTCTCCAGCACTTCTATGGTTTTTTCACCATCCAATATGGCTTTGGGGCCGGCAGAAACAACAATTGTGTTGGTTCTGGCAAGTTCGCTCAGGTCGGCGGATATATCAAATGTGTTTTCGGCCCCCTTGTGCACACCGCCAATGCCGCCGGTGGCAAAAACTTCAATGCCTGCCAGCGATGCCGCAATCATGGTTGCGGCTACCGTTGTCGCGCCGGTTCTGCCGGCGGCCACAGCAAATGCCAGATCGGCGCGAGAGAGTTTCATAACATCTCTGGCTTGACCCAAAAAAGTCAGCTGATCGCTGCTCAGTCCAATGTGAATATTGCCATCGAATACGGCAATTGTGGCTGGGATAGCGCCTGTATTGCGCACTACATCTTCGACTTCGCGGGCAACATCGACATTTTGTGGCCAGGGCATGCCGTGCGTAATGATGGTGGATTCTAACGCTACTACGGCGTTCTTCTGGTCAAGCGCGGATTTAACTTCGGGGTGAAACTTTAGTGGAAGCATTTGAATGATCTTTGCTGAGTGACGGTGGTATTTTGACGAATCAGGATAAATGAGCGCCGGGTACTCTTAGCACTTTTTGCGCCGTATATATTCCCTGTTGAATTGCATCAGACAGGCTTTCACCCTTTAGCATGGCTGCCAAAGTGCCTGCCGCAAGCGCATCGCCCGCGCCAACCACATCGACAATTTTGTCAATTGGTGGAATGGGTATCGAGTAGGCTTTGCCATTTTGCCAATAGTATAAAGGCTCTCTGCCATTGCTGATAATACCTGACTTTACCGGAGTGGCTAACATCATACCCGCAAGATTTTCAGAACTTGTTTTTGCGGGTGCCTTTAAGAGTGCGGTTGCCTCGGTCACATTGGTAAATAATATGTCGATGAGATTGAAACTCTTTTCCAGTCGAAAGGCTTTGGCTGGGGAAACGGTTGTTGCACATTTCAGGCTTTGCGGGTGTAGCTCGAAGGCGCGTTTGACTATGTTGGCGGGTAGATTGGCATCGCAAAATACGGCGGAAATTTTGCTCAAATCAATTAGCCGCAATTGTTTCTCTAACAATTCAATTGAGAAATTCTCGTGAATTTTCATATCATTGCAGGCGGTTTTTAGCGTTCCATCCGGTTCCAGCAAGGAGATATACCGACCGCTTGCCGCTGTTTTGTGCTTGATCAGTCCATTCTCAACATTCGCCAGTTTTAGTGCATCTGCAATTGATTGAGCGCTATTGTCGTCTCCCACCAGACCTATAAACCGGGTGGGTGTATTCGATGCTGCCAGTATTCTGGCGGTATTTAAAGCTGCCCCGCCGACACTTTGCGATATTGATGCCGGATTGGATGTGCCATCTACCGAATGGTGTTCAAAAGCGCCGCGTATATCCAGATTTGCCGCTCCGATGCAGATGGCTCTTTTGGGTGCTTGTAATTTTTGAGATTTGGTATTTTGCATTGAAGCGCCGAATGAATTTTACTCGAATAAATGATGTATCGTGACTGTTATTATAGATAGGTATAATTGTAGTTTACAGACATGACCATTCTAATAATGGCAAAGGGGGTTCTGTCCTGACAATTGGTCGCTCTGGACACTCAACCCGCGATAGTTTAGCGAATGGAAGATACAGGAGGGATTATGAAAGTAATTGTTACAGGTGGTGCAGGTTTTATTGGATCTGCTGTTGTCAGAAGACTGGTAAAAGACCGCCATCAGGTTTTGAACCTCGATAATCTGACCTATGCAGGTAATCTGAAAAGTGTTGCCGAAGTTACCGGCATGTCAAATTATCGCTATGCGCGGGCTGATATTTGCAGTGGTCGGGCAGTTGCACACGCCATTAACGAGTTTCAACCTGATGCGATTATGCATTTGGCGGCTGAATCACATGTGGATCGCTCTATCGAAGGGCCTTTGATTTTCGTCCAAACCAATGTGGTTGGTACGGCCGTATTGCTTGAGGCTGCCTACGAATATTGGGTTGAGCTGAGTGATGAGCAGAAGCAAAATTTCAGATTTGTTCATGTTTCTACCGATGAGGTTTTTGGTGATCTGGGAACGGAAGGTGGCCGGTTTACTGAAGATAGCCCTTATCGGCCAAGTTCCCCCTATGCGGCAAGCAAGGCTGCATCAGATCATTTTGCCCGGGCCTGGAACCTGACATTTGGTTTGCCGGTAATTAATACCAATTGTTCCAATAATATTGGCCCGTTTCAGTATCCGGAAAAACTGGTTCCCTCTGCCATTCGAACCGCACTCGTAGGGGATGCCATTCAAATTTACGGCGATGGAACCAATATACGCGATTGGCTATATGTCGACGATCACGTGAGTGGTTTGGTTCTGGCGCTGGAAAAAGGTGAGCCGGGCAAGTCTTATAATTTTGGCGGTATCAGCGAATGCAGCAATAGCGATCTGGTTGATTTGTTGTGTAGCCATTTGGACGCCTTGAAGCCTCGTGATGACGGAAAATCCTATCGTGAGCAGGTCAAATTTATTGATGATCGCCTTGGGCATGATTTGCGTTATTCTATTGATTCAACACGGGCGCGCAAAGAACTTGGCTGGTCACCAGTTGATACGCTTGCTACATCGGTGGAAAAAACCCTTGCCTGGTATCTGGAAAATCCGGAATGGCTGGAGTTTAGCGATTCCTATGGAAGCCGCGTAGGCAAGCCTTACTAACTTCGATTTGCATCTGATTCTATTTGTTTTTGGAACAGGCGTGCATGTTGTTATTTTGTTCTTGGGTGAGAACGTATTTAGAACAAAAATTATTTACTCATAAATTTCAATACCTTACTGATGTTTACAATATGGAACATATGGAGTACAAATAATCAGCATTGCAAGGGTAAGTCACCCATGAAATAAGGAGTTAGTAATGGCACAATCTGCATTGAAACTGGTTAAGGACAATTCCGTGGATAAATCCAAGGCGCTGGATGCGGCGCTTTCTCAAATTGAACGGGCCTTTGGTAAGGGTTCGATTATGCGGCTTGGCGCCAATGATAAAGTGGTTGAGGTGGAATCAATTCCAACCGGTTGTCTGGGCTTGGATATTGCGCTTGGAATTGGTGGTTTACCAAAAGGCCGGGTTGTTGAAATTTATGGTCCTGAATCTTCCGGTAAGACGACCATGGCATTGCATGTGATTGCTGAAGCGCAGAAAAAGGGTGGTATTTGCGCTTTTGTTGATGCGGAACATGCGCTTGACCCTGTTTATGCCCGCAAGCTTGGTGTTGATCTTGAAAACCTGCTGATTTCACAGCCCGATACGGGAGAGCAGGGGTTGGAGATTACCGATACTCTGGTTCGCTCGGGGGCTTGTGATATTCTGGTGATTGATTCTGTTGCCGCTCTTACACCACGTGCTGAAATTGAAGGAGATATGGGTGATTCGCTGCCCGGTCTGCAAGCACGGTTGATGAGCCAGGCATTACGTAAACTGACGGCTTCAATATCGCGTTCAAATACCATGGTGATTTTTATCAATCAGATAAGAATGAAGATTGGTGTGATGTTTGGTTCGCCTGAAACCACCACCGGCGGCAATGCGTTGAAGTTCTATGCTTCGGTTCGTTTGGATATTCGCCGCATTGGTGCGGTTAAGGACCGGGATGAGATTGTTGGCAACCAGACACGGATTAAGGTTGTAAAAAACAAGCTTGCGCCTCCATTCAAGCAGGTTGAGTTCGATATTATGTATGGTGAAGGGGTTTCACGCACGGGCGAGTTGATAGATCTTGGCGTTACTGCCGGGATTGTTGAGAAAGCCGGTTCCTGGTACTCCTATGATAGTCAGCGGCTGGGGCAGGGGCGTGAAAATGCCAAAACATTCCTGAAAGAAAACAGCGATGTTGCTGATGAGATTGAGTTGGCTATTCGCCAGAGCGCTGGTCTGATTGGTGAGAAAATGCTGGATGGTGAGGTCGAGCAGGGCAGTGATGATGATGATGTTGAAATTTCTGTGGACAATGCCGGCTGAATGAGCCGATAAAATTTGAGTTTAAAGAAACCGTGGCCATTAGCTGCGGTTTTTTTGTTTTTTGTTGGAAGTACAAATTTCGCGTTGTATGGCGCTGCAGTCAAATTCATCCAACTCTAATTGTTGGCCACCAACTGATTGATAAATGAGGCTCCATAGGTAATTCCTATTTCAATTTATCTGTTGTAGTAGACAGTCGGCCAAGGCATGATTAAAAGTCTCGCAAATAGCATCCATGTGATAATTTTTTGGATGGCTTTTATATTTTTAACAGATGAATGGGTAAGTTGATGAGCGGTGTAAACGAAATCAGGTCAGCATTTCTGGGCTATTTCGAAAAGAATGGTCACACGGCGGTGAGTTCCTCGCCGCTTGTTCCTCGCAATGATCCAACCTTGATGTTTGTTAATGCTGGTATGGTTCAGTTTAAAAATGTTTTTACCGGTTTGGAAAATCGCGAGTATGTTCGCGCCGCGTCGTCGCAAAAATGTGTGCGGGCAGGCGGTAAACACAATGATCTGGATAATGTCGGCTATACAGCACGTCACCATACTTTTTTTGAGATGCTGGGCAATTTTTCGTTTGGCGATTATTTCAAAGAGCATGCCATTGAACTTGCGTGGAACTTGCTGACAAAAGAGTTCGGACTGCCCGCTGATAAATTGCTTGTTACGGTTTATCATACGGATGACCAGGCATTTGACCTGTGGAAAAAAATTGCCGGTCTTTCAGACGATAAGATAATTCGTATTCCAACCAGTGATAATTTCTGGGCTATGGGGGAAACCGGTCCATGTGGTCCCTGTTCTGAAATTTTTTATGATCATGGGGAAGGTATCTTTGGTGGCCCTCCGGGATCTGCCGATGAGGATGGTGACCGGTTTATTGAAATCTGGAACCTGGTTTTTATGCAGTACGAACAATTGAGCGTTGAAGAACGTGTCGATTTACCAAAACCCTCCATTGATACCGGCATGGGGTTGGAGCGGATTGCCGCTGTTCTGCAGGGTCAGCATGACAATTATGAAATAGATTTGTTTCGTGCTCTAATTCGTGCCGGAGAAGAAGTAACCGGCGTTGAAGCTTCTGGCGATAATATGGCCAGCCATCGGGTGATTGCAGATCATTTGCGTACATCGTGTTTTTTGATTGCCGACGGTGTTTTGCCCTCGAATGAGGGGCGGGGTTATGTGCTTCGCAGAATTATGCGGCGTGCAATGCGGCATGGCAGTTTGCTCGGTTCGCGTGATCCATTATTGTGGAGACTTGTACCTGCACTTATTACTCAGATGGGTGCTGCCTACCCGGAGCTTGTGCGTGCGGAAGCGTTGATTACCGAAACCCTGAAACTTGAGGAAACCAAGTTTCGCAAAACCCTATCCCGCGGCATAGATTTGTTGGGAGCCGAAACTCAAAATCTGGGTACAGGTGATGTTTTGGCCGGTGAAACCGCATTTAAATTGTATGATACCTTTGGTTTTCCATTGGATCTTACTCAGGATGCTTTACGTCAACGTGGAATTGAGGTTGATATTGCCGGGTTTGATTCAGCAATGGAGCGACAAAAGTCTGAAGCTCGTGCATCCTGGTCAGGTTCCGGTGATGCGGCTGATGATCGTATCTGGTTCGAAATCAAGGACAAAAATGGACCAACTGAATTTTTGGGCTATGATACAGAAACAGCTGAAGGTGTTATTCTTGCGCTGATAAAAGATGGCAAGGAAGTTTCATCCGTTGGGGTGGGTGATGAAATCGCTATCATTGTCAATCAAACCCCATTCTATGGTGAATCTGGTGGCCAGCAAGGTGACACCGGCATCATTCATATCGGTAAAAATACAGCGATAGTCACGGATACGCTCAAGAAAGCCGATGGTTTGTTTGTTCATTTTGCTAATCTGGAAAGTGGCGAATTTTCCATTGGTGATGCGGTTGTAATGAATGTTGATAGTTCTCGTCGTCGGCGGCTTCGCTCCAACCATTCGGCCACCCATCTAATTCATGAAGGATTGCGATTGGTGTTGGGTGATCATGTAGCTCAAAAGGGATCGTTTGTTTCGCCTGATCGTTTGCGCTTTGATTTTTCCCATCCAAAACCGATTTCTTCTGAAGAGTTGGTGAGGGTTGAGAATATTTCCAATCAGGTGGTTTTGCAAAATGCGCCGGTTGAAACCCGAATTATGGCCGTGGATGATGCAATTGAAGCCGGGGCTATGGCGTTATTCGGCGAAAAGTATGGTGATGAGGTTCGCGTTGTCAGCATGGGTGCTTCGGTTGATGATGAAAATTCCGACGCGCCATATTCCGTAGAGCTGTGTGGCGGTACACATGTTCGCCAAACTGGTGATATTGGACTTGTTACAATTTTGGCTGAAAATGCCGTTTCATCTGGGGTTCGCAGAATTGAAGCTTTGACAGGTGATGCGGCACGCCTTCATTTGGAAGAGCAGCAAACCCGCCTCAAACAGATTTCAAGTGTATTGAAAGTCGCGCCTGCGCAAGCGACGGATCGTGTAGCAAACCTGGTGAGCGATCGCAAAAAGCTTGAGCGAGAGCTGGCTGATGCCAAAAAGAAACTTGCGATGGGCGGTGGTGGCACCGGTTCTGCAAGCGATGTTGTTAAACTTGCGACACCATCGGGCGAGGTAAGTTTCATGGGTCGGGTAATTGAAGATATTTCAGTAAAGGAACTGAAAGGTCTGGTTGATGAAAGCAAAAAGAGCCTAGGCTCTGGTCTTGTGGCTATTTGTGCCAAGGCACCGGATGGAAAAGCTGGCATCGTCGTTGGCGTTACCGACGATTTGGTTGATCAATTTAATGCGGTTGATCTGGTTCGTATTGGCTCAACCGTTGTTGGCGGCAAAGGTGGAGGTGGTCGACCAGATATGGCACAGGCCGGTGGACCTGATGGTGAAAAAGCTCAAGCTGCAATAGATGCCATTGCGGCTGAAATTTGCGGTTAATCCAATACCGATTAAATTGACGCAATAAAAAGGCTTCACTGATTGTACAGTGAAGCCTTAATTTTTGAACCGCTAGACAAATTAGCCAATTGCTTGTTGTAAATTTTCATCAATTTTGTCGAGGAAACCTGTGGTCGATAGCCATTTTTGGTCCGGGCCAATCAATAGCGCCAAATCCTTAGTCATGTGGCCGGTCTCAACCGTATCAATGCACACTTTTTCCACTTTCAATGCGAATTCAGCAAGTGCCTGGTTTTCATCGAGTTTTGCCCGATGAGATAATCCACGGGTCCAGGCAAAGATTGACGCGATTGAATTGGTCGATGTCTCTTCTCCGCGCTCATGTTGGCGAAAATGACGTGTGACGGTGCCATGGGCCGCCTCTGATTCAACAGTTTTGCCATCCGGTGTTGCCAAAACTGAAGTCATCAAGCCCAGCGAGCCAAATCCTTGGGCCACAATATCTGACTGCACATCGCCGTCATAGTTTTTGCAGGCCCAAACATAGCCACCCGACCATTTAAGTGAAGCGGCGACCATATCATCGATCAATCGGTGTTCGTAAGTGATGCCGATTTCATCAAATTTGCCTTTAAATTCACTTTGAAATACCTCTTCAAAAATGTCCTTGAAGCGGCCGTCATAAACCTTGAGGATTGTATTTTTGGTGGACAAATAAACAGGTACTTTGCGTTGCAGGCCGTAATTTAGTGATGCCCGCGCGAAGTCATATATTGAGTTATCTAGATTATACATTCCCATGGCGATGCCCGATGAAGGGGCATCAAATACATCGAAGTCCATTTCGGTTCCGTCGTCACCAACAAACTTCATGGTGATTTTGCCCTTGCCGGGGAATTTGAAATCTGTTGCCCGGTATTGATCGCCATAGGCGTGGCGGCCAACAATGATTGGTTGTGTCCAGCCGGGAACCAGGCGGGGGACGTTTTTCATGATAATTGGTTCGCGGAAAATTACACCACCGAGAATATTTCTAATTGTCCCGTTGGGTGAGCGCCACATTTTTTTAAGGTCAAATTCCTCCACCCTTGCTTCATCCGGTGTGATGGTTGCGCATTTGACGCCGACACCGTGCTTTTTGATTGCATTGGCTGAATCAATGGTAATCTGGTCATCTGTTTGATCTCGAGATTGAATGCTGAGATCGTAATATTCAAGGTCGATATCCAAATATGGATGGATCAGCTTGTCTTTGATGATTTGCCAAATGATCCGTGTCATTTCATCGCCATCCAATTCAACGACTGGATTGTTGACCTTGATTTTTTTCATTTGTTTGCCTTTGAAGAATTTGCTTAGGGGGTGTGGTGCTGTGTAGAATTCAATTTCCACCAGTAGATCGAATTTACAAATTCCTATAGCATTCATGTGCCCGTAGGCAAATAGCCCGTGGATCAGGAAGGCTTATTAATTGTCACTAATAAAATTGCGAATTTGATCTGCTAAGTCTTCCATAGGTTTGTCTTTGTATTGTATTTTTTCTACCGTGCCAGTATGGCTGTCGCCTAACAAAATTGTTGCCAATAGATAGGCCCGCCAAAATGTCTGGAACTGATTATCGACGCAAAATGATCACGGATGGCCCTATAATTGTGCTGGTCAATCCGCAATTGGGAGAAAATATTGGCACAGCTATTCGCGCAATGACCAATTTTGGATTAACCGAGTTACGATTGGTCAATCCGCGTGATGGCTGGCCCAGTGAACCCGCCAAGGCTGCGGCTGCCGGTGCCGACCATGTGGTGGAAGGTACGCAGGTTTTTGATACGCTTGAAGAGGCATTGCATGATATGTCTTTTGTATATGCAACCAGCGCCCGTAACCGGGATATGCTAAAACCGGTAAAGGGCCCCGGTGAAGCGATTGCAACATTGCGGTTGCGCCATCAACGGGGTGAGAAAACCGGAATTCTATTTGGTCGCGAAAGGGCAGGTCTTTCCAATGAGGAAATTGCTCTTGCTGATGAGATCGTTACTTTTCCTGTAAATCCTGCCTTTGCATCCCTTAATATCGCGCAAGCAGTGTTGTTGATGAGTTATGAATGGTTGCGCTCTGGTGATGCTGATATTCCTTTTGAAATTCCTGCCAGCGTGCCTGCAACCAAGGAAGACTTATTTGGGTTCTATGATCATTTGGAAAACGCTTTGGATAAGGAGCGATATTTTCGACCAGAGCATAAACGCCCAACAATGGTCGAAAACCTCAGAAATATTTTCCACAAGGCTCAATTATCGAGGCAGGAAATTCATGCGCTTCGGGGTATGGTTGCAGCTTTAGAAGGGCGTAAAAACCGTCCACGCAAAGACCGGGACGTATAAGAAATGTGGGCGTTAAGTTAGAGGCGATGCATTTGCATATGATTTTGACCCATAAACCATTCACGGTTAAGGACAGATATGAGTATATTGGTCTTTGATTCCGGTATTGGCGGTTTGACCGTATTGCGCGAATTGCGGGTGCTTATGCCCGATCGTCAGTTTATCTATGCGGTAGATGATGAGGGGTTTCCCTATGGCGATTGGGAAGAAAAAGCGCTGATTGTTCGCATGGAAAATATTCTTAGGGATTTGATCGAACGTTATTCGCCCACATTGGTGGTTATCGCCTGCAATACCGCATCGACCTTGATATTGCCAAGTCTGCGGGCTTCATATGATATTCCATTTGTGGGAACGGTTCCGGCGATCAAACCGGCGGCGGGGCGAACCTATTCTGGTCAGATATCTGTATTGGCGACACCGGGCACCGTAAAACGGGACTATACAAGAAATTTGATTGGCGAATTTGCTTCCAAAGTGAATGTGCGTCTTGTCGGCGCGACCAGATTGGCGGCGATGGCTGAGGCCTATATGCTCGGCAAACCAATTGATGAAGAGGTAATCGCTGCGGAAATTGCCGATTGTTTTGTCGATCAATATGGTGCGCGCACCGATGTTGTGGTGCTGGCCTGTACGCATTATCCGTTTTTGACAAATGTCTTTCGACGGATGGCGCCCTGGCCGGTGGACTGGTTGGACCCGGCAGAAGCGATAGCGCGCCGCGCCATGTTCTTGGCAAACCGACCGCTTGGGCTTGGTGATAGTATGGAAAAATTGGCAAAAGGCGCTGCCGATGGCGAAAAAGTGGAGTCCAGCCAACAATCTAATACGAATGTTCATATGCCGAAATTACCGGGCAATGATATTGAAGATATTGCCATCTTCACCAGTGGTGTGCCAAATTCGGCAATTGCAAGATTATTGTCTGGTTTTGGCCTGAATAGTATTCTGGATACATAAGATGCTTTACATGAAAGCATTTCTTTTGAATCAACAACCTGAATCTTTGTCATTATACTTCGTTAATTGTGTTTATTATGCTTGAAACAACTTTCAAGTGTTAGAATTTGTATTGCAGGGCTACAAATTGAACCTCTGTGGAGGAACAGAGGAGATATTGAATCATGAAAACATTGATAATTCGGCTGTGGAAAAACCAGTCCGGTGCAACTGCGATTGAATACGGATTGATCGCTACTTTGCTTTCAATAACTATATTGACGGCAGCTTTGGGATTGGGCGGTGGAATTGAAGCCAGATTCGACCAGGTGGATGCATTTGTTGCGCAATAGAATAGTGCTTCAATCGGGCCGGATAAAACCTTTCTAATAATACGTTCAGTTTTGGCTGACAGGTCGTAACTTACCCGTTATAAACCCGCTTAACAATCTCCCGAAAAAGATTTGCGGAACATCTCCATGAGCACTACCCGTTCAAGCGCTGAACTTGATATACGTCGCCGAAGAATTTTATTTCGCTGCTGGCATCGCGGCACTAAAGAAATGGATTTGGTGTTTGGCCGGTTTGTGGATAGTGAAATTGACCACCTTTCAGATGCTGAACTTGATCAAATGGAAGTTTTAATGGAATTCCCTGACCGCGATTTATTCTCGTGGATTTCGGGCGAAGTTGCCCCGCCCGCGGAAGTTCAAACCGGAACTTTTGATAAAATAACTGCTTTCACCAACTCTGCAATATAGCACGTTTTCAATGGCTTATAAATTTCTCACACGACTTGATAAAATTTTTGACGGTGATGCTGAAAAGGTCCTCACCGGCGTACCAGATGGCTATGAGGCTTTGGTACTGGCCAAGCTTGCGCAAGATGGGAATGGGGAAGCTCACCAGCCATTGGTTTTTGTAGCGCGTGACGGCCAGCGTATGGCAGATGTGGAAGCCTCGCTTGCGTTTTTCGCACCATGGCTTCGCACTCTTTCGTTGCCCGCCTGGGATTGTTTGCCCTATGATCGGGTATCGCCAGGGCAGGATTTAGCAGCAAAGCGAATTGCGGTATTGGCTGAAATTGCCAAAAGCACTAAGCCCGAAAAACCAACATTGATACTCACCACGCCCAATGCATTGGTGCAGCGCATTCCGCCGCGTGAATTTATGGCATCCCAGGTTATGCACGCGGCCAGCGGCAATCGCATCAACATGGATGAATTGGTGCATTGGTTAGAAGCCAACGGGTTTGGGCGCACACCAACCGTGCGCGAAACCGGTGAATATGCAGTGCGCGGTGGAATACTCGATTTGTTTGCACCGGGCGAAGAATTGCCTGTGCGATTGGACTTTTTTGGCGATACTTTGGAATCCGTCCGCACCTTTGATGCGGCAACCCAGCGAACTTTGGCGCCGGCTAAAAGTCTTGATCTCGTGCCAATGAGCGAAGTTGTCTTGTCGACGGCCAGCATTGCCAGATTTCGCAATAATTACCTTTCGATGTTTGGTGCCGCAACCCGCGAAGATGCGCTCTATCAGGCCGTTAGTGAAGGGCGGCGCTATGCCGGCATGGAGCATTGGCTGCCATTGTTCTTTGATGGTCTTGAGACATTATTTGATTATTTTGGTGACAACCCTATTGTGTTTGATCACCTTGCCCGCGAAGCCCTAAATGAGCGAAATGTTCAAATTGGCGATCATTATGATGCGCGCCGTCGTGCGCTTGAAGAGCAGGAAGCGCTGCATGATGACGGCAGCACGCCCTATAAGCCGGTTCCTGTTTCATCGCTTTATTTGACCAATGAGGAACTTGCACATCACTTGGATGGTGTTGGGCTCACCACATTATCGCCCTTTGATACGATGGATTCGGAAGCGAAACGGGTGATTTCGCTCGATGGACGTGCAGGGCGTTCATTTGCCACCGAACGTGCCAGCCAATCCACCAATATTTATGACGCTTTAATTGAGCATATGAGCGATTTGCGCAAGCAGGGCAAAATACCGGTTATTGCCTCCTGGTCAAAGGGTTCGCGCGAACGCATGTTGCATGTATTGCAGGAACATGGGCTTGAACGGGCGCAGTTGATTGACGGATTTGGCGAGATTGAAACCCTTGCTAAAGGCGCGTGTGGGCTTGCGATATTGAAGCTGGAAGCCGGTTTTGAAACAGAAAATTTCTGCATTATTGGTGAGCAGGATATTTTGGGCGATCGACTGGTTCGTCGCCGTTCTAAATCGCGCAAGGGTGCAGAGTTTTTATCTGAGGTCACAGGGCTAAATGAAGGCGATGTGGTGGTTCATGTGGACCACGGTATTGCCCGCTTTGCCGGGCTTCGAACAATCGAGGCGGCCGGTGCGCCGCACGATTGTCTGGAATTGCATTATGCCGGTTCTGATCGGCTGTTTTTGCCAGTGGAAAATATTGAACTTCTATCACGCTACGGTTCGGCGGATACCGAGGTTCAACTGGACAAGCTTGGTGGTGGTAACTGGCAGGCGCGTAAAGCCAAATTAAAAAAACAGTTGCTGGAAATGGCCGATGCCCTGATAAAAACGGCGGCGGAACGGTTGTTGAAAACGACCGAGCCATTGGTTTTACAAGAGGGGCTTTATGATGAATTTGCCTCTCGTTTTCCTTACGAGGAAACTGAAGACCAGTTGGGCGCAATCGATGCTGTACTAGAAGATCTGGCAAAAGGCCGTGCTATGGATCGGCTGATTTGTGGTGATGTGGGCTTTGGCAAAACTGAAGTTGCTTTGCGGGCAGCGTTTGTTGCGGCAATGGCAGGTATTCAGGTCGCCGTTGTGGTGCCCACGACCCTGCTTGCCCGGCAGCATTACAAAACCTTTGTCGATCGTTTTCACGGGCTTCCAATCAAAATTGCCCAGGCATCCAGATTGGTGGGCGCGAAAGCACTGAGTGCCGCCAAAGAGGGCGTTGCCGATGGTACAGTTGATATTATTATTGGCACCCATGCGCTGCTTGGAAAGTCGATCAAGTTTCGTGATCTTGGATTGCTGATCATTGATGAAGAACAACGCTTTGGGGTAAAACACAAAGAGCGCCTAAAAGAACTGCGTTCAAATGTGCATGTGCTAACCCTTTCCGCAACGCCCATTCCGCGCACACTGCAATTAGCGCTGACCGGGGTGCGAGAATTGTCTTTGATTACCACGGCACCGGTTGATAGGCTGGCGGTTCGAACCTTCATATCGCCTTTCGATGGGTTGGTTGTGCGCGAGGCTTTATTGCGCGAGCGGTATCGTGGCGGGCAGAGTTTTTACGTTTGCCCGCGGGTTTCTGACCTGGCCGAGCGGTTGGAATGGCTTAAATCCCAGACGCCGGAATTGAAAGTTGCTGTTGCGCACGGGCAGATGGCATCCGGTGAATTGGAAGATGTGATGAACGCCTTTTATGACGGGCAGTTTGATGTGCTTCTTTCAACCACGATAGTTGAATCGGGGCTTGATATTCCTACCGCCAATACGATGATTGTGCACCGGGCTGATATGTTTGGCCTGGCGCAGCTTTATCAATTGCGGGGAAGGGTGGGGCGCTCCAAAACCCGCGCCTATGCCTTGTTTACACTGCCCGCCAACCGGGTGTTGACCGCGACGGCAGAACGCCGACTAAAAGTACTTCAATCGCTTGATACGCTTGGCGCAGGCTTTCAACTGGCAAGCCATGATCTTGATATTCGCGGGGCTGGAAATCTGCTCGGTGAAGAGCAATCGGGGCAAATTCGCGAAGTTGGATATGAGCTATATCAACAAATGCTGGAGGAGGCCGTTGCGCAGCTTAAAGACGGTGATGAGACCTTTAGCGAAGGCAAGTGGTCGCCGCAGATTTCTGTTGGCACGACCGTTCTCATTCCTGAACATTATGTGCCGGATCTAACCTTGCGGATGGGGTTATACAAGCGTTTGGCCGATCTTGATCAGGCTGCTGATATTGATGCATTTGGGGCGGAAATGATTGACCGATTTGGCCCATTGCCGGACGAGGTTGATCACTTATTGAAAATTGTGTTTGTTAAATCGCTTTGCCGCAGGGCCAATGTGGAAAAACTTGATGCCGGGCCAAAAGGCGTTGTGATTGCTTTCCGCGACAAGGAATTTTCTAATCCTGCAGGCTTGATCAAGTATATTTCTGAACAGGGCGTTTTGGCGAAAATTCGGCCAGATCAAAATGTGTTCTTTGCCCGCGATTGGCCAACACCTGATAAGCGGTTGCGCGGTGCTGCTGTGATTATGACTAAATTGGCAAAACTTGCGGATGAAGCAAATTAGAGTGCTCCCATGTAAACACTCTAAACAATATCCGCTCACGGCTACTCGAGGCGTTGCCTCGGCCTACGCGAGTGCGATGCATTAGCATCGTGTCGCTCTGCGCGACTTGAGTGCTCCCATGTAAACACTCTAAACAATATCCGCTCACGGCTGCTCGAGGCGTTGCCTCGGCCTACGCGAGTGCGATGCATTAGCATCGGGTCGCTCTGCGCGACTTGAGTGCTCCCATGTAAACATGGAAGCACTCTAGGTGAAATTCCTTCGTGCTATTCAACAATTCCAGCCATACCGTTTTTGCGGTTGACTTCGACCTTGAACAGGAATTCCCCCTTGGGAGAGACCACATTGACAATTGCCGTGCCGGGCTTGCCCTCTGTGCCATCGGCAACGTCACCTGCCATGAGATTTGAAAATCCGTGCTTTGCCAGACGCCCATCAACCATGCGCTTGATGTCGGCATTGGAATAGGGCTTTTTGCGAACCATAAACATTTTGCCCATCATTTTTTTGCGCATTTTCATCATGCCTTGCATCTTCATCATGGAACCCTTGCCCATCCCGTGGCCCATTCCGTGGCCCATACCTTGACCCATTCCCTTTTTCATACCTTTTTTCATGCCTTTATTCATTCCGGCACCATTGCCCTGCTTGTTCATCTCGCCCGACTGTTTCATGCCATTATCCTGGCCCATGGTTTCGCTTTGTTGAGCACTGGCGGATGTTGCAAGCGGTATGAATAACGCGATAACCAAAACTGCGGCTGCATTCTGAACTGATCGTTTTGTCATGAGAGTTGATCCTTCAAACTTTTGATTCTGTGAATGTTATAACCCGACCAAAATCATCAGGTGGTTGGACTCTGGCCCTTCCTGTGGGTGGAGGGTCAATGCATTGCCGCATTAAGAATTTTTAATGATTGGATAAAAAAGCAGGCTATTTGATCAGGTGCGCACACCTGATATTTAAGTGCCAATTTGTTTTGGGAGTTTGCTAATCCCGCAAGATCATCCGATCGCCGCGCACCTCATAGGAGGAAAGCGTTCCAAGGAAACTCATGCCAAGCAGATTGCCGCTCAACGCGCCGGGCGCTGAAACCAGTACGGACTGGTCAGAGCGGCTGATCGAGCCGATTGCCATAACATCAATGCGGGCGTTTGCCGCCATTGCCCGGCCATTGGCGGTTGAAACCGGTACGGTGAAGGAAAGTCTGTTGGGATCAATGCCGATACGGATTGCATCCTTATAGCTCAACACCACGCTGCTGGCGCCCGTATCAAGCAAAAATCGCACAGGATTTCCATTGATTGAAGCGCGAACCTCAAAGTGCCCGGAATTGGAGCGAATAAGCGTTACCTTTTGGCGTCCGTCATCGCCAACGCGTGAAATTGGGCTGCCGGGTAACAGGCCGCCGGTTATCCGACTGGCAATATCCTGCGCATCATAACGAAATAAATAGGCGACCATCAGGGTGAGGATTATGACGGTCCAGATCATCAATTGGCGAGCGACGTCACCAAATTTCATGCCACGGCCCATAATACCTGCCGCAAGCAGTGCGCCCCAGATACCCATATAAACGGCACCACCAAACTGGTTGTTTTCCATCCCCAATATGGTGCCTTGATCGTGATTGATAATCAGTGCAATTAGCGCGAAGCCCAATAACGCCATAAATATCCAAAAGGGCTTGCCCATATTATGATTGGCCCTTTGCGGTCTCGGCGCGATTGGCTGCCATTTGACGGCGTTTGGTGATGCGCTTTGGCCGGCGCTCCAGTTTATCTACTCTTGTGGAGAGTTCCTGCATAAGCATGGTGCGCTGCTGGTTGCTATATTTGGTCCAGTCGGCAATTTCATCACGGGTTCGCCCGCAACCATAGCAATGGCCGCTCTTTTGTTCCAGCACGCAAACAAGGATGCAGGGTGTTTCTATCTGATTCATGTTTGCCAGTTTCCTGAAATCACGTTGTGGGAGATTATGTAGCGATTATTAGCGCCAACAAAAGGCCAAGCTCTGATATTTTTTTGGTAGCCCCAAGGCTATCCCCCGTATGACCACCGATTTGGGCGTGGCTGATCCGGGTAATGCCAAGCATTAATGCCCAACAAACAGCCAAAGATACAATTGCGGCGATGATACCAGCCGCTAGCCATAGCAAAAGTGCGGCCATTGAAAATCCAATTATGCAGCCCTGTTTGGCGCTCTCTTGCGTTGGGATGCCAAGTTTTGTCGATAATCCGCCGTCGCTCCTTGCGGCCGGTTCCATTGCCCAGGGCCAAATCATAATGCTGGTGGAAGCAACATTTGCGGCCAGCAATACAGCCAGGAACCCATTGGTTGATAATGCAGTTGCAAGTTCTGCATAGAGTGCGATTTGCAAGCCTATTGCCAATATAAGCGCGCAAGCGCCAAATGTGCCGATCTGGCTGTCGCGCATTATTTTCAGTTTTTGTTCCCGGTCCTTGCCGCCACCAAACCCGTCGGTAATGTCGGCAAGCGCGTCTTCGTGCAGGGCACCTGTTGTTAATACAGATGCGATGACTGCGAGAATTGCAGATATTGTTGGATTAAGCCCAAAAATTGCCGCGACAAAAAATGTTAGTGCTGCCGGAAGAGAAACAATTATCGCCGCAGGTCCAAAAAACTTTGCGGTCCTTTCAAAGGTTGCGGAAGCCTCATCTTTATCGTCACCAGTGTCCAATCGTTCCAAAATAGGATTGAGCGGCAGCCGCGACAAAAACATAGCCGCCGAAATGGTCGGGACCAGATAATCGCGTCTAAGGCTGTTGATAGAGTTATTTGCGGGCATAAATGATGATTGCTTATGATCTTTGGTTGATTTAACCATTTGCGACAATACAAAGACGCATGTATGGCGGCTTTTACCCACTACACTGTCTAATTGTCAAAATCCAGAAAACCACGAATCGTGAGCGAAATATATGTCCCAATCCGGCCTTCCATTTGATGATATTCGCGAATTAATTCGCACAATGCCCGGCCCAGATACGTCGGCAGCACAAAAGGTTGCTGAACGTGATGCGATGTTGACCAAGCCGCCCGGTGCTCTTGGTCGACTGGAGGAAATCGCCATCTGGCTGGCGAGCTGGACCGGCAGACCGCCGGAAATTTCGCGACCGCTTGTGGCAATATTTGCCGGCAACCATGGGGTGACGGCGCGCGGGGTTTCGCCGTTTCCATCTGATGTAACCGCCCAGATGGTGGCTAATTTTAGTGCCGGAGGTGCGGCGATCAACCAGATTTGTGCAGCCTATGATTTGGGCCTGAAAGTTTTTGATCTGGCGCTGGAAATTCCAACCGGTGATATTTCTAAAGAAGCTGCAATGGATGAGAAAAACTGCGCGGCAACTATGGCCTATGGCATGGAAGCCATTGCCGGAGGAACCGATTTGCTCTGCATCGGTGAGATGGGCATCGGCAATACGACCATTGCCGCGGCAATTTTTTATGCTCTTTATGGTGGCACTGCAAAAGACTGGGTAGGGCCTGGTGCGGGTTCAGACAGTGCCGGTGTTGAGCGTAAGGCCGAGGTGATTGAAGAAGCGATTGAATTGCACAAGCATCATCTTAACGATCCGCTTGAGGTGCTTCGACGGCTTGGCGGGCGTGAATTTGCCGCAATGGCTGGAGCAATATTAGCCGGGCGTATGCAGCGTGTACCGGTGATTATTGATGGGTTTGTTGCAACGGCAGCTGCTGCAATATTACATGCGGCAGACCCAACTGCTCTGGATCATTGTATGATAGGTCATGTTTCCGCTGAGCCTGCTCATATTAAGGCGGTCAAAAAACTTGGCAAAGAACCATTGCTTGATTTGGGCATGCGCCTCGGCGAGGGGTCAGGGGCAGCAATTGCTGCAGGCGTTGTGAAAGCCGCCGCACTTTGTCATTCCGGTATGGCGACTTTTGATTCTGCCGGTATCAGCAATAAAGAACAATAGAAATCAGGCGTTATTTTTTCGACTTTTGAATAGTGAGTTCCGCGCTTTTTTGCTCGGTTCCGGGGTGGTCATCTCCGGGCTTTCCTGCGGCACCGGTGGCATTACTTCCATAATTCTGTTGCTCGGCAGGGTGATGATAACTTCAGTGCCGGCGCGCAATTTTGACTTTAACTCGAATGTGCCATCGTGCTTTTCCATAAGTGCTTGAACGATGGGCAGGCCCAGGCCCGTACCCTGTTCGGCACTTTTGATGGCAATGGAGCCTTGTCCAAATGATGAGAGAACAATAGGAATTTCTTCTTCCGGTATTCCAGGCCCATTGTCACGGATTGAAACGTATTGACCACCGCCAGCCGTCCAGCCAATCTTGATCCAGATATTGCCATTGGTAGGGGTGAATTTAAGTGCGTTGGATAGCAGGTTTAAGATAACCTGCCGGATTGCCCGTTCGTCCGCCCACACTCTCGGTAGTTTTTGTTCGGTGTGTTTGGAAATTGTGATGTTTTTGTTTTTTGCCTTCAAGTTGATCAGTTGCTCACAGTCGGAAACAATATCGTTGAAAAATACGGCTTCTTCGTTGAGGTTATAACGACCAGCCTCAACCCGTGATAGATCAAGTATCTCGTTGATGAGAGCCAGTAGATGGGTGCCTGAATTGTGAATATCAGTGAGGTATTCGCGGTAATGATTGTTTTCTAGCGGGCCAAGAACCTCCTTGACCATCATTTCGGAAAAACCAAGAATTGCATTGAGCGGGGTTCTAAGTTCGTGGCTCATGGTTGCCAGAAAACGGGATTTTGCAAGATTGGCTGCCTCGGCGCGCCGTCTTGCCTCATCTGATATTGCGCTTGCGGTTTCGAGCTCGGCAATCAACTCATCTTTCTCCGCCTGATTTTTTAAACTGGTGCGCAAATTATAGTAAAGCCGGTTTGCCAAAATGCTAAAAAACACCTGTGCGCTGATTAGAACGGCTGCCATTGTCAGGGAAATTGGGTCAAAATCGATCAGTAATCTGATGGCCAGTAGTATTACTGCTGGCGCGACGGCAATAGTCGCGGTGAGCCGGAGGGTGAATGATGTAATTGTTATGAATGCCATAACGCATAGCAATATTGAAAATTGAATGACGCCAATGCTCACGATTGCTATTTCGGATTGTACCGGAATGAATAAAATTGCCCAACCTATGCCAATCAGCGGAACAATTCGTTTGTAAAACCGGTGCCAGTAATTGCAATCAATCTCGGCGAGTTCAATTGTGAGCAGCTTGCGTGATGCTTTTAGAAAAATTCCATACACCACCATCATGGCGCATATCCAGCATATCGCCAGTAATGTGCCGAGCCAATTTATACTGACCAGCCCGACTGCCATGATTATGGAGGGAAAGAGATAAATCGCATTGATTTGATTGCGCGCAAATGCCTGAAGCAATTCACGGTCAAACTTTTTCACATTGGGTTTAAACGAGTTTAGACGGTTTCGAACATCGTTTACCGTGTGGGCAGACCTGTTGCCGCGTTTGGTGCGATCGACAATATTTTTATCTGCGCCGGTGGATTGCGGAATACTCATGGATACAAACGCTTCAGATGTGACAATTATTGATGGTACAAACAGAATCTGCTCTGGTTTGATAATCATTCACAAGTTAGAAATATTCGTTAACGAGGCCCGTTTGGGAGACAATTTTGGCAGGATTTTATCGAAGCCGACGAAAGAGATTCTATTTGTTAGTCGATGTCGTAACAATTCTCATACTGTTGGTGTTGGTGCTCATTGTTTACCGCTATGCGGCAACGCAGGACCCAACAATCGGAAAAGCCTATATTATTGATGGTGATACGGTAAAAATTGCCAAACAATCCATTCGACTTGAGGGTATTGATGCGCCAGAACGCAAGCAGAAATGTTTCAAAAACAACCAGCCATATTCCTGTGGTATAGCATCTACAAATGCTTTGAAAAAAATGGTTCGCGGTAGGCGACTAAACTGTGACGGGTGGGAAAAAGACATTTATCAACGCCTGCTCGCCACCTGCTATGTGAGGGGAGAAGACAAAAGTCTGCCCTCTCTCAACCAAAGAATGGTGCGCATGGGATGGGCGGTATCCTATTATGATTACCGGGCTGACCAGGCTTACGCACGCGCAAACAGGCTTGGCATTTGGCGAGGTAAGTTTCAAACTCCCTCAGATTGGCGGCGTGAAAATAAACGCAGCGGCATGATTGATGAGACCTATATGAATTTTGTTTGGCAATGGATGAAAAACATTGCAGGGTTATGATCTTATTACTTCAGCAATCTTGAAACTGGATTATCCAAATGAAACTATATGACGGCGGACAGGCTCCAAACCCCAGGCGGGTGCGTATTTTTCTGGCTGAAAAATCAATTGAAGTACCGCTGGTTCCGGTGGATATGACGGCGCTTGAACATAAATCTGAAATGGTCACTTCGCGCAATCCGCTGCAGCGATTGCCGGTTTTGGAGCTGGATGATGGAACAATTCTCACGGAAACTGTCGCCATTTGCCGTTATTTTGAAGAATTGAACCCTGAGCCTCCTCTTATGGGCGTTGATGCGCTCGATAAGGCAATTGTTGAAATGTGGTCACGGCGGATTGAATTTCATCTGTTGATGCCGGTGGGACATGCGTTTCGACACCTGCACCCGGCGATGAAAGAGTGGGAGGTGCCGCAGGTTGCCGAATGGGGCGAGGCAAACAAATCCAAGGCTGTTGAGTTTATGCAATGGCTGGATCAGGAATTGGGTACACGAGAATTCATAGCCGGCGAGCGATATACCATTGCTGATATTACCGCGATGATATCCATTGATTTTATGAAGCCTGCCCGTATTCGGGTTCCTGAAAATTTCGAAAACCTGCTACGTTGGTATAAATCCGTATCTTCCCGGCCTAGCGCGCGGGCATGAGGTATGGCTGGTGTTGCAGATTTGGACCTATTGGCGCGTGAAATAACCCAATGCCGAATTTGTATCGACAATCCAGTATCCAGCCCATTGCCGCATGAGCCACGGCCGGTGGTGCAATTATCTTCAACTGCCAGATTGTGCATTGCCGGGCAGGCGCCGGGTGCCCGTGTGCATGAAAGTGGCAGGCCATTTACCGACCGTTCCGGTGACCGGCTTCGAGACTGGATGGGGATTGATGAAGTTGATTTTTACGATGCGGAAAAACTGGCAATTGTTCCGATGGGATTTTGTTTTCCGGGTAATGACGCCAAAGGTGGCGATCTTCCACCGCGCAAAGAATGTGCGCCAAAATGGCATGATTCGATATTTTCATCGATGCGGAAATTGGAATTGATTTTGGTGATAGGTCAATATGCGCAACAATGGCATTTGCAAAATGATCGCTCTAAAACTCTGACTGAAACGGTACAGAATTGGCAAAAATTGCTTAATCGTCCTGGCTTGCCAAAAGTGTTGCCACTGCCTCATCCGTCGTGGCGCAATAGCGGCTGGTTGCGCAAGAACCCGTGGTTCGAGACAGATTTATTACCGGTTCTAAAATATGAAGTGCAGCGTCTGATTTAACTTGTTAGAATTTTTTACTGAGAAGTTGCCGATTTTGGTTGATTTTTTTCCAATAATTTACTGATATGCGCGCTTTCACGAAAAGTAATTTTATCGGAGGTGTTGATGGATCGTATGGACAGGAAAATTCTCACTTTGTTGCAGGAGGATGCAACAATGCCGGTTGCAGAAATCGGAAAGCGGGTGGGCCTTTCCACAACGCCTTGCTGGCGGCGCATCCAGAAGTTTGAAGAAGATGGCGTTATAAAGAGGCGCGTCGCTGTGCTCGACCCTGAAAAAGTAAACACCAAGGTCACGGTTTTTGTTTCAATCCGTACATCAGAACATTCTGACGACTGGTTGAAAAACTTTGCCAAGGTGGTGAGCGAATTTCCAGAGGTGGTTGAGTTTTACCGAATGAGTGGTGATGTGGACTATCTGTTGCGGGTGGTGGTGCCCGATATCGCCGCTTACGATGCGTTTTACAAGCGTATGATCGCGAAGGTAAATATCCTTGATGTGAGCTCCAGTTTTGCGATGGAGCCGATTAAAAATACCACTAGCCTGCCGTTGGGCTATATGAATGTGGACGGTTGATTTAACTCAATCCCAAGCGCTTCAATTGTTTTTCGGCTGTTAGTTCCTTGACGGCATCCTTGCCAATCCAACGGGCTGTTTTATCGCTCGATGAGGCGAGATTTTTGGCTAGCGCAAGAGCATGTGGGTGAAGATTTGCCGATCGCTTGCCGATTTGCCGCAAGGCCCAGTTGACGGCTTTTTTGACGAAGTTTCGCGGATCGCTGGAGGCTTTTTCGATGACCGGGAGATATTTCAAAAACTCATCGTTGGGCATTTTTTTATTATGCACTGCCTGCCAGGCGATCAAGGCAAAGGCGGCACGTTTGACAAATTCTTCATCTCTCAAGGCCCATTGGTGAATTTTTTGCTTGGTAAAAGGTGTGCGGTCAAACAACTCGCCACAGGTTTGGTCGCAAATGTCCCAGGAGTTAAACCCGACAACCCAGCGTTCCATCTGGTCTTCGGTGACCTCGTGGGGAATATCGATCATACTGGCAATCAACCGGGTTTCGTGGATATCCGCCTGCCACATGGCTTCGGCCAAAGCGTGGTCTTTGGTGATCTGCTTGGCGATGCCACGAATTTGCGGCATGGAAAGCCCCAGTGCCTTAGACACATTGATACCAAAATGGGCTTTGCCTGCCAGCGTTTTCGGGTTTTTGAGCTGTTTTAGTTTGGCAATTATTTCATTGGCGGTATGTATGGTTCTGGCCATGTGAGCTAATCGTTTTTTTCCAATCGGGCGAGAAGAGATGAGGTGTCCCATCTATTGCCGCCCATCGCTTGCACTTCGGCATAATATTGATCAACCGCTGCGGTAACCGGCAGGCTGGAGCCGTTCTTTCTGGCTTCCGCCAGGCAGATGGACAGGTCTTTTCGCATCCAGTCCACCGCGAAGCCATGTTCATAATGGCTGTCATTCATGGTTTTGTAGCGGTTTTCCATTTGCCAGGAACCGGCCGCACCTTTTGAGATAACTTCTATAACCTTTTCAATATCTAATCCGGACTTTTTGCCAAAATGGATTGATTCAGATAATCCTTGAACCAGCCCGGCAATACAAATTTGGTTCATCATTTTGGTCAGTTGACCAGCTCCCACATCGCCCATCAGGCCGACCATGCGCGCATAGGCATCTATAATTGGTTTGGCGCGGTCATATGTCTGCTGTACTCCTCCGACCATTACGGTAAGTGCGCCATTTTCGGCACCGGCTTGCCCGCCGGATACCGGGGCATCAAGAAAGCCAAAGCCAGCTTTATCGGCGGCTTGGCCAAGTTCGCGGGCAATTTCCGCGCTGGCGGTGGTATTGTCCACAAATATTGCACCTGATTTCATTGAATGAAATGCGCCATCGCCTCCCAAAGTCACAGATCGTAAATCGTCGTCATTGCCGACGCAGGCAAATACATAATTAGCGCCCGATGCCGCCTCTTTCGGGGTTGCTGCTGATTTGCCGCCATATTCAGTTACCCAATCGGCAGATCTTGAAGAGGTGCGGTTATAGACTGTAACATCGTGGCCCCCGGTTTTTGCCAAATGGCCGGCCATTGGGTAGCCCATAACGCCTAATCCGATAAATGCAACGCTTGCCATAGTTTGTTCTCCTCTGCACAGTATTGATGGTTCTAAATCCAATGTGAGTTATAGGGGAACAGGCGGTATGCGCACAATCATCAAATGGACAATCAGAGGCATATTTGTCGTTGCCCTGTTGATATTAGTGGCCGGTGGATTGGGATATGCGTTTTTAACCCGCACTGTTCAGCCCTATTCGGGCGAAATCAATATTGCCGGATTATCGGCGCCTGTTAGCGTTGTTCGTGATCGGGAGGGTGTTCCCCACATAGAAGCAAAGACGCGCGATGATGCACTTGCAGCACTTGGTTTTGTCCATGCACAAGATCGTTTGTGGCAGATGGAAGTGCTAAGAATGTCGGCGCAGGGTCGATTGTCTGAAATGTTTGGCAAGGCGACTAAGGATACGGATGTATTTTTGCGCACGCTTGGGTTTTTTGAACAGGCAAAGCAGTCGCTTAAGATATTTACGCCCGACACAATTGCCGGGCTTGAGGCTTATTCGCGCGGAGTAAATGCCTTTATCCACCGAAAATTGCGGATATTGGAACCATCTTTATCACCTGAATTTATTATTCTTGGTCATAGTCCGGAGGACTGGACACCGGCGCATTCTGTTTCAGCACTCAAGATGATGTCGCTCAATCTTTCCAAAAATATGGGAAATGAACTTACTCGATTGGCCTTTGCCGCCAACGGCCTTTCACCAAAGGAAATTGAAGACCTCTTCCCGGTTGGTCCGCTGGACAAGCCAAAACCTTTGCCGGATTTGAGAAAGATTTTTGATCTTAATAAACCTGATCTGGTAGCGAGTGCATCAACAGATGATCTGGATGGAAAATCCATGATGGAACAGGTGATGCCAAGCGTTGGCATATGGGCCTCAAATAACTGGGTCGTATCCGGCGCGCGGACCGAAAGTGGTAAGCCGCTATTGGCCAATGATCCGCATTTGGGCTTTGGCTCACCTGCGCTTTGGTATCTGGCTCATATCACTTTTGAAGATGGCGAAAAGAAGCGAAATGTCATTGGCGCAAGTCTGCCTGCGACCCCGTTAATATTGCTTGGTCGCACAGACCGGGTTGCCTGGGGTTTCACCAATGCAGGGGCGGATGTGCAGGATGTATTTATTGAAGAGATCAACGAGACGGATGAAAACAAATACCGCACGCCATTGGGGTGGCAGGATTTCATCTTGAAAGAAGAGACCATCAAAATCAACGGTGGAGAGGATTTTCGATTTACCAGGAAAATCAGCCGACATGGCCCGGTTCTTCCGGGTTTTTACAAGGATCTCGATAAGATTTTACCGCCGAAATATGTGGCGACATTGCAATGGCCGGGGTTTTCCCCAAAAGATACCGGCATGGAGGCGGCCCTTGCGATCATGAAATCCGATACGATGGATGAGTATATCGAATATGTCAGCAAAATATTGTCGCCGATGCAGGCAATGGCACTTGCAGATATTGATGGCAATATTGGATTATATGCACCCTCCAGCGTACCGATACGTGGCCCCGAAAATGAAATTGAGGGCAGGGCGCCGGTTCCCGGATGGCTGGAGAAATACGACTGGCAGGGCTTTGTGCCAAAGGAAGAAATGCCGCTTTTCAAGAACCCCGCAGTGGGTGCAATTGGCACCGCAAATTCACGTTTTGTCGGTGCGGATTATAAGCATCATCTTACCTATGATTGGGAAGAATTATTTCGCCATAACCGGGTTCAGGAGTTGATTGTTAAGGCAAATAGCAAGCATACAATCGCCAGCATGAAGGCAGCTCAAGCTGATATTTACTCGCCGGCGTTTGATAAATTGCGAAATTTGCTGATTACTGACATCGGCAAGATTGCACCGGAAAATGAACCTTTATTGGCGAAAATGAAAATCTGGGATGCAAACATGGAAATGTCGCGCAACGAGCCGCTGATAATGAATTCATGGGTGCGGGTTCTGGTTGAAGCGATTTATAAGGATGATCTTGGGTCATCGTTTGAAGCGTTTAACAATCAACGAGCCACAACTCTCATCCGACTTTTGGAACAGGGTGGCGCGCGCAAATGGTGTGATAATATTTTTACCGAACGCGAGGAGCCCTGCAAAGAAATCATTGCCAAGTCATTTGATCAGGCATTGGCCGGGTTGCGAGATAAATATGGCAGTAACACGAGTAAATGGGTTTGGGGTGAGGCGCACATTATGTATGGCGAGCACCTGCCATTTTCCAAAGTCTGGCCTCTGTCGCTATTCTTTACGGTTGAAGAGCCTTCAGCCGGTGGGCGTTATACGTTGAACCGGGGCGCGACCAAATTTAACGACAAGGAACATCCTGATCGTTCCGTTCATGGGGCGAGTTATCGGGCGATCTATGATTTCTCCGATCTCAACAAGTCGATGTTTATTCACACAACCGGTCAATCGGGCAATCCATTTTCTAGCCTCTATCGCAATATGTCTAACCGCTGGGCAAAGGTGGAATATCTTCCTATGACCACCAATCCGGATGAATATGGCAAGGGTGCGCTAGGGCGCTGGAAGCTGCTGCCAAAGCAATAGGTTTAATCGCTATCTCGTTCCAGATGTCGGGTAAGATAGGCCTCAAACCGGTTCCATACCCGGCGCAGGGTTTCGACCACGCTGAGATACATGATTGCCGCCCAGACATAGGTTTGGAAATCGAATGATCTTGAATAGGCGCGCCTTGTTTCCCCCATCAGGTCAAATACGGTCACGAGAGATGCGATGGCCGATCCCTTGATCATCAAAATGATCTCATTGCCATAGGGCCGAAGGGCGGTGATAAGTGCTTGCGGCAGGATGATTTTCCAGAAAATGACCATTTTTGAAAGGCCAAGTGCTTGTCCGGCCTCGGTTTGGTGTTTGGATACATTTTCGATTGCGCCACGCAAAATTTCTGCCTGATAGGCGGCCGTATTAAGTGTGAAGATTAATATGACGCAATTGAATGCTTCGCGGAAAAACCACCAAAGGCCAATTGACTGTAATTCCTGATGGAACGATCCAAGTCCGTAATAAACCAGATAGGTTTGAGCGAGCAATGGCGTGCCGCGCATCAGGTAGGAATAGCCAAAGGCCACGCCGCCAATCAGCTTGTTTTTTGAAAGTCGGCCCAGGGCGACCGGAATTGAGAGCAGGGCACCCAATACAAGCGATATGCCAACGATTTGGAAAGTCACCCAAATACCGTTGACAAATTTCATCGCGTAGCGATCGTAGAAGGCCCAGGAAAATGCTGAAAACAAATAGTAGATCAAACCCAGCCCGGCGGCGATCCAAATACTTAAAAGTACCACGCCGAGAATGCGTGCTTTTGACCAGCGTCTTGCAGGTGGTGGCGGGCGCAAGGTGTCGATTGCGGACGTAAGCAGTAAATCAGGATTGCTCATCTTACGCCCTCGCCACGTTTTGACCATCGCTCGATGGCGACAATTCCAAGCGAAGAAATAATTGAAAGGGTGAGATAAATGAGGAAGGCGATGCCAAAGAATAAGAACAGTTCTTTGGAAACGCGCGCGGCAATTCCGGAAGAACGCAAAATATCGGTCAAGCCAATTGCTGATACCAGTGCCGTTTCTTTCAGTAGGATCAACCACAAATTTGATAGGCCCGGCAAAGCAAGGCGTATGAGTTGCGGTAGTATTATCAAGCGCATTGTATTGAAACTGGAGATGCCAAGCGCTTGGCCGCCCTCATACTGGCCCTGGTCGATGCCTTTGAATGCGGATGTGAACACCTCGCTCGCATAGGCTGAAAAAACAACGCCCAATGCCATCATGCCAGCGAGAAAGCTGTTTACGTCAATGACGTCAAAGCCAAGCAGATCGTGTACCAATAGGTTTAGCGCGATGGGAATGCCAAAATAGACGATGAAAAGAGTGAGCAGTTCCGGCAGACCGCGGAATATCGTTATGTATATATCAGCGGAAATCTGGATTGCCCGCTCTTTGGATTTTTTTCCCAATGCGAGGAAAAAGCCAATCAACAGGCCAAGCGGCAGCGTTGCCAGGGCCAGTGAAACAGTGATGAATGTTCCATAGGCTATTTCATCGGCCCAACCTTCGGGGCCAAAAGACAACAGCGTTGCCAGATTATCCATATTGAAGCCAGAGCATTTTAGAATGGTATGCTGGCGGAATAATTATCCCGCCAGCAATTGGTAATCGGTATCAAATTATCCGCCATATACGTCGAATGCGAAATACTTGTCGTTGATTTCCTTATATTTTCCGTTGGCGCGGATAGCGTCAATCGCAGCATTGATGGCCTTTTTCAGATCATCTTCGCCTTTGCGAAGGCCAATGCCTGCGCCGATGCCGTTGATTTTAGCATCTGGAACCAAAGTGCCAAGGATTTTGCAGCAACTTCCGGCATCGCTTTTGACCCAGTCGCCCAACACAACAACGTCGTCAATTACCGCATCAACACGACCCGATACCAGATCTGCTTTATATTCGTCTGGAGTTGGATAAAGTTTCAATGATGCGCTGGATAATTTCGCTTCTGCATAGTTGGCGTGGGTTGTTGAAGACTGAACACCAATCTGCACACCTTTAAGGTCGGCATCGCTGATACCGGCGATCTTGGAATCTTTCTTCACTGCAACAGCAGGTGGTGTGTTGTAATATTTGTTTGAAAAGGCAATTTTTTCCATGCGCTCTTCGGTAATTGACATCGAGGCAATAATCGCGTCGAATTTGTTGGCCAAAAGAGCCGGGATCATGCCGTCCCAATCTTGCACAACAAACTCACATTTGAATTTTGCCTGTTCGCAAATTGCGTTTGCAATATCAATGTCGAAGCCTTCCAGTTTGCCAGCGGCATTTACACTGTTGAATGGAGGGTAGGCGCCTTCGGTGCCAATGCGTACTTTGCGCATTTCTTCAGCCTGTGCCAATCCGGCACTAGCAGCGATTGCAACGGCAGCAACTGCCATGGTGATTTTTTTAAGAATAGTCATTTATAGGGATCTCCCGGTTCGTGCTTTTGATTATTGTTAAGTCGGAGATTGTAAAGCCAACGCAATACAAGCTTACCATATGATCGAATATTCGTCGCATATTTGCAACTGAAATCAACAGGCTGGCTGTAATGTTGCTGTTTTTCAGTTAATTCCCAATTCTGTGAATGGTATGAAATTCACGATTTCACCCCGGCTGATTTTTCGGACATCTTCCTTGATTTCGATTAATCCATCAGATTCCCGCAATGAAGATATCAGTCCTGAGCCATCGCGTTGAAATTTTGACACAGCCAGTTTGCCATTTTCGTCGGTCGACAAGATGCCGCGTAAGAACTCTCGCCGATCGGGCTTTTTGTTGGGAATGTCGAATAGGGCGGGTAGGGGGTAGCGCACTGGTTCCTGCCAATTCCCGCCGCCAAGCCTTGTAAGCGCCGGGCGCACATACATCAAATAGCACACCATAACCGCGACCGGGTTGCCCGGCAGGCCGAAAAACAGGCAGTCGTGGTCGGCATTTGCGATTTGGCCAAAGGCCATCGGGCGGCCGGGTTTTATCGCCATCTGCCACATATGCCTTTTGCCAATCGCATCAAGCGCGCTGATTATGTGGTCTTCCTCGCCGCGCGATGCGCCACCGGTGGTAATAATAACATCATTTTTTGAGGCTGCATTGGAGAGTGCTGCGCGAATGCTGGCCTCATTATCATCAATGATGCCGTAATCGGTGACTTCCACATTACTGGATTGCAAAAGTGAGTTTAGCAGGAAATGGTTGGAATCGTAGACCTCGCCAAGGGAGATTTCACCGCCAGGCCTGCGCAGTTCATTGCCGGTTGAAATTAGTCCGATACGAAGCCGGTCATAGGTTTCAATATGGCTTTTTCCGGTTGAGGCAATGGCTGCAATATCTTGAGGGCGAAGTTTCCTTCCAGCGGAAAGTACCGTTTCTCCTTTGGCGAGATCTTCTCCGGCCTTGCGCCAGTTTGCGCCGGGCTTTAAACCCGCCGGGATTTTGACAAAGCTTGCCCCGTCTTTTTCCGAAGTTTCGCAATCTTCCTGCATGACAACAATATTGGCACCTTTGGGCATAGTCGCGCCGGTGAAAATGCGTGCGGCCGTTTTTTCCTCCAAAGGAGACGGCTTGATGTGGCCTGCGGTAATTCGTGCGGAAATTGGAAATTCACCCGAGACACTATCGAAATCATCGCCTGCATATGCATAGCCATCAACGGCTGCATTGTTATGCATGGGAACATTTTCGGGTGAGTGAATGTTTTCTGCCAGAATCTGTTCGCTTGCATTTGCAAGGGCCGTTTTCGATGAGGATACAATGGAAGTCAGGCGCGATTTCAAGATTGCCAGCGCCTCGTCATGGCGCAGTCTATCCTTGTCATGTAAAAAGCAATCGTCGATTAATCTTTTTGGCTTGCTTATCATTTGGCTGAAATCTTCAAATAATCCAGTATGAAGTCCGCAATTGGTTGAATGTTGTCGATGCTAAATATTGTTCGCCCGCTATCTGCGATTTCATAATCAGAGGCGATGGCCACAATATTGGGGTCGTTTGGCCAAATTGGTTTATCGCGTTTGGTAGCACTTCTGGTCGCTTCAATTTTGGGATATGGGCTGGTTTTGAACCCTTCAATTATGACGATATCGCATGGGGCCAATTTGGCGAGAATGTCGTCCAATTCTGGTTCGCCGGAGCCGCGATTTTCGTGCATTAATACCCATCGATTGCCAGATACGAGTGCGACTTCCTGCGCGCCTGCGTCCCTGTGGGCGAACGAATCTGTGCCGGGCTTGTCGACATCAAATCCGTGGTGAGCATGTTTTACGGTTGAGACAACGAAACCGCGATTGCCAAAGTCGCGAACAATGCCGGCGACCAACCGGGTTTTGCCGGAGTTTTTCCATCCGGTTACCCCAAATACTGCCGGTTTTTTGTTCTCGGTCAATTCTCGATCTCCGCTAAAACCGCCTTGGCAACTTCAAGATCTTCCGGGGTGTTTACGTTAAAGAACGGATCAATCTCTATGTCGTCGATAAATTTTCCGCTGAATTGAACCTTTGCCAAAGTGTAGTTTTCAACAAAGGCTAAAACCTTTCGGTTTTCCTCGGTGTTGAGCCATGTTTCAAGCTCATCGGCGATGCCAATTGGCCACATGCCGACAACCGGGTGTATGCGATCACCCGAACAGGCCAATGCAATGGTTGTGAAATTATGGCCTGCGGCCTGCATCAAACGCACCACCAGATCATCGGGCAAAAATGGGGTATCGGCAGCAGTGGTGACGATCCATTTAGCATCGCGAGTGTTTTTCTGCGCCCAGCGCATGGCCGTCAACACCCCGGCCAAAGGCCCGGCGTGGCCGGAAATTACATCTTCCTCAACCGGAAGGCTCAATGCATCAAAACGGCCTGTATCGCCGTTTGCATTGATCATTAAAGGTCCGGCCTGTTTTTCCAGGCTGGTGACCGCATGGGCGATCATTGGTTTGTTGCCAAGCTCAATCAGGGATTTATCGATACCACCCATGCGGCGCGAAAGCCCTCCGGCCAGAACGATTGCTGGCACAATTCCCCGGTAACGACCGGGGTCTTGAAACCACTCATCATTGCCTTCAAGCTCGGCAATCGCGGCTTTGGGTGCCGTTGGCTTCTTTTTTGGTTCAACGGGCTTTTCGTTCGCATCAAAGGTGATGCGGTCAATGCCTGAAAGTGCCACGAAGCGTTTGCCCCGCGCCCGGCCAATCAACGTGAGGCCCGACTTTTGCGCAAGTTCCACCCCCCATGCGGTGAAGCCTGAACGGGAAATCAGGATTGGAATGCCCATCATCACGGTTTTTATAACCATTTCCGAGGTCAGGCGGCCGGTTGTATAAAATATCTTGTCGTCGGCGGAAATGTCGTTCATGGCCATCCACCCGGCGACTTTATCGACCGCGTTGTGGCGGCCAACATCTTCAAAATAGGCGAGTGGCTCATCTTTGCTGCACAATACACTGCCATGTATCGCCCCAACGCCCAGATAAAGGCTTGGGATTGTGTTGATTTTTTTGGTCAGCGTATAAAGCCATGACGTTAAAAGGGTCGCATTGGTATTGAGTTTAATGTCGTCGAAAGCATCAATTACATCACCAAAGACCGTGCCCTGGGCGCAGCCGGAAGTGCGGACTTTCTTCTTCATTTTCTCTTCGAAGTTTGTTTCAATTTTGGTTCGAATAACGATCACATCTAAATCATCATCATAGTCAATTGACGTGATGTCTAAAGCATCTTGCAGCATATTCTGGTTAATCAGGTAGCCGACCGCCAGATATTCCGGGTAGTCACCAATGGTCATGATGGTGACGATTTCTTGCGAATTGAGGAACAGGGTTAGCGGTTTTTCGGTAACCACCCGCATATTGACCGCAGCCCCCGTATGGTCAACACCGTTGACGGGTGCAGACAGGGCCTGATTTTCCGGGTCCGGGAATATGGTTTTGATCTTGCTCATTTGGGGCTTTACCGGCGTTACGATGCAATTGCTGTACCGCGGGAATTATCCTAGCGCAAGGACGATTAATCGACCTCTACCGGTCGTGGTGCCCGGTAGATCATTGTTGAGGCAATTAGGCAGGTAATGGAGGAAGCGAGCATAATAACCAGCATTGGAAATGGCCCTGTATCTGGACCCAGAAAATAGGCCGCAAAAAATGAAAGTGTAGCGCCACCAGCAACCTGCAAACATCCCATCAATCCGGCAGCAGAACCGGCAAGATCAACACGAACACTCACAGCACCCGCACTGGCGCTTGGTAGTGACAGGCCATTGCCAATGCCGACGATCAGCATAGGGCCGAATAAAGATATGGGGTGATAAATTTCTGATGAAAACAGGGCAATTGAAACCAATACACCGAGCACTGTTACTGCGGCGCCTGTGATCATCATTTTTTCCAATCCGATGCGTTCCGCATAGCGCCCGGATAAAAAATTTCCGCTCACATAACCAAAACTTACAAACATGAAATAGAGGCCAATCTGGGTTGGGGTAAGGCCCAGAAAATTGCGCCCCACATAGTCGGCACCACCAATGAAAGAGAAGAATACGCCGGCACTGGAGGTCGCCGCAATTATGTAGAGCCAAAGAGTTTTTTCACGGATCAACAGGCTGTAGTTTCGAAATTGGGTTATCAAGCTATTTGATTTGTTTTTATTGGTTTCACCCAAATCAATTAGGCAAAGTATTGCCATGAAGATTGCCAGAACTGCCAGCAGCAGAAAACTTGCCCGCCAGGAATAATATTCCTGCAACAGGCCGCCTAATACGGGCGCAAGCATCGGGCCAATGGCCATCGCCATGGTAACGTAACCGATCATGCTGGCGGCTTTTGACCGCGAATAGAGATCTCGGATAATTGCCCGGCTGAGCGCCATTGAGGTGATGGCGGAGGCTTGAATCAATCGGCCCAGCAATAGTAATTCAAAACTTGGTGCCATCAGGCATACGACCGACCCGGTTACAAAAAACAGATATGAGGTGAGAATTACCGGGCGGCGTCCATAACGATCAGAGAGTGGCCCTATCAGCAATTGCACAAGTGCCGTCACACCTAAATAACCCGACAATACCAATTGTGCACGCGAATAGGATATGTCGAATTCTTCGGAAATCGCCGTGAGAGATGGTAGGAATATATTCATTGTCATGGCGGCGGTTGCGGCCATAAGAACGATTGTCAAAAAATGTGGCGGGCCCGATTTTGGGCCTTTGATGAACAGGTTTAGCATATTTATCCAGCCGCAGTGAATTCTGAGAGCCAGTATATCGGGCTGCCAAGGCTGCGGTATTGTAAGTAAGTGGTGAATTAATCGAGGATTTCGATCAATAAACAAAGTGGGAGTAATTTCATTAGTTTATGCTCAATTGCTCGTAGCGCAAGCCCCAATGTTTTTTACGAAATTTCAAATGTTGAAAACGAGACAGGATGTCGTCTTGATTGGCTGGGGTAATTAAGGCACATACCAGATATGAAATCTCTTGATCATATTGTATTGCCGGTTGCTAACCTTTTGGCTGCCAGAACCCGACTTTCTGCGCTTGGATTTACCGTCGCGCCCGATGGGCATCATCCATTTGGCACATCAAATTCCTGCGTGTTTTTTCAAAATGGCAGCTATTTTGAGCCGCTCGCCATCCGGGACATGGATATTTATCAAAAGGAGGCGGAGCGCGGCAATGGTTTTTTGAGGCGCGATCGGCTTTACCGCCGCAATATTGGCGAAAATGGTTTTTCGATGATTGCGCTCACTTCCAGTGATGCGGAAAGTGAGCGGAAGGATTATTTGGCACGTGGCTATGATTGCGGGCCAATCGTTTCTTTTCGCCGCGATGTGGCGCAGCCGGATGGAAGTAATCGGCAAATTGCAATAAATCTGTTTATAACCTCTTCTAAATCCTCACCCGATTTGGCGCTGTTCTCCTGCCAATGGTTGAGCGAAAAGGTTTTTGACGATGCCCACAAGGTACATGCAAATGGCGCTGTGGGTATTTCATCAATTGCCATCGCCAATAGTGAAAGTGGCGAGGCGCTGGTCTATCTGGAAAGCATTGCAGGCATCACCGACAATGGTGAAATCGCATTGGATAATGCTCGATTACGGCTTATGCCGGATGACCAACTCAAGCAGGCCTATGGTATTGAAAGTTTAGATGAGCGATCAGGGCCAGGCGCTGTGTGTGTGGACCTAATCGTGACTGATATTTTTTATACGGCGGTGGTATTACGCATTAGCGGAATAGATTCGCAGCAGGTTGGTAAACGGCTGGTGGTTGCGCCTGCCGATGGCCAAGGTTACACAATCGCATTTATCGAACAGGAATAATTTAATTATGACCGCAATGCCCAACTCAACCGTCAAGGTTGGCAATGTTTCGTTTGCCAATGATGCGCCATTTTCTTTGATTGCTGGTCCGTGCCAGCTTGAAAGCCGCGATCATGCATTTGATATGGCAGGGCAACTTAGCGAGATATGCGGCAAGCTTGGCATTGGTCTGGTGTATAAAACCTCGTTCGACAAGGCCAACCGTACCAGCCTTTCAGCTAAACGAGGCCTTGGGCTTGAAAAATCCATGGCGATATTTTCGGACCTTCGAAAAGAGTTCGATTTGCCAGTGCTTACAGATGTTCACACCGAAGATCATTGCCGCGAAGTTGCGCCACATGTGGATGTTTTGCAGATACCGGCTTTCCTGTGCCGGCAGACCGATTTATTGTTGGCGGCTGCAAAAACCGGCAAGGTTATCAATGTTAAAAAAGGTCAGTTTCTTGCCCCATGGGATATGCAAAATGTTTTGAACAAGCTGGTCGAAGGTGGAAACTCCAACGTGATGCTCACCGAGCGCGGTGCAAGTTTCGGCTATAATACGCTTGTGTCTGATATGCGCAGCCTGCCAACTATGGCTCAAATGGGAGCGCCAATTATTTTTGATGGTACGCATTCTGTTCAACAACCCGGCGGGCAAGGAGCTTCAACCGGTGGGCAACGGGAATTTGTGCCGGTTCTTTCTCGTGCAGCAATTGCTGTTGGTGTTGCAGGCCTGTTTATCGAGACCCATCAGGACCCGGATAACGCACCCTGTGACGGGCCAAATATGATGTTTTTGAAAGATATGCCTGCATTTTTGGAGCAATTATTGGCAATTGATTCTGTCATTAAGAGCTAGGGTCATAGTGCGCACTTGTTTTTTCAAGTTTGCGCAACGTATGAATTTAATGGGTCCTACTGCAGGGCTAAATTAGTTTATTCGGATCGTTGGGATCAGCGTCATTTGCTGCATTGCCTTCATTTTCACAGGCGGTCAATACGGCAAATACCGATAAAACCAGCAATGAAATGATAAAGAATAACTTCATGTTCAACGTCCTTTGGTTCCCAGCCAAATTCATGATGAACGGCAATTTGGACCATCCGGAGACGGATCAAGTAAAATATCGTGACGAATGGTTTCATCGTGTTACCTTGCGAATTTAGAGTAGGGTTCAACAAAATTGGCAACCTGGCTTGCACTAAATTTTCACTGCGCTAGAAGAACCGCAATATTTGCATTCGAAAAAAGGACAAAAATCCCATGACAGCGATCATCGATATTATCGGCCGCCAGATTTACGATTCCAGGGGCAATCCAACCGTGGAAGTCGACGTTGTTCTGGAAGATGGCAGCGAGGGCAGGGCAGCCGTTCCTTCCGGTGCTTCAACCGGCGTGCATGAGGCGGTGGAACTGCGTGATGGTGGTGAACTTTGGAAAGGCAAGGGTGTTACCAAGGCTGTCGAAAGCGTCAATGGCGAAATTTTTGATGTTCTGGTTGGCTTTGATGCTGAAAACCAGATGCAAATTGACAATGTTATGTGCGAACTTGATGGAACTGACAATAAAAGCCGGTTGGGTGCGAATGCAATTTTGGGCGTTTCGCTCGCGGTATCAAAAGCTGCTGCAACGGCCAGCAATTTACCGCTATATCGTTATGTGGGTGGTTCAAGCGCCCATGTCTTACCGGTGCCGATGATGAACATCATCAATGGTGGTGAGCATGCGGATAACCCGATTAATTTCCAGGAATTCATGGTTATGCCGGTTGGGGCTGATACATTCAGTGATGCTGTGCGTATTGGAACCGAGATATTTCATACCCTGAAAAAGGGACTTTCGGATGCTGGCCACAATACCAATGTGGGTGATGAGGGTGGATTTGCGCCCAATATCGCTTCTGCCTCTGATGCGCTGGATTTTATTATGTCTTCGATTGAAAAGGCCGGTTATAAGCCCGGCGAAGATGTTTATTTGGCGCTCGATTGTGCCGCCAGTGAGTTTTTTGAAGATGGAAAATACAATCTTAGCGGAGAGAACCGAATTCTGGAGCCGGATGCTCTGGCCGAGTATCTTGATGAACTGGCTGTAAAATATCCGATTATCTCGATCGAAGATGGTATGGCTGAAGATGACTGGGCGGGTTGGAAATCACACACTGATCTTTCGGGCGACAAATGCCAGCTGGTTGGTGATGATCTTTTTGTCACCAACACCAAGCGATTGCAGCGCGGTATTGATGAGGGTATCGCAAATTCGATCCTGATCAAGGTCAACCAGATTGGTACGCTGACCGAAACGCTTGATGCGGTATCAACCGCCAATCGGGCCAGCTATACCAGCGTTATGTCGCATCGTTCTGGCGAAACTGAGGACGCGACCATTTCCGATCTTGCTGTTGCCACCAATTGCGGGCAGATCAAAACCGGATCGCTTTCGCGCTCTGATCGGCTGTCTAAATATAATCAGCTTTTGCGTATCGAGGAAATGCTGGGAACCCAGGCCAAATATGCCGGGCGTAGCGTTTTGCGTTAACAACTGGCGGCGGTTTTATTCAAATACGTCTAACTTTTATTCAAATTTAAACCGGTCGTTAACGCTGTCCTGCCAAATTGCTGGCTCGTAAAGAGTAACAGTATTGCAGCGTGCGGCGTGTATTGCCGGTTTGTATATGATAACAAAACAAAAAAAGCGAAATAATCGTGGGCGTTTGATTGCGCCGGTAATGGCCCTTTTGGTGTTCGGATATTTCGGAACCCAGGCCTATAAGGGGAATTACGGAATTTTATCCGATGCCCGGCTTAGAAAGCAGGCACTGGAACTGCAGGTCCAGTTGGATTTAATCACCCGAAAACGCGAAAATCTCGAGAAAAGAGTGGCCCTGCTTAGCAATGGTTCTATTGAAAAAGATATGCTCGATGAGCAAGTGAGGCGGAACCTTGGATTGGTCAATGAAGATGACGTGGTTTTACTGCGTTGAATTGATTCATGATTCTAGTTTCTTGAACTGTGCTGGTTCCAAAATTGCTGAATTTATAAATTAACTGAAATTCAGTTAAATGTAAATTATTCAAATATTTTAATATGTTAGCGCATGGCTGCCGTGCAATTTTCCTGTTGTTAAATAGTGCGAAATGGTTTTCAATTGCCAATATTATAATATTGGCGCCATTAGGAGGAATTGATGGCTCGAAAACCCAAATCATCGCCAAATTCTGCAAAAAGCAAATCATCATCCGGCAAGTTGAAAGCGCGGGCTGCCGCTGCTCCAAAAACACCGGAACCGGCTGATTTTACCAAAGAACAGGAGATTGAGGCATATCGCAATATGCTGATGATCCGTCGCTTTGAAGAAAAGGCAGGTCAGCTTTATGGCATGGGCTATATTGGTGGGTTTTGCCATCTATATATTGGGCAGGAAGCGGTTGTTACCGGCATGCAAGCGGCAATTAGCGAAGGTGATCAGGTGATCACCAGCTATCGCGATCATGGGCATATGTTGGCCTGCGGAATGGACCCGAAGGGCGTTATGGCTGAGCTTACGGGTCGAAAAAGCGGCTATTCGCATGGCAAAGGTGGTTCCATGCACATGTTTTCCAAGGAAAAGAATTTCTATGGTGGCCACGGTATTGTTGGTGGCCAGGTATCGTTGGGTACTGGTTTGGCATTTGCCAATCATTACCGTGACAATGATAAGGTTTGCCTTACCTATTTTGGCGATGGCGCTTCCAATCAGGGCCAGGTCTATGAGAGTTTCAACATGGCGGAGCTGTGGAAACTGCCTTGTATTTATGTGATTGAGAACAATCGTTATGCGATGGGAACATCGGTTGTGCGCTCGTCTGCGTTGACTGAATTTTCCAAGCGTGGTTCGTCCTTTAATATTCCGGGTATCGAAGTCGATGGCATGGATGTGCGGGCGGTTAAATCTGCTGGCGAGCTTGCTGTTGAATGGTGCCGAAGTGGCAAGGGGCCGATTATTCTGGAAATGCAGACCTATCGCTATCGTGGGCATTCCATGTCTGATCCGGCGAAATACCGTTCCAAGGATGAGGTGCAGAAAATGCGCGCAGAAAGTGATCCGGTTGAACAGGTTCGCCAGCGTTTAATTGCCAAAAAATGGGCCGATGATGCTGATTTAAAAGCCATCGACAAGGGGATCAGAGCCGTGGTGGGTGAGGCGGCAGACTTTGCCCAAAAAGCCCCGGAACCGGATGCATCTGAACTTTACACCGATGTTTATTTATAAGGAGCGCGACGATGCCAATTGATATTACAATGCCTGCGCTCTCGCCGACCATGGAAGAGGGCAATCTTGCCAAATGGCTGAAGAAAGAAGGCGATAACGTTGCTGCTGGCGATGTGATTGCTGAAATTGAGACCGACAAGGCGACCATGGAAGTTGAATCCATTGATGATGGCGTGTTGGGTAAAATTCTGGTGCCGGAAGGCAGCGAAGGGGTTAAGGTCAATGCCGTAATCGCGGTTTTGTTGCTTGAGGGCGAAGATGCAAGCGCGATAGACGTGGCGGCTTCACAACCTGCTAAAGAGCCTGAGGCTCAATCCAGTATTTCGGCACAAGATGCTGCGAGCGAAGTTAGCAATGAGGTCGCCAGCAATGTTCAGGTGATAATTCCAGCAATACCAAAATCCGAAGTATCAGATCCGGATATCCCTGCGGGCACTTCAATGGTGCCGACCACTGTGCGCCAGGCTTTGCGTGATGCAATGGCGGAAGAAATGCGCGCCAATGAAAACGTATTCGTCATGGGCGAAGAAGTGGCTGAATATCAGGGTGCCTATAAAATTACCCAGGGGTTGTTGGAAGAATTTGGCGCCAGGCGGGTGGTTGATACGCCGATTACCGAACATGGATTTGCCGGTCTTGGCGTAGGTGCTGCGATGGCCGGACTTGTACCCATCATAGAATTTATGACCTTCAATTTTGCCATGCAGGCGATGGACCATATCGTCAATTCAGCGGCAAAAACGTTATATATGTCTGGCGGGCAAATGGGCGCGCCGATTGTATTTCGTGGGCCGAACGGTGCCGCAAGCCGGGTTGGTGCGCAGCATTCGCAGTGTTATGCCGCCTGGTATGGGCATATTCCGGGCCTCAAGGTTGTCGCGCC
>JAJRQF010000060.1 GCA_024280375.1 Alphaproteobacteria bacterium | reverse complement strand
AGCAATCAAATTAACCGCGCCCAAAGGGTTTGGAGATAAGTACCCGCCTGGTTGCAACAAATGCTCGAAAAGATCCCGATCTGCCCTTGCGCTTTGTTATAACCATTCGAATACTTCTTTCCAAACAGAATTGTGTGAGATTAATAGGTCCTGACCCTAGACTGTTTCACATTTTATATGGAAATAGTCCGGTCGATAAGTTCGACCCGGTGCTATTGCGTCGCGTGCCACTCTTGGAGAAAACCACATGGCCGGAAAAATTCAAAGAATTACGTTTAGAGGAAGTCAGGGATTTGATCTGGCCGCAAGGCTCGATTTGCCAACCGGACCGGTGCGGGCCTACGCGCTCTTTGCCCATTGCTTCACCTGTTCAAGCCAGGTTTTGGCCGCAAAATACATTGCAGGTGAATTAGCCAAGCAGAATATTGCCGTGTTGCGGTTCGATTTTACCGGTCTCGGTTCCAGCGACGGTGAATTTGCCAACACCAATTTTTCCTCAAATATTCAAGATCTTGTCGCAGCTGCGGACTATCTGCGCGAGCGATATGCTGCACCATCCTTGATCATAGGCCATTCGCTTGGTGGGGCCGCTGTGCTGGCCGCAGCAGGTTCCATTCCGGAAATCAAAGGTGTGGTGACCATTGGTGCGCCGGCCGATGCTGAGCATGTTATTCATAATTTTGTCGACGAAGTTGATCAAATAAAGCAGGAAGGCGAGGCAAAAGTGTCTTTGGCCGGCCGCAGCTTCACCATTCAGCGTCAATTTGTCGAAGACCTTGAGGCCTCAACGCTTAAACATCATATTGCTAACCTTCGGCGCGATTTGCTGATCCTGCATTCGCCTGTTGATCAGGTGGTTGGCATTGAAAACGCATCTGAAATTTTCATGGCGGCAAAACATCCAAAGAGTTTCATTTCGCTCGATAAAGCAGATCATCTGTTGAGCAACTCAACTGATGCGATATATGCAGCCGGGCTTATTTCCTCCTGGGCCAAGCGGCTTATTCCCCATGATCAGGCGATTGAACATCCGCCGATTGAAAGCGTCATTGTATCGGAAACCGGCGAGGGTAAATTTCAAAATACCGTTGCCGCCGGTGCGCACTTGCTGCTCGCCGATGAACCTCTAAAGGTGGGTGGACTGGATTCCGGCCCATCACCTTATGATTATCTATCAACTGCCCTTGGTGCATGTACCTCAATGACCATTCGCATGTATGCGGATTTCAAGAAGATTGATCTTGGGTTGATCTCGGTTGAGGTGAAACATGAAAAAGTTCATGGCGAAGATTGCATGGATTGCGCTGACGAACAAAAGCAACGGGGTGGTAAAATTGATCGTTTTGAGCGCCATATTACGGTTGAAGGTGAAATTTCCGCCGAATTGGAAAAGAAAATTCTGATGATTGCCGATAAATGCCCGGTTCACAAAACCATCGAAAATGGGGCATCGGTGGTGACAAACATAATAAAGCCGAGCGTCACAGTGGATTAGAGTAATTTTCTTTACTACCAATTTATATCAGAGGCTCGATGACCAATCTGGATGCAATCTGGCGTCAATTTTTCGCCTCCAGTGCAGTAGACTGTTGAGTGTGGGGAAATGTCCAAAAATGACTGATTAAACCCATCTTTCGACATGCCAATAATAATAACATTTTTCGCATTTAAAAGAGATTTATTGGCAGCTCTGTAGCTTTCGCTCGTTTGATGTTCGAATCTCATTAAATCAACCGGCATAATTGATTTTAGGTGCTGAGAGTTAATTGGTCCATCATTAAATTCACGGTAATGTGGTATTAAATCGTCAATGCTTTCGCCATATTCGCAATAAAAATTCGTAGCTGATAGGCTATGTTTGCAATTAGTTGTTACTCCTATCCCTGCGCCTGTTTTTCTTGAGTGTTTAAGTATTATGCCCAATGAACCATGAGGTTGAATAATCGTCTTAAAATTTAAGTCAATTCCCCTGAGAGCACCATTTCTGATAATGGAATTTGGATAATAGTTATTGAAAAATAGAGTTGTTTGTTTAAATAAGCGCACTCCAAAACAGCGTTCATAATTCAAAGAAACAATAGAAAGATTTTCAAAAAGCGGCTTTATATGTTCAGGTTCAAGCGGAGCTTTTGCAACTAATTTCAAATACGAGTCTGCGAATTTCTCGATCCATCCAGTTCTTGCTTGATCTAAATCTTGCTGTTCAAGCTTAAGAAATGCAGCAATTGTCATTAATTGAAACAACTCAACACCTTCATCTTGCGCTTTTGCTGCAATCGCATCTACGGAATCAGTATTGTTGTTTAGTAATTGATCGCGCCAATATGTAGCTCCAGAGTGATTAGAAAAAACTGCATGTTCAAAGTCTAGATCAACAAATTCAATATAAATTTTTCTAAGGTCATCCCAAAGCGGAAATCCGTAATCGGCAGAGGCGCCAGCACCCAACAGTAATACTGTTTTGTTTTTCAATGCAGATTCTAGATTAAATTTGGTCAAATTAGAAACCTTCACCGTTTTAAGATTGCAAAATAATACAAATTCTATTGGCGTGCTTTCAATGGTGCTCAAATGTTTTGCACCAGTAATAATCCCCAATCTTACAAAGATTTAATTTTCTGGCCATTGGATGGTAACATTGATATTGCCATATTCCTTTCATCGAAAGTGGCGATTCCCGATCGCCCATATTTTTTCAATCAGACCGAGGATGCGAATATGACCGCAACTAACTCAAACAATTCTACGATTAAAAGACGTACAAAAGCTCTGCTTGGCAGCGTGCTGGCGCTGGGCCTTGGTGGCATCGTTGCAACGCAGGTTCTGGTAACCCCAACCAATCAGGCGCTGGCAGAAGCCGTGCGTGTGCAGGCACCTCAAGCGCCAAGTTTTGCCGATGTGGTAGAGGCCGTATCTCCGGCCGTGGTCAGTGTTCGGGTCGAAGCCCGGCTGCAGCCAGCCTCAAACAGAGACGAATTTTCTTTTGGCCAGGATGGGTTTGATTTCCTCCCCGACGATCACCCACTCAAGCGCTTTTTCGATCGCCGTGGCGGTAGCCGCGAATTTGGCTTTGGCAAGCGCCGCCGTGGTGAGGGCCGTAAAAAGCCACGCCGTTATGGCAAGTCTCAGGGGTCTGGCTTTTTTGTTTCAGAAGATGGCTATCTGGTTACCAATAATCATGTGATCGACAAGGGTTCAAAATTCACAATCGTCATGCATGATGGAACCGAGCTCGATGCAACAATGGTTGGTTCTGATCCGAAAACCGATCTCGCCGTCCTTAAGGTCGATGCAAAGCAAAAATTCACCTATGTGGATTTTGCCAAGAAGAAAACCCGTATCGGCGACTGGGTCGTGGCTGTTGGCAATCCCTTTGGACTTGGCGGAACAGTGACCGCAGGTATCGTTTCAGCCCGTGGGCGCGATATCCGCTCTGGACCATACGATGATTTCATTCAAATAGATGCCGCTGTTAACAAAGGAAACTCCGGCGGACCGACCTTTAATCTCAGCGGTGAAGTAATTGGTGTAAACACTGCAATTTTCTCACCATCCGGCGGAAATGTGGGCATTGCATTTGCCATTCCAGCATCGACCGCACGTGATGTTGTTGCCGAACTGATAGATGATGGTTCAGTCACTCGCGGGTGGCTTGGAGTGCAAATTCAAAAAGTTACTGAAGATATTGCCGAATCCATTGGTTTGGGCGATGCGCGCGGCGCCATCGTATCGGCACCTCAAGATGGCAGCCCGGCTGACAAGGCCGGTATTAAAGCTGGTGATGTTATCATGGCGGTTGATGGCAAAGATATCAAAGGCCCGAAAGAACTTGCCAAGCTTATTGCCAGTTACTCGCCTAAGGAAAGAGCGGCGATCTCGGTTTGGCGCAATGGCGGTTCAAAAGAAATTATCGTTGAGTTGGGCAAGCTGCCAAGCGGCAAAAAAGTTGCCAAAAAAGCCAAGAAAGAACAGGACGATGAAGTGTTGGTTCCTCTTGAAAGTTTTGGTTTGACCCTCAAACTCACCGACAAGGGCGTTGAAATTGCCAAAGTTGAAGAAAACAGCCCGGCTGCAACAAAGGGCTTTAGAAAAGGCAATATCATCATCTCGGTCAACGGCAGTGAAGTTGCCACCGTTAGCGATGTGGAAGAAGCACTTGCAAGCGCCGTTCAAGCCAAGCGCAAAGCGGTGCTCTTCCAAATCAAGGCGGGCTCCAACAACCGGTTTGTTGCATTGCCAGTGGCCAAAGGCTGATAACTCCTTCGCCGTTGCAATCAATACAGGTTGTGCCCAGTGTTATTTCGGTCGCCCCCGGCACAAGGCGCAACCTGCGGCAGCGGATCTAAATGTTGATCCGCTGCCATTTTTGACAAAACATTTTATCAGGTTAAGTTCCCCCGCATGAAAATTCTATTGATAGAAGATGATCTGGAAGCAGCGTCTTATCTGGTAAAATCACTTAAAGAAGTGGGCCATGTTGCCGAGCATGCCAGCGATGGCGAGCTTGGTATGACCATGGCGCTGGATGGCGGCTATGATGTGCTGGTGATCGACCGAATGTTGCCGAAAAAAGAGGGCCTCTCGATAATTGCCGATCTGCGTGACAGCGGTGACCAGACCCCGGTGCTTATTTTATCCGCGCTTTCGCAAGTTGACGATAGGGTAACCGGGCTTCGTGCTGGCGGTGATGATTATCTCTCCAAGCCTTACGCATTTTCTGAACTTTTAGCCCGTGTCGAAGTTTTGAGCAGAAGGCGCATTTCTGGCGAAAGTGAAACGAATTACCGGGTCGGTGATTTGGAAATGGATCGTCTTGCCCATGCGGTCAAGCGCGGTGACGAAGAAATAATCCTGCAGCCACGTGAATATCGATTGCTCGAATATTTAATGAAAAATGCAGGCCGCGTGGTCACCCGAACCATGTTGCTGGAAAATGTCTGGGATTATCACTTTGACCCGCGAACCAATGTCATTGATGTCCATGTTTCAAGGCTGCGATCAAAAATTGACAAAGGCTTTGACGAGCAATTGCTGCAAACCGTTCGTGGTAGTGGCTATATATTAAAGTCCCAAAAAGGCTGATCCGGTGACCCGAATTCGCACGCTATTTCGGATGACAGCAGTGCGCCTGTCATTGATATATGCGCTGGTATTTGGCCTTTTTGCTGTGGTGCTGATCACCTATACCACGCTCAATACAACCAGACTGCTCCATCAACAAACCCGGCAAACGGTCAATGAGGAAATCATTGAATTGTCGGTGATTTTTCGCCGCGGCAGCATGGCAAGGCTGATACGGGTGATCGAGCGACGTGCGCGGGCACCGGGCGCCAGTCTTTATCTGATCGCCGATACTTCCGGCCGTATTATTGCAGGCAACGTGCGCGAAATTGAACCAGGTATTCTAGGCAAGACTGGCTGGACCAAGAAACCTTTCCCCTATGAAGGCTTTGGGCAGGCGGATGGACCAGTGCGTTTTGCCATCGCCCGTGTCTTCGATTTGCCCGGCGGGCTTCGTGCATTGATAGGTCGTGATCTGGGTGAGCCGGATCGCTTTCGCTCAATTGCCCGGCGCTCGCTGATTTTGGCGCTTGCCGGAATGGTTTTGCTGGGTATTCTCACCTGGTTTTTCGTCGGCAGGCGGGCATTAAAACGCATAGATTCCATGTCCGGTTCAACAAAGCGCATCTTGGCCGGTGATTTGCAGGAGCGTTTGCCGCTTTCCGGTTCGGGTGATGAATTTGACCGTATGTCTGAAAATCTCAACCAGCTTTTAGGCCGTATTTCCAAACTCGATGTGGGGTTAAAACAGGTATCGGATAATATTGCCCACGATCTGAAAACCCCGCTCACACGGTTGCGCAACAAGGCTGAGCAAACCCTTTCGGCTGATCCGGCAAAAAATGACTATCGCCAGGCCATGGAAGATATCATCGCTGAATCTGATACCTTGATCAAAACATTCAATGCATTGTTGATGATCGCCCGGGTTGAGGCAGGTTCCAGAGCGGGTGGTTTTTCAGAATTTAATTTGTCCAATATCATACAAGACGTGCACGAACTTTATGAACCATTGGCGGAAGAGGCGGGCGTTGAATTCGAATTGTCGGCGACTGGATCGGTTGACATAAATGGCAATCGCGAGTTGATCGGCCAGGCAATTGCCAATCTGGTTGATAATGCAATCAAATATTCGGTTGAAGGTGATGAAAAGCCACACAGGGTTTCGTTGAAAATTTCCCATGAAGATGGCCAGTTGCATGTGGTGGTAACCGACAATGGTCTGGGAATTCCTCTAGAGGATCAGGAGCGGGTTAAAGACCGATTTGTCCGGTTGGACAAAAGCCGCAGCAAGCCCGGCACCGGTTTGGGGCTAAGTCTGGTTGACGCGGTGGCGCGTCTGCACGATGGTACATTGACACTTCGAGATGCAAAGCCGGGACTTGTTGCAGATTTTACAATCCCGGTGGAAATAATTCAAAAGTAGCACTGGAATTTAGGGTCTGAACCCAATTAAGATTACGAACTGTGTTGGAGGTAAAATGGTTCAAATCAAGGAGAAAAATACAGGCGATGCGGCCCATCAGCAAGGCTTTTCGACGCTGAAGTGGGTCATTTTACCCCAACCCATGAGGGCAGCATGACAATTTTGCCCTACAGCGTTGAAAACTCCTCATTGGTGGCCGACCAATTCGATCATTTTCGCCTTGTGGAAGCAAAATTGTTATGCTGCACAGCCGTATTCCTAATTGAGTCCAGGCCCTAATGACCGGGCCAAATTTATCGTTAAAACCCAATAGTCTACACTCCATTGATCAAGCGCAGGCAGCAAGTCATTGGGCTGATTTTTTAAGCCATATTCAGGGCGATGAGTTTGCGCCACTTCGGCAATCAATTGGCGATAATGAAGCGCTTGGCGAAATGCTCACGGCGATTTTTGAACTTTCCCCCTATCTTCGAACCATCGCCATGCGCGATGGTCTGTTTTTGCAACAGATGATTGTTTCAGGGCTTGATGATGCGCTTGCAGATATGATGGCGCGCACGGTTGCAGCCGACACGGATGCAGAAAACGAAGCTGCACTTAAATCGCTTTTGCGAAAATCCAAACGTGAATGCGCTTTGTTATGTGGTGTGGCTGACTTGGCCCGGTGGTGGCAGGTTGACTGGGTTTGCAATGTGCTGGCCTCGTTTGCTGATGCCGCCTTAGGGGCAACTTGCCGTTTTTTACTGCGCGATGCCCACAACAGGGGTAAAATTTGCCTGCCCGACCTAAAAGAGCCGGAAAAAGGTTCTGGGTTGATTATTCTCGGCATGGGCAAGCACGGCGCCCATGAGCTCAACTATTCCAGCGACATTGATATAATCTGCCTGTTCGACCCGGATGCGGAAGCAATCACCGATTTTGATGAGGCGTTGACCCTTTTTCCCCGCATGGTCAAGCAACTGGCCGCTATAATGCAAGATCGCACCGGTGATGGCTATGTGTTTCGAACCGATCTGCGCTTGAGGCCCGATCCGGGGTCGACCCCAACGGCACTTTCAGTTGTTGCCGCACTCAATTACTACGAATCCAGCGGTCAAAACTGGGAGAGGGCGGCTCACATCAAGGCCCGTCAGGTTGCGGGCGACCGGGTTGCAGGTGCGCGGTATTTGAAGGATATTCGCCCATTTGTCTGGCGTAAATATCTCGATTACGCGGCAATTTCCGACATTCATTCCATCAAGCGGCAAATTCATTCGCACAAGGGCCACGGAACCATTGCCGTTATTGGCCACAATTTGAAACTTGGCCGCGGTGGTATTCGTGAAATCGAATTTTTCGTGCAAACCCAACAATTGATCGCCGGTGGCAGGACCGATGAACTGCGCGGTAGAAGCACGCTCGCCATGCTGGATATGCTTTGTGAGAAAAACTGGATTTCAAAAAAAGCGCGAGGTGAAATGAAGGATGCCTATCGCTTTTTGCGCAATATTGAGCATCGTTTGCAAATGGTGCGCGATGAACAAACCCACACCATGCCAACTGACGATGAAGAGCTAAGGCGCATCGCCTATATGGCGGGCTTTGATGGGTTTGAGGCGTTTGCCGCAACGCTTGAAGCGCATTTAAGGCGGGTTGAGCAGCATTATTCTGAACTGTTTGAAGAGGAGACATCGCTCACCAGTTTCAGCGGTAATCTGGTTTTCACCGGCGATGGTGATGATCCCGAGACGCTCGAAACACTGGGCAATCTTGGCTACCAGCGACCGGCGGCGATTGTCTCGCTGGTGCGCGGTTGGCATTTTGGCCGTTACCGGGTCACGCAAACTACCGAAGCGCGTGAGCGGCTGACAGAACTCACGCCGTTTTTATTACAGGCATTTGCCGAGACAAGTTCGGCTGATGATGCGGCATTTGCTTTTGATGGTTTTTTAAAAGGCCTGCCGGCGGGCGTGCAGTTGTTTGCATTGCTGAAATCCAACCCGGAATTGCTGCGGCTGCTGGCAGAGGTGCTAGGCATCGCGCCAAGGTTGGCCAATATTATCACCCGCAAGCCGCATGTTTTTGACAGCTTGCTTGAACCTGAATTTTTTCAGACCCTGCCGGGCAAAGACAAGCAGGCCGAAAGCCTTGCAGCATCTTTAAACCGTGCCACAAACTACGAAGATGCGCTCGACCGGGCGCGAATTTTTGCGCTTGAGCAGAAATTTCTGATTGGTGTGCGGTTTTTAGGCCAAACCATAGATGCAACTGAGGCGGGCCTGGCATTTTCTGATCTGGCCGATGTGCTGATTACAGCCATGTTGGAAAAGGTGAGGGGCGAATTTGAAAAGAAGCACGGCACCGTAGCGGGTGGAAAAATTGCGGTCGTCGGCATGGGGCGGCTTGGCAGCAGAGAGTTGACCGCAGGTTCTGACCTCGATTTGATCCTGCTATATGATCACGCCGCTGATGCGGAATATTCTGACGGTGAAAAGCCGCTTGCCGCATCGCAATATTTTGCACGCCTAACCCAAAGAATAATCGCTGCAATGAGCGCACCAACGGCGGAAGGTTCGATCTATGAGCTGGACTTCAGATTGCGCCCTTCGGGCAATGCCGGGCCGCTGGCAACCCATATAGATGCGTTTTGCCGCTATCAGAATAATGAGGCATGGACCTGGGAGCACATGGCGTTAACGCGCGCGCGGGTGATCGCCGGTCACTCCGATCTGGTGGCGAGGGCCAAAGACGAAATTCAGCAGATTGTCACCAAGCCTCGCGATATTTCAAAACTGACCCGCGATGTAATTGAAATGCGATTAAAGCTGGAGAAAGAGAAGCCCGCACAAACCATCTGGGACATAAAAACAGCTGTCGGCGGGTTGTTGGATATAGATTTCATTCTGCAATGGGCAGTGCTCGCAGGATATGTTGAAAACAGTGAGAAACAGTCAATTTCATCAAGAGAAAAGATTAAACTTTTATGTATTCCATTAATAAATGGTCAACCATTACAAAATGATAAGGTGACATTACTGAATGCTTTGGATATATTTTCTTTAACCGATCAACTACTACGTCTATGCTTGAACGGATCGTTTGATCCGGCCATTGCATCGGCAGGTTTGAGCGAGCGGTTATGTGCAATGGTTGGACTTCCAGATATGAATTTGCTGGAAGCCCAATTGAGCGAAACCAACATTGCCGTGCGTGAAATTTATGACAGATTGCTTCGGGAATATCAGTCTTGATGTTAAATTCTGCTTCCTAAAAGTGGAGGCCTGATTTTGGTGCTGAGACATGCGAAATCAAGAAATAGGGCAAGTTGTATTAATACGTTTAAGTGCGATTTGATTTAGGGATACCGGGGGTATGAAGTCCAATGGAGAAAACTATGAGAACAATAATTAAAATTGCCGCATTGAGCGGGCTTTGCGTGGTAATGGCGAGTTCATTTGCCATGGCTGAAAAAAAGGGTAATCGCGACGGCGGGCTTTCAAAGCGATTTGAGAAAATTGATGCCAACGCCGATGGCTCATTAACGGTCGATGAATTTATTGGTGCCGCATCAAAGCGTTTTGATAAAGCTGATTTGAATTCAGACGGTATTTTGTCAGAAGGAGAGTTGGTTGCCCGTATCGCGCGCAAACAAGCCAAACGGCGGGCTGCTCGTCTGATCAACCGCTTGGATTACAATGGTGATGGTAAAGTTACCAAGGACGAAATCCAGAACCGCACCCGTAAACGTTTTGCATTGCTCGATGGCAATGATGATGGAAAAGTTGAAAAGTCAGAAATGAAACGCCATGCATCGCGCAGTGGCAAGGCCCGGCAAATGCGCAAGCATCGTCGGACGGGTAAAAAGATGCATCAAAAGAACAAGAAACATCAATAGAATTTATTGTTCAATTCTGAAATTGAAACCCGGCACATTCGTTTGTGTCGGGTTTTTTATGCGGCCTTTTTGATCTGCCTTTTCTGACGCTTGGGCTTGTTGGATTTGGGCTTGGATAATTTTGCTTGAACTGATTTGGCCTCAATCGGTGCTTGTTTGGTGCCTTGCTGTTTAAGGGGGAGGCGAATGCAAACAATTGTTCCGGTGCCTTCGGTTGAGCGGATTCTCATGGCCCCACCATGCAGCTCGGTCAAAGAGCGTGATATTGCAAGGCCAAGGCCTGAACCCTTGTGGCTTTTGGTAAATTGATTTTGCACCTGCTCAAACGGGCGGCCCAACTGCAAAAGCGCATCCTTGGGGATGCCAATGCCGGTATCTTCAATGGAAATTGTCACAGCGCTTGAAACCACACGTGCCCGCACGGAAATTCGTCCACCTTTTTTTGAAAATTTGACCGAGTTGGACAAAAGGTTCAGGAATATTTGCTTCATCGCGCGGCGGTCGGCATCCAGTTCAATTTTTTCAGAAATCTGGTGGGCTACAGAAATTCCTGCTTCTTCGGCCTGATAGCCGATAATTCTCAAGGTTTCCTGCAGTATATCGTGCAGATGAACGGTCTCGAAATTCAGTTGCATACGTCCGGCTTCGATTTTTGACATATCGAGAATGTCGTTGATCACGCCGAGGAGATAAGTGCCGCTGTGATTAATATCGCTCGAATATTCGGTGTATTTGTCGGAGCCAAGTGGCCCAAACATGCCCGATTGCAGGATGTCTGAAAAGCCGATAATGGCGTTAAGCGGCGTTCTCAATTCGTGCGAGATATTTGCAAGAAACTCTGATTTGGCGATATTTGCCATTTCTGCCTTGTTTTTCTCACCCGAAACCTTGTCGGCCAGTTCTACCAATTGCTGGGCCTGCACTTCCAGTTTTTGTTGAGACTGGCGCAAATCTGCAACCGTTGCCATTAGTCGGCGTTCGGAATCAATCAGTTTTTCCTCATGCTTTTTGATCTGCGTAATGTCTGTACCAACCGAAACAAAACCGCCATCCTTGGTTTGTCGCTCACTGATTTGCAGCCAGCGGCCGTCTTCCAATTGGGCTTCAAGCGTGCGCGCACCCATTTCCGGCATCAACCCGGTGGTTACCTGCTTGCGAATTACCGGCTTACGGGCAAATTTCATAATCCGTTCATAGGAAGTACCGGCAACGACTTCATTTTCTGGCAGATTGTATAATTGCTGATATTTTGAATTACACATGATCATTTTTTTGGCCGGATCCCACAAAACAAAAGCTTCTGAGATGTTTTCAATCGCATCCCTCAACCTGTTATTGGTGACATGACTTTGTTTTTTGATCGCCTGCTGCTCGGTGATATCAGTGGCAATACCAATGAGATGCGGCTCGCGGCCCAGATAATGCACCAGCTCTGCGCGTGCTCGTAGCCAAACCCAGCTGCCATCCACATGTTTCATGCGGAAAACCTGATCAATTATGCCGTTATTTTTGCTAAAAGCCTGATTGGCTACATCATAAAGGTCGGCATCTTCCGGGTGAACCAGTAATTGTAATTCACCAAAACCCATCAGCCTTTGGCGCGGTTCCATACCCAGTAAATCATACATTGAAGACGACCAGAATATCTGACCGCGTGAAAGGTCCCAGTCCCAAAGGCCAGAGCGCCCACGCGCCAGTGCCGCATCAAAACGGGCATTGGTATCTTCATAAATTTGTTCGGCCTCTTTGGCCCGGTTACCTTGCGCAAAATAGGCATAAAGGATTACCAGCAAAATGACACTGGTGCCGATAAACAGGCTGACATTAAGTGATACCGCCCGCCGCCATTCGTCATACAAGGCCTCTTCTGTTTGGATGACGGTCACCCCGCCCAATGGTTTTGCCAAAAAATGATGCGTTGCCAATGCGGCCTGCTCATTGTTGAGCTTGATAGAGCGTGTTTCCGCGCGTTTGCCAAAAGTTGTCAGTAGGTAATCACCGCCTAACATATCTTCCAAATATCGCCCAATATCGCTTGAAACAAGCGGTGCTGTTGCCACAACCTCGCCGGAATGGTTGGTTAAGATGATTTGGCGGCCGGGTTGAATCACCCCGATGGGGACGGCGTTTTCCAGTGCTTCCTGCAAGGATTTAATAGATGTATTAGCCGCAATTTTATCTGTAGCTCTATTCATCGCGTTTTCTAAAATAATTGCAATTTGTGAAAGCTGTTGCCTCTCCCTGCGCTCAAGATTTTCAGCCTGAATCATCAGTGACATTGTGCGTGAGAGCGCGATTGTTATGAGTAATATGATAACCAGAACGGGAATCGCACGGCGCAATAAGGGTTCTGCTTTTACCAGCTGATTATAGGCTGGCTGGGCTAGAAATCTGGCCTGTTCGGAGACACCTTCCGGAAACCGCAGTTTCCCGAATATGGAATCACTGAATCTGCCGCGACCACGCGTAGCGTCCGCTTGCCTCATGGGGCTCCCCTAAATAAATAAAATGTGAACGCATGAAACTGTAGCGGTAAAATATGGCTGAATGCCGACCGAATCAGTGTATTTGAATCCGAATGCTCGCAATTGTCCAGAGTCAATGAGGAATTATTTTTCTTAACGATATATATCGTGAGATTGGGTTGGGGAATGCCTAGGGTTAGGACCTATTAATTTCATGCAATTCTGTTTGGAAAGAAGTATTCGAATGAGAGTAAGCAAGCGCAAGATCAGGCTGGTGCCTTTTTGAGCATTTATTGCGATCAGGCGGATACTTCTTTCCAAACCCGTTGGGCGCCAGCCAATTTTATCACCGAACGCGTTGTAATTCCTTGACAATATTCATATTGCCTGCGTCATTCCTCCTATTCGGCAACAAAATTGGCTGGCGCAGAATGTATGAGATTAATAGGTCCTGACCCTACGCAAGTGTGCGGTCAATGATGTCGCGAACATCATTGGAAAGATCACCTGCCGCAATAGTTTTTAGTGCACTATGAGCTTTTTGACGCCGGTTTTTTTCCAGCATTTTCCAACCGCGCATTGAGGTCAGCATACGGGCGGCAACCTGCGGATTAATTTTGTCGAGCTTTAATGTGAGGCTGGCAAAGAAATCATAGCCTTTGCCATCGAGCCGGTTAAATCCAGTTGGGTTGCCAGAAACATATGATCCGATCAGCGACCGTGTACGATTAGGGTTGGATAATGAAAACGCCTCATGCGTAATAAGTTTTTGAACCCGATTTAAGGTCGATTTTCCAGGAATTGTTGCCTGCAACATTAGCCATTTATCAATGACCAGCGGGTCGTGGCGGAACATTTGGTAAAATTCCTCCATAAGCACATCGGCGGTTTTTTTGTTCTTCGGGCTATGGGACAAAACTGTCAGCGCCGCCATTCGGTCGCTCATGTTCCCGGCATTTTCAAACTGCGTCCTGGCATAGGACGATACTTCACCATTGCCGCATCCAACACCGAGCGTCAGCAATACATTTTTCAAGGCGCGCCTGCCGGCCTGTTCCGCTGTCGGAGAATATATTTTGTCAGTTTCCAATGCGGAAATCTGTGAAATTATATCATTGCCGAAACGCTCGCCAAGTGCGGCCAGAAGCGCCTGACGGGATGCATAGATCGCATCAGGATCAACATTCTTCCCCTGTGTACGACCAATCTCGGCTTCACTTGGCAATGACAGGGCCAGAGCACGAAATGCCGGCTCAAGCTCTTCGTTTTGTGCTGTTTCAACCGATATCTCGAGCAGTTTTTCATCGATCTTTATTGGTTTATTGTTTTGTACTGCTTTGGTGCCGGCCAAAAGGTTCTGCATGGCGAGAATTCGCAAAGCCTGCCAGCGGTTGAAGCGGTCGCTGTCATGGCGTGCCAAAAAGGCCAGGTCACTTTTACTCTGATTAAATTGCAGGTTTATCGGCGCAGAAAAGTTTCTCAAAAGCGAAAACACCGGACGCTCTTCAATGCCGTGAAAAGTGACTTTGGTGTTTCGTCGGGTGAGGTGGATGACGTCTCCCTCAACCTGCCCGCCAGTGGATTTTCCCAAGGGCAAATCCTTACCATCCTTGCCAACAAGACCAAAACGCACGGGAATATGCATGAGTTTTTTACGCGACTGGCCAGGCGTTGCCGCAAGTGACTGTTCCAGCTCCAATGTGCAGCTTTGTTTTGTTCGGTCATAGCTTGCCGAAACCGTTAGTTGTGGTGTGCCGGATTGTGAATACCAAAGCGCAAACTGGCTTAAATCAATCTTGTTTGCATCTTCAAAGCTGGCCAGAAAATCTTCCACCCGTGCGGCTTCCCCGTCATGGCGTTCAAAATAAAGGTCCATGCCTTTGCGAAAACCTTCCTTCCCAACAATGGTCGATATCATCCGCACCAGTTCGGCACCTTTGGTGTAGACGGTGGCGGTGTAGAAATTGTTGATTTCCTTATAGCTTTCAGGTCGCACCGGATGCGCCAGCGGCCCCCCATCTTCCGGGAATTGATGTGCCAGCAATAGTGCCACTTCGGCAATGCGAATAACCGCGCGCGAGCGCATGTCGGAAGAAAATTCCTGATCGCGATAAACCGTCAAACCCTCTTTCAGGCAAAGCTGAAACCAGTCGCGGCAGGTGATGCGATTGCCGGTCCAGTTATGGAAATATTCGTGCGCAATAATCGCTTCAATGCTGGCATAATCCGCATCCGTTGCGGTTTCCGGGTCAGCCAGCACATATTTGTCATTGAAGACATTGAGGCCCTTATTTTCCATCGCCCCCATATTGAAATCAGATACCGCAACGATGTTGAACACATCGAGATCATATTCACGACCAAAAACCTCTTCATCCCATTTCATCGAGCGAATAAGCGCATCCATGGCGTAATGGGCGCGGTTTTCCTTACCCTTTTCCACATAGACCCGTAGCCGGACCGTGCGCCCGGACATGGTTTCGAAAGTTTCTGCAACATAACCAAGCGAGCCGCCCACAAGCGCAAACAGATAGCTGGGTTTTGGGTGAGGGTCGTGCCAGACCGCATAATGGCGACCATCCGGCAGCCCGCCCTGTTCAACCGGGTTGCCATTGCCCAAAAGGAAGGGCACGTCTTTTTGAATGCCCTCGATCCGGGTTGTATAAACCGCCAGAATATCTGGACGATCCTGAAAATATGCAATTCGGCGAAACCCTTCCGCCTCGCACTGGGTGCAGAACATACCGCGGGACTGAAACAGCCCCATCAATTTGGTGTTTTCAACCGGTTTGCAAATGGTCGTTATTTCCAGCTCGAAAGTATCATTATTAGGTGGTGCCAAAAGCTCAAAACCTTGGCTGCTTACCTTGTAGGAATTGTTCCCAAGCGCCTCACCATTGAGCCTGGCGCTGATAAAGTTCAATTCGTCCCCATCAAGCGCAAGTGGCGTTCCGGGCTTTGTATCTTTAACCCGTTGATAGACTGTCTTTGTCGTAATCCGGGTGTTGATAGGGTCAAGCGACACGTCCATGTGAACTGTGTCCACTGTATATTCGGGGGCGGAATAATCTTTGAGTTTAATTGTCTTTGCGGTATCGGTACGCATTATCAAAAGGCCTTATTGTAATAGAAGTCACCAATTGCCATTGGAATCAGTTGGTAAATAATGGCACAATGCGATTGCGAATTGAAGTCAGCCGGTGATTCCCCCGTAGGGAATTGTACTATATTCACCGGGTTTTTTGATCATTTAAGGTTATGGAACATAATGCACCCTGAAACGCTTGAAAAACTGGAAGTATTGCGACTCCATTGGCGGAAATTACAGCAAAGACCAATGCGGCAATTATTTGCTGAAAACCCCAATCGTTTCGAAGACTTTTCACTGAATATTGACGATCTGCTGGTTGATTTTTCCAAAAATCATTTAGATGGCGAGGCGCTTGCCATGCTGCTTGATCTGGCAAAATCTGCCGGTGTTGAAGATGCCCGTGCGGCGATGTTTGCAGGTCAACATATCAACACAAGCGAAGATCGCGCGGTCATGCATATGGCTTTGCGCAATGGTTCTGATCGCCCAATGATCGTTGATGGAAAAGATGTCATGGGCGATGTGCGCGCCGTGCAAGCGCAGATGAAGCAATTTGCAACATCTGTCAGAAATGGAAAGATTGCCGGAAGCGGCGGGGCATTTACCGATATTGTCAATATTGGCATTGGCGGGTCCGATCTTGGGCCCGTTATGGTATCTGAGGCGCTTTCACCCTATTGCGATGGGCCAAACCTGCATTTTGTTTCCAATGTAGATGGTGATGATCTGGCCGATACTTTGGCCGTATTGAACCCGGCAACAACCCTTTTTATTGTCGCCTCCAAAACATTCACCACCACGGAAACGCTCACCAATGCCCATTCAGCTCGCCATTGGCTGGTCGAGACATTGGGCGAAGAAGCAGTGGGTCAACATTTTGCTGCACTTTCAACCAACCTTGAGGCCACAAGCGCCTTTGGCATTGATGATGATTTCACCTTTGGTTTTTGGGATTGGGTCGGCGGCCGATATTCGGTCTGGTCGGCCATTGGCCTTTCCGTGATGATCGGTATCGGCGTTGAAAATTTTGAACAGTTTTTGCTCGGCGCCCACGAGGTCGACAATCATTTTGTCGAGCAGCCATTGGCAAAAAATATTCCGGTTATCATGGCTTTGATTGGTATCTGGCACCGCAATATTTGCGAGTTTTCGACCCATGCGGTGCTGCCCTATGCCCAGCATTTGCACCGCTTTCCTGCCTATTTGCAGCAATTGGATATGGAATCAAACGGAAAATCAACTGCGAAAAACGGGCAACAGGTTGGTGCAAAAACCGGACCGATTGTCTGGGGCGAACCCGGTACAAATGGCCAGCATGCATTTTACCAGCTCATCCATCAGGGCAGCGATATTATCCCTGTTGATTTTCTGATTGCTGCAAATCCCCATCATCAACTTGGTGAGCATCATGATATTTTGCTGGCCAATTGCTTTGCCCAAAGTGAGGCCTTGATGAAGGGTAAAAATATTGACGAGGTAAGGGGTGAATTGCGCCTTGCCGGCATGGATGAAGAGAAAATTGCAAACCTTGCCCCGCATAAGGTTTTTTCCGGCAACCGCCCGTCATCAACCTTTGTATTTTCAAAGCTGACCCCTCGCACGCTGGGCCGGTTGATCGCGATTTATGAACATAAAATATTTGTGCAGGGGGTGATCTGGAACATCAATTCATTTGATCAATGGGGCGTTGAACTGGGCAAATCTTTGGCAACGGAACTCTTGCCGATGGTCAAGGGCGAAGCCTCAACTGAGGCAAAAGATGCATCCACCCAAGGACTTCTGGCGCATTTTCAGGCCTTAAAAAAGTAATCGCTGAATGCATTCGATATTGCCGTATGGCGAACAAATTGTGAGCCGCCGCTCATGCGGCGCGCATTGAGTGATCGCACGTGGCGCGCCGCGCAAGATCACGATGCATGGGCAAGGCCCAATGCAGAGCATTGGAATTGCTGTGAGAGATTAATTAGTATAGCCGCGGCCTTCTGGTGAACTGGCAAGGTTTTGTTTGTGTCGCCGCTCACGCTGGATCGTATAAATCGAGGCAGCAATTATGATGGTCGAGCCAATCCACGTATAGGGGCCGGGCAACTGGGCAAAAAGGAAATATCCGAAGGCGGTCGAATAAAGCAGCCTTATATAATCAATTGATGCAAGCAGCGAAGCCTCGCCCCATTTATAGGCATAAACATTCAGCATTTGCGCGCCGTAAGAAATGATACCGATGGCGATCAGCAGCATCCATTCATTCATCGTTGGCGATTTCCAATAATACCACGCTGGAATTGCTACTAATATGCCAACCACAATCGCCTGATAGGTGAGGATGGTGGTTGGACTGTCTGTTTGTGATAATTTGCGGATGATCACCATCACCAACCCGGCAGAAGCTGAACCGATAAGCGCATAGACGCTGATGATGTTAAACCCGTCCGTGCCCGGCCGCACCATCAAAATAACCCCGAAAAACCCGATAATCACTGCTATCCAGCGGCGGGGGCCAACTTTTTCTTTCAAGATGAGGATGGCGGCAATCGTAACAAAGAAACTCTTGGCAAAGCCAATTGCCGTTGCATCAGCTAAAGGCATGTGAATGACCGCATAGAAGCCAAATAACATGGCAATCGTTGCGCCGATAATACGGTAAATCTGCAAATCCAACCGGCTGGTTTTTAGTGATTCCGGGAAATGGGATATAATGGCGGGCGCAACAATTACTACCATCACCAATTGGCGGACAAATAGAATTTGCGTGACGTGCAGGTTTTGCCCGGCAAACTTGATTAATGCGACCATAGTCGAAAACCCGATTGCCGCGACAAGGATTGTCGCGATGCCTTTCAGGTTATCCGGCATGGCCAGAAATTTTGATTTTTGTTCGCTGAATGTCATGGGAGTGACCAATGTTGAGAAGGCAACACTGTCAGACCGACATCATTCTCGCAAGCTGTTTGGTAAAACAAATTTATTTGCTTGCAGACCATCAATAAATTGGGCCACACTGTGAGCAAGGTGGTTGAACCCCTGCTTCATACCGCAATCAGATTTGAAAACCCGATATAGGGATCCCATATTATGAATATAAATACCCCTCCAAAATTTGGCATGGGCGCACCAGTGCGCCGCGTAGAAGACAAAGCCTTTGTAACCGGCAAAGGAAATTTTACAGACGATGTGCAAAGCGAAAATGCCTTGCATGCCTATGTGCTGCGTTCACCCCATGCGCACGCCAATTTTACCATTGATAATATCGCAGACGCCGAAAATTCCGAAGGTGTGGAATTTATTTTGACCCACAAGGATATTGCTGAATATGGGGGAATTCCTTGCGTTACTTTGCTGCCACAAGTGGATGGAACGCCAATTCAGGCAAAAAATATTCCGCTTTTGTGTAAAGATAGCGTGCACCATTTGGGTGATGCGGTGGCCTTCATCGTTGCTGATAGTCTCAATGCAGCAAGGGCCGCATCAGAACTGATTGAAATTGATTATGAAATCCTTGATGCTGCGGTGGAAACCGAATCAAGCCTTGCAGCTGGTGCCCCATTGGCCCATGCGGATATGGAAAGCAACCTGGCTTTTGAGCTGGAATTTGGTGAGCGCGCTGACAAGGAAGCCATTTTTGAAAAAGCCGCTCGGGTCAGCGAGTTAAAACTCATCAACAACCGGCTGGTGGCCAATTATCTGGAGGTCCGTGCCTGCCTTGCCGAATGGTCTGACGATGAAGATCGCTATACATTGACCACCGGGTCGCAGGGTGTGCACGGCATGCGCGCCACAATTTGCAAAAGCATATTGAATATCGATCTTGATAAATTGCGGGTTGTCACCCCTGATGTGGGCGGCGGGTTTGGCACCAAGACCTTCGTTTATCGCGAATATCCACTGGCGCTGCTTGCGGCCAAAAAGGCCGGTCGCCCGGTTAAATGGGTGAGCGATCGTTCCGAGCATTTCGTTACCGATGCCCATGGCCGCGATAATGTCACAACCATGCGCATGGCAATGGATGAAAATGGCAAATTCCTGGCACTGGATATTGATTTAATTGCCGCAATGGGCGCTTATCTGCACACATTTGCGCCGTTTATTCCAACCCTTGGCGCCACCATTGGAACCGGCGTTTACGACATCAAAACCGCCTATATGTATATTCGCGGCGTGTTCACCAACACGGTGCCAACGGACGCCTATCGCGGTGCCGGTCGCCCGGAAGCTATCTATGCGCTGGAACGGATGGTGGATCAGTGTGCCTTTGATTTAGGAATTCCGCGCGAAGAAATTCGCCGCCGTAATATGATCACGCCGGACCAATTGCCCTACACAACCGCCTTTGGCCGCATGTATGATACCGGCGAATTTGAAGCCCATATGGATCAGGCTTTTGAACATGCCGATTGGGCGGGCTTTGACGCGCGCAATGCTGCTGCAAAAGCCGATGGCAAAATAAGGGGCATTGGTTTTTCCACCTATATCGAGGCCTGTGCCTTTGCAGGCTCCGAACCCGCCACCATCAATCTCAACAAGGATGGTACGACGACAATTTTAATCGGCACCCAGTCAAACGGGCAGGGGCACAAAACCGCCTATGCGCAATTTGCCGCCGAAACACTGGGGCTGGAAATGGACAAAATCGACGTGCGTCAGGGCGATACGGATGAATTGGCCAAGGGCGGTGGCACCGGCGGTTCGCGCTCTATTCCGCTGGGCGCCGTATCCGTTCAGCGTGCCAGTGATGATCTGGCCGAAAAAATCAAGGCCATTGCCGCCGATGAGTTGGAGGCTTCAACCGGCGATCTGGAACTGGTAGATGGCGCGGCCCGTGTGGTTGGCACCGACCGTGAGATCAGCTTTGCCTCGATTGCTGAAGCTGCTGAAAAGCCGGAAGATGTTTCGGGCTTCGGTGAATTCAAGCAAAAAGAAGCCACCTATCCAAACGGCACCCATATTTGCGAGGTCGAGATCGACCCGGAGACCGGCGTTGCTCAGGTGGTTGACTATACCATCGTCGATGATTTCGGTGCGACGGTAAATCCAATCCTCTTAAAAGGGCAGGTGCATGGTGGCGTGGTGCAGGCTATTGGCCAGTGTTTGATGGAAAAAACCATCTATGATGAAGATGGCCAATTGTTAAGCGCCACATTTATGGATTATCAAATGCCGCGCGCAGCTGACATTCCGTTCATCAAATTCGATACCCGCAACGTGCCCTCAACCACCAACGCGATGGGCATTAAAGGGGCGGGCGAAGCTGGCACCATTGGCGCTGGTCCTGCAGTCATGAGTGCTGTGGTCGACGCGTTAAAACGCGAATATGGCATCACCCATATTGATATGCCCGCAACACCTTTGGCCGTTTGGAAAGCGATACAGGGGGCAAATAATTAGCCCCCTTGCACAAGGCAAAAATACCATTTACAAATTGAACATCTCATAGAGGTGCCTCGTGGATTGACGCGGGGCTGAGAGGCAATCCTGCCAACTCTTTGAACCTGATCCGGCTGATACCGGCGGAGGGAATGGGATGGTCGAAAAAGACATCCAAATTTGTAAGTTGGTTTTGCTGAATTCCCGAATGGGGGTTCTTGCATGAGCGATTTGCTGGATAATTCGATTGCCGCGATTACACGTTTGCGGCGCGTCCACCCAAGGGTGCATTGCATTACCAACAGTGTCGCCCAGCATTTCAGCGCCAATGTGCTGTTGGCCTGCGGCGCTGTTCCATCCATGAGTGTTTCGGAAGATGAGATCGAGGATTTTGTATCTTCATCCGCGTCCCTGCTGATCAATCTTGGCACGATGGACCCGGGCCGTACCCGTGCTGTGCACAGGGCGGTGGCCATTGCATGTGCGCAAAAAAAGCCCTTTGCGCTTGATCCGGTATTCGTTCAGGCTTCTAAAACCCGTCTCGAATTGGCTAAGGAAATTATGGCCGCGCGACCCACCATCATTCGCGCCAACAGGGCTGAAGCCGACGTGTTATTTGATCAATCGAATCACTGTGAATGCGTGGTAATCTCCGGGCCTGAGGATAAAATCATCAACGAGAATAAAACCGTCCAAATAGGTAATGGTACGCCGGTAATGACCCAATTGACTGCCATGGGTTGCTCGCTGACCGCATTGATGGCCGCTCTTTTAGCCGTGGAAGATGATGCGATGGTTGCAGCAGCAGCCGCCCTTCTTTGGTTCAATATTGCAGGCGAACTGGCGGCGGAAAAATCCGTAGGTCCGGGAACATTCACACCTCAATTCATTGATGCGCTGGCGACCATTGATGCCTCAACAATTGAAAAAAGGGCAAAACTCTTATGGCCAGAATAAAAGCCCCTTGCAACATTACGCTTTACGGGATTTTGGATCCAAATCGGGCCCGTGGTCGCGACCTTGCGGAGCTGGCAAAAGCCGCCGTAAAAGGCGGCGCAACCATTCTGCAATATCGCGATAAAAATGCCGGTATTCGAGAATTAATTGAAACCGGCAGGGCGATAAAGTCGGCCATCACCGGCAGCGGCGTGCCACTATTGATCAATGACCGGGTGGATGCGGCATTGGCCATTGGTGCCGATGGTGTGCATGTGGGCCAGGATGATATGAGGCCTGCGGATGCGCGGCAATTGCTTGGTGAAAGCGCCATTATCGGGCTGACGATCAAGAGCGAGGAACATGCAAGATCAGCTCCCGTTGAACAGCTTGATTATGTCTGTATTGGCGGGGTTTACGACACACTTTCCAAGCACAATCCAACCTCAATAGGTGTCGATGGATGGCAGAAAATTGCCCAGCAATTTCGGGATAATTCTCCAAAATTACCGGTTGGCGCGATTGCCGGAATTGATCTTTCCAATGTGGAGGAGGTTATCCGTGCCGGCGCTGACGGGGTGGCGATTATCTCGGCAATGTTCATGGCGGATGATGTTGAATCAATCTCTCAGCAATTGAAGTCTAAGATATTGAATGCAAAGGGTTGCGCATGAACGCGAATATCCCAATTGCGGTGACAATTGCAGGTTCTGATTCCGGTGGCGGGGCAGGCATTCAGGCGGATTTGAAAAGTTTTTCTGCCAACAAGACCTATGGCGCAAGCGTGATTACGGCGCTTACTGCTCAAAATACAATGGGCGTTTCAGCCATCCACGATGTGCCTACAGATTTTATCACCGCGCAAATGGATGCAGTCTTTTCCGACCTTGAAGTGGACGCTGTAAAAATTGGCATGTTATCGCAATTTGAGACCATTGAGGCCGTCGCTAAAGGGCTGGATAAATACGCGCAAAACACAATTGTGCTCGACCCGGTCATGGTGGCCGAAAGCGGCGATCCATTGCTGGCGGGCGAGGCGGTGAGCGCGCTGGTTTCAAATCTCTTTCCACGTGCATCGCTGATTACCCCCAATCTGCATGAGGCCGCAAAAATCTTGAATACAGACATTGCGGCCAACCGTGACCAAATGCGCGATCAGGCCCACGCTCTTTTGGCCATGGGAGCCAAAGCCGTATTGCTCAAGGGTGGCCATAGCGATGATGACGAGGCGGCCGATATTCTTGTTTCGCCAGAGGGCGAAAAATGGTTTTCAGCCCCCCGAATTGATACGCAAAACACTCATGGCACCGGTTGTTCGCTATCATCGGCCATTGCGGCCAATCTTGCCCACGGCGCAACCTTGGAAGATGCGGTTGGGCAGGCCAAAATCTGGCTGACCGGGGCAATAAAAGCGTCCGACCAACTGGCCATCGGCAAGGGGCACGGGCCAGTGCATCATTTTCATAACCTGTGGGGCAAATAAATGACTGATAAATTGAAATCCCGTCGCGGATTGCTAAAAAACATGGTAATTTTACCGGCTGCGGCCATGCTCGCAACACCGGCGGTTCAATCGGCGCGATCTGCCGAAAAAACCACCTGGCGGATGGTCACCTCTTGGCCCAAAAACCTGCCCGGTCCGGGTATCACGGCGCAACGGCTGGCAGACCGCATTGGCGAAATGTCAGGTGGTCGATTGACCATCAAGCTCTATGCGGCGGGCGAACTTGTTCCAGCGCTGGAGGTGTTTTCGGCCGTTACCCAGGGCACGGCGGAAATTGCCCATACTGCACCGCTGTTTTGGGGCGGAAAAATTCCGGCGGCACCTTTATTTACCGCCGGGCCATTTGGCCTAACCCCGCTTGAGCATATCACTTGGATCAATCATGGTGGCGGGCAGCAATTATGGGATAAGCTCTATGCACCATTCGGTATCAAGCCCTTTATGGCGGGCAATACGGGCTATCAAATGGGCGGCTGGTACAAAAAACGGCTGAAATCGATGGATGATTTGAAAGGGTTGAAAATCCGCATGCCGGGCCTTGGCGGTGATGTCATGCGCAGGCTCGGTGCGTCGCCGGTATCTCTTGCCCCGGGTGAGATTTTCCCGGCCCTGCAATCCGGCCTGATAGATGCGACCGAGTTTTTAGGCCCGTCGAGTGATTTTGCCATGGGCTTCTACAAAGTGGCAAAGAATTATTATTCGCCCGGTTTTCACGAACCAAATGGCACCGGGGAGGCGCTGATATCATTAAAGGCGCTGGAGGCACTGCCGGATGATTTGCGCCAGATCGTTGAGGTGGCCTGTGCTGCAGAAAATATCTATTCACTTGGTGCATCCGAATGGGCCAATGCGGCGCGGTTAAAGGTGCTGGTGGAAGAAAAGGGCGTTATTATTCGCACCTATCCGCAAGATATTCTTGATGCCGCCAAACGGGCCACAGGCGAGACACTTGAGGCGCTTGCCGGGCGTGATGCCTTGACCGCAGAAGTGGTAGCAAGCTTCATCGCAGCGCGAAGTCATTTAAAGGACTGGTCAGCAATTTCCGTTAAAGCTTTTATGGATGCACGCGGGTAATTTTTCGCTCGAAAAACCAAAAAACTATCCCCACTTATCCCCAGCCTCACTATTAAATTGTGTTGAGTCAAGCTAAGTTAAATTATGTCTTTAGCGATGCGCGAATTACTGGAATTTTATGTGGCCGCAGGCGTCGATTGCGCGCTTGCCGATGAGCCACAGGATCGTTTTGCCGAAAGTGCCGCCGCACAGATAAAAGCCGCGCAGAAAAAACAATCCGCACCCCAAAGGGCAGGGGAGCAACCGGCAACAATACCAGTGTCAAGCTCGGCTCCTTCACCGGGCAGCAATGAAACGGCCGCTCCAAGGCCTTTGCGCCAAACGGCAAAAGTTCCAAACGAAGAGGTGATTGCCGCCGCGCGGGAATTGGCTGCTGGTGCTACATCCCTTGAGAAATTGCAAGAGGCAGTTAATGGATTTGAAGGCTGCAACTTAAAAAAATATGCCAAAAGCACAGTTTTTGCCGATGGAAATCCGGCAGCAAAAATCATGCTGGTGGGGGAGGCTCCCGGCCGCGAAGAAGATATCTCGGGCAAGCCTTTTACCGGGCCAGCCGGGCAATTGCTCGATAAAATGCTGGCATCAGTCGGGATTGATCGCAGCGCTGCATATTTCGCCAATATCCTACCCTGGCGACCACCGGGTAATCGCGCGCCGACATCGGTTGAATCAGAACTTTGTCGCCCCTTTATCGAGCGGCAGATCGCGCTGGTTGATCCTGATATTTTGGTTTTAATTGGTGCCGCAACTGCCAAGGTTTTACTTGGTAAAAGTGAGAGCATCGTGCGCCTCCGTGGTCGATGGACGACATACAAATGTAACGACCGCGACATGCTGGTAATGCCGATATTTCATCCCGAATATCTTTTAAAGCAACCGGCGCAAAAACGGCTTGCATGGCAGGACCTTTTAACGATAAAGCGGAAATTGAATGAAGCTTCTGCCGGTTCGTAAATCTCAATAAAGTGCCCCGGCCGCTCGCTTTAATCATTTCTCTTTTGCGCTGAGATTGCCATGGCCAGACAATTGTTCCCGATTATCGCCCTGCTTGCCAGTTGCGCGTTTTTGTTGGCCGGTGGTGGCCTGCACGGCATATTGCTGCCTATTCGTGGCCAGTTAGAAGGCTTTTCAACTTTTCAGATCGGCTGGATTGGCACCGGCTGGGCAGTTGGTTTCACGGTTGGTTGCATATTGGTGCCGCGCCTTGTGCGCCGTGTCGGGCATATCCGTGCCTTCAGTACCATGGCGGCACTTTTGTCGACCGTTATGTTGCTAAATGCGCTGGTGGTCAGCCCGCCTGCGTGGGTTGTACTGCGGGCTATTGCTGGCCTGTGTTTTTCCGGCAGTTATATGGTGATGGAAAGCTGGTTGAATGAGCGCATGACCAACGAAAACCGAGGCGCGATTTTCTCCATTTATATGGTCGTATCACTTGGCGCGACCATGGCCGGGCAATATCTAATTGTTGTGGCCGACCCAAGTTTGAGCACGTTATTTATGATGGGTGCGATATTGTATGCGTTGGCCGTATTGCCAACGGCTATTTCAACCGCCCAATCACCTGCACCGCTAACCCAGGTTAATCTCGACCTTTGGGCATTATTCAAAAATTCGCCGGTAGCAGCCGTTGGCTCAATTCTATCCGGGGTTATCAGTTCTACCTGGGCCAATTTTGCCCCGGTATATGGCCAGCAATCCGGCATGACCTCGGTGGGTATCGCAAATTTAATGGTGGCTGCAATGGTCGGGGCGGTGGTGTTCCAATATCCGCTTGGTCGCCTTTCCGATATAATCGACCGTCGCTATGCCATGGTGATCGCCGGTGCTGTAGGCGCTGTATCGGGCATAGTTTTGTCGACCTATTCGGGCAGTAACATCGGCAGCAATTCGTTCCTGTTTTGGATTGTGCTTTATGGCGGTGTTATCTATTCGATTTACTCGCTCAATGTCGCCCATGCGAACGATATGGGGGATGCGGAAGATTTTGTGAAAATCGCCAGCGGATTGTTGATACTTTACGGCATCGGCACAATGGTTGGCCCGCTGATGGCCGCGCAAATGATGTCGGAATTTGGCATTGGTGCCCTGTTCCTGACCACAACAATTGCTCATCTCTCCTATGCAGTTTACGCCTTTTATCGCTCTCTGCGCCGGGCGCAGGTTGAAGCCGAAGATCAGGTCAATTTCCATGTCGGGCCAATGGCACGGGCGCAAACGCCTGAAACCTATCAGCTTGACCCGCGCTCTGATGCAGAAGCCTATGCGGATGAAACCCAATAAGGGCGGGCAGTATTCCGTTCTAAAATTACCAATTTGTAATTTTTTAGCCGGTTGCGCTTCCCGTTACCGGAAGGTTTATGATCACAAAAAGTTTAGAGGTTTATTCAAAAACATATGGCAGTGGTTATGAACAAAGAAGACAAGCCCTTAGGAAGACTAGAGCATCACAATCAGCAAACCACTCAATGGATGTTTCGAAAGGCCCATGAAATCGGGTTTACCGAGGTTGAAATCGATCAACTAAGAACGATTTATGATCGGACGGAAAGCTCATTTTCGAAGGGAATGAAATAACCCTCATTCTCGTTCAGGAAGTATTCTGATGAATATTCCGGGCCGGTAATTTTTTTCTCCACAATTATCTGATCAAGTGAAATTCAATATTGAATTCGCAAACCCATGGACCATTTTATGCAACTCAACCGCCGCCAAATTTTGCAATCTTCAATCGCTGCTGCTGCAATTGTAGCCGCGCCATCATTTACCAGACTGGCTAAAGCCGCCGATGGCTTTTTTGAACTAACCGCAGGAAAATCAACCAAAAAGCTCTACCGCGAAGATGCGCCTGCATCCGAACTTTGGACCTATAATCAGTCATCTCCCGGGCCGGAAATCAGGGTAAAGCGTGGCGAGCGGGTAAAAGTCCGGTTGATCAATAATCTGGAGGAAGCCACCTCAATTCATTGGCACGGCATTCGCATTGACAACAAGATGGACGGCGTATCCAACCTCACCCAAAAACCTGTGCAACCGGGCGAGGCATTTGAATATGACTTTGTTGTACCGGATGCCGGCACCTATTGGTATCACGCCCATAATCGCAGCTGGAACCAGGTGGCGCGCGGCCTTTACGGCACATTGATCGTTGAAGAAGACGAACCGGAATTTGATGCGGACCATGATCTGGTGCTGGTGGTGGATGACTGGCGTTTAAACAAAAAGGGCCAGCTTGATGTGGAATCAATTGGCGATTTGCGGGATTGGAGCCATGGGGGGAGGCTGGGCAACTGGCTCACCGTCAACGGTGGTTCTGATGCCAAGTTTAGATTGAATGCCGGTGAGGCCTATCGCCTGCGCTTTATCAATACCGCCAATGCGCGGGTATTCGAAATCGATCCTAATAGGTTTGACGCAAAGGTTTTGGCCTATGATGGCCAGGCCCTGCCTGAACCATCTACGCTCGAATATGCTCCATTGTTGATCGGCACCGCCCAAAGGGTGGATTTTCTGGTTGTGCCGAAAGCAGGCCGCAATTTTGATATTGAAGAGGTTACCGGCGACAAGCCCTATCCATTTATCAATTTTGAGGTGGTGGATAAAAAATCGCCCATCCTGCAAATGCCCGCCCTGGCGCTTAACAATTTGCCGGAACCGGACCTGGCCAATACGAAGAATTACAAATTGCATATGAGCGGTGGCGCTATGGGTGGCGGCGGTGACATTATTTACAAGGGCAAGAAGCTGAAGGACGACGAATATCGTACCACCGGGCAGGTCTGGGCCTTTAACGGCGTGGCCAATATCGCCGATGATCCGTTTTTCAATGTTGAACGGGGCAAAACCGTCACCGTCGAAACTTTTAATGATACGGCCTTCACCCACGCCATGCATGTGCACGGCCATCATTTTCGCATTATCGCACGTGGCGGCAGCACGATTGACGAGGGTATGCCCTGGCGGGACACATTTTTGGTGGGACCGGGGCAAAAAACCAAGATCTCGTTTGTCGCCGATAATCCGGGAAAATGGCTGTTCCACTGCCATATGCTGGAACACGCGGCAGCAGGCATGAACACCTGGTTCGAGGTGGTTTAGGGCGAGGTTCTACTCACCCCAAAATGCTCCAATATTTCTCACCATGAACCCATGGTGAGCTTGTCGAATCCCTCATGGTGAGCCTGATGAGGTGATTGGCCCGGCTATGCCGGGACAGAGCCGGTGGGGCTATTTTCCTGGGTGTATTTGTAAAAACCCCACCCGACCCTTCGGGCCATCCTCCCCACGAGGGGGAGGGAAAGAACTAATCAGATCGCCCTCAATCCATATTAATCTTTCGAAACCGCTGTAAATCCCAGTCGGCAATACCATCATTCGGTTAAAAATCGTGGTTGATTAGAAGGTGAATTTTACCTTTACGTAAAAGTAATTAATTGCATTAATGGTCAATCTGGCATAATGAGGACATAAATTGGCGGGGGCAGGGAAACCTGATTGACAACCCGTTGCCAGATAGTGATGAAGCTAATAAAATTGCGGCAAACGCGTTACTATTAAAAACGCAAAACCAGCCGCTTAAGCAGGAGAATGCAATGTCTGAAGCTGAAACCACAGAATTGGATGCCCGCGAGCGGATGGAATTTGATGTGGTGATTGTCGGCGGTGGCCCGGCAGGTCTTTCAGCCGCAATCCGGTTGAAACAGCTTAATGCCGACCTGGAAATTGTGCTTCTTGAAAAGGGGGCTGAGATCGGCGCGCATATCTTGTCCGGCGCGGTGGTCGACCCATCTGGCATTGATGCACTGCTGCCCGGTTGGCGTGATGAGGCTGATCATCCGTTTAAAACCCCGGTTACAAAAGACAAGTTTTTGGTGCTGGGGCCGGCTGGCAGCATGACCCTGCCCAATTTCATGATGCCGCCTTTGATGAACAATCATGGCAATTATATCGTTTCGCTCGGCAATGTATGCCGTTGGCTTGGCGAAAAAGCCGAAAGCATGGAAGTGCAGATATTTCCAGGCTTTGCCGCAGCTGAGGTTTTGTACAATGACGATGGTGCGGTAATTGGCGTTGCCACCGGCGATATGGGCCTTGGCAAGGATGGCAAGCCCGGACCCAATTTTGAACGCGGTGTGGAGCTGACCGGCAAATATGTGCTGATAGGCGAGGGTGCACGCGGTTCTCTCGCCAAGCAGTTGATCGCCAAATATGCGCTGGACAAGGATTGTGAGCCGGCAAAATTCGGTCTTGGCCTGAAAGAGCTTTGGGAGGTTGAGCCTGAAAAGCATCAGCAGGGTCTGGTACAGCACTCTTTCGGCTGGCCGCTGGATATGAAAACCGGTGGCGGTTCGTTCCTCTATCATCTGGAAGACAATCAGGTTGCGGTCGGATTTGTCGTGCATTTGAATTACAAAAATCCATATCTTTCGCCGTTTGAAGAATTTCAAAAATTCAAAACCCATGCGGCCATTGCTCCCTTGTTTGAAGGTGCCAAGCGCATTTCATATGGCGCCCGTGTCATCACCGAAGGCGGCTTCCAGTCTGTTCCAAAGCTCACTTTTCCCGGTGGGGCGCTGATTGGTTGTTCTGCAGGTCTTGTGAACGTACCGCGCATCAAGGGTTCGCATAATGCTGTGCTTTCCGGCATGCAGGCGGCCGAACATGTTGCCGAAGCGATTGCCGCCGGCCGTGAGGGCGATGAGATTTCTGCCTATGAGGATGGCTGGCGCGATAGCGCTATTGGCAAGGATCTCAAACTTGTCCGTAACATCAAACCGCTATGGTCGAAGCTCGGCACTATCGGCGGCGTCATGCTCGGCGGCATTGATATGTGGCTCACCACCTTATTGGGCGGCTGGTCGCCGCTTGGCACCATGAAGCATGGTAAAACCGATGCGGAAGCGACGGAGCCTGCAAGCAAACACAAACCCATCCCCTATGCCAAACCGGATGGAAAGCTGACCTTTGACCGCCTGTCTTCGGTGTTCTTGTCCAACACCAATCACGAAGAAGAGCAGCCGGTGCATCTTCACCTGAGCGATTTGGCTCTGCAGGAGAGTTCGGAATTGCACAAATTTGCCGGGCCTTCATCACGCTATTGCCCGGCTGGGGTTTATGAGTGGGTGGATGCAAATGGCGATACGATACCGGCAGGTGATATGCTTGCAACAGGCGATGGTGCGAAATTTGTCATCAATGCGCAAAATTGCGTCCATTGCAAAACTTGCGACATCAAAGACCCGAACCAGAATATCAACTGGGTGCCACCGCAAGGTGGCGAGGGGCCGGTCTACCCGAATATGTAATTTGCCGATTGGTGCAATTAATTGGTACACAAGGCGTAAACAAATCAACGGGAACGCCATGAAGCTGATTCTTGCACAAAAAATTACATTCCTTGCCATCTTTTTGCTTGCTGGAATGGTTGCTGGCCATGCCCAGACCGCGGCTCCATTAGATTACAGCCGGATGGGGTTGCTTGAGCTTTCTTCCCGCGCCAGCAAGGGCGATCAAAATGCGGCAGATACACTAGAAAAACGCCTTGCTGACCGCACAATGCAAAGTAATAGCCCCGAGGCGGCCGGTTCCAGTGTGCCAGTTCTGGGAACATCCAGGGGCCTCGGCTTACCGCCAGGGAAATGGAATAAGGATGCGCTTGATCAAGTGGCGGCCCCAAAAGGCCAGGTCACCACAATGGACAGCGTTGAAGTTACCCGGCGTCGACTTCGCAGCATAATTAAGAGAATCAGAGCAGCCAAAGAAAGAATTCTGGCAGGTAAAGGCGATGCAGATGACGAGCGGTTGTTTAAGCAGCTTCAAGCAGAGTTTATTGCGATTAAGCAAGGTAAGCCCTACAAAAATAACGCTGATAATATTGGCCGGAAAAAAGCACCTGCTTTAGTAAAATCCGCCCAGCCCATCAAAATACAATATTCAAGTTTGGGCAAAACCGAACTGATTTCGCGGGCTCAAAACGGTGACCCGACTGCGCAATATGAGCTGGCGAGGCGGCTGGAGTTTGGTAATCCCGGCATCAAGAAAGACATCAAAAATGCCTTCCTGTGGGAAATGGAAGCTGCAAAAAATGGCCATGCTTTGGCACAATATAGCGTGTCATTAAAATATACATTTGGAAAAGGCGTTGAAGTTAACAACGAAAAAGCCCTCTATTGGCTTCGAAAGTCTGCCGAAGGTGGTTATGTGGCGGCCCAATATATAATGTTCGAAACTTACCATGCTGGTGTCGAAGTTGATAAAAATCCGGTTGAGGCTGCACTTTGGGCAACAAAAGCCTATGCGCAGAAGGAGAAATTATCGGTAGAAATGCGCAAGGAATTGCAACGGGTTTACAAATTCGATCAGAAAAAACCAAAACCGCTCTCGGCAATTGCCCCCGATTCTCCAACCCTGGGTAAATCCAAAGGGCTTTTGCCCGGCAATCCGAAACAGATTAAGTCGGCGAAAAAAGGACGACGCAGTGTTGAAGAAGTCGCCAAAGAAATGAGCGCCATTCAGAAAAAAATCAAGGCTAGATTAGCAAAAATTCAGGCCGGAGACCAAAGCGCCGAAGGAAAAGTAGAAACCGCACGGCTGCTCAAAAGGGTCAAGGAATTAAACGAAGAGTTTGAGTTTGCCTATGCCATGAAGAATATTGAAAATCTCGGTAAAAAGATCAAGGCGGTCAAAGAGGTTGCGAAATCTATTCCGAGGGATATTCGCGTTTGTCCAAATCTGTTTGGAATATGAATCGGGAAGAGTTATTGGCAGCTGCAAAAAATGGTGATCCGAATGCGGAAAAACAGATTGCATTCAGGATGCTCGAAGGAAAACAGGGGTTTACGAAGGATGAGGCGACTGCGTTTAAATGGATGTTGTCGTCAGCAAATAAAGGTGATGCCAGCGCGCAATTCTTTACCGCATCGAACTATTTTACGGGTAAGGGAGTTGCGAAAAGTAATATGTTGGCCGCTCAATGGTTGTTAAAATCTGCTGAAAGCGGCGATAAATTTGCACAATTTGATTTGCATCAGGAATATGACGGCCATTGGGGAATAGGTGGTTGGAAAATATTCAGGCGGGACCTTAAAAAGGCAGAATATTGGCTAGGCAAGGCCGCAGCGCAAGGTTTTTTAGTGGCAACCGAGCATAAGAAAAGGCTTCATTCCGGGCAATAATCCCACGTGACTCTACTGAAATGCCGTTTCAAAGAAACTACGCAATTTGCGTGAATGCAGTTTTTCCGATGGCATATCGCGCAGTGCTTCCAGCGCTTTGATGCCAATTTTCAAATGCTGCGCCACCTGATTGGTGTAAAAATCAGTCGCCATGCCCGGCAGTTTCAATTCCCCGTGCAGGGGTTTGTCCGACACGCATAAAAGCGTGCCATAGGGTACGCGAAAACGAAAACCATTAGCCGCAATGGTGGCCGATTCCATGTCCAACGCAATGGCGCGCGATTGCGAAAGTCTTTGCACCGGGCCGCGCTGGTCGCGCAATTCCCAGTTTCTATTATCAATGGTGGCAACCGTGCCGGTTCGCATCACCTGCTTAAGGTCATAGCCGGAATAGCCGGTCACATCGGCAACCGCCTGCTCCATTGCCACCTGCACTTCGGCGAGTGCCGGAATGGGCACCCAAACGGGTAAATCCTCGTCCAGCACGTGGTCCTCACGCACATAGGCATGGGCCAGCACATAGTCGCCAAGCTCCTGCGAATTGCGCAATCCGGCGCAATGGCCAAGCATAAGCCAAGTATGCGGGCGCAATACGGCCACATGGTCAGTGATGGTTTTGGCGTTCGATGGCCCAACCCCGATATTGACCATGGTAATACCGGATTTATCCGGCCGGGTGAGGTGATAGGCTGGCATTTGCGGTGCGCGTGATGCCGGTTCCCCGGTTATAGAGCCATCGGTTTTGGTAATGTAATTGCCCGGTTCCACAAAACTTCCATAGCCGCTGGTCTCGTCCTGCACGGCCTCTTTTGCATATTTGATGAACTCATCAATATAAAACTGGTAATTGGTGAACAGCACATAGTTTTGAAAATAGCGCGGTTTGGTAGCCGTATAATGCGAAAGTCGGTGCAACGAATAGTCGATCCGCTGGGCAGTAAAGGGCGCAAGCGGCGTGGATTCTTCGGTATCAATCTCAAGCTTCGAATTGACGATCTTGTCGTCGATGGATGAAAGGTCTGGCACATCAAAAACATCGCGCAAGGGGCGTTTAAGCATATCATCGAGCGAGCCGGAAAGGTGGCTGTCTTCATTCAGGGCAAAATGCAGTGGAATTGGCGTGTCAGAAGTTGAAACGCTTACGGTTCCGCCGTGATTTTTCAACAGCAGGCCAATCTGGGTTTTCAGATAAAAGCTGAAGAGTTCAGGTTCGGTAATGGTGGTGGAATAAATGCCGGGGCCGCCCACATAACCAAAGGCGAGGCGTGAATCCACCCGGCTGTGCGATGTGGTGATTATGGTCAATTGCGGATAGCAGGCGCGGTAGCGTTCTTTGGCGGCGCTTCCGCCTGTTGCTGCAACAAAGCTGTCACGTAAAAACTGGGTGTTGGCGGCGTATATTTTCTTGATCTGATCCACCGCCGCCTTTGCATTGTCGTATTCCATTGAGGGTTCGACAGGTGGGCAATTTAGGGGGAGGTCTTCAGTTGTAAATTTTTCGGTTCTATTTTTCATCTACGGTTTATAGCGATAAATTATGACAATACCATAACAGAATTACTGTTCGTTGTGTAAAATCTGCTGCAGTTACTTTTGAACCTTGTGCAATGGCAATGATTACGACGGTGAGTAAAATACGCGCCGCCGCTTATGCGGCGCGCCTCGCAGGCCATGAACGAAGTGGAAGGAATGGCCGTGAGAAAAAGTGATTCAAAGGCTCAAGCCTTTGTTATATCTATACCCGGAATGGGGAAAAGGCAGTTTGCACGCGACATTGAATTGAGGAACCACAAGCGGCCGATTTTGTAGTGAACATGCCGGGATATTCGCGCACGATGTCGCGATGCTCTTTTGTTACGTGGATGAGATTGGCCATGCCAACGCCAACAACAAGGGCAATGAGAGAGGCGACAATGACAAAGCGGCGGTAGAGCATAGCGGTAATCCTGAACGATATGTTTGAACAAGATAAAGATGCCATATGCGATTTGAACTGACGCTGAGCGCGTGGTTCATAATCGGTTCAGGGTGATTAATTCAAATCGCACGTTGAACGAAGTGAAGCGCAAGATTTGAATCACTAAGAAAGCAATCGCACGTAGAACCCCGGGCTTGGTCCGGGGGATGCGCAAGATTTGAATCATTAAAGAAGAAATCGCACGTGGAGCAATAACTCATGTTGCACGTTGACCCCGGGAGTGATCCGGGGGAAGCGCAAAACATGAGCAATCAAAAAACTCCTCGCAAGCGAACGACTAAACAAAAGAGATGCGCAAGATTTGAATCAAAGAACGGGTAATTAATTCACTTCCATCGGCTGGCCCAGTGATGTTGATAATTGAAATGGTGGTTGGAATGGATTGGTAATATTGACCGTTTGATCAAATATTCCAAATTATTCATTCTATGTTCATGTAGGTGAACGTATTAGTCGGTTGTTCGTTGATAACAATAAAAAAGGAAATTCAATTGAAAACAATTCTTATAGCATGTGCCATGACTCTTACCATTTCGACGGCTGCAATGGCCTCGGCAGTATCTGAATTAGACACTGTGTCAATGGTGAACTCGAAAAACCCAGACGTGTATCAAGTCGCTGGTAAAAGTCGCAAACTTAAAGCCTCTAAAAATGATAAAGAGGAAGCTTATGGCGCTACTTATAGCACTGGTGGAGCTGGTAAAAAGAGAGTTAAAGACAAAGAGGAAGCTTATAGCACCGGTAGGGCTGGCAAAAGGAAAAATAAAGATAAAGAGGAAGCCTATAGTAGTAATGATTAGCATTAATGATCGTGCGGAGTTTATGGATCTTTCGATTAAACGCAAGCATTCTAAAAGAAAACTTCTGCGCAAATGAAAAAAGGCCAAACAACCAGCTGTACTTAGGCTGCCTAAGGTGGATTCCCCCTCGCCTTAAGGCGAGGGCTCCGCGTTGGGGTGCCGTGCGGTTATCGTAACAGTCACCAAAACACACACTTATCACCCACCAACCCGGCACACCCGATAAGCACAGCGCCGTGCGCCAAGTAGAATATGCTCGGTGCGCTCGACTTTAACATCATCGCCCAACGCCGATTTAAACAGCGATAATTCAGCCGAACAAAGCCCGGTGCAGGCCTTGGCCGCTGCACAAATGGGGCAATGGTTTTCGATGAACAAATAGCCCTCATCATCCTTGCGCACCTCGGCCATATAACCTTCTTCGGTACGGATTTTGGCCAATTCTTCAAGTCTGGCCAAAAGGTTATCGGTTCCATTGAGCCGCGTTTGATAGGCGTTGAGTTGGTCGCGCATGCGAATATCAATGATTTTATCAACGCCATCTTCGCCAAATGCCTCGCGCATGGAAGAGAGTAGGCCGGCGGTTAAGTCCGCATAGCCCTGTGGGAAAAATTGTTCGGCAGCCGGGGTCAGCCGCCATTGTTTAGAAGGGCGGCCAATGCCATCCGGGCTGGATTTTGCCTCAACCAGACCTTCCTCCGCAAGTGTGTAAAGATGTTGGCGCGCCGCCATTGGCGATATGCCCAGGTTTTCAGCCAGACTGGCCGCATCACTTGCACCGCTGCGCTTTAAAATATCAATTATTTTCCGGCGACTGCCAGCGGGTTTTTGCATATTGGTATCTCCAGTTTTCTTTTTCTAAAGTTTTTACTTGCGTAATTCAAGGGGGTGAATTAGTTTCGAAAGTAATTGCTTTCATAAAAGGATTTCACCATGACCGATGTCGCCACTCAGCCCTTTTGGGAAAAAGCCATTTCTCTCAAAAAACTAGAAGACGCAGGAAAGCTGGTGGTGAAGATTTCCGGCAAACAAATTTTGCTGATCAAATCTGGCGATACAATTTATGCCCTGAACAACCGTTGCCCACATGAAGGTTTTCCGCTCTCCGAAGGCACATTAAGCAGTGATGCTGAGGAGAGGGAATGTATTTTGACCTGCAATTGGCACTCCTGGCGCTTCAATCTCGATGACGGCGAAGCCATTGTCGGTGGCGATGCGGTGCGTCTGTACCCGCATGAAGTAAGAGGCGGAGAAATCTGGCTTGATATTTCCAACCCACCACCTGAGATCATGCGCAAAAAGGCAATTGATGGGCTGCATCAGGCATTTGAAGAGCATGATTATGAACGTATTGCCCGCGAAATTGCCCGGTTTGAACGCGCTAAGGGTGATCCAATGGAAGCGCTGACATTGGCGTTTTCCTGGGCGATGGATGGTCTGGAGTCTGGCACCACCCATGCCCATGCGGCAGCGCCTGACTGGCTCGCCTTGCGAGGTTCGCCAGCCATTACCAATGCAACCGACAAACGCATTCCGGTGGTCGAGATCATCGGTCATCTTTCCTGGGACTGTCTGATGCAAAAGGGGCCATTTCCCTATTCTGAAAAAATCGCTGAAAGTTTTGATGCGGATGCATTTGAACGCGCGATTGAAGAGGAGAGGGAAGCGGATGCAATCGCTCAGGCGAGGGCAGGGCTTGCCGAAGGCGGAGCAAGTCTCTTGCGGGGGTCTTTACAGCGCGCCTCATTGGCCCATTATCAGGCGTTTGGCCACTCGGTGATATATCTCGATAAGACCTATGAACTTGTTGAGCTGCTTGGAAAGCCTGCCGAAGAAGCCGTGATACTGCCATTGGTGCGCGCACTTTGTTCGACCGCGCGCGAAGATCTTATACCTGAATTCAAGGCCTATGGTCCAACCCTGTCTGCATGGAGCAATGCGGGCAACAAAATTCCAGATGGCGATGGTTTCCGCGATCAGGGCGTTGCTGCCGCAATGAAACTGATCGCCGCATCCTCTAATACGGGTGAAGCGTTATATGACGCGCTGATGCACGCCGCATGGGACGCAATGTTGCATTACGATGCCCGTTATCGCAGCTTTACCGACAAGCCGGTGCAGCAAAATGTCGATTGGCTGGATTTCACCCATGCGATTACCCATCTCAACGCCGCCCGCAAAAATTGCGCGGACCAACCTCATCTTTGGGCCAATGCGCTGCTGCAAACCGGCTGCTTTCTGGGTCGAAACTCTAAATTTGTTGATTGGCAGCAGGATGTTGAAAACTGGAAGATGGCTGATGCAGAACCATTAATTGGCGATGTGCTTGAGGGGATGTTGGACCACGGAGAACCAATATATATTTTCCCGGCCCATACTTTGAAGTTGGCAACCGCACTGCGGGAAGAGCTTTCAATTAAACCCGATGCCAGTTGGAAACCGGTGGCACTTGCCGCATTAAACCGGTTTGTTAACGAGCCAATAAAGCGAAAACATATGCGCAGGGTCGTGACCCAGGCCAGTAATTTTGTTGAATTGGAAGGATAAAAAGGCCGCCGCCCCAATTAGACTGCTTCACATATACACGGAAGCGTATCAGGCCACCTAGAGTGGCCGGTGCCTATGCACCGCCGTAGCGGAGGTCGGGGCGTAGTTCAAGTTGCACGTTGACCCCGGACTTGATCCGTGGGAAGCGCAAAACTTGAGCCGTGAGTAAAAGCCCCGAATGGCCGTGAGCGAAAACAAATTTGAGCGATTCCATCTAAAGATGATACGCCCTAGAAATGCTTTCGTATGCCCAAGGTGACAACATTGGATCCGCAGGAGCTACACCCGAGTAGGCCATAAATGCCGGAACGGTGGTGCAGGCGAAAGACCATTTCCCAATCCCGTCGGCTTGGAAGAGAAAATGTTATTTCCGGTGCAAGGTAGTGCAGAAGGTTTCTTGTTCCATCTGCGCGCCCTTCATAGGCCTCAAATGCAGTCTGTTTGAATGAGTAACTCAATCCGGTATTCACCGCGACTGTGGTATAGACAAATTTGTTCCAGGGGAAATACTTGTAACGCAAATAAAGCGCGCCCCAAACCTGGGGTGAATCGTTGCCCGGCAGGCTTTTTGAAAATTGATATCCAACACCGGCCTCAGCTTCAATGTCGAAATAATCGCCCTTGAACAATTTTCGACTGGCTGCAGCGCCCGCAAGAAATATATTCAGGTGTTTACGCTTGTTAAACGGGCCAAGCGTTCGGCCAAAGGCGTTTCGGCTCATCTTCCCGCCGAATAAAAGCACGCTCCAGTCGGAGTTGAAAATTGCCAACTCGTCTGATTGCGCCCGCGCCGGGAGTGAGGCAAGGACAATCGCGCAACTCAACAAAAAGGCTGATACTTGGGATATCAATCTTTGTTCAATACGCGGCACTTTGTTCTCCCCAAATCCCGGAATCAGGCATTTGCCAAGAATAATGCGGAAAACTCGACTACGCAATTTAACTGGCACATAAATTTCACAGAAAAAGGCAGGCGTCCCCATTCTGCCATGTTACTCATTTCTAGAGTGTACAAAGTAAAATTTCGCAATTTTGTCAATACCAAATCACAATATTGCAGCAAATATGCGCAAATTAATAGGGGAATCCAATGGCTTGTCGGGAACCAAAACTGAGGGTCATTGCGCGTGGCGATTGGGTCTTTTTTGAAAAATTGAATGAACCTGACTAAGGGCTGAAGCAATGAGTAAAACCCCGTCTCCTCAGCAGAAAAGACGGGGTAAGCTTGTTTAGTGGTCTTTGTGATGATCACGGAATTCCTTGAAGGACATAGCGCCATCGCCATCGGCATCTGCCTTGGCAAAACCGGATTTGCCGGCCGCAGTCCATTCAGCTTCTGAGACTTTACCAGAGCCGTCCGTATCCATTGGTTTGAATTTGGCGCGCTTTTTCTCCTGTTTCTTTTTCATTTTTTCAGGATTTTTACCTTCGCCAGCGTCCATTTTGACCGCCATAAACTCTTCCATAGTCAGCTCATTATCATCATCCGCATCCATTGATGCAAAGACAGAGCCGCGAAATTCCATTACTTCATCCGGGGTGATTTTTTTATCACCGTTGGCATCGATCATACCGAATCGTTTCATCATTTTTTGCCCACCGCCGTGGCTTGCAGCATTTGCCGCGCCAGAAAATGCAACGGCACCGGCAATCAGCGCGATTGCTGCTGTCGTAGATAATGCTTTTTTAAAAATTGTCATAGGTTCTCTCTCCATATTTGGTTGATCACCTTCCAGCACTGGAAGGTGATGCGTCACATATAGATAGGTATATTCTTATGTGTGAATTAAACCTTTGTAATGTTTCCTATTGCAAGCAAGATATAAGGCTATTTTTCTCAATTCGGTGTGGCAAGTGTGAGTGTTTTATGTGTTCAGGCTGTTGTTACAATTGTTGTTGCAAGGGGAAATAATTTGAAAATTTTTTTGCTCGAGGTCGATTTTTGAGCAGCAAAATCCACCAAACGCCAATTGGCAGTCTATTATTTGGGCGGCGCAATTCATGTCACGGCATAAAAATACCACGCAGCAAATTAAGCGGCGTGGTATCAAAAAATTCTTTGTCTGCTTACAATTCAAAGCCAACCAAATCCAGTTTGTCAACAGATCCTAAGCAATTACGCTTATTTCCGTTTCCATGTCTGGGTTTTGCACAATGGCCAAACAACACAGCCTTTCATTTTCATGGTAGAACCAGAAATCTTGATCGTGCCGGAATATTTCTTATCATCCGCAGGATCGATAATGCTGCCTTTATAGCTGCCATTGGCACCTTTCATTCGGCCGATGCTTTTGCCGGAATATTTTCCGGTTTTCAATTTAATACAATAGGACCCACCACATTTACCAATCGCGGCCGTTTCACCACTTTGGGTTTTCCAGTTTCCTTCAATAGTATCTGCCAATGCAGGAACTGCCATTAATGACATGGCTATCCCCATTGCTGTGCCTATTCCGGCTATCTTATTTAAAGTCATCTGCATTCCCTCATTAATTTTGTTTTTGCTCTCAATATCCAGAATTTCAATGTGCCCTCATTTTTACCTTAGGTCAAATTCGCCTGGAAGCCTGCCTTGTGGCGGGTTTTAGACATCTGCTCCACATTCGCGTTGCATTGGGAAAATCTATCTCCGATCAACAAAGCTATATTGTAAATCAATATAATGGTTAGTTATAAGTTACTAAAATCAATGGCATTATTTTCAATATTTCACCAATATTAGCGGAATTTCTGGATTCTGATAGTGAATCCTTTGTAAAATTTACTTCTCGTTTTGTTTTCGTTTGTTTCTGGTTAAGCATTGTTTTTAACGAGGCTTTTAACGCTCATCGCCAATATCACCCCACAACAAGCGCAATGTCCACCAACAGTGAAAATGGTGAAATTGCTAACGAAATTCAGGTCAGTTTGACCACTGTATTAGCCCAAAGGGGCAAACGGGGAAGTAAATGGCATACGATATTCAAAACGCTGATATTGCGGCAATGGGCGCAACTGGCAATCCAGATACTCTATATGAATTGGGTGTAATGTATTCAACCGGCCGCGCCGGTCCAATGGATCTTATTACGGCCCATAAATGGTTCAATCTTGCGGCCCTTAAGGGTAGTGATGCTGCAAAATCACAGCGCAGGGAAATTTCTGCTCAGATGAGCAAAGAAGAAATTGCGAGCGCACTTGTTGCTGCACGCGAATGGATCACGCTTCACTAATCTGTAATTTGGTTACCTGCCTAAAGAGCGGGAGCCGGTTCAGGTTGCGTGACATGCTGAAGCTTGGGGAGGCTTCGAGCAAAGACCGCCCGCATCGGGGAAGATGCGGGCGGGTTTTTTATTTTCGCCTGATTGCCAATCAAAAACAGCCCGCAATGTAAGTTCACTGTTGAATAGCACGCTATGCAAGCCTAATATACGATATGGGATTCGAAAAACAAAAATCGGCGGGCTTCCTGGCCAATCAGATGGCCCGGTTATTTGCCACAGGCCTGCATCGCCGTATTGCTCCATTGGGGCTTGCACCGGCGCAATTCATGACATTGCTTGAGCTATGGGATGAGGATGGTCTAACTCAACGTGAGCTGGTTGAGAGGCTGGATGTTGAGCAAGCGACAATGGCAAATACCCTGGCGCGCATGTTGCGCGATGGGCTGATTGAGAAAAAACCGCATCCCAGTGATAAACGCGCCCATAAAAATTGTCTGACCGATAAGGCAATAGCGATCAAAGATCAGGCAATTAGCGCTGCTAGGGCGCAAAATGAACTGGCTCTTGCTGCTTTGAGCGAAATTGAACGCAAAGCATTCGTTGCCTCAATGCAAAAGGTTATCAATTCGATGAAGCCCGATTAGGTTTCGATTATTCTACGAGGCAAGAAAATTCTTCATTTCATCGGCCACCCGCTCGCCGTGGCTGTGGATGATCCAGTGGTCGGCACCTTCAACTTCAACCACGCTTAAATCGTCGCAAAATTCAGGTAGGTCAGCCCGCGCTTCCGGCAATAGGGCAGGGTCGTCCATGCCCCAAATCAGCAAATGCGGCATGGCAATGCGGTATTTCTGCCGTTGCGCGTCGTCGAATTTTATCTCTTTTGCCGGTGCATCCAGCGGCGGCACGATCATCGGTGAGGCCTTGTACCAGTTTAACATGGCGGCAAGCGCGCCCGGCTGGGTCCATGCATCAAGATAACGCGCGCGTAAATCTTTGCTCAACCAGGGCGCAGGCGAGAAGCCTTCCAGCATGCCAAACAGTTTTTTGCAGGAATTTGCCGCCATAGCCTCCTCCATGCCCGGCTCGCGCAATCGGTTCATATATTGACTGCCTTTGGTTTGTGCCCCGCCGGCAAACAGTGCCTTTTGAAAGCACATTGGGTGCACGCCATTGGCGATGATCAACTTTTCAACCCGCCCGCCGTGGCGCATGGCAAAAGCATAGGCAACTGATGCGCCCCAGTCATGGCCGCAAAGAATAATTGGTTGATCAGGCGAAAGATGATCAATCAGCGCCAGTAAATCTGCCACCATATGTTTGGTGTCGTAAGAGGCCACCCCCTCGGGCTTGGATGAAAGATTAAAGCCGCGCTGGTCTGGCGCGACCAGATGATAGTCTTGCGCAAAACTTGAAAAAACCGGTTCCCAGGCAATCCAAAATTCGGGAAACCCGTGCAGAAACACCATCAACGGCGCCTGTGGGTTGCCGCCGCTCATATAGTGCAGGCGCACATCCCCATGGTCGAAATATTGGCTGCTTAATGAATATGTCATTGAACTGGTTTTTCAATCGCACGTTCATAAAGGTGCCAGGTTGCGTGGCCAAGTATCGGCAGCACAATCAATATACCCAGGAAAAATGGCAGCAGTGCCAATATGGCCAGCACCGCGACCGTAATGCCCCACCCAATCATAACAAGCGGGTTTTTCAGCACTGTCTGAAAGCTGGTAATGATGGCCGTGATTACATCAATTTCACGGTCAAGCAATAGCGGAATGGCAATGACGGTGGTGCAAAATAATACAAAGGCCAATACTGCACCAATGGCAGTGCCAAGGGTAATGAAGCCGATACCTTCGGGGGTGGTTGTGACAACATTAATAAATGCCGCAACACTGGGAAATGATTGGAATCCCAGGAAAATCGCCAGCAGCAGCCGTACCTGAAAAATCCAGATCCAGAATATGCACATAATGGCAAATGCCATCATTCCAAACTGCCGCTCTTTTTGCGCAATGATGACCGAGATTACTTCACCGAAATTCAACGGTATTCCGGCAGCACGGCGGCGGCTGACCTCATATAGGCCAACGGCAACAAACGGCCCGATAAACGGAAACGCGATGGCGATCGGAATGATCATCCAGCCCATATTGAGCGTGGTCAACAAGGCCAATATCAGCAGCCCGCCAATGGTGTAGATGCCACCAAAAAACAAACCGTAAAGCGGACAGGCGAGAAAATCGGCAACGCCCTCTTTCAACGAGGCTGATATATCGCTGGCTTTTATTTCGCGGATGACCGGCATTTTTGCCGGGCGGTAATCCTCCGATTGATTAACCTCACTCATGTTAAAATTCCCTCCCCGAAACTCAACCTGTAATTCAGGGCAATCGACTTCTGCAATTGGCCTGATATAAATAATTATGCACATGAGAAGAAATTAGGCAACGGGGAGGGGGATTAGGCCGCATTCAAAGACCCTTGGTGTGTATAATTACCCATTCCTCTAATTGAAGTGCCGATAAAGTAGCGACAGTTCGCTCAATTTGCCGATTGTTATTGGAGACAATGCATTGATACGAAAAACACAAAAAAAACTATCCACAACAGAACTTACTGCGATAATCACTGGTTATAATGCGCAGCGGGAAATTGTTGCCAAAAAATACAATGCAGGAGGCAAAAGGCTCGGTATAATAATGATGGTGCTGGTGTGTGTGTGGCTGGTTGCTGTGCTTATCATTTATAACCAGTTTGGCATCATGACCGCCCTTATTACAGGCATTATTGGGGCGCTCATTGCAGGCATGTTTTTTGAACGCGGTGAAAATATTAACGCAGCCGAGGTCAATCGCCTACAGGAGCAATTACGGAAACTGGTGTTCCCGACTGTTTTTGGTAATATTGATGATTTCAGGTTTGAGGCAGATACAAAGGGGTTTGTATATAGAATTCCGAAAACGATTATGCCGGAATATAACAGGAGCGATTGGGGCGATCTGATTGAAGGCAAAATCAAAGGCCAAAGTTTTGCAATTAACGAGATGCATTTGGAGTATAGAACCTCTGGCAAAAACAGCAGTACAGTAACCGTGTTCAAGGGAGTGGCTGTGCGGTTGCAGCGACGGGCAGACAAAGCGCCCACTTTAGCCGTGCGAAATAACCGCATGGCACTTACCAAGTTCGCGTCAAACATTTTCGGGATGGGTATTAAAGACAAGCATATCAAGATACTGGATGACGAACTTGAAGAGCAATATGATGTTCACTGTAGTGATCAAAACTATGTGGAAAAAGTGTTTTCAAGCGATGGAATCGAGCTTTTTAAGACAATGCTCCAGGAGCACGCTCGCGGTCAGTTTCAGTTTGCCACCTCGGACAATCATATTTATATGTTGATTGAACAAGGCCACGATTTTTTCGAGCTACCATCAATTAATCTTCCGCTTGATCAAGTGGAGGATATCATTCGCCTGCGCAAGGAAATGAACGGATTTCTCAACTTGTTCAAGCAGATGGATAAATTGCTCGCTGTAAGATGAGCGGAATATATTGATACCCCGATTTTTTTGCCCAATATTCTGATAGGAGCTGGGTCAATCGAAAATATTAATTCTATCTCCAAATTGTATTCGTCACGCCTTTGGGGGTTGCATTTGGGTTGGCTTATTTCAAATTGGCATTGCCTGAAGAAAAGCCCTTAAGAGACACTGGAACAATAAACTTTTTTCGATTCAGGGTCGAAAATCTAATTTTCATTTTGGTGCCCATTCGCATCTCGTTTAGCAAAATATGGTCGACTTCCACACTCGCCCGGCAGCCATCCTTGGTGCAGGTTTCAATCTCAAAGCGGTTGGTTTGATTGCCGTCGACCTGAATTGAAATGCCAGGTGGCAACGCAATTCCCAACGGAAGAATAACATTCAACCTAGGTGAGCTATTGGGTTTCAAATATCCCAATTCCACTCGCATGATTTGTTTGCCGTCGCTTTTCTTTTTAAGTCTCTGAAATATATGGCATAATTCACGATTAGTGGACTTAATAACTTCGCAGCTAACCTTCCAGTCGCCAAAAGCCTTGCCATCCTGGGCCGCAAATACAGTGTTGGGTTCAACCAATGGAGCGGCCAACAAAGCAACCGGCAGTAATATGCGAATAAGGGAGCGGGTGAATATAGATTGCATGGTTTTCTCAATCTTAAGAGCAGGATGCGGGCTTTGAACTTGAAATAATGATTAGAAGATTACACACAGATTGAATTTCAACTCAAGTCTTCGAGCGATACCGGAAACAGAATTTGAGGCAGCATCAGATTATTTTGATACTGTATTGAGTAAAGCCAGCCCGGAATCGGGCGCTATAAATTGGCACGAACAGATCCTAATCCTCGTCCAGTAAACCATTCCGTCTGTGCCATTCTTCTAAGCTTTCCTTTGGATATTGCGCAAAGCAGTTTTCATTTTGGTTAATTTCAACCCAGTCAGGTTTTGAATCAAGCATGATGTGAATGGAGTGAGGAGGCGTTGGCAGGTTTGTATCAATCGCGCTGGCAAAGGGGTGCACCAGATTGGGCCAGCGCGGATCCCACACCCAAAGGGACGTGCCGCAACGCGAACAAAAACGCCGTTCTGCCGGGCTTTCCTTGCCGTCAATTATCGCATGAAAAATACTGATTGCATCTTCGCCTTCAATTTCAAGACTTTTAGCATCACCTCCAATGTTGATTGCATAACCGCCGCCGCCATTGGTTTTACGGCATATCGTGCAATAGCATTTAAGATAGGGAACAGGAGTTGATGCGTTAAGCGAAAACTTGACCGCACCACATAGACAGGAACCTTGTAATCGCATTAGATATTTCCCTTTTTCTCCCAATATTCAGCCTTCAAATGTCGTTTGATCAGTTTGCCGGTCGGCGTGCGCGGCAGTTCCTTGCGAAAATCGATGGATTGTGGCGCCTTGATTACCGAAAGGTTTTCGCGGCAAAAGGCAATCAATTCAGCCTCCAGTGCATCACCCGCATTGGCAAAATCCATCGGTTGTACCACGGCTTTGACAGCCTCGCCAAAAATCTCATCCGGTACGCCAAACACGGCCGCATCAATCACCTTGGGATGGGTGATTAAAAGGTCCTCGCTCTCCTGTGGGTAGATATTCACCCCGCCGGAAATGATGGTATAGGCGCGTCGGTCTGTGAGATATAAAAAGCCATCCTCATCCATAAAACCAATATCGCCAAGCGTCGACCAGCCTTCTTTAGTGTGGGAGTTGGCGGTCTTTTCCGCATCACCATGATAGGAAAATTTAAGACCCGCATCAAAATAAACATCGCCGGTCTGGCCGGTTGGCAGCTCATTACTGTCATCATCTAAAATGCGGATTTTACCGATCAGCGCCTTGCCGACGGTGCCGGGGTGGGCAAGCCATTCTTCGCTATTGGCAGCCGTCACCCCGTTGCCCTCAGTGCCTGCGTAATATTCGAGCAGGATCGGCCCCCACCATTTGATCATCTGGCGTTTAATCTCAACCGGGCAGGGGGCGGCCACATGAATGGCACATATGAGGCTCGACATATCATTGCGGGCGCGGGCCTCATCCGGCAATTTGAGCACCCGCACAAACATGGTCGGCACAACTTGCGTGTGGGTAATTTTGTATTTTTCAATCGCCGCCAACAATTCTTCCGCGTCGAATTTCTCCATAATCATCGTTGTGGCCCCAAGGGCAGCAGCCACCATTGCAACCCCAAGCGGGGCGGAATGATAAAGCGGGGCGGGCGAAAGGTAGATCGATGCCGGGTTCATTTCGCCCATCACGCCGCAAACATTCAGCAAAACCGGGCTCATGGAATCGAGCGCATCAAACTCATATTGGCGTACAATACCCTTGGGTCTGCCGGTCGTACCGGAGGAATAGAGCATGGCGACGCCGGCGCATTCGTCTTCAATTGGTGTATCCGGCATGGAAGTTACCAATTGTTCCCACGATTGCAGGCCTTCCACCGGGTCACCGACCGCCAAACCGTGCACATTGTCATTTAGACCTGACAAGATCTTTGCGCCCGTATCTGTGTATTTATCCGAGGCGATGAAAACTTTAGCCCCGCAATCGCTAGCGATATAGGTGGCCTCATCGACAGTAAGGTAACGGCTGATGGCGGTAAAAATGACGCCTGATCTCTGTGCTGCCCAGCAGATTTCCAAAAATTCCAGCCGGTTTTCCATGATGAGGGCAATATGATCACCCGGTTCAACCCCAAGCGAGCGTAAGGCGTGCGCCCCCTGGTTGGCGCGGCTTTCAAGTTCTGCGAATGTGAGACGCCTGCCGCTGCCGATCATTTGATAGGCGATCTTATTGGGGCTGCTGTTTGCAAAATGTCTCGGGTGTCTCAATTTTTCAACTCTTGTGAAATGCTTTAAGGGCAAGCCGTCAGCAAGCCTTGCACAGGAACAAATTACTAACAACCTCGACTGGCGTATTGATTAAGGTTTTTCGTTCCGTGTTAAGTGTTCATTACCTAGGGGGAGGTAATTTGCTACACAATTGAATTAATTCATAGTTTTTTTATACTCCTGTGAAAATGTCAGTTCTTTACAATTGTGTGGTGGCAGCTTTGTATTCATTGAGGATATTTTCTAAACTGTTCGGTATAGAACAGGATAATCCAGGGCTTTATCGATCGCAATATCAATCGATGGTAAAACAATCGTTGCTGCTCTACACTTTGGCAATTATCACCACGATTTCCGTTGCCTTTATTAATCTTGAACAGGCTCCTATTTTTCTGACAATTAAATTACCGGCAGTGCTTTTGCTGGGAGACCTTGCCTTTTTCTTCTGGTTTGCCAGGGTTCCCGAAAAATATAAAGGTGATGCCTATGACCGTCAGGCGCTGATAAGGCTACATGCGACTGTTTGGGGCTCTATATTGCTCGGCATATCCCATTCCATTTGGGCACTCGCCATGTTTGAGTATAGTGCGCTTGCCATGCGCGGCCTGATAACCGCATTTTTAAGTGCATCAACCCTTGGGGTTGCAATGTGTATGATGAATTTGCGATCTGCCGCACTGACAATTGTTATAAGCATGTTCGGCCCGATCGTGGTATATTTTATGTATTTAGGCGACAGCTCGTACCGTGTTTCAGCAATAAATTTAACCATGGTTGCGACCGTATTCGCGTTGGTTCTAAACAGGTATTCACAAGATTTTGTTCGCATGATTAAACAACAGCAGATCGTCGAAGCAAAAATTGGTGAAGTTGAAAACCTGAGCAAATCAAATCTGGCTCTCGCCAATGAAGACAGTTTGACCAAACTGTCAAATCGTCGAAGTTTTCTTTTTAACTTGAACGAGCTCGTCGATGAGGTCTCACAAAATCAGTCCTATGGGCTCGCAGTTGGTGTATTGGATCTGGATGGATTTAAACAGGTCAACGATGTTTACGGCCACCTGGTTGGTGATCAGGTTTTGGTTGAAGTTGGCCTGCGTTTGAAAAATATTGAAAAAGACGGCGTAAAAATTGCCAGATTAGGGGGCGATGAATTTGGTGTTCTGATGGAGGGTTCGCTGTGTGAAGAAGAACTGCTGGAGTTCGGCACAGCCATCACAGATGCGATGCGGGTTCCATTTGCTATTGATGAATTGGTTATTCATCTTGGCGGCACACTAGGGTTTGCCCGCTGGGGAAGTGTTGACGATACGGGGCAAAAAATATTTGAGAAGGCTGATTACGCGCTTTATCACGCTAAGGATAACTCACGCGGAAATGTCATTGTCTTTAGTAAATATCACGCTGAGACCTTGCAGGCCGTGAGCAATATTGACCGAAAAATGCAGGACGCCGATTTTGACACTGAAATGTCATTGGTATTTCAACCTATTGTGTCCTTGTCAAACTCCGGCACTGTAGGGTTTGAAGTGCTGGCCCGTTGGCAAAGCCCGTCGCTTGGGTTTGTTTCTCCGGATGTTTTCATTCGTTCCGCAGAACGTGGTGGTGCCATTAACAGGCTAACGGCAACATTGCTTGGCAAGGCATTGAGTGAGGCTAAAACATGGCCCGATCACCTGTTCATGTCATTTAATCTGTCAATGCATGATATAACCTCTGCTAGCGCCATTCTCAATTTGATTGCTATCGTCGAAAAATCTGAGTTTGATCCCAAACGCATCACATTTGAAGTTACCGAGACCGCAATTATGAGCGACCGGAAACTGGCAAAAAAGTCCCTGTGTCTTTTAAAACATCTCGGTGTGAAAATTGCCCTCGATGATTTTGGTACGGGGCATTCTTCTCTGGCCTATGTACGCTCGTTGCCACTGGATAAAATTAAACTCGATCGCAGTTTCATCATTGATATTGAATACGAGGAAGATGCGGGTGCCATCGTCGATATCATGGTAGAGATGTGCCGCAGCTTGCGGGTCGACTGCATTGTGGAAGGCGTTGAAACTCAAGGTCAGGTAGGTGTGCTAACCTCCATGGGATGTGAATTTATCCAAGGGTACTATTTTTCCAAACCCTTGAGCAGTGTCGACACCCAAAAATACCTTCGCGCCGAGTTTGGTAAGAACTTTATTGAGATGGCGAAATCCGCATAATCATCTGCTGCCTAAAGCTTGTCTCCTAAAAGTGGGCACCGGTTTTAGGAATAAAGACATGCGAAAACAGATAGATAAAGCTTGTCTCCTAAAAGCATGCCCTCGGACTTGATCCGTTGGTGGGCACCGGTTTTAGGAATAAAGACATGCGACAATAAAAAGATAAAGCGTATCGGATGAGGACGATTGAATGCGATATGCTTTAGATGGTATCTGTAGGTGCACAAAAAAGGCCGCCCAATTGAGCGGCCTTTACGTTTGAACCCTAGGGTTTAAGCTTAGCGTTGAACAATTTTCCAGTTGCCTTTTTCGATAACCGAGATGATGTTCTTATCTGGTCCCTGATGGTCGGTCGCAGAGAACGTGATCTGATTGTCAGAAATTTCATCTCTATAATTGAGGCTTTCCATGCCGGTTTTGAAGCTCTCCGGTGTCAGCTCTTTACCAGCAGCTTCCAGCGCGCGGACAAAGAGTTCTGCGCCAGAACGTCCAAGCAATGCGCCTGTACCAGGCAGTTTTTCGCCCGTTGCTTCTGTATATTTTTTAAACCATGCGCCAACAACCGGGTTACCAAGACGCGGTAGAAGATCAGTCCAACCTGCTGCCGCGTAAAGCCCTTCGGTAATGCCGCCGGGAACCTTCGCCATGACCGAATGAAAGCCTGCTGATGCACTGATAAACTCTGCGTCTTTCCAGCCGATTTTGCGTGCGGTTGCATAGGCCGTGATGGTTTGGCGAACACCAAGCGCCATCGTGACCACATCACATTTGGCATCTTTCAACTTGGTAAGCGAGCCAACAAAATCGGCATCATCGCCTTTATGAGTGGTTTCTGCTGCATAATTTAGTCCCAATGCAGCCGCTTCATCCTTAGCTCCAGCTTGAATTTCCTTACCAAAGTCTGAAGGAATAAACATGGCACAAACGTTCTTGATACTCTTGTTCTCAGCGAAGTATTTTACGCCAGTACGGATCTGGCTGTAATAGGTGGTGCCGCCGGTAAAGTGATAGTCGATCGGATCCTGCAGCAATTGACGTGCAGCGGAAAGTGGATTGACATTCGGGATCTTCTTCTTGTCCAGCAGTTTGAATGATGCAATGTTCATCGGCGTGCCGAGTTGCAGCAGCATGGCAAAAATCTTGTCGCGATTGACCAATTTATTCAGCGCTTGAGTGGCTTTTGGAAGGCTGTAAGCATGGTCTTCAACGATGAATTTGATCTTGCGGCCATGGACGCCACCTTTGGCGTTGATCTCATCGAAATACATCTGAGCGGCCTTGGTTGCCGGCGCGCCAAATGCGGCAAAAATGCCGGAAAGATCGTTGCTGGAACCAACCACGACCTCAGTGTCTGATACCCCTTGGGTTTCTGCGTAGGCTCCTGCAACAAAGCAGGCACTGGCAGCCAGTGCAATTGTAAGTTTTGAAAGTGTTTTCATTGTTTTTCTCCCTGTTGATTATTCTAATTATACATTTGATCGATTAAAGGCTTGTGCTTTTTCTCCACAAATCCTCTTTTCAATTTCATTGTCGCGGTTAGTTCATCATCTTCCGCCGTAAGTAATATGTCTATCAGGCGGAAATCCTTGATCTGTTCCACCCGGGCAAAGTCCTTGTTCACATCTTCAACAATCGTACCAATCATTTTCTGCACGTCATCGGCGGCACAAAGTGATGCGAAGTCATTGAACGGTATTCTTCGGTCCTGTGCAAATTTTTCTACATTTTCCTGATCAATCATCACAAGGCAAGTCAGGTATTTGCGCTTGTCGCCAATGACCACCGCATCCGAAATCATCGGCGAGAACTTCAATTTATTCTCGATTTCTGATGGCGTAATGTTTTTGCCACCGGCAGTAATAATAATATCCTTCAAACGCCCGGTAATATTGAGAAAACCCTCATTATCCAGTTGCCCCACATCGCCAGTTTTAAGATAGCCGTCATCGGTCATGGTATCGCGGGTTTTATCCGGCGCTTTCCAGTATCCGGGAAAGACATGCGGGCCTTTCATTTGGATTTCACCATCATCGGCAATGCGAATATCAATGCCTGGAATGGCCAGACCCACCGTGCCATTTTTATTTTTATCAATTAAATTAACAGCAGTTATGCCCGCACCTTCAGTTTGGCCATAACCTTCCAGCAGGTTCACGCCAATGGCCCGGTACCACTTTAGCAGATCAGGTGAAATCGGTGCGGCGCCGGTTGTCGCACGGCGAATGTTATCCATGCCAAGCATGCGGCGCAAATTGCGCAATACCAGAAAATCCCAAAACTTATACCTCGCTTCCAGCCCGGCGGGTACGTCGGTGTTGGTAATCAGATATTCAGCCCGTTCAAGACCAGTCTTAAGGGCTTTGTTGAAACTCCATTTGCCGAATGACGTGCCGTCTTCCACCAGGATGGATATGCGGGAATAAATCTTTTCCCAAACCCGAGGAACCGCCGTAAACACGTGCGGCGCGACCTCTTGCAAATTATCGAAGACTGTTTCCGGGCTTTCGGCAAAGTTTACAATGCTCTTGGCAAATATCGGCGTATAGGCAGATGTATTACGCTCAAGCACATGGCAAAGCGGCAAAAAGCACAATTGCTCATCGCCATCAAAACTTGGCAGCACCCGCATTACCGATGAAAGAGTAAACATGATATTTTCATTGCTGATCATCGCCCCTTTGGGCCTGCCGGTGGTGCCGGATGTGTAAATCAGCAGGCCGATATCTTCCGGCTCTGATTTGGCAATTTCCGCGTCAAACAAATCCGGTTCTGATTGGGCAAGTTTTTCACCAAGGTCATAGAGCTCGTCAAGAAACACGACTTTTTCATCGTGAAAATCATGCAACCCGTCGCGCTCATAAATGATGACCTTCAACAGGTCAGGTACGTCGTCTTTGATCTCCAGATATTTATCCAGCATTTCGTCATTTTCAACGAATAGAAATCGACTGTCGGAATCGTTGATCAGATAAGCAAGCTGGCTGGGTGAGTCCGTTGTATAAACACCGGAAGCAACCCCGCCGACACATTGAATGCCAAGATCAGTATAGAGCCATTCTTTGCTGTCTTCTGCCAAAATGGAAACCACATCGCCGCGTTTCAGGCCCAAAGATACCAAACCCAACCCGATGCGGCTGGCCCGAAGGAAATAGTCCTTCCATGAATGCGAGCGCCAGATGCCAAGATATTTTTCGCGGTGGGCGGTTTTATCACCAAGCTCTTCACACCGCGCCTTGAACAATTTGGTAATCGTGTTGCACCCGTCGACAAAATAGGGCCCAGCACTAATATCCGCATTGCAGGTGACGCCGTTGATTACGGTCTGTGCCGGAGTTTTGACATTAATATTCATGCGTATTCCACCTCCAGCCCGATGTCATTATTATGGTCCATTATCGCCATGTTTTGCGCTGCTTCCAACGGCGCTGCCCCCGCTGGCTTTCCTCTTGCACACCCAGATAGAATGACTGGATGTCCTTGGAGTTTTCAAGCGCGGTTGCCGTATCTGCCATTACAATACGGCCAATTTCCATAACATAGCCATAGTCAGCAACATCGAGCGCAACTTTCGCATTTTGTTCAACCAGCATCATGGTCACATTTTGCTCTTTGTTCAAGCGCCGGATAATTGTGAAAATCTCTTCTACCAGCAGTGGCGATAAGCCCAGGCTTGGTTCATCCAGTAACATCACCTTTGGTGCTGCCATTAATCCGCGGCCAATTGCCAGCATTTGTTGCTGTCCACCTGAAAGTGTTCCCGCTTTCTGGTCACCGCGCTCGGCCAGGATTGGAAAATAAGTGTGGACCATTTCGAGATCGCGCGCGATGGCTGCTTTGTCGTTGCGCACATAGGCCCCAAGCATGACATTTTCAGCAACGCTCATCAGCGGGAAAATCTCACGTCCTTCCGGCACATGCACCATGCCGCGGCGCACAATCACATCCGCATCACGCCCCTGAATGGGTTCGCCATTCAGCAAAATTGTGCCCTTGGCCGGGTCCATTACACCGGAAATGGTTTTCAGCAATGTGGTTTTACCGGCACCATTTGCCCCAAGAACCGTAACAATCTGGCCTTCACGCACCTCAAGGCTGACACCCCGGATCGCCATGATCGGGCCGTAATAGCTCTCAAGATTATCAATCCTTAATACCGGCTCATGCGTCATCGCCAATCCTTTCGCCGGTGCCAAGATAGGCCTCGATTACAGCCGGGTGGGATTGAACCTCACTGGCAGTCCCAATCGCAAGTTCTTTGCCGTCTGCAAGAGCTAAAACCCGGTCGGACACAGCCGCTACAAGGTTCATGTCGTGTTCAACCATAAGCACGGTTATGCCCATTTGCTTTTTGATGTCTTCCACCCAAAAAATCATATCCTGGGTTTCTTCGACCGAAAGGCCGGATGCAGGCTCGTCGAGCAACAGGATTTTCGGTTCTGATGCGAGCGCCCGTGCAAGCTCGACAACTTTGCGAACACCGTAAGGCAGGCCGGCGATATATTTGTCGCGGTAAGCCTGCAGTTCCAAAAAGTCGATCACCTCTTCGACCACTTCGCGGTGGCGGCGTTCTTCGTCGCGCACTTTAGGGGCAAAAAACAATTCCGCCATCAGACCGGTTTTGCGGTGACGATGGCGACCGACCAGCAGGTTCTGCAATACGGTCGACTGTTCAAATAATTCGATATTTTGAAATGTTCTGGCGATGCCAAGTGAGGGCACCTGATCGGAGTTCATTTTCAGGATCGAATTTTCCTTAAAACGAATATCGCCCTCGGCTGGATCATAAAATCGCGAAATCAGATTGAATATGGTGGATTTGCCAGCCCCATTGGGTCCGACCAGTGAAAACACTTCGCCTTCGCCCACATGGAAAGAGACATTGTTTACCGCAACCAACCCGCCAAAGCGCAAGGTTACATTTTCAAGCGTAAGCAGGCTCATCGCATACGCTCCGTTTTTAGATAGCTTTTCTGGCGTTTGAACATGTCTTTCCGGTAGAACGGGAAGAGTTCAAAATAGGTCCGGATTTTGACCCAGCGGCCGTAAATACCCAGGGGTTCGAACAAAATAAAGCTGATTAAAATAAGCGCAAATACACCACTTTCGATGCCGGGAATGGTGACAGAACCAAGGCCAAACGCGCTGGAAATACCATCACGCGAAATGGCAATAAACTGCGGCAGAAGCCCGATGACCATTGCGCCAAAAAATGCACCGTGTATTGAACCCAATCCACCAATTACGATCATCAGCAGCAGTTGAATGGAAAGCACCAGATTAAAAGTTTCGTGATTGAAAGCGCCCGCATAATGACCAAGTAATGCGCCAGCAAGACCGGTCGCAGCACAGGAAAGGCCAAACGCTGTTGCCTTGGTCCGGCGGATATTCACCCCCATTGCCTGTGCAGATATTTCTGAATCCCGCATGGCCACAAAGGCCCGGCCGAGTGGCGCGCGCAACAGATTGCGATATCCAGCCAGAACCACGAGTGTTACAATGAGACATAGAAAATAAAACTCGGTTGGCGTGCCGTAACGGTCAATCTCCAGCCCAAAGACATCAATTGGCGGCGCAACAAGTCCAACCACACCACCGGTCCACGGTTCAGCGATAACGATAAAGTCTTCGGTCAAAACGGAAACCGCAAGGGTGGCAATAGCCAGATAAATACCGTGCAGGCGCAGCACCGGAAGGGCGACAATGACACCGGCAAACCCGGCAATTACGCCCGACAAGGGTAACGACAAAATAAACGGCACGCCGCGTTCCAGCATTATCACATTGGCATAACAGCCAACCGCCATAAAGGCCGCATGGCCAAGGCTTGCCTGCCCGGAATGGCCAACAAGCAACATTAGCCCCATTCCGGCAATTGCCCAAATCAGCACATTGGTTGCTTCACCTAAAAAGAACTCGTCCAGCATCCAGGGCAGGGCGACAACAAGCGCAAGCAGCGCCAGATACCACATCGCCTGAGGCTTGTGTTTGAACAGATTAATATCAGCGTCGTAAGATCGTTTAAAAACAAAGCGCATAACTCTTTAGCCTCACACTTTCTTTTTTTGCATTTGGGCGAACAGCCCGGCGGGACGAAAAATCAGCACCAGCAACATAATTGCGTATGGCGCAATCTGCGAATAACCGGCTGGCAGGCCGTATGCCGCAAAAGGTTCAACCAACCCGATGATAATGCCACCAATTAATGCGCCGGGCAGGCTGCCAAATCCGCCGATGACAGCAGCGGCAAATGCCTTGATACCCAAAAGCCCGGTCGATGGGTCAATCGCACCCTTAGAGGCAAAAAGCACACCGGCAATCGCGGCAACCATGCCGCCAAGTGCCCAAACAAGGCTTTGAATGCGCTTTACCGGAATGCCCATATAATAGGCCGCCAACTGATTTTGTGATGCAGCCTGCATTGCAATGCCGAGCTTTGCCCGGTTAAAAAACAGATAAAGCGCCAGCGTCAGCAACACGGTTACCAGAATAACGGCAACCTCTTCCAACCCCAAAACCAGGCTGCCAAGCCGCACTTCCTTGCCGGCAAAAGGCGTTTCAAGCGATTGCGGTTCGTGTGCCCATATGGCACCGGCTGCAAACCGCAAAATAAAGCCAAGCGCAATTGTTAAAATCACCACCGCGATCTGCGGTTGGCCAAACATCCTGCGCAGCACGACCATATCCAGCAGATAGCCAAGCGTACCCATAATGATAACTGCAATCGGTACGGCTATCCAAAAATTTATGCCAAGATGTTCTGAATTGGTGAGCCAGATTGTTACAAAAGCACCAAACATCATAAAATCGCCCTGGGCGAAATTCACTGCTTCAGTCGCCTTGTAAATCAGCACGAAACCCAATGCGATGAGCCCGTAAACGCAACCATTGGCCAACCCACTGATAAACAGTTGTAGCAAATCCAAATCTATTTCTCCCCTTGGATGGTATTCCATCCAGTTGTTAGCGCACAGCAAAACATATCGGCATCGGCTAGCCAAGGGGTATTTTAATTAATTATTCAGGATCATGTCTTGGAAAATTATCGTGTTGCCCGTGAAGAATTGCTGGTCATGGTAATGCGAACACCAATGGCGCAAATCACCATGCCAATCAATTGAACAGTGCTCAGAGCCTCGCCAAACAGAAAATAGGCGATTATCGCAGTTGATGCCGGCACCAGATAAAACAGCGATGAAACTTTCGATACGCTGCCCTCGCGGATCAACAGCATCAACAGGAATATTGCGGCAATAGATAGCACAAAAACCAACCATGCAAGCGCAAAGATTAGCTCGCCATTCCATTCAAATGTGAAGGTCTCAAAGCTGAGTGCATATAGCAGCGAGGGAATAAGGGCACCAACATATTGCCAAAGTGTGCCGGTGCGCAGCGGTACGCTGGTTGCGTATTTCTTTTGATAAATAGTGCCTGCAGTCTGTCCCAGCATGGCCAGTAAGCAGACCGTGATATTGACAAAATTTATGCCCGGACCATTGATTTCAAATTTTGGTGTCAGAACCAGCAACAGCCCCATGGCTCCAAGTATCAGGCCAAACCATTGCCAGGGCTGCACCCGCTCGCCCATCAACGGCCAGGCGAGAACAGCCACCAAAATGGGTTGCAACCCGACGATCATGGCGGAAATTCCAGCGGGCAATCCATGTTCGATAGCCCAGAACACCGCACCCAGATAAAGCCCGTGTAAAAACACGCCGACTACCATTGAGTGGGCAGCCAGTCTCCAACCGGGCCAAGGGGCACGGGCGATCAGCGCAATGCCACCAAGCAACAGGATCGCCAGCGCAAATCGCAGGCTTAAAAACGAAAACGGCTCCGCATAGGGCATGCCCATCCGCGCACCGATAAATCCGGTCGACCAAAGCAGGACAAATAGAATTGGAAAATATTTGGTCACGATTTAATAAATTCTGTGTAGCGGAGATGAAAAAAACTAATATTTGTTTGAAGCCGCAATCTGCAAATTGTCAAGCTGTTAAAAGTATAACTTATCTCAATTGATAGATTGTAACTCAGGCAGGATAGGGTATGATTTTGCAGGTTCAAATGATGTGATTTGCAGTGGAAAGAACCATAATGAAAACTGCCAGTTTCCCCATGTATAATTTTCCTCAGATCGGCAGCGATGTTGATGCGTTTTGGTTGGTTCTGTCAAAATTCATGCGCGATAGCGGTTTGTTAAACGTGCCAGTTCAATTGAGCCACGGGCAAAATATAGGCGATCTATGGGATAGCCCGGACCTTCTTATCAGCCAGTGTTGTGGGTTTGATGTGATCAACCGCTACAACGGCTGGCTAAAACCGGTCGCAACACCTCACTATTTTGCCCCCGGTTGCATTGGCGAAAATTATTGCAGTCGGATTGTTGTCGCTGAAGACTGCCCCTATCGCGATGTGCGTGATATGGCTGGAAAAATTGCTGTTATCAATGGTCCTGAATCCCATTCGGGCATGAGCGCCTTAAGGCATCTGGTATCAACCTGTCAGGTCGAAGGGCGATTTTTTGCAAGCATTAAAGTCAGCGGCAGTCATGCGTCCAGTCTTGATCTTATCAGACAAAAACAAGCAGATGTGGCCGCGATTGACAGTGTAACGCTTGCCCTGTTGGAGCGCTATCAACCCGGTGCCATGAAGGGCTTAAGGGTTCTTGGAATGACCTACTCAGCACCAGCGCCACCCTATGTGGTAAAAGCCTCTATGTCGGACAAGGATGTTGAAAAAATCCAAAATGCCTTGGTTGAAACATTTCGAGATCCATCGTTGAAGTCTTGCCGTGAAAACCTGTTACTCGGTGATCTATCTCTCTCGACGCAGGATGATTATTGGTTGCATGAGGCATTCAGCGAGCACGCCTTAAAGCGCGGGTTTTCGATGTTGCATTAGACTGCGTCATGTTTACATGGAAGCGGTCAGGCTGCGAAGAGCAGCCCGATGCGGATGCATCGCTCCCGCGAAGGCTGGTGCGTAGCACCAAATGGCCGGGAGCGAAAGTTTTGGAGCGATTCCGTCAAAGACGGACGTGCTCTAGTGCTGAATCCAATTTTTATTCAGGTTGTTTATTTTCGCAATATATCCATTGACGCAATCACCGCACCAACGGTAATGAGCAGGCATGCAAGCCCAATCGCCCAGGTGAATGTGGCAAACCCGGTCGCCACTAGCACCAGTGTTGAAAGCAGTGGGGCTGAATAGCTAAGCGCCCCAAGTATCTGAATATTGCCATGCTTGACGCCAATATCCCACACGTAAAAGGCAAGCCCAACGGGGCCAAGCCCTAGTCCAAGAATGGCCAGCCATTCGCTTGTATTTGCCGGCCACACGGTTTGCTCCAGCATTAAATGAGAGGCCGCCGCAAGCACCGCCGTTACCAGGCAAAATCCGGTCACCACATCGGTTGAAACCTTGGAAAACCGGCGCGAAAGGATCGAGTAGCTTGACCATATCAATGCGGCAATAATCGCCATTGCATATCCCGGCAGATATTCGGATTTCAAGGTGAACTCTTTGCCGCCGGTAACAATAAGGGCTGCACCGGCAAAGCCAAGAGCCGCGCCAAACACATGATGGCTTTTTAGCTTTTCATTGGGAAGCAATGCAGAAAACACCACAATCAGCAGTGGCCAGAGATAGGCAATCAGGCTGGCCTCAACTGCGGGAGCAGCGCGCAGGGCTGAAAAATACATGAAATGATAGCCAAACAACCCGCCAACCCCAACCAGCCAGACCTGCCAGCTTTGGCGCATGGCCGATATGCCCGCAGTTATTCCCTGAGGCCGAAATAGCCATGTGAGCGCGCCTGCCGAGCCGCCAATGGCAAAGCTCATGGCAGCCAGTTGAAACGGCGGAACCTTGCCGCTGGCCTCAGTCAGCAGAGCCAGCAATGCCCAAAGCATTACGGCTCCGAAACCAATTATTGTCGCCGTTGTTTTATTGATCTCTTTTTGCATAATGTCTCAATTAAATTGGCACACGTGTGCACTTATCCAAGTAAGATCAGAATAACGGCGAGGACAATCAGCGCAATGCCGAAATATTCAACCCTGGTGGTTTTTTCGTGGAAAATGAACGCGCCGGCAAGGAATGTGAACACCAGTTCGACCTGCCCGAGCGCGCGAACATAGGCTGCATTATGCAAGGTGAATGCAGTAAACCAGCAGACCGAGCCGAGCATGCCGACAAGGCCAACCGGTGCGGCCCTTCGCCATTCGCTCAAAACCCGAAAAAGTTCATTCCGGTCGAATGCCAGAAACCAAGCCCCCATCATCAAGGTCTGCATGATCAGCGCGACCAACAAGGTGTATGCCGCGGTCATAATGAAATCCTGGCCGTTTAGGGTAAGTGTTGCACCCCGGAAAAACACCACGGATGCGCCGAGAAGAGCGGCACAAAGCAGGCCGATCCAGGTGGTTTTTTCACCCATGCCTTTGAGCAACCCGCCAATCGTCAGTTTTGTCTGGTTAAGTGAAAGTGCAATCGTACCCAACGCGCCAATGGCAATTGCGACCATCGCCCAGGGCCCCAATGTGTCGCCGAGCAATACCGACCCCAGGACTGCGATCAACACCACCTCCAGCTTGGAAAATGTGGTGCCAACGGCAAAGCTTCGAAACGAAAACATCCACAACAGAACCACAGTAAATAGAATTTGTGAAATGCTGCCATCGGCACTGTAGATCAAAAACAACCCGTTGGGCGAGGGGAGTTGGTAACCGCCAAATCGGTTAAGAGCCCAAACATAAAGAGCGGCCAATGGCAGGGCGTAGATGAACCTTGCATAGGACGCGCCGGTGGTTGAAAGCCTGCCTTTGATTGATTTCTGCAATACTGATCGCAGGTTCTGCAAAAAGGCAGCAGCAATGGTAATGGGAATCCATAGGGGCATTAATTAGCTTTGAAATTTGCCAGAGGAGTTGGCTGTTGATAAACAGTCAACTCGACTGGTTAAACCTTTTGTTGGGTGTGCTTTCGTAGTTCCACCCGCGCCACCTGTCTGCGGTGAACCGCATCCGGCCCGTCAGCCAGTCTGAGCGTGCGAAGATGCATCCATTGGCGGGCAAGCGGGGTATCTTGTGAAACACCGGCACCACCAAACATCTGCACCGCCTCATCGGTTACTTTCAGCGCAACCTGCGGGGCCACAACCTTGATCTGCGAAATCCACGGAGCAGCAGCCCGCGCATCGCCCTTGTCCATCATCCACGCGGCCTTCAGGCATAAGAGCCGCGCCTGCTCAATTTCCATCCGGCAGGTGGCGATAATGTCGAAATTCGCACCCAATTGCGCCAGCGGTTTGCCAAAGGCCTCGCGTTGCATCGAGCGTTTGCACATCAACTCCAGCGCAATTTCAGCCTGCCCGATGGCCCGCATGCAATGGTGAATACGCCCCGGCCCAAGCCGCCCTTGCGATATTTCAAAGCCACGGCCTTCGCCCAATAGCAAATCTTCCACCGGCACCCGAACGTCGGTGAATTTCAAATGCAAATGGCCATGCGGTGCGTCATCAAGCGCGTAAACCATCATCGGGCGCAGTTTCTCAATGCCGGGACTATCAGCCGCCACAACAATCATCGAATGGCGCTGGTGCTTCTGGTCATCTTCACCGCCGGTTTTCACCATGACGATATAGACCGCACAGCGCGGATCGCCTGCACCGGATGACCACCATTTTTCGCCGTTCAGCACGTAATGGTCGCCATCGCGGACGCAGGACATTTCAATATTGGTGGCATCAGATGAGGCCACATCTGGTTCTGTCATCAAATAGGCCGAACGAATTTCGCCGTTAAGTAGCGGTTTCAGCCAGCGGGTTTTCTGCTCTTCGCTGCCATAGCGCTCCAGCACTTCCATATTGCCGGTATCAGGTGCGGAGCAGTTGAATATTTCCGGCCCCAGATGCGCCTTGCCCATTTCTTCTGCAAGATAGGCATATTCTACGGTCGTCAACCCGTATCCACGATCTGAATCAGTCAACCAGAAATTCCACAATCCGCGCTCTTTGGCCTTGGCTTTCAACCCTTCCAGAATTTCAGTTTGTCGTGCTGTGTAAGTCCAGCGATCACCCACATTCACCTCGGCCAGAAATTCCTCATCAAGCGGTCGAATATCTTCGGCTATCATGGTTGATATTTTCTCACGCAGCTCGCTTACCCGTTCGCTGATGCCAAGATCCATTGCGCTCATTTGATTGTTCCTGCTCTGATGACTGTGATTGAAGACAATTTTCGTTTTGCCCTTTACGTAACCGGAATAAGTGAGCATTCTATGCTCTTGCTTGTCAACAAGGTTAGCGCAGACTAACCGACAATTTTTGCATTTGGGAGAGTGATTTGAATTATCTTGAAAACCTGTTTTCCGTTGAGGGTAAAACAGCACTGGTGACCGGCGGCGCGTCCGGGATTGGCCGCATGATTGCAACTTCGCTGGTGGAGGCGGGCGCAAGGGTTCTCATCGCATCGCGCAAGGGCGAGGTTTGTGAGGCGGTTGCTTCCGAACTCAATGAACTTGATGCGGCGGGAAGCGCCGAGGGTTTTGCCGCCGATCTTTCAAGTGATGAGGGAATTACAGCACTTTCTGAAGAAATCGCCAATCGCACCGATAAGCTGGATATTCTGATCAATAATTCAGGCGCCACATGGGGCGAACCGCTTGAGACATTTCCCTATGCCGCATGGACCAAGATTATGGGGGTCAATGTGGCAGCGATGTTTACACTTACCCGTAATCTGCTGCCATTGCTTGAGGCGGCATCAAGTGCAAAAGACCCGGCCCGAATTATCAATCTTGGCTCTGTCATGGGTACAATTCCGCTGGCCGATGGGGCCTATTCCTATTCTGTCTCAAAGGCAGGTGTGCACCATATGACCAAAATTCTGGCGAGCGAGTTTGCCGGCAAGCACATTACAGTCAACGCATTTGCACCCGGTCCGTTTCAAAGCCGCATGACCGCATTTGCCACCGCATCGGAAGAGGGGGCCGCTGCCGTTGGTGCCATCAACCCAAGCGGTCGGATTGGCCAGCCCTCCGATATTGCTGGCGCAACCCTGTTTTTATGCGGAAAGGGCGGGGCTTATGTGACCGGAGCCATATTGCCAATTGATGGGGGCGAGTCTGTTTCAACCGGGCGTATGGGGCTGTTTGATGAAAGCTGAAATCACGGTTGACGAACTAAAAGCCCAGATCGGCGCAGAGCCGTTGACATCCTCATGGATGCTGATTGATCAAAGCCGTATTGATCAATTTGCCGATGTGACGGAAGATCATCAGTTTATCCATATTGATGAGGCGCGCGCCAAGGAAGAAACCCCTTTTGGCGGCACCATTGCCCACGGTTTTTTGACCCTTTCGGTGCTTTCCGCATTCACTATGGAGGTTTCTCCAACGCTTAAAGGTGCTCGCATGGGCATCAATTACGGTTTCGACAAGATCAGGTTTTTATCGCCGGTTAAATCCGGTTCACGGGTGAGAGCTCACTTTAAAACGCTGGAAGTGGCGGAAAAATCTCCCGCTAATATTCTGGTGAAAACTGAAGTTACGGTGGAAATTGAAAATGAAACCCGTCCGGCACTGATTGCTGAATGGCTGGGCCTGACAATACTGGACGCTTCAATGTTTGCATAAAAGCAGTCAGGACGCGTAGAGCGGCCCGGTGCCAGTGCACCGCACTTCGCGTAGGCCCGAGCAGAGCGAGGAATTGCCGTGAGCGAAAATTAAATATAGCGTTTCAATCAAATGATGAAATGCTATTAAAATAAGGAAGAATAATAAATGACAATAGATTTTGATGGACAGGTTGCCATTGTAACCGGTTCAGGCAATGGGCTGGGGAAATCTCACGCAATGCAATTGGCGGCACGCGGCGCACGCGTGGTGATCAATGATTTTGGTGGCGCGCGCGACGGCACCGGTGGATCATCTGAAGCCGCCGAACAGGTTGTTGTTGAGATCATGGAAGCCGGTGGCGAGGCAATTGCCAATGGTGCCAATGTGGCCGATTGGGATCAGGTGCAAAACCTTGTGGCTGAGGTAATGGACGAATGGGGCAGGGTTGATATTTTGATCAACAATGCCGGTATCTTGCGCGATAAATCATTCGGCAAGATGGAGATTTCCGACTGGGATGCGGTGGTCGATGTGCATCTCAATGGCACCGCCTATTGCAGCCGTGCGGTGTGGAATATCATGAAAGAGCAGAATTACGGCCGCATCGTCAACACCACGTCGACATCCGGTATTTATGGCAATTTTGGTCAGGCAAATTATGGCGCTGCCAAGGGTGGCGTTGTGGGGCTGATGAATACGCTTCATATTGAAGGGGCGAAAAACAATATTCACATCAATTGTGTTGCCCCAACGGCCGCAACCCGCATGACCGAAGACATTATTCCTGAAGCCATGCTTGCCCAAATAGCGCCTGAATATGTGACACCCGCGTTCTTGTATCTTGCCTCAAAAGATGCGCCATCCCGCACCATTATGCTTGCCGGTGCCGGGTGCTATGCGGTGGCAAAATTGCTGGAATCCGACGGGCTTTATTTGCCGGAAGCTGAACGCACACCGGAGGCGATTGCCGCACAGTTTGGCGCGATTTCTGATATGTCCAATGCAAAAGAAATGATGACTGGCAATGACCATGTGATGAAGATCATTCAAAAGGCAACCGCCGGGATGAAGGGGTAACTCCATTGACCACTGATCCTAATGCTATCGACCAAACTGCCCTTGGCCCCTATCTGGCGGCCAATATTGAAGGGTTTGAAGATCTGCGTGAGGTGAAGAAATTCAACACCGGCCAGTCAAACCCGACCTATTTGCTCAATGCCAAAAGCGGGCAATATGTGCTGCGTGCCAAACCACCGGGCGAATTGCTCAAATCCGCCCATCAGGTAGACCGCGAATATCGGGTGATGGCGGCGCTCGCAAAAAGCGATGTGCCGGTGCCAAAAATGCTGCATTTGGCCGGTGACGACAACCCCATTGGACGCATGTTCTTTGTTATGGATTATCTCGATGGCCGGATATTCTGGGACCCATCCTTGCCCGAATTGGGCGAAGGGGAGGCGGCCAACCTCAAGCGGGGTGCCATACTGGATGCAATGAATAAAACGCTCGCTGCCCTTCATTCGGTCAATGTGGATGAGGTGGGTTTGAGCGAGTTCGGGCGGCCTGGCAATTATTTTGCGCGCCAGACCGACCGTTGGGCCAAGCAATTTCGGGCCTCAGAAATGACCCCGCAACCAAAGGTGCATAAGGTTATTTCGTGGCTTGAGGAAAATATGCCGGAAGATGATGGCATCGTCTCCATTGTCCATGGCGATTACCGCATGGACAATATGATTTTCGCCAATAATGAGCCAAATGTCATTGCCCTGCTTGACTGGGAATTATCCACCCTTGGCCATCCGCTGGCTGATCTTGCTTACCAGTGTATGCAATGGCGGCTGCCCTATGAGGGCGGTATGCGCGGGCTGGGCGGCATTGATCGCAAGGCGATTGGCATTCCAAGCGAAGAAGAATATGTGGCGAAATATTGCGAGCGACGCGGTATTGCGAAAATTGATAATTGGAGCTTCTATCTGGTGTTCTGTATTTTCCGTCTGACGGCTATATTGCAAGGGGTTGCCAAACGTGCCGAAGATGGCAATGCGTCTAACCCTGAACGGGCAAAACAGATGGCCGCCGCCGTGCCGGTGCTTGCCCATGCCGCCATTGAATTGATCGAAAAAGAGAGTTGAGCAATGCCACATAATAAGCGATTTGACGGATTGACCGTGTTGATTACCGGGGCCGCTGGCGGGTTTGGCCGTTCAATGGTGAAAAAATTCGCCGCAGAAGGCGCGAATTTTGCCCTCTCGGACCATGCGGAAGACGGGCTTGCCGAGTTTACAGGCGAATTGAAAGATGAAGGCATCAAGGTTGTCTCGATGGTGCAGGACGTGAGGGAAGAAGCCTCATCAAAGGAATTTGTTGAACTGGCTATGAGCACCTATGGCAGGCTCGATGTGGCGATCAACAATGCCGGTATCGGCCACGTGCCGGGACGGTTGGCCGATGTGGATTCCAAACAGGCATTTGATACCATTCAAGTGGATTTAATGGGGGTGTTTTACGGCATGAAACACCAGATACCGGTGATGGAAGAAGCCTATAAGGCGCATGACCGAACCTCCTCCATTCTCAATGTATCGTCGCTTGCGGGCATTGGTGGCGCGCCGATGGTATCGGTTTATTCCGCTGCAAAACATGGCGTAATCGGGCTTACCAAATCAGCCGCCCTTGAATATGCACGGCGCGGTATTCGCATCAATGCTATTTGCCCGGCCTTTGCCCGCACGCCGATGGTCGAAGATGATCTGCTGGGCGGCGGCGGCGATAAACAGGCCGAAGAGTTTCTGGTGCGCGGCATTCCGATGCGCCGTTTGGCAACCGCCGATGAGGTGACACAGGCCATGTTATGGGCCTGTGATCCGCAAAACAGTTTCACCACCGGGGTGGCAATCGCCATTGATGGCGGCACCTCGGCGATGTAAAGAAAATAACCAAGAGAACAATTGAATTGGGAGAAATTCATTGGACCTGAATTATAATGAAGAAGAGCTTGCCTTTCGCAAAGAAGTGCAGGATTTCCTCGCTGAAAAACTACCAAAGCGCATCGCAGACAAGGTGAAAAACCTGCAGCGTTTGACCAAGGAAGATATGGTTGAGTGGCACGGCCTGCTGAATGATCGCGGTTGGCTGGCCTCCGGTTGGCCGAAGGAACATGGCGGCGCGGCATTCGATGCGGTGCAAAAGAATATCTTCGAAGAAGAGGCCTGTAGGGCCGGCGCGCCCCGCGTTGTGCCTTTTGGTGTTGGCATGTTGGCGCCGGTTTTAATGGCATTTGGTTCGGACGAGCAATGCGCCCATTACCTGCCGCGCATTCTTGATGGCACCGATTGGTGGTGTCAGGGTTATTCAGAACCGGGAGCAGGCTCCGATCTCGCATCGCTCAAAACCTCGGCCAAACGCGACGGCGATCATTATATCGTCAACGGCCAAAAAACATGGACGACTCTTGGCCAGCATGCGGACTGGATTTTTTGTCTGGTGCGAACCTCAACCGAAGGCAAGCCGCAACAGGGAATTTCGTTCTTGCTAATTGATATGGCAACGCCCGGAATTGAAGTGCGGCCGATTATTCTGCTCGATGGCGAGCACGAGGTGAACGAGATTTTCTTTGATGATGTCAAAGTGCCAATTGGCAATCTGGTGGGTGAAGAAAACCAGGGTTGGACCTACGCCAAATATCTGCTCACCCATGAGCGCACCGGCACCGCCGGTATTGGTTTTTCCACCGAAGGGCTGGAGCAGTTAAAACGCATTGCCAAATTGCAGAAGAAATCCGGCAAGCCGCTGGCTCAAGACCCGTATTTTGCTGCCCGCATGGCCAAGATTGAAATTGATCTGGCAGCCCTGCGCACCACAAATTTGCGGGTGTTGCAAGACGCGATGAGCGGTGCGGCCTCACCGGTGGATGCCTCCATGATGAAGGTCAAGGGGACTGTTATTCGTCAGGCGATCAACGATCTGGCACGCCGCGCCCTAGGGCCGCACGCGCTGCCATTTGTATCAGAAGCGCTGGATGCGGGCTATAACGAGCCTCCCATTGGCCCGGACTATGCCAATCCGGTCGCGTCTGATTATTTCAACAATCGCAAGCTTTCTATCTTCGCTGGATCAAATGAGATTCAGAAGAATATTATTTCCAAATTGTCGGGGCTGTAAAATGGATTTTACCCATAGTGATGATCGCCGCATGCTGGCCGATATGGCAGCACGCTTTGTGCGCGAGAAATATACAATTGAAAAACGTCATGAATTTGCCGCCTCGGATGAAGGGTTTTCCCGCGAAATTTGGGCTGAATTTGCCGAGCTTGGGCTGATTGGCGCAATGTTCAGCGAAGATGTTGGCGGTTTTGGTGGCTCTGGTTTTGACCTTGCCGTGGTGTTTGAAGAACTTGGCAAGGGCCTGGTGGTCGAGCCGATGCTGGCCAATCTGGTTGCTGGCAAGCTGATCGAACATGCCGGTGGCCCGGAGCAAAAAATGCTGCTGGAAAAGGTCATCGGTGGCGAAACGCTGATCACATTCGCCCATAGCGAACCAGACAGCCACTATGATCTGGCACATGTGGCAACAAAGGCAGAAAAAACCGACAAGGGCTACAGATTGACAGGCCATAAATCGGCGGTGCTTAACGGCGACAGTGCTGATTTGCTGATCGTCTCGGCCCGGATTTCCGGCGATGCGGGCGACGAAGATGGCATTGCCCTGTTCCTCGTCAACCCGCGCGCCGACGGTGTTTCCATTCGCGGTTGCCCAACGGTTGATGGTGGTCGGGTGGGCGAGATTGCGCTCAATGGTGTTGAAATTTCCGATAAGGTGATGTTGGGCGATGGTACGGATTGCTTTGCTCATATCGAAAAAGCAACGGCGGCCGGTATTGTCGCCATTTCGGCCGAGGCGCTGGGTGCCATGCAGGTGTCGACTGAAATGACACTTGAATATCTGAAAACCCGCAAGCAGTTTGGTGTGATCATCGGGCGCTTTCAGGTTTTGCAGCATCGCTATGCGGAAATGTTGATCGAGATTGAGCAGGTGCGTTCGTCGCTCATCAATGCGGCAGGTCAATTGGATGGTGGCCGCGAGCTGCGCGAATGGAATGTTTCGGCCTTGAAAAATCTTGTTGGCCGGGTCGGTCATCTGGTGGCCGAGGAATGCATTCAGATGCATGGCGGTATTGGCATGACATGGGAATATGCCCTGCCGCATTTTGCCAAGCGGTTGACCATGATTGACCATCAGTTTGGCGATGAGGATTATCATATTGAGCGGGTGATCGCGCTGTCGGCGGCATAGTTCATATCGCACGTTGAGCGAAGTGAAGCGCAAGATATGAACCATTATAAAATATACGCACGTTGAGCAACGCGAAGCGCAAGATATGAACCATTATAAAATATACGCACGTGGCTTCGCCGCGCAAGATCACGGCATCAAACAGGAGCCGCCGCTAATGCGGCGTCTTCGCGGAGGCCGAGGTGTCGCTCAAGTTGCACGTTGATCAACGCGAAGCGCAAAACTTGAGCCATTAGAAAAGCCGCTAGCGTTGAGCGAAAAAGAGGAATTACCTTGAACGAAAACGCCAAAGAAAAACCGCATATCTATCGTGCTGATATGGGTCTGCAAAACAATCTCGGATATGTGACCTATGTTTATAGTGATCGAACCGAGATCGAGCTGGATGCGCGCGATATTCATCTAAACCGGGCAGGCATGTTGCATGGCGGTGTTTTATGCGTGTTGCTGGATAGTGCCTGCGGTTACGCGGCCAGTCGTCATTTGGCCGAAGATGTCTCGCAACGGGTGGTGACCCTTACGCTCACCACCAATTATCTGGCACCGGCCATGCCGGGGTTGATACGCGCCGTTGGTTGGGTAACCGGTGGAGGGGCAAAAACCATTTTTACCGCCGGTGAAGTGCTCGATGTTGATAATAAAAAGCTGGCCACATGCACTGCCATCATGCGGGCGGTCAAAGGCGGCGTTCAGGGCGGGTAGAACGGACCGCTGACTGGCTCAACGCACCTGTAATAGCTGTGCGCAAACTGGCATTTTCTAAATCACCAGTGATAGATCAATTGCACCACACTACTTTGCTGCCAAATTATTGTGCAATTGCTTTGAATCTCTGAGCGATATTCCAATTTGTTGCTGATCAGGAATATTAACGCTTGATTTTCGTGAGCAATCCCAATAATCACGGCCTCGGAGAGGTGGCCGAGTGGTCGAAGGCGCGCCCCTGCTAAGGGCGTAGGCGGGGAACTGTCTCGAGGGTTCGAATCCCTTCCTCTCCGCCATTTT
>JAJRQF010000059.1 GCA_024280375.1 Alphaproteobacteria bacterium | reverse complement strand
TTGCAGGCTTGTGCTTCCATGCGCACGCTCCTATAGAGAATTGATATTCAACGCAATAGATTGCCAATTTATAAGACGCAACAAAGGTAAATCAATGCTGGTTCTTTATCATCACCCAATGTCGGCGGCAGCAAGGCTGGTACGGCTGGTTTTGGCTGAATATGATGATACGGCAGAATTCATTGAAGAGCTTACCTGGCAGCGCCGCGAGGAGTTTATGGCGCTTAATCCTGCTGGTACTTTACCGGTATTGATCGACGCCGATAACCCGCCCATGGTTGGTGGTAATGCCATTTGTGAGTTTCTTGATGAAACCCGTGGTGTTTTAAAACGCGAACGTCGATTATTGCCTGAAAATCCTTATCAGCGGGCAGAGGCGCGCCGTATTGTTTCGTGGGCGCTGGACAAGCTGGAAAACGAGGTCACTCGATATATCGTGCTTGAGCGGGTGTTTAAAAGGCAGATGCCTTCCGCACTTGGAGGTGGTGCGCCGGATTCTAAAGCCATTCGTGCCGCGCGGGCCAATATCAAATTTCACATGGGTTATCTGGGCTGGCTGGCTGCAACCCGCAATTGGCTGGGGGGGGAAAATATTTCCTATGCTGATTTGGCGGTGGGGGCTTCTCTATCGGTTCTGGATTATCTGGGTGAGGTGCCTTGGGAAGAAAATCAGGCGTTGAAAGATTGGTATGCGCGGATAAAATCCCGCCCATCGTTTCGCCCGCTTTTAGGCGACAAAGTGCGTGGCCTGCCACCGGCATCGCACTATGTTGATTTGGACTTTTGAGCAAGAATATTCTGAAAAATGAAAAGCTGAAAACCTATCTTCAGCGCGAGGCGCATGAGCTTGGTTTTGATCTATGCCGTGTCACCCAACCAGATGCGATTGAGCACGCGGGCGAGCGGTTATCCCAATATGTTAATAAGGGTCGCCATGGCTCGATGGCATGGATGGCGGAGACTGCCGAGCGGCGTTCCAATCCGCTAAAACTATGGCCAGAAGTACAAAGCATCATCATGCTGGCGATGAATTATACCCAACAGCAAGACCCGATGGCGGTGATTGGCCAACGGGACAAGGGCGCTATTTCTGTTTATGCGCAAAACCGCGATTACCATGAAATTATCAAAGGCAAGCTGAAGCAATTGGCTGGTAAATTGGCCTCGCGCAGTGGTGGTGATGTGAAAGTATTTGTTGATACCGCCCCGGTGATGGAAAAACCACTGGCGGAAGCGGCCGGGCTTGGCTGGCAGGGAAAGCACACCAATCTGGTTTCGCGCGAACTGGGCTCGTGGTTCTTTTTGGGCAGTATTTTTACCACCGCTAAGATTGCGCCTGATACGGCCGAAATTGATCATTGCGGTTCATGTTCATCTTGTCTCGATGCCTGCCCAACGGATGCATTTCCGGCTCCTTTGCAGCTGGATGCGCGGCGCTGCATTTCCTATTTAACGATTGAAAACAAGGGACCGATACCGCTGGAATTTCGCGCCAAAATGGGCAACCGGATATTTGGTTGTGATGATTGTTTGGCCGCGTGCCCGTGGAATAAGTTTGCTGAAACCGCCAGTGAGCAGAAATTGCTTGCTCGGGAAGAATTTCGCGCACCTGATCTTATTGCACTTAGTCAACTGGATGATCAGGCGTTTCGAAAATACTTTTCTGCCAATCCGGTAAAGCGTATTGGTCGCGACAGGTTTTTGCGCAATGTATTGATTGCCATGGGTAATTCGCAAATTGAAACTATGAAAATTCATGTGCGCCCGCATCTGGATGATGCCAACCCGATTGTGCGGGGGGCGGCTATCTGGGCGCTGTTGCAACTTGACGCAGATGAGGCAAGGGCGCTTGCCAAACGGGCCAAAGCACATGAAACAGATGAGCTTGTTTTAAAAGAATGGGCTGCGGCTGAATAATAACAGAGGTAAGAACGTGAATATTTTCATCTTTGGTGCGGGCTACTCCTCGCAGGCCTTTGTTGACCGTATCGGCTCGCAGGGGCACGAAATTGCCGGAACCACCCGCGATGCGGATAAGCTTTTGGAACTTGGTGAACATGGTATTGAAGCGTTTTTGTTTGATGGTGAAAATGCAAACCCGGATATTGAATCACGCCTTCAAGATGCAACCCATCTATTGATTTCGATCGCCCCGCCGCGCGATACAATCGGCAATGATGTTGATCCGGTTATAAATATTTATGGCGATGTCATTCGCGCCAGTATGCCAAAGCTTGAGTGGATAGGCTATCTCTCGACTGTGGGTGTTTATGGCAATCACGATGGTGAATGGGTGAGCGAGAAAACGCCGACGGCGCCGGTATCGGCACGTTCTATTCAGCGGGATATTGCCGAAAAAAGCTGGATGGCTTTGTCGGTAAAAATGAATGTGCCGCTGTCGATTTTCCGGCTTGCGGGAATATATGGAAATGGTCGTAATGCGTTTCGCACCATCGAGGCCGGGCGCTCGCGGCGGCTGGTTAAAAAGGGACAGTATTTTAACCGAATTCATGTGACCGATATTGCCCAGGCGATTGATCTTGCAGCAAAGGCCAAACTGAATGAAGTGTTCAATATTACCGATAATGAACCGGCCCCGCCGCAGGATGTGGTGACATTTGCCCATGAATTGATGGGTAAAACTCCGCCGGAAGAGCTGGACTTTGATACGGCTGACATTACCCCAATGGCGCGCTCGTTCTACGGCGAAAATAAACGGGTATCCAATGCGAAATCAAAGGAACTTCTTGGGGTTCAATATGCCTATCCGGATTATAAAACAGCGTTGAAAATAATGTGGGATGAGCAAGACTGGTAAAGATTAATGCCCAGCGCCCAAAATGCCGGTTTTGATCGAGTAATCCACGGCAATCCCGTAGCTTGGATCATCGTCGGAATCGACGATTAACTGACCGGCACGGTTGAGCAATTGATGACAATCACGGGATAAATGCCGAAGCTGAAGGGTTTTGCCCATCGCCTGATATTTTGAGGCCAGAGCTTCGACGGCCTGCAGGGCAGACTGGTCGACCACACGGGAATTCAGGAAATCGACAATAACCAGATCAGGGTCATCTTTCGGGCTGAAAATTTCGGAAAATCCCTCAATTGAGCCAAAAAACAGCGGTCCTTCGATCTGGTAGACGCGCGCGCCTTCGGGTGTGAAAGTCGTTTGTGCGTGGATGCGTGTGGCGTTGTTCCAGGCATAGGCGAGAGCCGATACAATCACGCCGACAACGACCGCAATCGCCAGATCGCTCATAACGGTGACAACGGTCACAAGTACCATCACCATGGCATCGGTGAGCGGGATCAGACGCAGAATTTTTATGCTCTGCCAGGCGAAGGTTCCAATCACCACCATAAACATGACGCCGACCAGTGCGGCCAGCGGAATTTGTTCTATCAGGCTTGAGGCAAACATAATAAAACTTAACAAAAACAGAGCGGCCGCAATGCCGGACAAGCGTGTTCGTCCGCCAGACTTAACATTGATCATAGACTGGCCGATCATCGCGCAACCGCCCATGCCGCCAAAAAAGCCGGTCACCGTATTGGCGATGCCCTGGGCTACGCATTCTTTTGATGCGCCGCCGCCCTTGCCGGTAATTTCGCCCACCAGATTGAGCGTCAAAAGGCTCTCGATCAGGCCAATTGCGGCCAGTATCAAAGCAAAGGGAAATATGATTTTAATGGTTTCAAGATTGAGCGGAACCATCGGAATATGGAAATCAGGCAGGCCGCCCTTGATCGATGCAAGGTCGCCCACCCGGGGCACATCAATGCCAAAAAATATGACGATGGCCGCAACAATTCCAATGCCCATGAGGGGGGCCGGAACCACATTGGAAATTTTTGGCATCACCCAGATGATTGACATTGTGAGCATGACCAGACCCAACATATTGGCCATTGGCACAACAGACATCCAGGTTTTAATGCCGTCTGCATCGGTAATTTGAAATTGTGTAAGCTGGGCCAGAAAAATAACGATTGCCAGTCCATTTACAAAGCCCAGCATAACCGGGTGCGGAACCAGACGAATAAACTTACCCAGATGAAATATGCCGGCGAGAATTTGCAAAATGCCCATCAGCACGACGGTTGCAAACAGGTATTCAATGCCATGTTTGGCAACCAATGCGACCATTACCACTGCCAAAGCGCCGGTTGCACCCGAAATCATGCCCGGTCGCCCGCCGATAAGGGCGGTGATTAAACCAACAATAAAGGCCGCATAAAGCCCAACCAGTGGATGCACGCCTGCTACAAATGAGAACGCCACAGCTTCCGGCACCAGAGCCAGGGCAACGGTTAACCCGGACAGTATTTCGGTTTTAATGCGGCTTGGCGAAAAAGTGGAAATATTGGTGTTTTTCCAGTCGGCAATAGATAATCGTTCAGCGAAAGCTGCAAGGGTGGGCTTGATCACGATGGAGTTCCATTTGGGAGAAGTTGAATAGTTACCGCCTACATAGGGCAATATGCCTATTTTGCAAAACCTTACATTCTAATTGCTGAAATTTGTCGTTTTCCCAACAAATTTGCAACTTTATCGATTGATAAATCTTTTGGTGGACAAACCAGCGATGATCGGTTTTGATGTACGTAATATAATTGAGAAACGGGTAAGTTGAATCCCGTCACCGTAAATACGCGTTAAGGGCAGGAATGGATCTGGACAGTCAAACCAGTGAACCAGTGATTGAAGTCACTGATCTAAAAACAATTTTTCATACGCAAGATGGCACTGTCTATGCGGTAAATGGATTGAGTTTTCAGCTGCAACCGGGCGAATTGCTTGGTGTGGTTGGTGAAAGCGGTTGCGGCAAAAGCGTGACCATGATGTCACTGCTTAGATTGCTGCCAATGCCGCCGGCTGAAATTGTTTCCGGTACTGTCCAATTTGAGGGCAAAGACCTGCTGCAAATCGACGATGACGAATTGCGGAAAATTCGTGGCGGCCGTATTGGCTTTATCTTTCAGGACCCGATGACCTCGCTTAATCCGGTGTTTACGATCGGGTTTCAGATTATGGAGCCGTTGCGTGAGCATTTGGGGCTGGATAAATCTGCGGCTCGCGACAAGGCGGTTGAGTTGCTGGAACTTGTGGGCATTCCTTCTGCGCGCGAAAGATTGCGGGATTTTCCGCACCAGTTTTCCGGTGGTATGCGCCAACGGGTGGTGATTGCCATTGCGCTTGCTTGTGATCCGAAGTTGCTAATAGCAGATGAGCCTACCACTGCACTTGATGTGACTGTTCAGGCGCAGATTTTGGAAATTGTGCGGGAGCTGCGGCAAAAACTGGGCATGGCGATTGTATGGATTACCCATGACCTTGGTGTGGTTGCCGGAATTGCCGACCGTGTTGCGGTTATGTATGGCGGGTTTATTGTCGAATATGCCCATGTTTCCGCCCTGTTTGAAAACCCGCAGCATCCCTATACAATTGCCCTGCTTGAAACTTTGCCCGGAACCAATGCAGACGGTGAACACCGGTTGTTGAGCATTTCCGGGCAGGCACCAAATTTGATTAACAAACCAAATTCGTGTCCGTTTGCTCCACGTTGTAAATTTGCCTTTGACAAATGTCGTGAGCAAAATCCGCAGTTGGAGATGCGCGGCGATGATCACAAGGTTTCTTGCTGGTTTGATGTGGAAAAGAATGAGGCGCGCGCTTGATGGCAGACACAGCCCAGATGAATGATCAAAAATCTGACCCCAATGTATTGGTTCGGGTGGATAACCTTCATATGCATTTCCCGATCTACAAGGGTATTTTTCGGCGTCAAGTGGGAGCAGTTAAGGCAGTTGACGGGCTTACATTTGATATTCGGCGTGGTGAAACCCTGGGTCTGGTGGGCGAAAGCGGGTGCGGGAAGTCAACCGCAGGCCGGGCGATATTACGGCTTTACGACCCAACCAGCGGGCATGTGCATATTAATGGCAAGGATATTGCCGAATTGAGCCGAACTGAGCTGCGAAAAATTCGTCCCCAAATGCAGATGATTTTTCAGGACCCGCAGGCAAGTCTGAACCCACGTATGACGGTTGGCTCAATCGTATCGGAGCCGCTCGACGAACATGGAATTGTTTCCGGCAAAGAAAAGAAAGCGCGGGTGGGCGAGTTGCTCGATGCGGTTGGTCTTAACCCAAGTTTCGTCAACCGTTATCCGCATGAGTTTTCAGGTGGGCAACGCCAGCGAATTGGTATTGCACGGGCGCTGGCGCTTAACCCTGAATTTATTGTCTGCGATGAACCGATTGCCGCGTTGGATGTTTCAATTCAGGCGCAGGTGGTAAACCTGCTTGAAGACCTGCAAAGCAAGCTTGGATTGACCTATTTATTTATCAGCCATGATTTGTCGATGGTGCGCCATATAGCCGACCGGGTTGCAGTGATGTATCTTGGCAAAATCATGGAACTGACCTCAGTTGAAAACCTGTTTAAAACGCCGAAACATCCTTATACCAAAGCGCTATTATCGGCGGTGCCGGTGCCGGACCCAAAGATTGAAGCCAAGCGTGAACGCATAATTTTAGAGGGTGATGTGCCCAACCCGGCCAATCCGCCAAAGGGTTGTGTATTCAGCACTCGTTGTCCGATTGCAGAAACGAAATGTTTTGAAGATGCGCCTAAATGGCGTGATCTTGGAAAAGATCAGTATGTGGCCTGCCATCTGGCAGGTTAGGGTTTAGGCCCGGTGAGGTTGCCTTTGAGTTATTCTGGGCCTAATTTCACTTTAATGGCGACAGGTGTCGCTGACAAAAATCCGGAAAAATCCGGTCATTCTGATGAATGAAATTGTGTAAGTAGAAAAGGGAGAAATAAAATGAAAAAACTTAAAATCCTGATGATGGCAGGCGTTGCCGCATCACTGATGGTATCGGCGGCAAATGCCGGCAGCCATTCCAAGCGGGGCGCAGATGGCCAGCTTAATATTATTTATTGGCAAGCAGCCTCTATCCTCAACCCATATCTTTCCGGTGGTACAAAAGACACCCATGCTTCATCGATGATTCTTGAGCCATTGGCCAAGTATGACGAAAAAGGCGGCATGGTTGCATCATTGGCGGAGGAAATTCCGACACCAGAAAATGGTGGCGTTTCCAAGGATCTCACAAGCATTACCTGGAAGCTGAAAAAAGGTGTTACCTGGTCTGATGGTTCGCCATTTACCGCAGCCGATGTGGTGTTTTCTGCTGAATATTGCATGGACACAACGGGTGGGTGTAATTCAATATCAAACTTTAACGATGTGAAATCAGTCGAAGCGGTTGACGACCACACGGTGAAGATCACTTTCAAAGTTGCAAAACCATTTCCATATGGTCCATTCGTTGGTGCAACTGTGCCAATTATCCAAAAAGCCCAGTTTAAGGATTGCATGGGAGCTAAAGCTCCAACTTGCACAACCCAGAACTTTGGCCCAATTGGTACAGGTCCGTTTGTTGTAACCGAGTTTAAGTCAAATGACGTTGTGGTTTATGCAGCAAATGATAAATACCGTGAAGCTGACAAGCCAGCATTTGCAACAGCAATCATCAAGGGTGGCGGCGAAGCTGCTGCGGCCGCTCGGTCTGTACTTGAAACCGGCGAGTTTGATTATGCCTGGAACCTACAGGTTGAACCAGAAATTCTGGCTCAAATGGCCGCCAAAGGTAAAGGCACGATTGTAACATCTTTTGGTACTTCGGTTGAGCGCTTGATGGTTCAGTCCATGGCTGTATCAGCTGATCTTGGCGACAAGCGTGGCACCAAAGAAGGTGGTGCGCATCCGTTCTTGACGGACCCTGCAGTTCGTGAAGCATTGTCTTTTGCCATCGACCGCGAAATCCTGGTTGAAGCAGGCTACGGCAAAGCCGGTCAGGTTACCTGTAATGTGCTTCCTGCACCTGCAGTTTATGCATCAACGGCTAACGATGATTGCAAAAAACAAGACGTTGCCCGGGCTAATAAAGTTCTGGATGATGCCGGTTGGGCCAAAGGAAGCGATGGTATTCGCGCCAAAGATGGCGTGCGTCTTTCGATCCTTTTTCAAACCTCAACCAATGGCGTTCGTCAGGGTACACAGGCTTTGATCAAACAGATGTGGAAAGCAATCGGCGTTGAAACCGAGTTGCGTAATATCTCCGCTTCTGTGTTCTTTGGTGGTGACCAGTCCAGCCCGGATACTTTCCAAAAGTTCTTTGCTGACATCGAAATGTACACCAATAATTTCGATGGTACTGACCCGGAAAAATATATGGGCAGTTGGACATGCAGCAATATCCCTGCACCATCCAACCAGTGGATCGGCAACAATATGCCGCGTTATTGTAATGCGGAATATGATGCGCTTGTCGCTGAAATGGGCAAGACGGCGTCTATCGAAAAGCGTGCAGCACTCGCCATGAAAATGAACGATATGCTGATGAAGGCTCGCGTTATGATCCCGCTCATTCACCGTGGTGATGTTTCAGCTCATGCAAACACAATTAAGGGTGTGCGTATGAATTCCTGGGATTCACAATTGTGGAATGTGGCTGATTGGACTCGCGCTAAGTAATCCTAAAATCAATATTATGTCCGGCCTGTAAGTTTTACAGGCCGGATATCTCTTAATTTTCTGGCTGGAAGAAATATGCTGAATTACACCATCAGGCGTCTGCTGTTTGCGATACCAACGCTTTTGGTCATCAGCTTTATTATCTTTATTATTCTGGATCTTGCTCCCAATGATCCGACCGGCAATTTGCCGCTAACAATTCCGGCTGAAGTTCGTGCCCAAATTCGGGAATCCCTCGGCCTCGGACAACCGTTCCATATTCGATACATTAAATGGCTTGAGCAATTCTTCATCAATGAACCGCTGAATATTATGGAACACTGGTGGGGTGCGCCAATAGGCGATTCTGACAGTCGTTTGCGGGTTACGTCCTGGATGAGCCGTTCGCCGGTGGTCGATTTGATTGTTGAGCGTATGCCACAAACATTGTGGGTTGTCGGCCTTTCCTATCTTGTTGGAATTTTGATTGCCCTGCCAATTGGGGTGATCTCTGCCTACAAGCAATATTCATGGTTTGATCAGATAGGCACATTTATTTCGATGGTTGGCTTTTCGGTGCCAACCTTCTTTACCGGGCTACTGCTTATTGTGGTGTTCTCGGTCAATCTTGGCTGGCTACCCTCGATTTATGATACCACATTGAAGGTAACCGATTTCTCGTCCTTTATGGCGCAGTTGCGTCAACTGGCCATGCCGGTGATGGTGCTGGCGCTGTTTAATGCAGCCCAGTTAAGCCGCTTTATGCGGGCCTCAATGCTGGACAACCTCAATCAGGATTATGTGCGCACCGCGCGCGCCAAGGGCATGAGCGAAAAAGTGGTGCTATTGGTTCATGTATTGCGTAATTCGCTTATTCCCGTTGTCACGGTTATCGCGCTTGGTGTGCCGCAGATTTTTGGTGGGGCGATCATTACCGAGCAGATTTTCAAGGTAAACGGGCTAGGGCAATTGCTGATTTTGGGCATTGAAAATGCGGATATTCCGCTGGTGCAAACCCTGACCTTTATTTTTGCAATCCTGATTGTATTTTTCAATCTGATTGCAGATGTTGTTTACGGAATGCTGGACCCGAGGATTCGCTATGACTAATGCAAGCGTTACAGAGATTATCTCCGAGCCATTGCATGAGCACCGCTCGCTGTGGGGCGATGTATGGCGGCAATTCCGAACCCATAAGGGTGCGGTTGTCGGTGTTGCAGTCTTTTCGTTTATTGTGCTGGTGGTCGTTCTTGGGCCGTTCATACATACAATCGACCCGACCTTTCTTGATATCAGAAACAAAAACCTGTCACCAACACTGGTCCACCCAATGGGGACCGATAATCTTGGCCGCGATATGCTGGCGCAAGTTATGGCCGGTGGGCAGGTTTCACTTCTGGTTGGTGTAACCGCGATGCTGTTATCGCTGTTTGTTGGCACCTTAATCGGTGTGGTCGCAGGATTCTTTAAAACCATTGATGGTGTCTTGATGCGGTTGACCGATTTATTTCTCGCCTTGCCTATATTGCCGCTACTTTTGGTCATTATCATGCTGTTTCGCGATTCACTTCGTTCGGTTTTCGGGCCGGAAACAGGCATATTTATATTGATTGTATTTGTCATCGGCATAACCTCGTGGATGCAGACGGCAAGAATTGTGCGTGGTGAGGTTCTGGCCTTGAAAGAGCAGGAATTCATCATTGCGGCGCGCTCCATCGGCACCCGTCGTCACCGCATTATCTCCCGGCACATTTTGCCCAATGTGCTTTCCCCGATCCTGGTTTCTGCAACACTGGGCATTGCCAATGCTATTATTACAGAATCCGCCTTGAGCTTTCTGGGACTTGGGTTCCCGTCTGATTTCCCGACCTGGGGGCGCTTGTTGTTTGATGGCGCAAACTTCATGCAGCTTACCCCTTCACGGGTGCTGTGGCCAGGGCTGGCAATTTCGCTCACTGTGCTGAGTGTCAACTATATTGGCGATGGTTTGCGCGATGCGCTGGACCCTCGCATTCGCGGGCGATAATTCTCAATTCCTAAACGGTTGAACCGCTCTATTTTCTTTCGCTCACGCAAGAGCGCCATGCGCATCGCTCCGCATCATGCGTAGCATGTTGACGACATGACGGCGGCGCATAAGCGCCGGGCCTCTCTTCAAGGCCAGACTGTTTCCGTATTGATATGAAACAGTCCAACAAATTTAGGTATTTTACCGGTTGTCAAATTCGCTCATCCCTTCTATAACTCGCCGGTCGAACGATCCGGCAGGGCATGCCGTGGTAGTTCATGAACGCAGTCTTGAATAACCAAAGGTCTTGGTTTCAGGACATAATCACAAATAAGATGGTGGAAGCGCCTTGTTTAAGGCAAATATCCGCCATGCATGAAAGGAAGCAAAATGCCCAAAATGAAGACCAAATCAAGCGTTAAAAAACGCTTTAAGGTTACTGCAAACGGCAAAATTAAAGTTGCTGCGGCCGGTAAACAGCATGGCATGATCAAACGATCCAACAAGTTCTTGCGCAATGCGCGCGGCACGATGGTTCTTTGTGCTGCCGATGCACGGGTTATCAAGAAAATGATGCCCTACGCCGCTAAAGCTAAATAAACCAAAGTATCCTTAAGGAGCCAAACTCATGGCACGTGTAAAACGCGGCGTTACCGCCCACGCAAGACATAAAAAAGTAATCAAAAAAGCCAAAGGTTTTTACGGTCGTCGTAAAAATACCATTCGTACCGCTAAACAGGCTGTCGATAAATCTCTGCAATATGCTTATCGCGACCGTAAGGCACGCAAGCGTAATTTCCGTTCGCTTTGGGTTCAGCGCATCAATGCGGCTGCGCGTGAGCACGGTCTTACCTATGCGCGTTTGGTTGACGGCATGACCAAGGCCGGTATCGAAGTTGACCGTAAGGTGCTTTCCGATATTGCGATTAATCAGCCGCAGGCATTTGCAGCCGTTGTTGCGCAGGCAAAAGCTGCACTTGAATATTTGAAAAAAACCACTCCAGGTGCATTTGAAAGCGCTGTTAAGTAGCGCACGGTTTCAAAAGCCCCACTAGTGGTTCGATTCAAACATTTGTGCTCCTTGCCGATCCTCTGTTTGCAAATGTTTTAATCATAAGAATCACTAGCAGTTTAACAATTCTAGTGGAATTTGTGAATTTGACATTTGATGAAGGGGCGAGCAGCAGGTGAGATTCAAATGCCAAATTCATTCCACTAAGAATAAGAGAATTTGAAAACCTGCGCTGGCAAAATGCCGGGCGCAGGTTTTTTCGTTAGTAATCACAGGATAATATAATGTCCGAACTTGATAGTTTTGAATCTGAAACGCTTGCCAATATTGAGGCTTCAAATGACGAGGCCGCACTTGAGGCCATTCGCGTTGGTGTGCTTGGCAAAAAAGGCACCTTGTCGGCGCGGATGAAAACCCTTGGTAAGATGACGCCTGATGAACGATCAATCATGGGGCCAGCGCTCAATGCTTTGAAAAACAAGGTCAATGAGGCGATTTCTACCAAGCGTGAAATTTTGCAGGATTTAGCCATTGCCGAGCGGTTAGCCAGTGAGAAAGTTGATGTGACCTTGCCGGTGCGTCCATCTCCGGCTGATGTGGGGCGTATTCATCCGATTTCGCAGGTGATGGATGAGATCACTGCCATTTTTGCCGATATGGGTTTTTCAATTGCCGAAGGGCCGGACATTGAGACCGACTATTATAACTTTACAGCGCTCAATTTTCCCGAAGGTCACCCGGCCCGCGAAATGCACGATACGTTCTTTTTTAACCCGGATGAAAATGGCGAGCGCAAGGTTTTGCGCACCCACACATCGCCGGTGCAGATACGTACAATGGAAACGCAAAAGCCGCCGATCCGCATCGCCATTCCGGGCAAGACCTACCGTCAGGATTCAGACCCCACCCATACGCCGATGTTTCATCAGCTTGAGGGTTTGGTGGTTGATAAATCGGCCAATATTGCCAATTTGAAATGGGTGCTGGAAGAGTTCTGCAAGACCTTCTTTGAAGTGCCATCGCTTAATATGCGTTTTCGCCCGTCATTTTTTCCGTTCACCGAGCCATCGCTGGAGCTTGATATTCAGTGCGACCGGTCCGGTAATGAAGTGAAATTTGGCGAGGGTAATGATTGGATGGAAATTCTTGGCTGCGGCATGGTTCATCCCAATGTGCTGCGCTCCGGCGGGCTTGACCCGGATGTTTATCAGGGCTTTGCCTGGGGCATCGGTATCGACCGTATCGCCATGTTAAAATATGGTATGCCGGACCTGCGGGCCTTCTTTGACGCCGATGTGCGCTGGGTAAACCATTACGGCTTCCGGCCTCTCGATATGCCGAGCCTTTTGGGCGGGTTGAGTTCTTGATGGGATTGCCGGACATATACGCCAACTGCGCTATATTTGGTCTCGGCGATAACCCTGATATGGCGGATAGCGGATTGCGTGATGTCATAAACGGGAAACAGATAGCCACATCAGGGTCGTTTGATCTTTTGAATAAAGACCCGGATGAAAAGCCCTATAAAGGCAAGATTGAAATCGTTCTAAATGGCAAGGGGCAACCTGGGTGTGCCATTCAGTTTTGGAAAGTTGATACGGTAAAATTTTGCGATGTTGATGCGCAATTTGCCAAAGATGAAGCTTGTGAGACGCTTGAAGAATGGGGTGCCATTCATGAGGGCTATTATAAGCGAAAAGGGAATTTTTCTCCCACTATGAAATTATACCGGCTCTACTTCAAAGTTGTTGAAGTCTTTGCCACTGAAAAAGAGGTCGTTTGACTCATGAAATTCACACTCTCCTGGTTGAAAGACCATTTGGAAACCGATGCAACGCTTGATGAGATCGTTGAGAAACTCACCATGATCGGCCTTGAGGTCGAGGAGGTGGATGATCGTGCGATGTTCCAACCGTTTACCATTGCCAAGGTGGTGAGTGCCGAGCAGCACCCGGATGCCGACCGGTTACGGGTTTTGAAGGTCGACAAGGGTGACGGCGAACTTATTCAAGTGGTGTGTGGTGCACCCAATGCGCGCGCCGGGCTTATTGGCGCTTTTGCTGGCCCCGGCACCTATGTTCCGGGTCTTGATGTGACCCTTTCGGTGGGTAATATTCGCGGTGTCGATAGTTTCGGCATGATGTGTTCCGAGCGCGAATTGCAGATGTCGGATGAACATGACGGTGTTATTGATCTGCCGGAGGATGCACCTGTTGGCACGCCATTTGCCGATTATGCGGGCTTGAATGATCCGATGATTGAAATTGGTATTACACCAAACCGGCCGGACGCTTTGGGGGTTGCGGGCATCGCGCGCGATCTGGAGGCTGCCGGTCTTGGTAAGGTCAAAACGCCATCAATTTCAAATATTGAGGGCAAGTTTCCTTGTCCGATTGAAGTGAAGCGGGATTTTGCCGAGGGGGCGAGCCTTTGCCCGGCATTTGGCCTGCGACTGGTGAAAAATATCACCAATGGTCCATCGCCTAAATGGATGCAGCAACGGCTGATTGCCATTGGTCAGCGGCCGATTTCTGCGCTGGTGGATATTACCAATTACATGACCTTTGATCGTGGACGACCGCTGCATGTTTTCGATGCGGATAAGGTTGCCGGAAATCTCACCGTGCGCCGGGCGCGCGCGGGCGATGAGGTTTTGGCACTGGATGAAAAGACCTATAAACTGGGTCCGGATAATTGCGTGATTGCCGATGAGAACGGTGTTGAATCTATTGCCGGTATTATGGGCGGCGAGAAATCCGGCTGTGATGAGAATACCAAAAATGTGCTAATTGAATCAGCCCTTTGGGACCCGATGAATATCGCCCGTTCGGGCCGCGATCTGGGCATTATTACCGATGCGCGCTATCGTTTTGAGCGTGGGGTTGATCCGGCTTTCATGATGCCGGGGCTTGAGCTTGCAACCAAACTGGTGCTGGATATATGCGGCGGTGAGCCTTCTGATGTTGTGCTTGCGGGCGAAGTGCCAACCCCGGATCTGGTGATTGATTTTCCGATTTCAGAGGTGCGCCGTCTTACCGGTCTTGAGGTTGATGATGCCGAAATCCACGATATATTGACCCGCCTCGGTTTTGGCGTTGAAGGTGATGGCGCAGTGATCAAGGTTTTGGTGCCAAGCTGGCGACCGGATGTGTTTGGCAAGGCCGATCTGGTTGAAGAGGTGATGCGTATTCACGGGTTGAATATGATTGAACCGCAGCCATTGCCGGCGCTTGATGCGATTGGCAAAAAAATTCTGACCACCTTGCAAATCCGTACCAGAAGTGTGCGGCGTTCGCTTGCTGCCCGCGGCATGGCGGAAGCGGTTAACTGGACATTTATTCCAAAAGCCCATGCGGAACTGTTTGGCGGCGGTAAGCCTGAATTGTCGTTGGCCAACCCAATCGCTGCTGATATGTCGGACATGCGTCCCAGTCTGCTGCCGGGTCTTTTAGCGGCCTGCCAGCGCAATGCCGACCGGGGAAATGGTGATGTTGCCCTGTTTGAGGTTAGCGACACCTATTTAAGTGACGATATTTCCGGCCAAATGCGAATTGCAGGTGGTGTTCGTCGTAACACGGCCAAACTCGATGGCTCCGGTCGATTGTGGTCGGGCATTGCGGAAAATGTCGATGTATTTGATGCCAAAGCCGATGCATTAAGCGTTTTATCGGCCTGCGGCATGGACGTGAAAAATGTGCAGATTGAAGCTGGAGGTCCTGATTGGTATCACCCCGGTCGCAGTGGCACGATCAAACTGGGGCCTAAAAATATTTTGGGCACCTTTGGCGAGTTCCACCCAAAAACCTTAAAAGCAATGGGCGTTAGTGGTGTGTTGTGCGGATTTGAAATCTGTTTGAACAATGTTCCAGAACCCCGACGCAAGGCGACCCGCACCAAAAGCCCGCTGGTTATTTCTGATCTGCAATCGGTAAAACGAGACTTTGCTTTTGTCGTCGATAAAGACATGGAAGCTGTAAAAATTCTGCGTGCGGCCAATGGAGCGGATAAAAAACTAATCGCGCAGGTATCGGTGTTTGATCTGTTTGAAGGGCCGTCACTTGGCGAAAACAAGAAGTCTGTTGCCATCGAAGTAACGTTGCAACCGCAGGAGCATACATTGACTGATAGTGAAATCGAGGTTATTTCTGCTAAGGTTATTGCAAATGTTGAAAAAACCACGGGCGGAGTATTGCGTGGGTAGTAAATGAGTACCGGCTAATTCTTGTTAAGATCCTGGCCAGATTTGGGGCATAAAATCAGATTGGAACTACATCGCTTACTTTGCGGTGTAATCTTCTATATTTGTTAAATGCTTAAAATTAGGGTGCTGTGGATGACACGTTATTTTTTAAATTTGATATTCCGAACCTCTCTGATTGTTTTGCTGACGGCCAGTTTTTCAATTGCGCCAGTACTGGATGCAATTGCTGCGACACCAGCCAAAAAACTGTTTGGCGCCAAGCGATTGCCTGTGGTTATGTCGCCCGCGTCCTATGGGTTTTATTCCAAAGGTTGCCTGGCTGGCGGAATTGCCATGCCGCACGATGGTGCCACATGGGAGGTCATGCGACCCTCGCGTAACCGACGTTGGGGGCATCCAAATCTTGTTCGTTTGATCGAGCGGTTATCGATTGATGCGAAAAAGAACTATGGCTGGAATGGGTTGATGGTTGGCGATCTGTCTCAACCACGCGGTGGGCCGATGCTTACCGGTCACGCCTCGCATCAGGTTGGGCTTGATGCCGATATTTGGCTGCGCCCAATGCCTGCTCGCCGCTGGACCCGAAAGGAACGCAATTCGCTGAGTGCGATTTCTGTTTTGAAAAAAGGCACGGTTCGGGTGAACAATGGTATCTGGACCAAAGCCCATGAGGGATTGATAAAAACCGCTGCACAGTACCGCGAAGTTCAACGAATTTTTGTTCATCCGGGAATTAAAAAGAAGCTCTGCAACACGGTCAAAGGCGACCGGCGCTGGCTCAACAAAGTTCGGCCCTATTGGGGGCATCATTACCATATGCATGTACGTTTAAGATGCCAACCTGGCTCAACAAATTGTAAACGACAGGCCTCAACTGGTAGTGGTACGGGTTGCGATAAGACGCTTGAATGGTGGTTTAAGGTGGCATTTGCGCCGAAAAAAAATACCAAAAAGAAAAAGACAGTGGTTAAGAAAAAGAAGAAAAAGAAGAAAAAAGTCAGACGCTATAAAATTATGGCCGACTTGCCTTCTCAGTGTCGCACTGTGCTGGCGGGGCCAAACCCCGTATCCATTGCATCGGTAACATTGAAGCCAAGGGGTTCTATTGATACCTTGGTTGCCTCAAACAAGGCAATTGTTTCAACCGGTGCCGCCGCCATTGCCGCAAGTGCTGCTGTGAGCCCTGCAATAAATGCTGTTAATTCAGTGGTGGCCGTGAAACAAAATGTAAAAGATTTTACCATTCCGACGCCAAAGCCAAGTCGGTGATGTTCTAAACTGGATCTAGATTGTTTCATGTTTACATCGAAGCAGTCAGGCTGCGATTGGAGCCCGACTTGCAAATTGATGATATCAATTTGAGGGCGGAACCGGCCCGATGCAAATGCATCGCTCCCGCGAAGGCTGGTGCGCAGCGCCAAACGGCCGTGAGCGAATTAAAAATAGAGCGTTTCTGTCGAAAATGGATACGCTCTAATCGTCCCTATGCACATTGCCGCGTAGTTTTTTAACCACACCGCGCTTGGTTTTTGAATCCATCCGGCGCCTTTTGGCGTTTAAACTGGGTCTGGTTGGTCGCCTTATGGGCGGCGGCGGTTTGGCGGCCTCGCGCAGAATTTCAACAAGTCTTTCCCTTGCATCAGCCCGGTTTCTTTCCTGTGTCCTGTGCTTATTGGCAACAATCATAAGTTCGCCGGCGCGGTTCAATTTACCCCCGGCAATTGCCTTTACGCGGGCCTTTATCCGCTCGGGCAATGAGGTTGAATTTAAAACATCAAAGCGCAATTGAACGGTGGTCGCGAGTTTGTTGACATTTTGCCCGCCCGGGCCACCGGAATGGACGAATTTTTCTTTCAGCTCGTGCTCAAAGATAGAAACCGTATTGGTAATGGGTATGCTGATTATGGCCATATTCGTTTCTACGTCGAATTGCTCCCTATGGCCATATTTTGAATGCGGTATTTTAAAATCACCACGCAAAATGCAAGTTGATGCATTGACATGTTAGCGGTTCATCATGTCAAATTGCACAACACATAAACTTGTTTTCGTTTGGAAAGTTCACCTGATGGCAAAATCAAAAGCAGACCTTCGTTCGCGTAAATGGTTCGATAACCCGGATGATCACGATATGACCGCACTTTATATTGAGCGTTATATGAATTGGGGTATTACGCGCGAAGAATTGCAATCGGGCAAGCCGATTATTGGTATTGCGCAAACCGGGTCTGACCTTTCGCCTTGCAACCGGCATCATATCGTTTTGGCCGACCGTATCCGGGAAGGCATTCGCGAGGCGGGTGGTATTGCCTTTGAATTCCCGGTCCATCCAATTCAGGAAACCGGCAAAAGACCGACCGCTAATCTTGATCGCAATCTCGCCTATTTGGGGCTGGTGGAAACGCTATTTGGTTACCCGATTGATGGCGTCGTCTTGACCATTGGCTGCGATAAAACCACGCCCGCCTGTTTGATGGCGGCGGCAACGGCCAATATTCCGGCTATTGCCTTTTCGGTCGGGCCGATGCTGAATGGCTGGTACAAAGGGCAGCGTACTGGTTCTGGCACTATCAAATGGCACGCTAAAAAAGAGCTTTCAGCCGGTAATCTTTCTTACGAGGAATATACTGATATTGTGGCGTCCTCTGCGCCTTCTCCGGGCTATTGCAACACAATGGGCACGGCCACCACGATGAATTCGCTTGCCGAGGCGCTTGGCATGTCGCTGCCGGGTAGCGCCTCCATTCCGGCCGTACACAAAGAGCGGGCACAAATGGCCTATCATTCCGGCAAGCGGATTGTCGATATGGTTTGGGAAGATATGAAGCCCTCGGATATCATGACCAGGGCCGCCTTTGAAAATGCCATTGTTGCCAATTCTGCGATTGGTGGTTCGACCAATGCGCCTATTCATTTAAAAGCCATTGCCAACCATCTGGGTGTAGAGCTTGATAATGATGACTGGGAAAAATTCGGCTATGATGTTCCGCTATTGCTGGATTTGCAGCCGGCGGGGCGTTTTTTGGGTGAAGACTACCACCATGCGGGCGGCTTGCCCTCGGTACTATATGAACTGCTGGAAAATGACCGTTTGCCCAATCCGGATGCGATGACGGTCAATGGCAAGACGATAGGTGAAAACTGTAGCGGCAAGGAAACGTTTGACCGGGAGGTTATTCGCCCGTTTGACAAGCCAATGATGGAAAAGTCTGGCTTTCTTAATCTCAAGGGTAATCTGTTCGATACCGCGATTATGAAAACCAGTGTGATTTCTGATGAATTTCGGGCGCGCTATTTGTCTAATCCGGGCGATGGAAATGCCTTTGAAGGGCGCGCCATCGTATTTGACGGACGGGAAGATTATCACGCCCGCATTAATGATGCATCGCTGAATATTGATGATAATTGCATTTTGGTCATGCGCGGGGCCGGGCCAATCGGCTATCCGGGCGGGGCGGAGGTGGTGAATATGCAGCCGCCGGATGCGCTGATTAAAAAAGGAATATCCGATCTGCCCTGTCTTGGAGATGGGCGGCAGTCTGGCACGTCTGGTTCTCCATCCATCTTGAATGCAGCACCGGAGGCCGCCGTTGGTGGCGGACTGGCGCTGGTTGAAACCGGCGATACAATTCGTATTGATTTAAACGAGCGCTCGGCCAATGTTTTGATTTCTGATGAATTGATGGCGGCGCGGCGTGAGGCTGTGGCTGAAAAACTTGCCAGTGGTGGGCTGGATTATGTGCCGGATCATCAAACCCCATGGCAGGAAATTCAACGGGGCATTGTTGATCAGTTTGATGAGGGCATGGTGCTGAAGCCAGCGACCAAGTACAGAAATGTCACCACCATTATTCCGCGCGATAATCATTAGAGGTTGTAAGGCAAACCCATATGGATGAATTCAAATTTATCGGCGAGGCGTGTACCTTGGGCGAGGGGCCGTTGTGGCACCCGCTGCGCGAGCGGCTTTACTGGTTTGATATACCCGCGGGCAAATTAATGTCGTGCAATGCGGAGGGTGGGCAACAAAGATCGTGGTTGTTTGGCGAGGCGGCATCTGCTGCCGGGTGGGTAGACCGCGATACATTGCTGGTTGCAACAGCAAGCGGGTTGCAGAAATTCGACATAAATCGCGGCACATGGGACACGCTATGCCCGCTTGAGGCGGATAATAAAATCACCAGGTCTAATGATGGGCGTGTTGCCCCGGATGGCAGCTTCTGGATTGGCACAATGGGGTATAATCTTGAACGTGATGCGGGGGCTTATTATCGTTATGCCAAGGGGCAATTGAACAAAATTTTGAGCCCGATAACGGTTCCAAACTCCACCTGCTTTTCGCCGGATAAAAAGTGGGCCTATATCTCCGATACGGTAAAACGATTGATCTGGCGCTGGCAGTTGGATGGTGAAGGGAACCCGATTGACGAAAAACAGGTCCATATTGATCTGCGTGAGAAAGGGGCAATTCCCGATGGCTCGGTTTGTGATGCGGAAGGCTTTTTGTGGAATGCCCAATGGGATGGCTGGAAAATTGTGCGTTACGATCCGGATGGAAAAGAGGAGCGGGTGATAAAACTGCCAGTTCAGCGACCCACCTGTCCGGGTTTTGGTGGTACTGATTTCAAACGGCTATATATTACCTCAGCCCGGGACGGTTTGAGCGATGACGCACTTGCGGCACAACCAAATGCCGGCAAGATTATTGTTATTGATCTCGATATTGCGGGCATGGCAGAACATCAAATTAAATTGTAATATTCGATATTGAAGGAAATAGTTAAATGACCACAAAGCCATCATTTTTTCGCAGGGCCGCGGCTGGAATATTTGATTTTTTTACGGTGTTTGCCGGTGGTGGATACGCCATTGCCAAATTTACCGGTGATACGACCGAAGGTGGATTTCAGTTGAACGGTTGGCCAGCAGCAATACTATTCGCGATTATCATCGCATATTTTTATCTTGGCTGGAAAGTTGTTGGTGGTACTTTATGGCAGCGCATTTTTGGGGCTCGTTGATAATAGCTGAATGCTGAAAGGCTGCACCCTTCAATTATGCCGATTGCATGTTTGGCATTCAATCTGATAATGATTGGTTTGGGCCAATTTTCAAAAGCAAATATCTTTGTTCAAGTTTATTCATACGGCAGACATTCATCTGGACTCGCCCCTGCTTTCGCTGGCGCTTCGCGATCCGGATGCAGCTGAGCTTGTGGCCAATGCCTCACGGCAGAGCTTTGAAGCTATAATTGATCTTTGTCTTACGGAAAAAGTCGACGCATTGCTGATTGCTGGCGATCTATACGATGGTGGTCATCACAGCATGAAAACCGCTGGATTTCTCACCAATCAGCTGCATCGCCTGGATAAGGCAGGGATTTCTGTGTTTATTATTCGTGGCAATCATGATGCGATTTCAAAGATTACCCGGCAATTGCAATTGCCCGATAATGTACATGTGTTTGGCCCCAAACACGAAACTATTATGCTGGATGAGAAAAATATTGCCGTTCATGGGGTGAGCTTTGCCAAGGCAGATAGTCCCGAAAGCCTGTTGCCGGGGTTTGCCGCACCTGTTGCCAATGCGGTTAATATTGGCATGTTGCATACTTCGCTTTCCGGTGCAGTTGGTCATGATGATTATGCCCCATGCAGCCTGGCTGATCTAAAAGCTCAAGGTTATGATTATTGGGCGCTTGGTCATATCCACAAGCGGGACATACATTCAGAGGCGCCTAATTTCGTGGTGATGCCGGGCATCCCGCAGGGCCGCCATATCAACGAGGCGGGGGCAAAATCCGTAACACTGGTGAGCGTTGATGATAAAGGTTCGCTTTCAATTGAAGAGCGGTTCACCAGTCTGGTGCAATTTGAAAAAGTTGAGATCGATATAACCGGGCTGGAAGATTGGGCCTCTTTGGTCACCGCGGGCGAAAATGCACTGATATTATTGTGCCAAAAGGCGAAGAATGAAGCCGTGATTGCCCGTATTCGCTTTGCCGGTGAGAGCGGTATGGCCGCAAGTTTACGCCGCGATCAGGATTTGATGCTGGAGGAAATGCGGGCGGCCGGACAGCGTATAGGCGCGATTATTATCGAAAGTATTGAGTGTGATGTGGATGCACCGGTATTGGAAGTGAAATCAGCAGCACTTGATCCTGTCAATGAACTGCGCGCGATTTTAGCCGGAGATAGGCAAAATGAGACCACTGCGGAAGACCAAATTCGCGAGGCCTTAACAGCGTTGCAACAAAAACTGCCACCGGAATTAAGAGACACGTTCGGCAAGGATGAGGCAGCGGTTGAGGCGTTGCTCAAAGATTATATCCGCGAAGGCAGCAAGGATGTGTTGGCTCGATTGCAGATCAGCGAGACAAGCCAATAATGCGGTTTGAGCGTCTCAATCTTCAGCGGTATGGTCATTTCTCCGGCTTTGAGCTGGAATTTGGTACGCCATCAAACAAGGGCGATTTTCACCTGATCTATGGCCCCAATGAGGCCGGGAAATCCACTCTTCGTGATGCCTGTATTGATTTTTTGTTCGGGTTTGAGCGGGTAACGCCGTATAACTTCAAACACCCTAACCCGACATTGTTGATTGAAGCTGAAATCAGCGCCAATGGTGAGAAAATAAGCGCGCAGAGAATTAAGCGTGACAAGGACGGCTTTTTGGGCTCCGCCGACCAGCCCATTTCGGAAGCGGGATTGAAGGCCGTGCTTGGCGATGTTTCGCGGGCCAATTATCTGCAGATGTTTTCGCTTGATGAGGACACCTTGGTTGAGGGTGGCAATGAAATTTTGAAAAGCCAGGGTGATCTTGGAGCTCTACTGTTTTCTGCCGCCTCCGGCCTTTCTTCCATCAGTGAAGCGCTTGAAAATGTACAGCAGGATGCGGAGGCGTTTTTTAAGCCATCCGGGCGTAAATTTCGACTAAATGAATATAAAGAGACATTGAAACAGTTGAAAGAACAGCTGCGCGCGATTGATATGCAAGCGTCTGCCTATGATCAAAAGTGTAAGCAGGCTGTAAGTGCCAAAAAGCTGCATGATGACGCAAAGGCTATACGCCTGATACAGCAATCGCGGTCGCAGGCATTAAGCGCTTTGATGCAGGCAAGTGAAGTTTATGGCCAATATAACCGGATTTTGGAACAGCTAAAACCGCTCGAAGATGCGCCTGATGTGGCTGAGGGCATAAGGAATGAGGCCGAGCAGTTGGCGCGGGAGTTTGCTGCCGGTGAAAGCGGGTTGGACGAAATGCGGCAAAGCTTGAAACGCTTGCTAGAGGCTTGCGAGGAAATTGAGCCTGATCGTGTGATTTTAGAAAATGCCGCTGCGATTGCCCGCTTGAGCGAAGGTGATCTGGAAGCCCGTTACCGAACCTCTAGTGACATAGAGCATCGACAAAAGGAAATTGAGACTGCTGATAATGAAATTGGCGTACTCTTGCGCAAACTGGGGCAGGGAAATTGTGAGGAGCCGCGTTCGCTTTTGCTGAATGTGGCAATCCGCGGAAATCTTGCTGATTTGATTGAGCAACAATCGAAAATTCAGGTAGATTTGGAAAATGCAGCTCGCGAACTGGATAAAGCACGCGACAAGCAAATGGAATTGAAAAAGCAGTGTGATCAATATTCCACCTTGCAGGATTTAACCGGTGTTTCTGATCAATTGGAGGCATTTAAAACTGTCGCAGATGAAGGTGTGCGCAACAGTCAAAAGACATATGTTGATGGCCTTCGTCAGGAATTTGATGAAGCTATGTCCAATCTCAGCCCCTGGAAGGGTGGAATTGAAAGCCTGCAAAACCTGGCCTTGCCACAAGCGCAAGTTTCGCAGCAATTGAGTGTGGAGCTTGAAAACCTGCAGGCAAAATCGCAGCAGCAAGACGTCGAGATTTCCCGGCTTGAGTTGGAAATTGCCGGGCAGTCTGCAATGCAGGAATCCCTACAGTCTGCTTCAGGTTTGATGGATGATGAGAAAGCCAAACCAATTCGTCAGGCGCGTGACAGGGCTTGGGCGGATCATATTGATAAATTTGAAAATGGTCAGCCGCCATCGAACCCGCAATTGCAGGAAAGTGCCAAAGCCTTTGAAGCGCGGATGAACGAAGATGATGAGGCATCATTGCTGCGGCTTGCCCAATCTACCGAGCTTGCGAGCCTGAAGCAGGTGCAAGTGGAACTGGCAAAGAACAGGGCTCATTTGCAGGTGGTAAAAGAGCAAAGAAAGGTACTTTTATCAAAGGAAAAGTATACCTTAGATGCGATCATGGAAATAATGACCGGACTGGAATTACCTGCATCAACCGGGTTGAGTTTTCTTACCGGTTGGCTTGAAAAGCGGGAAACGACCCTGCGCCAAAGTGAAAAACTGGCGAAAGCGGAAGCTGAGTTTGACGGTTTTGAAAACCAGCGGCAGATTGCCCGCAAAAACCTGCTCGAACAGATGCAAAAGGCCGGAATTATTGAGGCTGGCAATGACGACCAAAATGAGAATACGCAAGGGCTGATTGCTTACTGCAAATCATCGGTTGATGACTGGAATAATCAGGCAAGGCTCCGGGATTTGGCTGAAAAAGCGCTATTGGACGCCGAGGCTGATTTAAAACAGCGTGAACGGCAACATGCGCTGATGATTGAAGCCGAAAATGCATGGCAGGTGCTATGGGCAACGGCGCTGGCAGGCAGTTGGATGGCGGGTATCAAGCCTGTGGAAGCGAAGCACTTGTTTCAGGTTCTGGATGATCTGGAGGCCCAGTTTCTCTCAATTGATAAATTGCAGGCGCGTATTGCGGCAATGGAACTCAATCGCTCGATTTATATCGCTGAGGTGAACCGGTTGATACAAGCTGTCGGGTTGGATGATGATACACAAAAACAGGAGCCATTGCAGATAGCCGATCAACTGCGGTTTCGGCTGGCGCGTGCGGAAGAAGACCAAAGACGGTTGCAGGAACAACTTGCTCTGGTTGAAGCTCAAGATTCACGATTGCAGCAAGCGGAAGATCGGTTTAATGGCATTAAGAAGCGTCAGCAGGCGCTCTGTGCTGAAATCGGAGTTGATACACAAAATGAACTTTTGGCACAATTGAAGCGCGGTGAGGAGAAAATGCAGCTCCTTATGCAGACCAGGCAATTGGGCGAAAATCTTCGCAAATTGCTCAATGCTGACAATCTTGTTGCTGCGTTGGAAATAGTTCAGGACCAATGCGAGCCGCCTGCAAAATTACAGGAGCTTGAGCAGGAACATGCCTCGCTGAAACAGGACGAGGCCGCTGAGCAGGAAAACCTTGCCCAGCTCTATCACCAATGGAAAGAGGCTGAACGACAATTGGCAGCGGTTGGCGATGATGGTGAGGCAGCTCAGCTGGAAGAGGCAAGGCAGGTTTTGCTTTTGCAAATTGAGCATGAGGCACACATCTATATGCGGTTGATGGCCGGCGGGTTGATGGTGGGCGAGGCGCTGCGTGCCTACCGCGATAAACATCGAAGCGCCATGATGCAGCGGGCCAGTCAGGCTTTTGTTCAAATTACCCGAGGTAATTTCAAAGGGCTCACATCAGCACCGGGCAAAAATGGTGATATTCTTGTGGGAATGAGGTCAGATGGTTCATCCATTGAGGCCAATCAAATGTCGCGCGGAACAAGATTTCAACTTTATCTTGCCCTGCGAATTGCCGGGCATGCGGAATTTGCAAAATCGCGGGAAACCCTGCCGTTTTTTGCTGATGATATTCTGGAACCGTTTGATGACGACCGTTCGGCCGAAACCTTTAAACTATTGGCTGAAATGTCGAAGCTTGGGCAAGTTGTTTATCTCACCCATCATCAACATCTTTGTCAGATAGCCAAAGATGTATGCGGTGAAGCATTGCAAATTCACACCCTGCCGAGGGCCAATCTGGCCGGTTGAAGAGTTCTAATCGAAGCCCGGCTATTCTATTTGAATGTGAAAGAAGTCTAGCGCCCCCAGCGGCTGGCGGGTTGTTCAACTGGTTTGCTTACAGCTTCAACCGGAACCGCTGCTACTGCTTCTGCCGGTTTAGTAAGATCGCGATCAAACAGCGGTACGCCTCGTCGCCGCAGGAATACGACCAGAATTGTACCGGTTGCGATACCGCCCACATGGGCTGCCCAGGAAACCTGGCTGCCAGCGGAGAATAAAAACATGCCAACCTGAAAGGCAATCCAGGCTCCTAAAACCCAGTAGGCTTTTAATTTTACCGGTATTCTGCCCAGTGCGAGCACCCAAATTTTTACATGCGGGTGCAGCATTAGATAGGCTGCAACAATGCCTGCCGCTGCGCCTGATGCGCCGACCAATGGGGAATCTGATGTGGGTAATACAAGCGCATGTACCCATGCGCCACCGGCAGCACAGGCCAGAAAAAATATCAAAAAACGCCAGTGCCCCATTGCATCTTCGACATTGTCGGCAAACACCCAGATGAAAAGCATATTCCCGGCCAGATGGATAAAATCGGCATGCAGAAAGGCGTATGTGACGTAGCTCGTCCAATCGGGGAGTATGAAATATTTAGCCGGCAAAACCCTGAAATCATTCACAACCGATGGGATAAAACCAAAAGAAATGGATGTTGATTTTGCTAATTCGGGGCTGGAGATTGCGGGCGTTCCCAAAACTGCCCAGATCAGGACATTTATAACAATGATGGTAAGTGTCACGTAATAAAAGCGAATATGCTGTAAAGGGTTCGTGTCATGCAATGGAATGAACATGGATAGTTTACCTTGGAATATAGGTTACCGGTTTTTTCCTGGAACCCACAAAATATCGGTCGAGCCGTAGTTATTGACATAACGGGCGGCAACAAACAAGAAATCAGACAATCGGTTTATATAGATCAATGCCTGGAGGTTGATTTTTTCAGCTTTATTTTCGGCAAGTTCAACCATCAAACGCTCTGCGCGCCGGGCAATGGTGCGGGCCAGATGAAGGTGGGCAGCCGCCGGTGTGCCGCCGGGCAAGACAAATGTGCGCAAGGGTTCAAGCTTTGAATTGAGGGTATCTATATCGGTTTCCAGTCGCTGAACCTGGGTTTCAATTATCCGTAAAGGTTCATAGTCGGGTGGTTTGTCTCCCTCAGGTGTTGCCAGATCGGCACCAAGGTCAAACAGGTCATTTTGAATGGCCTGCAGTAAATTATCCAGTTTTGGGTGGTCTTTTGCCGTTGAAAGCCTGGCAATGCCGATTGCCGCATTGGTCTCATCGACACTGCCATAGGCTGCGACGCGCCGGTCATATTTTTTGCGCCGCTCCCCATTGCCGAGGCCGGTGGTGCCGTCGTCTCCGGTTTTTGTATAAATTTTATTGAGAATCACCATGTGAACCTGCCCGAATGCTAATTGCCATTATTTAGCTGGTTTAAGGGGGCAGGTGCAAGTTTGTCCTATGGGCAATTTATTTGTCGGGTTAATTATCGGGCGAAATAAAGCGCTGCAACAATCAGCGCGACGGCGATTGCCTGCGTTATAACCCGCATGCGCATGAGCCTTTGCGAAAGATTGGCGCTGCCACCCTTCATCATGTTCCAAAGGCCATAGATAAGAATAAGTGCAACGGATGCCATGGCGATCAGGGCCATTGTGGGTAAAATTGAGGGCATTGGGTTTTCCATCATTGGTTTTCTCCTCAAACTAACCCCATTGCAGCCAGGTTACCAGCAACAGAATTGTCCCGCGCGATGATGCCGCATCACTGCTGCTGATTGCCTTTGATCTTTCGGTGATTTGTTTCTGGATGCAAATTTGCTATGGATGAACAAAGTTTGGGCTCAGGACCCAGGAAAAAGGATAGTGTATGCATCAGCGCATAATGGTTTTTCACCGGGTTTCCAGGGATGCGCTGGGTCATTTTAATGGCGATGATGGTTGGGCGATGGCTTCGCATGTGGCGATGTCTGTGCTGTTGGCGGCCTTTCCGTTTTTGATATTTGCGACCAGTCTGGCCAGTTTTTTGGGTGGTGGAATTGTTGCCACGTCTGCGGTAGATTTTATCTTTGATACAATGCCTGAGATTATTGCAAAACCCATTGCCGGCGAAGTTCATACGGTGCTTTCTGTGCCGCGTGGTGATCTACTGACATTTGGTGGATTGCTGGCGCTGGTTTTTGCCTCAAACGGGGTGGAAGCGCTGCGTGTTGCGTTAAACCGTGCCTATCGACAAAAAGAAGACCGCTCGTTTTTATTCAGGCGTATTCAAAGCTTGTTCTTTGTGATCCTGGCAACCCTGGCGCTTCTGTCAATTTCATTTCTGCTGGTACTGGCTCCATTGGTATGGTCAATTGTGGTGAAGTATTTTCCGCAAGCAGCAGAACTTTCAAGTCAGGTGTTTTTGCTTCGATATGCGGTTGTATCACTTGTGCTGGTGACCGGCCTTTACGCATCTCACCGGTGGCTACCGGCTGGAAAACGCGCCTTTGACGTTCTGTGGCCCGGAATTACTTTGTCAATTATCGCATCGTTCGTCGGCTCCTTGGTATTTGCCACCTATCTAGAACAGTTTGCGACCTATACAAGCACCTATGCGGGCCTTGCCAGCGGTATAATTGCACTTTTGTTTTTATATCTTCTTGCGGCATTTTTTATTATAGGGGCAGAGTTCAATGCTTCAATTTCCAGATATTTGCTGGCGCGGGCCATTGTTTCAAAACCTTTAGTTTAACCCCCGCAAACCAGTTGGGTCACAATTATGAGTAAAAACAAATCACATGATGAAGATGCGCGCGAGGCCAGGCGAATTCTCTCAAATGTTGACCGTGATAGTGAAACGATTGGCTCGTCATCATTTGCACGCTCGGCTGAAAAAACCCGCAGCCATTTTCTTGGCAAGGACAGCGACCCGAATGACCCAATTGAGATTTGGGGCAAACGTATTGGCCGTGCTTTGTCGGTTGTCATCACGGCGGCACTGCTCCTGTATCTCTACAATACCTTTTTTGTCTGAATATTATGGATCAAAAACCTGCCATTATCGTTATTTCAAGCCATGTTGCGCGGGGCAGCGTTGGCAACAGGGCGGCGGTATTTGCGCTTGAAGTTTTGGGGCATAATGTCTGGGCGGTGCCAACCGTTACGCTGCCCTGGCATCCGGGCCATGGCAAGGCCACTCGTATTGTGGCCAGTGAAGATGAATTTTCATCATTGCTTGAAGATTTGGGCAATGCGCCATGGCTACCAGAAGTTGGCGGTATATTAAGCGGTTATCTTGGCAATGCGGCGCAAGCCCGGGCAATTAGCTCTCTTGTTAAAAGTGTTCGAAAAACCAACCCGGATATGATCTATGCCTGCGACCCGGTAATCGGTGATGCGGGAGGGTTATATGTTGATGATGATACGGCCTCAGCCATTCGTGATATCCTTGTGCCGATTGCTGATCTGATCACGCCGAACCGGTTTGAGCTGGCCTGGCTGTGCGGGCACCAAGATTTTGAAAATAATGACGAAATATTACGCGCTGCGGCTAATCTTGATTGCCCGTTGACCCTGATTACCTCTGCCATGTCTCTGATGCGTAATTCAACCGGAAACATATTGTTATCGCCAAAAGGGGCATTGCTGGCCGAACATAGCTCAATTGAAAATCCGCCAAACGGATTGGGAGATTTAACCGCGGCGTTATTATTGGCCAGAATTTTGCAAGCCATGCCGCTGAACAAAGCTCTGCAGGTTGTAACTGCCTCGGTGTTTGAAATTCTTGGCCGCAGCCATCGCCGAAAGGCAAATGAATTGATGTTGGAAACCGATAGCGCCAGCCTTATTAGGCCCATGGCGATGGTGCAAATGCGAAACCTTTATTTACCAAAGAAATAAGCGCAGAGTTTTTACCTCGTCATCTTCATTCCAGCCGAATAATTCTATCGATTGCAGGCGCGGCGATCTATCATAACCAAAATTGCAGGGGTGAATGGTAAAATACAGGTTCTTCTGCTAAGTGGTTCTTTGGATAGTTGTTTGGAACCGGTAATGTAATGCGTAAAACAGTTCAGATTTTTTATCTTGCCCTGATATTTGGTCTTGCTCAGGCGTCAGTTTTGTTGGCGCAGGATGGTGCAAAAGAACCCGCAATGTCAGCAGAAGTTCAGGCGTGGTATGTGGCACTCACCAAAGTTAATCACCCGCACTTCAAAAGCTTGATTGCAGAAGATGCTAAAATTGAATTGCGGGATTTGGGTATAACCCAGACGCGGGATGAATTTTTAGGCAGTCTTGATGAATGGGAAGATGCCTCCAAGGGGGCGATAATTCTCACCTATGTGATTTCTTCGAAGCCCGGGAAAGATGTGGTCGAGGTTTGCTATCGATTTGAAAATAATGAGCAGTTGATCCGCGAGATGTTTGACTATGCGGATGGTAAAATCACCCATGTTGTGCAGGAACAAATTGCCACTAAATGTGCGGGTTTTTAAAGTCGCTTTTCGAGCTTTTTAACATCGCCCCGAATTGCAACGGTTTTGATCCGGCTGGTCGAGCCGGAAACCACCTCCACGCTGGATTTTGCAATGCCAAAATATTTGGCCAGCAGTTTTTCCAGCGCCTTGTTGGCTTTGCCCTTTTCGGGCACAGCACGCACTTTTGCCTTTAGATAGCTCTTCTCATCCGCACCGGTTTCAACTGGTCCAACTTCATCCTTGTGGGCGTTAGGGGTCAGCCGCACATGGATTTTTATGTGGTCATCGAAACAGGTAAAATATTGGCTCAAAATACATAAGGATAGATGTAACGGCCAATAATGGATTGGGCGAAAATTACGCCTAAAAGCAAGATGATTGGTGATAAGTCAATTGTGCCAAGGTTTGGCATGACCCGTCGGATGGGCCGTAAAAGTGGGTCGGTCATCTGGTGTAAAAAGTTGCCGATTGAAGCAACAACCTGATTGCTCATATTGACCACATTGAAGGCATAGAGCCATGAAAATACCGCACTGCCGATAATAATCCACCAATAGAGGTCGAGAATAATTAGAACAATGTCGAGAATAGATCTCATGGGAATAGCTCCTGAAGGCGAATTGGAATTTTCTGCTTCGCTCCATGTAGCGATGATCAAGCCGTGCAACAAGGGGAAACTGGCCAAATTAGGTCGGTTGCAGGTGAAAAACAGAAATTTGGTTAAGCTGCTTTCTTTATCGCCTGGCTGGCATCACCAATCCAGATGTCGAGAAAATCACATAGCCATTGTTTGATTGCCGGGTCATATATGGGGCGCTGGGCAATATGTTGGGCCTTGTTTTGCGCACCGGGAGATTGCATGCGGTATGCACCCTTTACCGTCCAGCGGTGCATCATCGCCAGTGTCAACTCGGCGTGAAACTGAACCGCGAAGGCATTTTTACCATAGCGAAAGGCCTGATTTTCAAACACCTCTCCCCTGGCCAGAAGTTCGGCACCGGCGGGAAGCTCAAAGCCCTCGCGGTGCCATTGATAGACCATTTTTGGCCAGCTCATCATGGCTTCGCCCGCAGGCGTTGGGTGTAGTGGATAGTAACCGATTTCAACTTGCTCGTCAGGGTGCAAGGTTACATTGCCGCCAAGATGACGCACCAGGTTTTGTGCGCCCAGACAGATGCCGAAAAAGGGTTTTTCTTCGCGCAACGGAATGGCAAGCCAGTCGGTTTCGCGCTTTACATGTTCTTCCTTGTCATTAGCGCTCATTGGGCCACCAAACATGACCGCACCTGCGTGATGTTCCAGTGTGTCAGGCAAAGGATGGCCCAGCGGCGGGCGTCTGATATCGAGGGTAAACCCGCGCTCAACCAGCATTTGCCCAACCCGGCCGGGGGTTGAATTTTCCTGATGCAGGATGATCAGGATTTTTGGCTTTTGCCCGATGTTTTCAGTCGAATGCATATGGGAACCTGTTACACGTATTAATTCACTCTATTGTATCGGTATATCTTTTCTGCACTCTTTGTTTCATGGCCATGCGATCTTGCGGGCTAACAGCAATAAGTTCAGCTACCCGCCAAACGATATTGTCTTCAAACTCGTGAAGTTCACCGTCTGCAAATACCATTTCCCACAGGTCTTCGACAAGCAAAATGCGTTCGTCATTGGTTGTTTGGCTCTTCAATGTGCTGGTGAAGGCATAAAGATCAACCGCTTCGCTGTCCGCCATTCTTGCCTGCTCGAGAAGTTCATCGATATCGGCATCATCAACATCGTAATGGGTGCACAGGATTGAGCGTAGTTTTGCCTGCTCCTCTTCTTGTACAACGCCATCAGCCGCAATGACATGGAACATCAGAGCTGCTGCGGCCAATTTTTTATCTGACGGGTCAAATAGCGGGGCGCTATCATCTTCTTTGCCAATTGAAGATATGTCTTTGAGGAATTTTTTGATTGAGTGGAGCATGAAAATTTAGCCAATGGTTGAATTCAGGCCAGACTACTTCGTTATTACAAAGTTTCAAGCCTGTTCTTTTTCTGCGCCGGAGCCGTATCGGGCGACCACATATTCATGAACCAGCAGTTCGAAATCTTCGGCAATGTTCTCGCCGCGCAGGGTTTTGGCTTTCTTACCGTCGATGAATACCGGGGCTGCCGGTGTTTCGCCGGTGCCGGGCAGGGATATGCCAATATCAGCATGTTTGGACTCGCCCGGTCCATTGACGATGCAGCCCATAACAGCGACTTTTAAATCTTCAACACCGGGATATTTTTCACGCCATTTTGGCATATTCTCGCGCAATTGAGATTGAATTTTTTCCGCCAGGTGCTGGAAAACCGTCGAAGTGGTGCGCCCGCAACCGGGACAGGCGGCAACAATCGGGACGAAAGACCGAAAACCCATTACCTGCAACAATTCCTGCGCGACCTGTACTTCAGTGGTACGGTCGCCATTTGGTCTGGGGGTAAGCGAAATGCGGATGGTGTCGCCAATGCCCTGCTGTAAAATTATGGCCATTGCCGCACTTGAGGCAACCACGCCTTTGGTGCCCATGCCTGCTTCTGTAAGCCCCAGATGGAGCGCGTAATTGGAACGGCTGGCAAGTTCAGTATAAACGGCGATCAGATCTTGCACCTGCGATACTTTAGCAGACAAAATAATATGCGCGCGGCCAAGGCCGATTTCCTCGGCCTGCTTTCCTGAAATCAGGGCGGATTGCACAATGGTTTCGCGCATGATTTCTTCGGCTGTTTGGGGATTTTTACTTGCTGAATTTTCATCCATTAACCGGGTGAGCAACACCTGATCGAGTGATCCCCAATTAACGCCAATGCGAACCGGTTTGTTAAATTTTATCGCCGTTTCAATAATCGCGCTAAATTGTTTGTCTTTTTTCTCTTTAAAACCAACATTGCCGGGGTTGATGCGATATTTGGCGAGTGCCTCGGCGCATGCAGGGTGATCGGCCAGGAGCTTGTGACCGATATAATGGAAATCTCCCACCAACGGCACGTTTAAGCCGCGTTTTTGTAGGCGATCTCGAATATGAGGAACGGCGGCGGCGGCTTCATTCTTGTCGACCGTAATGCGCACAAGCTCGGAGCCTGCACCGGCAAGTGCTGCAATTTGGGATACGGTTGCCTCAATATCAGCTGTATCCGTATTGGTCATCGACTGGACAACAATGGGGGCGTTTGCGCCCACCATAACGCCGCCCACCATCACGCCAATGGTCTTTCTGCGGGCAAGTGGCGTGCTCAAAAACGGATCACAAGATTGGGTCAAAGCTTTGTGCCTGTGGCTAAATGTAACGAAACGCAAAGAAGACTTCTTTGCCGGGTAAAATTGACTTATCTGGTACTTGGACAATGGTGGTTCTGTTTGGCCAGAAATTGACGATTTGTCAAAGCAATTTGATTTGCGGAAGGAATGCCGGTGAAGCTTACAATCAATGGAAGTATCAAGGATGTTGATGCTGATCCTGAAATGCCACTACTTTGGGCCTTACGTGATCTTTTAGGCATTAAAGGGCCAAAGTTTGGTTGCGGCATTGGTGCATGCGGCGCTTGCACTGTATTGATTGATGGTGAACCGCAGCGCTCTTGCTCGGTGACGGTTGGCAGCGTTAGCGGAGCGATCACCACGATTGAAGGGGTTTCCAGCGGCGAGAATTTGCATGTGGTTCAGCAAGCCTGGATTGATGAGCAGGTGCCGCAATGTGGTTATTGCCAATCGGGGCAAATTCTGGCTGCTATTGCCTTGCTGAATGAAAATCCCAAGCCGAATGATGATGATATCAGCGAGGCGATGACCAATCTTTGTCGCTGTGGCACCTATCCGAGGATTCGTTCTGCGATCCATCGCGCCGCCAAAAAAATGGGAGCGTAAAATGGGCAAGATTTTAAGACGCACGTTTCTAATTGGTTCAGCTGCAATCGTCGGCGGGGTGGCCTTTGGCTATTACAAATATACTAAACCTTACGATAATCCGCTTGAGGACGAGTTGGCTGAAGGTGAGGCGACCTTCGATCCATATGTGAAAATCACCAGCGATAATAATATCACCATTATCGCGCCGCGCGCCGAAATGGGGCAAGGTGTTTCGACCACTCTTGCAGCACTGGTTGCCGAAGAGCTGGACGTGGATTTTGAGAAAATTACCGTCGAGCATGGTCCAACATCCTTTGCTTATCATAATTCCGGAATGCTGGAAGATGGCACGCCATTTCCTCATTATGAGCGCGGTGTTGTCTCTAATATGATGCGCGGTGCTATGGGCGTGGTGTCAAAATTTACCGGCATTCAGGCCACCGGCGGATCATCTTCCACCAAGGATGCCTATATAAAAATGCGTCAGGCCGGGTGTGCCGCACGTGAAACACTCAAGCTTGCTGCGGCCAATAAGCTTGGCGTTGATGTCACCTCCCTTAAAACCGAAAGTGGTTTTGTCATTAGTGGCGAGATCAGAATTGCCTATGGTGAACTGGCAATGGACGCGGCAAAATTGAACCCGCCAGCGGAAATAAAACTTAAGCCCAAATCTGAATGGAAAATTCTGGGCAAATCGCAAAAACGTACAGATATGCTGGCCAAGGTTACCGGTGCGCCGATTTTTGGCATCGATGTGGACCTGCCGGATATGGTTTATGGTACCATTCGCATGAACCCTTATCTTGGTGGGAAAATGTTCAGCTTTGACGCATCAAAGGCAGAAAAAATGCCCGGCGTTATCAAGATCGTTGATATGAGCGGGCCGGAAAATGAAGCTTTTGGTGGTGGTATCGGGGTCATTGCCAGCAATACATGGGCCGCATTCAAGGCGGCCGAGGCGGTGGATATCAAATGGGGTAAATCTGATTATCCGGCAGCCACCGATGGTATTAATGCGGTGTTGGCAAAAGCCTTGAAAAGTGGTGCGGGGGATAGTCTTCGTAATGATGGTGATGCGGAAACGGCCTTTGCCGACGCGCCGCGCCCCAGCGTGGTGGAAGCGGAATATTATGTGCCCTATCTGGCCCATGCCTGTATGGAGCCAATGAATGCCACAGCATGGTTGAAGGGCGGTAAGTTACAGGTCTGGGCACCCAATCAATCGCCGACGATCATTCGGGCTGATTGTGCCTATGAAGCAGGCGTTGAGGAAAAAGATACCAGGGTTCACACAACATTTCTCGGCGGTGGCTTTGGTCGACGGGCCGAGGTGGATTTTTGCCGCTTTGCCACCAGGCTTGCCAAACACGCAGACGAAAAACCAGTTAAAGTTACATGGACGCGTGAGGAAGATATCCGTCATGATACCTATCGCCCGGTGGCCATGGCAAAATTCAAGGCAAGGTTGGATGAAAAAGGCACGCTTGCGGCTTTTGATGCGCGCATTGCCTCGCCATCAATTATTGCAAGTTTAATGGGGCGTGCCTTTCCTTCTCTTTCACCGGCAGGGCCGGACAGGACCATGATTGAAGGGGCTTTTGATCAGCCCTATACAATTGCCAATCATCGGGTAACAGCGATCAAGGCACCTCTATCCGTTCCTGTTGGCTTCTGGCGGGCGGTTGGCAATTCCTTTAACGGTTTTTTCAACGAGAGCTTTATCGACGAGATCGCGGTTAAAGCTAAAATTGATCCGGTAGAATTACGTCTTGGCCTGATGAAAGACCATCCAACCGCTATGGGCGTGGTCAAAAAAGTTGCTGCAATGGCGGACTGGGGTGCTGAGACTATTGAAGGGCGCGGCAAAGGTATTGCCTTCACCTTGTCTTTCGGTGCGTGGGTGGCCCAAGTGGTCGAAGTTTCGATAATTGAGGGTGAGGTCAAAATTAAAAATGTCTGGTGCGCGGTCGATGTGGGCGAAGCATTGGACCCTTCCATCATCAAGGCGCAGGTGATGTCGGGCATCGTGTTTGGTTTATCATCTGCGATGGGGCAGGAGATCACCTTTGCCGATGGCGCAGTGGAGCAGGGTAATTTTGATGATTTTGATGCGATGCGCATGGGGCAATGCCCAAATATTCATGTGGAAATTCTGCAGGATGCGGAGATTATGGGTGGTGTGGGCGAGGTGGGAACGCCGCCTTCCATTCCAGCCCTTGCCAATGCCATTTATGCTGCAACCGGCAAACGCATTCGAACCATGCCGCTATCGAGAGAAATTGATTTTGTTGCCTGATGATAAATTGTGTGGCATTGTTAAACGTATTGAATATTCATTCAATGTTATTCAAAACCATAAACACAACTCGTTATTTCCAACTGGATGGTGAGTATTTTTTGATTGTAAATTATTGGCATGTGTATTTTTTGTAGCATAAGATCTTTATCTTTTTCAGCGGTATTTGTCACCGCAAGTTTAAACAGTGTTGATATTGCGCATACGGAAAATTCGATTGATGATTCCGGCATTGGAAATGGTCTTTTTAGCGCTGTGGACGGGGTTAACGCAACGGTTCAATTAACCGGAGGTGTGCTTGATGGTGCTGCCAACGGCATGTTGGTGGCCTCGGTTTCAACCCCTCTTCCCTATCTTCAATCCTTGGGATTTCAGCTTGATCTCGCGATTGGTCAATATGACGGGGTGGCCGGTTCCGATAGTGGTGCTGCGGCAGGGCATTTATTTTGGCGTAATCCCGAGATGGGCATGCTTGGCGCCTACGCAGATTACGGGGTAATCAATTCTTTCCATTTTGGCCGTATCGGTTTTGAAGGTTCGAAATATATCGGTTCATGGAGCGTTGATGTTCTGCTGGGTATGGAATTTGGACAAAACGTGCTGACCCGGTTTGTCGATGAAGTGGATATTTCCTATAATTTTAATGAGAATTTTAAAGTATCAATCGGCCATCGCCTGACATCACGTGGTCATATGGGTAATGTGGGGTTTGAGAAGCAGTTTTATGCGACAGAAAATGTCGCCTGGAGCGTTACCGGGCTGGCTGAAGCTGGGGAAGATAGTTTTACTCAGGCTTTTTTGGGTTTAAAAGCAACTTTTGGCAGAAATGGTGCGACAACTCTGCAGCAGCGGGACCGCAGCCGAAGCGTCAAGGTGCGCATTCCGCGTAATCTTGCGAGTATTACCCAGTGTGGCAATGTGGATGCGCCTTTTCGTGATCCCCAATGGATGTATGATGTAGGACTTGTCAGTCAGCTAAACACAACTCATTGTGCCTCGAAAACCGGCATTCGAAAACGTTCATCAACGGCTATATTTAATCCGTGAGCAGGCCTGCCCGAAAGGGTTAAACCCGCCGTTCAACCATCATTTTCTTGATTTCGGCAATGGCTTTTGCCGGGTTTAACCCCTTGGGGCAGGCCTGTGTACAATTCATAATGGTATGACAGCGATAAAGCCGGAACGGATCTTCAAGATCATCCAGCCGCTCACCGGTTGCCTCATCGCGACTGTCAATCAGCCAGCGATAGGCTTGCAATAATACGGCCGGGCCTAAATAACGATCGCCATTCCACCAGTATGAGGGGCAGGAGGTTGAGCAACAGGCACATAAAATACACTCGTAAAGACCGTCGAGTTTTTCACGATCAAAATGCGATTGTGGCCATTCTTTTTCAGGCTTTGGCGTGGTGGTTTTTAGCCACGGTTCAATCGAGCGATGCTGGGCATAGAAATTGGTAAGGTCGGCCACCAGATCCTTGACCACCGGCATATGGGGCAGTGGATAGATTTTGATCGCGCCCTCAACTTCATCCATGCCTTTGGTGCAGGCAAGCGTGTTGGTGCCGTCAATATTCATGGCGCAGGAGCCGCAAATACCTTCCCGGCAGGAGCGGCGGAAGGTCAGTGTCGGATCGACATTGTTTTTAATCCAGATAAGTGCATCGAGCACCATCGGTCCGCAATCATCTGTGTTGACGAAATAGGTATCAACTTTCGGGTTGCCGTCGTCATCTGGCGACCAGCGATAAATTTTATATTCGCGTGCATTGCCGCCATCAGCAGAAAGTGCCGCACCTTCAACGGTGGTCCAGGTTTTTCCGTCGCCAACACGGGAGTTTTTCGGCAGGTTAAGTTCAACCATGATCTATCAGACCTTTTCGTGTGGTGACGCGCCCGGTATTAGCCGGGCCGGTTGTCAGGTTGGTAGTGAAGCGCAATATTGGCTTTGTTGGCCATGATAACCTGATAGCCAAGGGCAGTCATTTGCGCGATACAATCTATTTCCCATTCCTCAATATTGTTTTCGATAATAACATATTCAGGGTAGAGCGATTTCGGTGCGACGGAGAAAAAGGGATGCATTACCCTGTCTTCAAAACCTTCAATATCAATTTTAAGAATGTCGATTTTGGTAATGTCTTCATCGCTGAGCAGGTTTTTAAGCGGAACAATCCGGGCGGTGAATTTGGTATCATTTTCACTTGCATCGGTTGCTAATGCGCCCGAACCCATATCAGCGGTGCAGGTAAATTCAGCTTCACCTTCGCTCTCGCCAAGGGCAAGTGGATAAACGGTGCATTTATCAGCTGCCTTATTGGCTGATATATTGTATGTCAGCCTTGAAACAAGAATTGGGTTTGGTTCGATTGACAGGATTTTGGCATCTTTTGAGGTGACGCTATGGGCGTGCAGGGTAAAAAGCCCGGCATTGGCGCCTATGTCGACAAAAACCGGTTCCTTGTTTTTAGGAAGTTGTTCTGCAATCAGCTTAAATTCATCATTGCAATAGGCGTTGCCGGCCAGATAGGCTTTTAATTCGCACGAATTATCATGAAGAAAAATACGGGCCCGGTATTTTCGTATTTCCACATCCCATGGGCCTTGGTTGCCACGTTTGATCCAATTGGCAATGAATTTTCTAAATTGTCCGCGCATTAATCCTGCGGCACGCAATGCGGACAGGGTTCTATCAATAATGCCCGGTGGGGAAAAATGACCGAAAGGTTTGCTGGTATAGCCTTTGTTTGGGATATGTAACATTTAACTCTGATAAATCTTTGCTATTTCTTCATGCAGTAAAGCATCATTGGGATCATTTTTTGTTGGGTTTTTTGTGACATTGCATCATTAAACTTGCCCTTAACCCGTGCAAGCAGTGCTTCATCTATGCGCAGCATGGCATAGGCGTAAAGCCGCTCGACTGGTTTGAAGTTTTCAACAAACATGTCACCCATGCAGGTGCAACGTTTTGGCGTTGCATTGTCGAGTGTGCTGCAGGCTGTACCGATCTGCTTTGCGGTAACTTCTGCCTGAGCCATTACCGCTGCGCCCAAGATCAATATTGCTGCCAGAATGCTGAGCTGCATATCAATATACTCGTTTTTTCGGCTTGATATACTCAACTTCATCACTCAGCGTGAAGTCGTGTACCGGGCGGGAATCGAGCTTTACCTTGCGTTTGTCATTATCGACAAAGGCGAGGGTATGCTTCATCCAGTTTTTATCGTCACGGTCAGGGAAATCTTCACGCGCATGGCCGCCACGGGACTCTTTACGGGCCTGCGCCCCATCCATGGTCACAGTCGCCTGGATGATAAGATTGTCATATTCAAGTGTTTCAACCAGATCGGAATTCCAGATCAAGCCGCGATCGGTCACTTTAATATCGCTTGAGGCACCCCAGATGTCATGAATTTTTTCATGGCCTTCATCGAGAATTTCGCCGGTGCGGAATACAGCGCAATTGGCCTGCATTGTGCGCTGCATACGGTCGCGCAACTGGGCGGTTGGGGTGTCGCCATCGGCGTTGCGGAAATGGTCCAGCCGGGAGAGGGCCATATCGCCCGCATCTGCCGGTAGCGGTTTGTGAGATGAGCCCGCTTCAATGGTTTCTGCGCAGCGAAGGCCGGCGGCGCGGCCAAAGACCACCAGATCGATAAGCGAGTTGGAACCCAGCCGGTTGGCCCCGTGAACGGAAACGCATGCGGCCTCACCGACGGCCATCAGACCCGGCACCACATGGTCGGGGTCTTTGCCTTTTCGGGTAACCACTTCGCCATGATAATTGGTTGGAATACCGCCCATATTGTAATGCACGGTTGGCAATACGGGAATGGGCTCGTGGGTGACATCGACACCGGCAAAAATTTTGGCCGATTCTGAAATGCCCGGCAACCGTTCGGCCAGCAGTTCGGGATCAAGGTGGTCAAGATGCAAAAAGATATGGTCTTTATCCTTGCCAACACCGCGGCCTTCTCGAATTTCCATGGTCATTGAGCGCGATACCACATCGCGGGAGGCTAAATCCTTGGCCGATGGAGCATAACGCTCCATAAAACGTTCGCCTTCTGAGTTGGCGAGATAACCACCTTCGCCGCGTGAGCCTTCAGTGATCAGGCAGCCGGCACCATAAATGCCGGTCGGGTGGAATTGCACGAATTCCATATCCTGCAAGGGGAGGCCAGCGCGCAGCACCATGGCATTGCCGTCGCCGGTGCAGGTGTGGGCAGATGTGCAGGAGAAATAGGCGCGTCCATAGCCGCCGGTTGCTAAAATAACCTTGTGGGCACGGAAGCGATGCAGGGTTCCGTCTTCTAAACTGAGAGCAATAACACCGCGACAGGCGCCATCTTCCATGATCAGGTCGATGGCAAAATATTCAATGTAGAATTCCGCATCATAGCGCAGTGACTGGCCATAAAGCGTGTGCAGCATGGCGTGGCCGGTACGGTCTGCGGCGGCGCAGGTGCGTTGAGCCGGTGGACCTTCGCCAAATTCGGTGGTCATGCCGCCAAACGGGCGCTGGTAAATTTTACCCTCTTCGGTACGCGAGAAAGGAACGCCAAAATGCTCCAGTTCATAAACGGCTTTTGGCGCTTCGCGACAAAGATATTCAATCGCATCCTGATCGCCCAGCCAGTCTGAACCTTTGACCGTATCGTACATATGCCATTGCCATGAATCCGGGCCCATATTGCCAAGAGACGCGGCCACTCCGCCTTGAGCCGCAACCGTGTGCGAGCGGGTGGGGAAAACTTTTGTGATACAGGCGGTTTTTAGCCCTGCCTGCGCTGCACCCAATGTGGCACGCAAGCCTGCACCTCCGGCACCGACAACAACCACATCGAGCGTGTGGTCTGTGAATTCATATGCGGCCATTGATCAGCCCCCAAAAGCAAGTTTAAGAATTGCAAAACATGCGCCAAGGCCCATGGTGAAAGCGAAGAATATATTCAATATCAGCAAGGCAATTTTTGTGCGGTCACTGTGAACATAGTCTTCAATAATTGTCTGCATGCCGAGTTTCATATGAACAATGCCGGAAATGATGACCAGCAGCATTACAATGGCAACAATCGGCGAGGAAAGATGCGCCACAACATCCTTGTGGCTTGCACCATTTAAGGAAATTACCGTCCATAAAAAGAATAAAATGAGCGGTACATTGGCAATAGCCGTTAGGCGTTGACGCCAAAAATGATCGGTGCCTTCTTTGGCCGAACCAAGGCCGCGAACTTTGGAAAGCGGGGTTCGTAATTCGTTGATTGAGCCAGACATTGTGCGCTCCCTAATTTACTGCATAACCAATGACCCAAAGGATCACGGTTATAACAATTGACGCAGAAATAGTGGCATATGCGAGTTTTGTGGCTGTTTCTTTTTCCAGCCCTCGGCCGGTATCCCAGACCAGATGGCGAATGCCGCCCAGCATGTGGTGCACCAATGCCCAAGTATAGCCAAATAGTATCAGGCGCCCGATGAAGGAGCCGAAAAAGCCGTTTACCCATTCAAAATAAGCTTCGCTACTGGCGGCTGAGATGAGCCACCATGCGACTAATATTGTACCAAAATACAAGGCGGCACCGGTAATCCTGTGGATTATCGACATAACCATCGTTGGTATCGGTTTGTAAATTGACAGATGAGGAGAAAGGGGACGATTGGAAGACGCGTTTAAATTTGCCATTGATGGCCTCAAGGATAACAGGGGTTGATTATGTTCTAGTGAGAAAATTCTGCAAGGTCAAAGTGTTGAGCCAAATTTGTCGATAATTATGGCTAATTGTTGGGGGTGATTGGTTTGCGGTTCAATATCGATCGATTTGATTGTGATAAATCGGCGATCTGGTGGCCCAATATTTTGAGTTCTCTTCTGGACATTTGACCGATTGGCGCTAACCTCGTTTCATTAACTTTGTAAACGGGAGAAAATTATGTGCCATCATTGTGTGATTGAATCAGTTAAGGAAAGAATGCTCAGTCGTCGGCAAATGCTGGTCGGCGGGGCGGCAGGTGTTGCGGCCATTGCGGCGGCCGGCAGTTCTGCAACCCCATCGGTTGCGGCCAGCCATGGGGGCGTTTCCAGCACTAAAGTTGCGGATATGACCCATGTTATTTCAGAAGAGTTCCCCACATATTTCGGGGTTCCAGGGTTTAAGAAAGAACAAAAGTTCAATTTCAAAGAACATGGATTTAACCTGTTTGAAATGACTGTGAATGAGCATACCGGCACTCATATTGATGCGCCGTTGCATTTTTCTAAAGACGGTAATTCAGTCGATGAAATTCCGGTTGAAAACCTTGTTGCACCGCTGGTCGTAATCGACATCAAGGCCAAAGCTGCTGGAAATCCAGATGCGCAGGTCACGCCTGAAGATATCAAGAATTGGATATCTGCAAACGGCCCACTGCCTGAAAAATGCTGTGTGGCGATGAATTCCGGTTGGGATGCCCATGTGGGAAGCGACAAATTTCGCGGTGTTGATGGCGAAAAGAAAATGCATTTCCCGGGTTTTCATATAGATGCCACAAAAATGCTTTTGGAGGAATCATCCGCCGTTGGAATGGCGGTTGATACGCTTTCGCTCGATTATGGAATTTCTGGAGATTTTGTTACCCATTATGCATGGTTGCCGACAAACCGTTGGGGGTTGGAAAATCTTGCCAATCTGGATAACGTTCCTGCAAAAGGCGCAACTCTGGTGGTTGGCGCGCCAAAGCATAAGGGCGGTACAGGCGGCCCTAGCCGGGTGTTTGCGCTTATGTAAACAAATGGCAACCCGTCGCAATGGCGGGTTGCACCTGCAATTTTGGAGAATTTATGTCTACAGTAAAATTGGTCGCGGACGAGGATGCCTCAAACGAGGTTATGTCCGTTTATAAAGATATTCGGCAAACGCGTGGCGGCGACTTTATTAATAATTTTTGGCGTGCACTGGCAGTAAATCCTGCCTTGCTTTCGTCCACATGGTATCATCTTAAATCAATCATGAGTGTTGAAGGGGCAATTGATGCTAAAACGCGCGAGATGATATATATCGCGGTCTCTACCGCAAATGCCTGTTCCTATTGTGTGCATTCGCATACGGCAGCGGCAAAAGCCAAGGGCATGAGTGATGATGAACATGCAGAACTTATGACAATTATATCGCTGGCCGCATCGACAAACCATCTTGCAAACGGGTTGCAGGTTCCAATCGACCCTGAATTTTTAGCTGAATAGACCGCAGCAAACCAAGAGGCAAACAAGCCATATGTATAAAGTCGTTGGAATTCCGGGCTCTCGCCTGACGCGGGTGAGCTGGATGCTGGAGGAGCTTGGACGGATCTATGTGATCGAGAAAGCCATGCCGCAGACGGAGGTAATCACACGATTGAACCCGAGTGGGAAAGGCCCGGTTTTACTCGATACTCATTTTGAAAGCCCAAGAATTGTGATCGATTCAGCGGCAATTTGTTCCTATCTGGCAGATCGGCATCCAGAAGCTAATATGTCCGCTGAACCCGGTTCTCTGGAGCGGGCTGAAATCGATTCATGGTTGCATTTTGTTCAGTGTGATCTGGAGGCACCGCTTTGGCTGAAAGCGAAACACAATTTTATATTGCCGGAAAAAATGCGCCTTAATGTAAGTGAAGTGACAAAATTTGAATTCGGAAATGCAATTGCCGCAATGGATGCACGACTGAGCAATAAAGAATTTGCCATTGGAGACCGATTTACCGCGGCCGATATTTTGTTAGGACATGCGGGCAGTTGGGCGCGAAATGCTAAATTTGAAATTGAGTTTGAGCGGGTAAATGCCTATCTTGATCGGGTTTTGGCCCGTCCTGCACTTGCTGCGGCAAGAGAGCGTGATGCACAGTTCAAACGCGATGGGGGAACCTGATTTTGGGCAATTTGGCGATATTTTTGAGCATTATACTGGGGCTGATTTCTGCCATGCATTTTTATTGGGCGCTTGGAGGAATATGGCCGGGCACGGATAAGGCATCGCTTGCGCGCTCAGTCATTGGCGAAAATAACATAACCAGAATGCCGCCAAGCTGGCTAACACTCGCGGTCGCATTTGCCATTGCAGCCGCCGCACTTTGGCCGCTGATGTGGCGCTCGCTTGTTCCCTATTTTCTGCCGCAAGGGCTTTTGTGGGCAGGAATGATAGCGCTTTCCATTGTATTTATCGGGCGGGGAATTGCCGGCTATATGCCGTTTTTTACATCGCGTACCAGCGCGCAGCCATTTGCCCGATTGAACGCGTTATATTTTTCACCGCTATGCCTGATAATTGGGGCTGGGTTTTTGGCTTTGCTGCTTAATGTTTAAAGTCGGACCTGCATGATGGTGAGACTTACCAACAGGCAGGCACGTCATCTGGTGTTGCATTTGCAGGGACTCACCATGCCGCCGCATCTTAAGCAATCAGCGGCGGAATTATTTGCGACAATTTGCCAGTTGGGTTTTGTCCAGGTCGATTCGATCCAGTGGGTGGAGCGTGCGCACCATATGACGTTGTTTGCTCGAAACCAGACCTACCGCCCGCAACACCTGAAGAGCCTGATTGAAAATGACCGGCTGTTATTTGAGGGCTGGACCCACGATGCGTCGATCATTCCGGCTGAATATTACAGGTTTTGGAAGCGGCGGTTTCAGCGCAAAGAGGAACGGCTGCGCAAGAATTTCATTCGCTGGCAGGGTGAAGGCTTTCTTGGTCAATGTGATGATTTGATGGAGTTGATCTCTAAACAGGGGCCGGTTCGTTCGCGTGATCTGGAACGCCCCAAACGCGATGGCCCGCAGGAGATGTGGCAATGGCATGATGGAAAGGCCGCGTTAGAATATTTATGGCAGGCCGGTCATCTTGCAATTTCTGCTCGAGACGGATTTCAAAAAGTTTATGATTTGAGCGCGCGGTTTTTTAATGAAAAAGATTATTGCGGCGAATGCGACCAGGATGAATTTGTCGATTGGGCCTGCCGTTCTGCGCTTGAACGGCTTGGGTTCGGCACGCCCGCTGATATTTCCAGATATTGGAATTTGCTTTCAATTCAGGAGGTCAGGCAATGGCTATCGGAGCAAGATGATACGGCAATTGAACAGGTTGAACTGGTAACCGCTGACGGTTCTAAATTGCGTGAGGCTGTGGCTTTTTCAGGCCTTGCGAAGCGGGTTGAAGATTTACCAAAAATTCCCGATCGCATTCGTATATTGTCACCCTTTGACCCGGTTATTCGCGATAGAAAGCGGCTTGAATGGCTGTTTGATTTTGACTACAGGATTGAGATATATGTGCCGGCACCGAAGCGAAAATATGGCTATTATGTATTTCCAATTTTGGAAAAAGACCGGATAATTGGCCGTATTGATATGCGCGCCAATCGTCCTGAAAATGAGCTGCAAATAAAGCAATTGTGGCTAGAGCCGGGGGTGCTGCTTTCTAATGCGCGCAAGGCGCGGTTGGATGCGGAACTTATTCGGCAGGCAAGGTTGGGTAGTGTCGATAAAGTTATTTGGCTTAATCAGTAGAGCGCGGCTTTATTTGTCGGCCTAACTCTTTTTTACCAGGTGCGTTTGGCACCCGTATCTATGTGAATATGGCCAGAGCGGTATCGCTTGTGTCCGCCAACAGAACGGTGTCTGGCGACATAGCGATAGGCGGCACTCATATTTTTGGACACGCTGAAATCAACAGCTTTACAGCGACGATGCATGGATTTTGAAGCGCCACCAACCTTACGATTATGCCACCAGGTTCGATAGGTTGAATGGACGGTCACGTTGCCATAACGGCGTGCGACTTGTCTTAATACGCGTTTTAGCCGGAATGGAACGCACCAGGATGGCGCATTATAGGTTACCGATCCGCCGCCAAAAAGCCCAAAGCTCGGCAATGATGAACAGGCCGTAAGACTGGATACAAGTACCAGTACCAGAATTTTAGATCCAAAAGCTTTCTGCCACTGCAATGCAGTTGCAGATATTTGATATAGAATTGACATCGGGCGCTCCAAACGCAAAACAAATGAGCATCCTGATAATCCTTGGTAACCATTAAAATTTTAATTAAATTGTATGTTAATGATCCGTTAATTCGTTGCAATTTAGGTCTCATTTGTTTAACTAAATTGTGAAATAGGAGGGATGAGAAATGATTTTTGCGGGATTTAACCTGGTCGCTGTATTGTTGGCGATGGTCGCGTCAATGGCAATTGGTGCAATCTGGTACAGCGTTCTTGCCAAGCCGTGGATTAGCGCCGTTGGCTTTTCCAAAGAAGAACTGGAAGCGGTGGAAAATGGTGGCAACCCAATAATTTATGTTTTTGCCGCAATATCCCATTTGGTTATGGCGATTGTGCTGGCAGGGCTGATTGGTCATTTGGGCGACATGAACCTTTGGCGCGGCATTGTATCTGCGCTTTTTGTTTGGGCTGGTTTTGTGGCGACTTCGATGGTGGTCAATCATCGGTTTCAGATGAAACCATGGTCATTGACCATAATAGATGCGGGGCATTATTTGTTTGTGCTTATTGCACAGGGCGCAATAATTGGCTGGATGGGCGTTTAAATATCGACTGCAACTCAAGTCGAATGGACGGTTGCTTTTCTGCTTGATATGACGTGAAATAATTTAAAATGGCCGGCTGCATAAGGCCTGCTGGAATTACGTCTGTTAAGTGGAGATACCCAATGTCCGAGGTGCTTTACCCCGTTCCCGATGCAATTGCCAAGGCTGCCCATATTGACAATGACAAATATCATGAGATGTATCAGCAAAGCGTTGATAACCCGGACGTATTTTGGGGTGAGCACGGTAAGCGGGTTGACTGGATAAAGCCCTATACGAAAGTCAAAAACACCACTTACGAATATCCTGATGTTTCTATCAAATGGTTTGAAGATGGAACTTTGAATGTCTCGGCTAATTGCATTGACCGGCATTTGGAAAAAAATGGCGATAAGGTTGCGATAATCTGGGAAGGCGACAACCCGGAAGAAGACGCAAAAATTACCTATAATCAACTGCACGAGCATGTGTGCCGCCTGTCCAACGCCATGAAAAATGAGGGCGTCAAAAAGGGTGACCGGGTAACAATCTACATGCCGATGATCCCGGAAGCCGCCTATGCGATGCTTGCCTGTACCCGCATTGGTGCGGTGCATTCAATCGTCTTTGGCGGGTTTTCGCCGGATGCGCTGGCCGGGCGTATTCACGATTGTGAATCGAATTTCATAATCACTGCTGATGAAGGCCTGCGCGGTGGCAAGCCCATTCCGCTGAAAGCCAATGTGGATGCGGCGGTTGAAATCGCTGAACGCAATGGTGGCAAGGTCGATAAGGTGCTGGTGGTCAAGCGTACCGGTGGTGCGATTGACTGGGCCGAGGGCCGCGATGTTTGGTATCATGATGCGGTGGCAGCCGCTTCGACCACATGCGAGCCGGAAGAAATGAATGCGGAAGACCCGCTGTTTATTCTTTATACATCCGGTTCAACCGGTAAACCAAAAGGCGTGTTGCATACCACAGGCGGCTATCTGGTATGGGCCTCGATGACCCATGAATATGTTTTTGATTATCATGAGAATGATATTTACTGGTGCACCGCCGATGTGGGTTGGGTGACCGGTCATTCCTATATTGTCTATGGCCCGCTTGCCAATGCGGCAACCACATTGATGTTTGAAGGGGTGCCAAATTATCCGACAATGTCGCGGTTCTGGGATGTGTGCGACAAGCACAAGGTCAATATTTTTTATACCGCACCAACGGCCATTCGTGCGCTTATGCAGGCGGGCGACGGGCCGGTTACATCAACCGACCGCTCCTCTCTGCGATTGCTTGGTTCCGTTGGCGAGCCGATTAATCCGGAAGCCTGGGACTGGTATTATAATGTTGTCGGCAATGGCCGCTGCCCGATTGTCGATACATGGTGGCAGACCGAGACCGGTGGCATTATGATTACTCCGCTGCCCGGTGCAACAGCCTTAAAACCGGGTTCTGCGACAACGCCGTTCTTTGGCATTCAGCCGCAATTGGTTGATGGTGAGGGCACGGCACTTGAGGGCGCGACCGATGGCAATCTTTGTATTGTGGATTCGTGGCCTGGCCAAATGCGCAGCCTTTACGGCGACCATGATCGTTTTGTGCAGACATATTTCTCCACCTATAAGGGGAAGTATTTCACTGGAGATGGCTGTCGTCGCGATGAGGATGGCTATTACTGGATTACCGGCCGGGTTGATGATGTGATCAATATTTCCGGTCACCGTATGGGCACGGCAGAGGTTGAGTCTGCGCTTGTTGCGCATAGTGCCGTATCGGAGGCGGCGGTTGTCGGTTATCCGCATGAGATCAAAGGGCAGGGTATCTACTGCTATGTGACCCTGATGGCCGGAGTTGAACCGAGTGATGAATTACGCAAAGAACTTGTGGCGCAGGTTCGCAAGGAAATCGGGCCGATTGCCTCACCGGATAAAATTCAGTTTTCTCCCGGTCTGCCAAAAACCCGCTCGGGCAAAATTATGCGGCGGATATTGCGCAAAATTGCCGAGGATGATTTTGGTGCTTTGGGTGATACGTCAACGCTAGCTGACCCGGCTGTGGTGGAAAATCTGATCGAAAACCGGCAGAATAAAAAAGGCTGAGTTTTGACTGGTGCGAATTGAAAGCGGGGCTGCATGGTGCGGCCCCGTTGTTATTTGACCAAGGCGTGTTCAGCACCAGCCGGTGCGACGTTTGCCACGATAGGGCCGCACCAGCCCGGTCGCTAGAAGGGCTTTTTCAATATCCTGACCTGAAAAGGTTGTGACATCGGCCAGCACCCGGCCAAAATATTTGCCGCCCTTAATTTTGCTCAATTGAACGGGTTTGCCTGAAATAAATTCACGCAGGCGATTGCGGGCCGAAAGGGCGGCGTAATGTTCGCTTGAGCATTTGGAGCGGATTTCAGGCGCGTCTATTCCCCGGATGCGTACCCGCACATTGATTTGATGGCCGGGCCATATATTGGCAAGCACCTCAATTGTATCGCCGTCATAGACATTTACTACTTTTGCAAAGATTGGCCCCTTGATGGTTTCGCGCTTTTTTGCCACCACAGGAGAAAGGCCAAGGGCTAAAAACAATAGAGAAATTATGGTTGGGCGAATTATCATGATGAGGATTTTAATCTGATTTCCATGATTTTATTCCTATCTTGTAATTTTAGTGCTGTCAACAGGAATTGGTTGTGTAAAATCATATTTTCTCTTTTAGCGTGTTTTTGGTTGCATTGCAACTTTACAAATCTTTACGCCAGCGAAAAGCACCCGCAACATTGAATGCCTATGTTGTTGTTATCAACGCAGCAACCAAGGAGACAGGCATGACCAATAATATCAACAGTCCGAAGAAACCATCAAATACTCGTAAGGGCTATATCACCGCAGGCATTATAGCAGCACTTGGATTGGCAACCGTTTTGGGTGCACAGGCCTATACCGGCAGCCGCATTGCCCAGCATGTGAATATTGAAAACAATTATTCTGGCAGTGATGGTAAAGTCTGGAAATCCAGCTGGCGCCGTGGCGGTGGTTCACATTTTGGCTCAATGAGCGCCGAAGAGCGTGAAAAACAAATTACCCGGATGGTCAAGCATCTTGCGGTCGAAATTGATGCAACCGACGAACAGCAGACAAAACTGGTGAGCCTGATTAAATCGGTTGCAGATGACATGCTGCCGATGCGGGATAAAATGCGAAAATCGCGTGAGGAAGTTATCAAGCTCTTGACCGCGCCAACCATTGATCGTGGAGCAATTGAAGCCATGCGAGTGGCAAAATTGGCTGAGGCCGATATGGTGAGTAAAAATCTCGCTACCGCCATTGCTGATGCGGCTGAAATATTGACCGCCGAGCAGCGTAAAACAGTTGCCGAACGCATTGAGACTTTTCGCTCTATGCGCGGTCGTTGGAAGCATTAGTGGTATCCAAAAACACATTACTGGCCCGCATAATCTGCGGGCCAATTGGTTGGTTTGGTTTAAGTGTGATATTGCAGAACCTCTTAGGGTCCAGACCCTAATCAAAAGCACTGGATAAATTGGCATTGAGTGAGAAAATTTTACTTGTTGAAGACGATCCTCGTCTTGCCGGTATGGTGCAAGATTATCTTGGTGAGGCAGGGTATTTGGTGACAATTGCGCCCAATGGCGTGGAAGCGTTGAGCAAGCAGAAATCGGGGGTGTTCAGCGCCATCATTCTTGATTTGATGTTACCCGATATGGACGGTTTGGAGATTTGCCGGACCATCCGTACCACCGATAATATTCCCATTCTTATGTTAACCGCCAAGGGCGATGCGATGGATAGGGTTGTCGGGCTTGAGCTTGGGGCCGATGATTATCTGCCAAAACCGTTTGAACCGCGTGAACTGCTTGCCCGGTTAAAGGCGATATTGCGCCGTGGTGGGGCCTCCGGGAAAGCTGAAATCTTGCGCTTTGGCCGATTGGAAATTGATCGCGATGCGCGCGAAGTACGGCTTGATGCGCGTATTTGTTCGCTAACGTCACATCAATTTGACATGCTGGATGTGCTGGCGCGGTCCGCCGGGCGGGTGCTATCGCGTGACGCCTTGATGGATGCGCTTAAGGGCACAGCACTTGAGGCCTTTGATCGTTCGATTGATGTGCATATTTCCCGCATTCGGGCAGAGATTGAAGATGATGCGAAAAAGCCCAAACGGGTGATTACCGTGCGAGGTGCGGGCTATCTATTTGCACGAACTCAGGATTAAGGCCAAGATTAGGGTATGCGCAGGCTTTATGTTCAAATTTATCTGACGATAATTGCTGCACTGGTTTTGGTGGTGGTGATTTCCGGGGTGCTTTGGCAGTTTTCCGGTGCCGACCGGTTTAACCGTGAAGCTTTTGGTATCGCGGGCAGGCTTGCGGTGGAATTGCTGGCACCTGTCGGAGCTCCATTGGAGCGCCAACAACGTACCGTGCACAAACTGGCTGAAAACATTGGCCTGGATATATCGCTTTTTGATGAGAACAAAAAACTTCTGGCAAGTTCGGGACAAAGTTTTGCCGCACCATCACCTGAGCAACAATCGAGCAACCGGTTTCGACATCGCGGTAATACCGGTTGGCAGATTTTATTGCCTGACAAACGCTGGTTAGTGACCAAAATCAAGAAGAACCATACGCGTTTTTTTTGGGCTCCTCTGTTATTTTTAGCTTCTGTTGCCATCATTATTGGGCTTTCCGCCTATCCGTTGGTGCGGCGTTTGACCCGGCGGCTGGAGCGGCTGCAACGCGGTGTTGAAGCGATGGGGGCGGGTGATTTTTCCACGCGGGTGGCGATTGAAGGCAAAGATGAAGTTGCCCAATTAGGGGGTAGCTTTAATCAAGCCGCAGAAAAAATCGAAACCTTGCTCGGCGCGCACCGGCAATTATTGGCCAATGCCAGCCATGAATTACGCACCCCGCTTTCACGCATTCGATTGGGGATTGATCTGCTCAAGGGGCAGGAAGACGAGCCGCGTAAAAAAGCGCTGGAACAGGATATTGATGAGCTTGATCAGCTGGTGGATGAAATTTTGCTGATGAGCCGGTTGGATGCCAATAATGAGCATGAGCCATGGCAGGAGATTGATCTTCTGGCTGTCGCTGCTGAAGAATGCGCTCGCTATGATGCACAATATCAAGATTGCAATCTTGATGGCCGGTCTGTTTTGATCAATGGTGATCTTCGTTTGATGCAGCGAATGGTGCGAAATCTACTGGAAAACGCCTATCGCCATGGTAAGCCGCCAGTCGATATTCGAGTTGGATCAAAAGATGGCTTTGCCATGCTGGAAATTGTTGATCATGGGCCTGGCATTCCCAAAGATGAACGTGAAAAGGTTTTTGCACCGTTTTACCGGCTGTCTGACCGGCAGGATGTAAAAGGTTCCGGCCTTGGGCTGGCGCTGGTTTTGCAAATTGTTGAAAGTCATAAAGGCCAGGTTGAACTGTTCGATGATGGCCAGTCTGACCGCTTTGGCGTGCGGGTTATGTTGCCGTTGGAATAGGTTTAATTGCTCTCTTCTTCCTTCTCCCCTTGTGGGAGAAGGTGGGCGCGGAGCGGTCGGATGCGGGGTTGAATCAGCCAATTGTAACTTATAAAATAAAAACTATGCCCCATCATCCGGCTAAACCAATCTTGAAAAAGCACGCCAGAACAATGCGCTCAAATCAAACTGATGCAGAAGCAGTGCTTTGGAATGAACTGCGTAGTAGGCGTTTGATGGGAATGAAATTCCGGCGGCAAGTACCAATTGACTGCTACATTGTTGATTTTATTTGTGCTGAACATAGATTGATTGTCGAAGTTGATGGCTCTCAACATGCAGAAAGTGAATATGATCAAAAACGGGATGCAAAGCTGAAGGCAATGGGGTTTATTGTCCTGCGTTTTTGGAATGACGATGTGTTGAAGGAAATCAACAGTGTTTGCGATACCGTCATTGCAGCGGCTGGATTGAATTAAACAGTTCTGATTCTAGTACCCCTCAACCGACCATCGCTATGCGATGCCCACCTTCTCCCGCAAGGGGAGAAGGAAGAGGTGTGGATAGATTTTTTGAGGGTGGTAATCTAACTGTTCGATAAAAAATCGGAGCCAAGCATGTTTATGAATTATCTGTTTTTGGCCGTTGTGTTTCAGTCTGGGCAAATATCTTAATAATTGAATCATTTATGCTGCTGCAATATCTAAATCTTTTCTTAGTGTAGCTTTCACTCCCATTCGCGGATATCAACAAAATGCCCGGCGATACCCGCCGCCGCCGCCATTGCGGGCGAGACAAGGTGGGTGCGGCCCTTAAAGCCCTGACGGCCTTCGAAATTGCGGTTTGATGTCGAGGCGCAGCGCTCTTCCGGTTTTAGGCGGTCGTCATTCATTGCCAGGCACATGGAACAGCCGGGCTCGCGCCATTCAAAACCGGCATCGACGAAGATTTTATCAAGCCCTTCTTTCTCCGCCTGCTCTTTCACCAGACCGGAGCCCGGTACGATCATGCCGGAAACACCGTCGGCGATTTTTTTGCCTTTGACGACGGCTGCTGCCTGGCGGAAATCTTCAATACGGCCATTGGTGCAAGAGCCGATAAACACCCGGTCGATGGTAATATCAGTCATCGCGGTGCCGGGTTTAAGGCCCATATATTCAAGTGCGCGCCATTTGGATGTGCGGGTGTTTTCATCTGCAATATCATCTGGGTTCGGAACAGCGCCGGTGATTGAAATTGTATCTTCCGGCGAAGAGCCCCAGGTGATGGTTGGCGGCAGGTTGGCCGCATCCAGTTTTAGCACCTTGTCGAAATGGGCGCCTTCGTCAGATTTCAGGCTCTTCCAATATTCAAGGGCTTTTTCCAGCGCTTCACCTTTTGGCGATTTTGGTTTGCCGATAATATAATCAAAGGTTTTTTGATCAGGCGCGATAAGGCCTGCGCGTGCGCCGCCTTCAATCGTCATATTGCAGACGGTCATGCGGCCTTCCATCGAAAGCGCTTCAATAGCCTCGCCGCAAAATTCAATCACATAGCTAGTGCCGCCGGCGGTGCCGATTTCGCCGATGATGGCCAAAATGATGTCCTTGGCGCTAACGCCTTCGGGCAAAATGCCATTGACTTCGACTTTCATGTTTTTGGCTTTTTTCTGGATCAGCGTTTGAGTGGAAAGCACGTGC
>JAJRQF010000058.1 GCA_024280375.1 Alphaproteobacteria bacterium | reverse complement strand
GCAAATATTCCTTTCACGGCTATTTCAACGCCATCGCGTTGAGCCTACAAGCGTGCGCCGTATTAACGGCGGCTCGTTGCTTAACTCGCTTGCGCGCAAATATTCTTTTCAGGATTATTTCAACGCCATAGCGCTAAACCTGTCGCATCAGTTTTTGATAAAACGGCCGCATGATAATTGGCGTCAAATACATCGGGATTTGATAACACGCGATAAACAGCAATAAAGGTTCGGTGGTCGCAACCGGAAGGGCTGTTAAAAACAGCGCAATATTGCGATTGCCCGAGATAATACCAATAGGCACGCTCAGTGCCTGAAATCGACCACGCGCCATCGCGAAAGCGGTTGAAATTTGCAATCCAAAATTAGCAATAATCGAGACAATCAGCGTCAAAAACAGATTGGCGGGATTATTATCAAACGCCTCTCCAATTGCCGCCATTAAACCAACAACAGTGATTGACAGCAAAATGGTTGATGCGCCATCAATCTGTTGAATGACTTCTTTTCCAGGCTCTTTCAATACAGTCAACCGGATGGCAAAGGCGATCGCTGCCGCGATAACAATAATTGCCAGCAGTTTTAAAGATGCCAATGCAATTTCGCCCAGATCGCCAAATTCTGGCACCAGCAACAATATTGGAATGATGGTGATGGGTAAAAGCGCTGTTCCCACCACCAATTGCCGTAAAGCGGGTGCAGGATCAAAGCCCATCAAAATCACAAGGTGTGGGCTTCCTGATAGGGAAGGTGCTGCGGTTAACAATACCAGCGCAAATACCAGTGGCCCGCTAATTCCGGCAAGAATTGCGATAATTGCCACCCCGAGCGGCATAACAATTTGCAACAGCAATACAAAGAGCAGGCTGAGTTTAAGATCCTGTACCGCGCCAAGCACCTGTTTTGGCCCAACCCGCAGGCACGCGTTAAACAGCAATGCTGCAATCAAAATATTGATGTGCGGCTTGATCAAGCTTGCCAGCGTGCCACTTACCAGACCAACCAGCAGGCTCGCGACCAAAATGGCACGGCCATTGTTTGCGCAAAACCTCAAGAAAAGTGATGGCAAACTGCTCACCGGGCAATGTGCACGGCTGATTGAGCAGCCACTATGCCACCATCTTTCAACATGCCCTACCCGCCCGGTCTGCTGCGGATATTTTCCGGCAACCAGGTAGCAAGCTCTGGGAATATGACCAGAATAACCACCATGAGCAACATCAATCCAACCATCGGGATGGCTGTTTTGGCAATATAGGACATTTCATGATTGGTCATGCCCTGCAGCACGAACAGATTGAACCCGATCGGCGGGGTTACCTGTGCCATTTCCACCACCACAACGATGAAAATACCAAACCAGATCACATCAATGCCCGCCTGCCGGATCATCGGTTCAACGATTGCCATGGTCAACACAACAGAAGAAATTCCGTCGAGGAACATGCCTAGCACCACATAAAATACGGTCAGCGCCATAATAAGCACCAATGGCGATAGATTAAGCCCATCAATCCAGTGGGCCAGCGCTCTTGGCAGACCGGTGAAGCCCATCGACAGGGACAAAAAGAAAGCGCCCATTAATATCAACGCAATCATGGCGGATGTTCTGGTCGCGCCCATCAGGGATTCGGTAAATGTTGAGAGGCTCAAAGAGCCTTGAAATAAGGCCAGAACCAAAGCGCCAACCACGCCCACAGCGGCGGCCTCGGTGGCGGTCGCATAGCCTGAATACATTGAACCAATTACCACGGTGACCAGCAATAAAACCGGTATCAGAAATCGGCTTTCGGCAAACATTTCACCAAGGCTCATTTCCGGTTCCGGGTCGGGGCGCTTGCCTTTCGAGAAGAAATCCCAGGCCATGATATAGGCCATGAACAGACCGGCCAGTACAAGGCCCGGAAAAATACCGGCCATGAACAATTTGGTGATCGATTCGTTGATGGTGACGCCATATACAATCAAGGTCAGCGATGGCGGAATCATTAGCCCCAATGTGGCAGCACCCGCCAAAGTGCCGATGATCATGTGTTCGGGATAGCCGCGTTTGCGCAGCTCCGGGATCGACATTTTGCCAACTGTTGTCAGGGTTGCAGCGGACGAGCCTGAAACGGCTGCAAAAATCGTGCAACCGGCAATATTGGTGTGCAGCAGGCCACCGGGCAGAAAGCGCAACCATGGGGCAAGCCCGCGAAACATATCTTGCGATAGCCTGGTTCGATAGAGAATTTCCCCCATCCAGATAAACAGCGGCAAGGCTGTTAAGGTCCAGCTTGAAGCGCCGGTCCAGATGGTGGTTATCATCGCATCACCGGCAGGACGCGAAGTGAACAATACCATGCCAACCCAGGCAACGCCCATTAGCGCCAACCCCACCCAGACGGAGCTGCCCAACAGTAGAAAAAGTACAAAGAGGAAAATTAGCGTCGTGTATAATTCGCTCATTCTATGGTCTCCCCTTTGATCTGGGTTTCCCGGTTAACCAGCAATCGGGTCAGATGGTCCCATATGGCAATGGCCAACAATACCGTTCCAACCGACATCGGTAATTGCGGCAACCACATGGGGGTATAAACCCATTCGGAACCTGTATTGGCCCATATTTCCGCCCATTTTGTTGGCGAATTGGCAAACATCGAAAAGAAAGACAGCAGCCATTCGGGCACAAAATCCTGCCCCTGTGTCCGGTCGTTCAATATTTTGGAAAGGACGTTGGTTTTTATCGCATATCGGGCAAAATATGTGGCGGTAATTGCGGCAACCAACATGGCGGCCGCATCCAGCCACATGGTTGTAAATCTGTTCATTTTCAGAAAAATAGACACCCGGATATGAGCGCCTTTGGTGAGTGCGTGGCTGAGTGCAAAAAACGATGTTGCGGCCATTGCGTAGCCCGCATATTCGGTGGAGCCGGGAAATGTGATTGATGACCATCGAGCGATCATCTGCGCGATAATCAGCAACAAAATGAGCACCATGAACCCGGCTGCGACCATGCCTGAAGCGTGATAAACTTTATCTAAAAAGCGCCAGACCGGGCGCAACATTCGGCCCGCTGCATCACCATTTATCAGGCAAAAGGCTGCCAACAGTGTTGGAAATACAAACAGCCATACCCATAGTGGCAGGCCTAAAAATGGTTGCCAGTCCCTCACGTGCTACCTCCCCGTCAAAAAACACGGCCTCGAATGATTCCGAGGCCGTGAATATTGGTTTATTTGGCGTTATAGGCGTCTAGAATTGCCTTGCCTTCAGCGCCTGTATCTTTCAGCCAGGTCGCCTGCATATTCGCACCGATTGCCTGTAGTTCTTTCAGGAATTCAGGGCCCGCATCAGTAACGGTCATGCCGTTTTTCTCCAGCTGCTCAAAGTACCAGTTTGCCAGTTCCGCAGATTTTGCAGCACAGGCAGCGCCGGTTTCATCGCCAGCTTTGGTGAGGGCCGCGCGGGTCGCATCGTCCAGACCTTCCCAGGCGGTTTTATTGACCATGACATAATTGCGTGGCAGCCAGGCGTTGACTTTGTAATAATGGGTCAAATGTTCCCAAACTTTGCGGTCATAGCCGGTGGAGCCGGATGAAATAAAGGCTTCTGCAACACCGGTTGCCAGTGCTTGCGACAATTCAGCAGCTTCAACCTGAACAGGAACCATGCCCAATGCTTCGGCAAATGTTGCGGTCGCCGTGTTATAAGAGCGGAATTTAATGCCTTTGGTATCAGCAGATGATTTCACTTCTTTTTTGAAGTAAAAACCCTGACCCGGCCATGGGCAGGTATACAAGGTTACCAGATTAAGCGCTTCCAGCTTTTTGGTTACCGGGCCTTTTGCCACTGCCCAAAGCTTATCATTATCGGCGTAAGTTGTTGCAACAAAAGGTAGATTATCCCAACCCAAAAGTGGAACTTCATTGGCATGAGCCGCCATAAAGCGCTCGCCGATATTTACCTGGCCGGTTTGAATAGCGCGCTTGATTTCGCCACCCTTAAACAGCGAACCACCTGGATGAACGGTAATATCCAGCTCTCCCTTGGTGTAATCACGTACCTTATTTGCAAACACAACGCCCATTTCAGAATGGAAATTGGTTGCGGAATAGGCCATTGGCATATCCCATTTTTCGGCTGCGGCTGCAGAACCAACTGCAAATGTTGCGGCAACTGTTCCCAATAGTATTTTCTTCAGCAGTTTCATAACTGATCTCCCGCTGCCTTTATTATAATTGGTTTTTCCAAGTGGCAGCATCTTGGATAAACCAGGCACTCCGTTAATGAGTGAACCGCGAAACCTTAAATGGTGCAAGGTCAATGTTACTTTTTCTGTTGGCGATCATATCAGCAATCATGCGGCCGGTTTTTGGACCGCCGGTCAGACCAATATGATGATGGCCAAATCCCGCCCATGCACCTTTAACAGATGCAATCGGACCAATAAGCGGAATGGAATCAGATGGTGCGGGCCGATGGCCCATCCATTCCTCCACATGATCATAGGTCAATTCCGGCATGGCCTGATTAATCTGGCGCTTGAGCAATTCAAATGGCGCTTTGCTGGGGGGTAAATCCAGCCCGCCAAATTCTACAATTCCAGCGCAACGGATACGGCCTTCCATCGGGGTAATGACAAATTTTCCGGAAGCCAGCATCATTGGCGACCTTGGCATTTGTGATGGATTGACCAGCTCAATATGATAGCCACGCTCGGTTTCCATTGGCACTTTTATGCCGAGCTTTTCCGCCAAAGGCTTCGACCACACACCGGCTGCAATCACCACCTCATCGCACTTAATCAATCCACTGGATGTTGAAACGCCAGCGACTCTTCCATTTTGAATTTCCAGATCACGGGCCTCGCAAATTGCCAATTCGCCCCCTTGCCTCACCACATGGTCGGCAAGGGCGGTTACATATTTTCCCGGATCGGTAATGTGCCCATGATCTGACATTTTCACGGCAAACTGGCGGGTGCCTTTGAATATCGGCTCATATTCATCAAAGGCCGCCGCACCCAACTCTTCCCAGCAAAAACCCATTTCGCGACGAAGCGCCCAGACCATGCTTTCTTTCAGAAAATTGGCGCGGTTTTCATAAACGAAAATATAATCGGACGGTTTGAGCCATTTTTCTGCACCGGTGCCATCGGCCAAAGCCTGATGTTGCTCAACGCTATCATGCAGAATTGCGGTCAGCGCTTTGGCCACATGACGGGTATCGCGTGGATTTGCCTTGCTTAAATATTTGAACAACCAGGGCAACATTTTTGGCAAGTATGACCAACGCAAAAATAGCGGGCTATCGGGCCGCAGCAGCATGCCGGGTGCGCTTTTCATCAATCCGGGTGCATTGACCGGTACAACGCCGCACGAGGCAAGCACGCCACCATTGCCGTAAGATGTGCCGGCGGCCGGGCCTTCTTTGTCAATCAAAACCACATCAAAGCCATCGCGCTGCAACCATATCGCGGTTGAAACGCCAACAATTCCGGCACCAATTATGGCGACCCGCCTGCTGTTATTGGCTGATGACTTCCCCAAAAAAACTCCTCCGAACGCGATTTTTCGCACGCTTTTTTATATGCTTCCAGTAAACTTAGACAATGTCAACGATTTATCGATAAATTATCATTATGCAACCCACTCACTCACCAGTGCATTGCTCTCCCGCACGGGTTGCGAGATAATATCCACAAATGCGGGTTCATTCAAATTCACCGCCTGCTCGCTGAACTTGCCCGCGAACGGGCAACAGGCAATGAATTGACGACCCTGAAATCCTATGTAACCGTGCGCAAGAAAGCCTATGCACGCATTTAATTGCCTGATGAGGAGAGGAATTAAACATGACCAGTGGGGGGAAATCCATCTATGGGGCAAGCGTTGGAATTTTAATGCTGGAAACACAATTTCCCCGCATTCCGGGCGATATGGGCAATGCATTGAGCTGGCCGTTTCCGGTGCATTACAAGATTGTGCGTGATGCATCGCCCGACCGGGTGGTGCGAAACAGTGCCAGCGGATTATACGATAGCTTTCTTGATGCGGCCCACGAACTTGTGGAAGATGGTGTCGATGGTATTACCACCACTTGCGGATTTCTTACCTTGTTCCAACATGAGCTATCGAGCGCCCTCAAGGTCCCGGTTGCCACATCATCTTTAATGCAGGTTCCAATGGTTCAACGCCTGTTGCCTCCGGGAAAGAGGGTTGGAATACTGACAATTTCTGCAGCAAACCTGAGCCAAGAGCACCTCGAGAAGGCCGGATGCGCATTGGACACCCCGATTGGGGGGACACCCGAGGACAGCGAATTTTCCACCTCAATTTTGGGCAACTCCCTTCAGCTCGACGTGGGAAAGGCGCGCGCGGAAAATGTTGAAGCGGCAATGAAACTTGTGACAGTCCACCCGGAAGTTGGGGCAATTGTTCTGGAATGCACGAATATGGTGCCTTATGCCGCCGATATTAAAGCGGCAACCGGTCTGCCGGTGTTTTCAATTTATAACTTCATCTGCTGGTTTCAAGCGGGGCTACAGCCGAGAGCCTTTTAAAGCTGGCTTGGATGAACATTTGTTGATTTGCAGGTGATCGGGCCCAGGCGCATTATTTTGCCAGTATTTTTTAACGCAGGCATTAGGGTCTGAACTCAATTAAGAATACGAGCTGTGTTGGAGATAAAATGGTTCAATTCCAGGAGAAAAATGAATGGCGATGCCGCACAGCCTTATTCCTAATTGAGTCCAGACCCCAGCCCGATCAAACAGAAATAACCTCATGAAAAACTTGATTTCGCTGGCTGGTGCCTTGCTGCTATTGGCCATTCTGCAAATGTTTGGACTGTTTTCCAAATACAGTCTTTCGCATCCATTTTGGGAAATGAAAGCAACTATAACTGGTGCTGGAATTGGTGTCGTAATATCCTTGATTTTACTTTACGCATCCGCCCGCTGGCGCTCGATTTTTCCCATGCTAACGACACTTGTTTCAGTACTGCTGGTGATTTGCATCGCGGTTACATGGTATTTTGCCCGGGTTTTCATCAATTCGGAAGTTTTTGAACCGCTTGCCGGGAAAATCTGGTTCTTTGGATTTCATGGACTGGTGGCGCTATTTGTGCCCCTGGTGACCGTTGCGATCAGAAAATTTCTGCCCCATTCCTAAAAAAATTTGGTTTAGTCCCCGGCGACAAAAAACCGCCATCTGCCCTGTGGCGTAATGCCTACCCGGTAAAAAATATAAGCGCCAAATGTTCGCATATCTTCATAATCACCGGCGGTAACGATACGAAATAACTCAACTTTTTGAACCGGAGTTAAGCGATCCAAAGGCCAGGCAAAAAAGTATGGCCAAACATAAAGTTCGTGGTCGGTGCCTGCATCTAATCGCACATAGCCGGCCTCAAGTACTTCTAATAAAATGGCCAAAATTTCATGCCCCAGATCATCGCCAGACAGGCTTTTGAAAAACTCGATCGGGTCGCCATCAATACCGCCAAGCGATAACATGGTGATGTCCTGACCGGATCCTATCAACTCGCGCAAATCTTCTATTTTGCCTGAGCGCGCTGCCTTCATTATGAGATTGCGCATTTGCGCCACAGGCTTTGGTAATTTTGAAAAGTCGCGTTGAATGGGAGGAAGTTCGACCGAATTGATATCCGGTTTTAAATCAAAATTATCTTCACTTCCCTCGCCAGCATTTTGATTATTTTCCTTTGGGGGCAGAATTTCCAATGGCTCAGGAAGATCAATCAGCGGACCATCCCCAATTGTGGGGGCTCTATCCGACTTCTTTTTAATCTTGCCATCAATTGTCAGCTCTGCCGGATTGTCGGCATCTTGTGTTGCTGCATACCCAAATTCTGGAAGCCACAGGCTGAAACACAAAAGCAAGCCTGGCAGCAGGATATTGAAGATCCGGCAACAGGTTCTATTTGCATATATTCCAACCCGCATGTTCTTGAAGCGCTCCTGAGCGGTTGCAACAGTCAATTGGCCCCAAATATTCCTAGAGCAAATTCAGACACAAGAGAAGGAATAACAAATTGGCGCTTTTGACAAGTAAATAAAAAGTTTACTGAATTACCCGGTCAATCAGAAAATCACCGTTTTCCACCTGCTGCGGTAATTGGCTGACAATCGCCGAAACGCAGGTTTCACCTTGGTTGCGGGTCAGTTCTGACAGCGCAGTATACAAGGCAGATTCCGCTAGAATGTGTGGCTCAATTCCCTCAGCCATTGCGGCAAACCATGCCTCGCGAAAAAACTCGACTGCTACCCGCTTTTTTCCTCGATGATCATGTCATCAAGTACGACTTCATTTTGCTCAATCACGTTTGGTCCCCGATTTTCCGCAGATCCCCGTCACTACGGTATAGTTGATCATTTGTATCAGGAAGAACATGGCGCGTCACAAAGGATTAAAGAAAAGGTTAACGCGCCCAAATCAGCACGGTTTGCTATCTTCCATATCTGGTATTTATCTGACTGGTCAGCAGAACACCTTCTTTCATATACCGATCGACCGCCAAAAGTGCAGAAGGTGTGCATGTTCGATAGGTTCGATTGAACGCGCCATAACCACGATTGAATCGAGCAATCAACCGAGACCTGCGTAACGGCCGTGGCTGCTCGGCGTCTATTATCGCAACCATTTTTTTCCGCCATAGCAGGCCTTCATTGGCCTTGCACAGCTCACGGAGAAAATGAATTGAACCAAGAACTTCTGCCAGTCTCATCAGTTTTTTATCATAGGGTGCCACAAGAACCTGGCCTGAGGCCGTCGGGTTTTGACCTTGTCCAGCGCCCGGCACGGTTCGAACATTTTGCGCGTGAGTTGCCCCAATGACGCCAATGGTCAAGCCAGCCAAAACTACAATATTGATTGCTAATTTTTGCATGGACGTTTCTTAAGTCAAATACGCAACTTATCCAACATCAAACAATCAGGTATAGCTAATTTAACCTACTGAATAATTTTAACACCGGGATGAAAAGCATTGACGACAAAGGCAAATGTCAGATCATAGACCATAATTTTATCACCACTACCGGTTTTGCGCACCACGCTCACGGTGCCCACATCGGTCGATTCTGATATTTGTGCGCCGTTTAGCGCTGATGCCTGACCCTTTTCCCAAGAAATCGTCACATCTCCATTCTTTATTGGCCCCTCTTTACGCACACGCTCAAGGGATATCACATAGGGTGCCTCATCCTTGGATTTGCCACGTACCACCACAACCCGGCTCATCGGGGAAATGCCCTCCGGCATTGCACCGCGATACAAAAATGGTATCGGAGAAATATCATAATTCACATAAGGATTGCGACCATAGGAACGCATATTTGGATCGTTGGGAATCAGTACTTTTCCATCAGGATTGCGTTTGGAAAATTCGGCCCAGGATTCAAGCCTTGCCGGAACAAATTTCAACAAGGTGCCGGTATACTCGCCAGCGATCGCCTCGCCGGTAAATTGCTGCCACCAGCTTTGGGTGGCCCGGTCATACATGACGAGATCAGAATTGCGCAGTTTACCGGTGGTGCCAAAATCCAGCTTTTTGCCATTGACTGTCGCCTCAAACACAATCGCCGCATTGCAAAGCGGGCAAAAAGTGATGGTGACGGGTTTGCCACCAACCACATCATTGGCAATTTCATGCCAAATCAAAACCCTGAGCGGATAGGCCCGGGCATCACCATTAATTTCCAGCCCGATGACCGGATCACGGTCTGAAAGCTCTTTATAGCCGGCAACGCTCACAAATACCGGGCGATCAATCGGCGGGATTCCATCTCGTGGCGGGCCACCGGACATAATCTCGGAATAATCGATTGAAGTTTTGCTGAAATCAGTTTTCCACCCTTCCCGCTTCCAAAATTCCGGTTGCGCCATAGAAGCGCCGACGGCCATCATGCTGACTATGAACATGATCAATATTCTGCTGACAATTGAGGTAACTCGTGTTCTCATGGTTAAACCCTACCTTTTGCCAGTGATTTTGGCGCAAATTGCTGATAAACACCAATAACGAACCGGTGATGGATACGTTACACCTGCATTTGGCAGAAGCCAGCATTAACCTGTGGGCTGAAATTTTTGGCGTCGACTTGAATTTAACCTCGACAAGCGCCAAATAAGCTGAAAAATGGAGCGACCCGAAACGGGCAATTGAAAGAAAAAGATTGAGAGAATTTTTGAAAAAGTTTCTTCCGAGGAAATTCAGAAACAAGGGCGTGACAATTCCGGTTGTGCGCCTTTCAGGCGTTATTGCATCTGGCGGATCGGCCTTAAAACAAAACCTGTCCCTTGCCTCCTGCGCGACAGTTCTGGAAAAAGCCTTTAGCGACAAAAAGGCGCCTGCCGTTGCAATCAGCATCAATTCTCCGGGTGGTTCGCCGGTGCAATCGCGGCAGATCTATTTGCGCATTCGCCAATTAGCCAAAGAGAAGAACAAAAAGGTCCACGTTTTTGTTGAGGATGTGGCTGCTTCCGGCGGCTATATGATTGCCGTTGCCGGCGATGATATTACTGTTGATCCCTCCTCCATTGTTGGCTCTATCGGTGTGGTTTCAGCAAGCTTTGGCTTTCCTAAATTGCTGGAAAAAATCGGGGTTGAGCGCCGGGTCTATACGGCCGGGCAAAACAAGGCGACGCTGGACCCATTTAAACCGGAAAAGAAAAGCGATATTGCTCATCTTAAATCCCTGCAACTGGAAATCCATGATGTCTTTATTGACATGGTGAAACAGGCGCGCGGCGACCGGCTAAGCGATGATCCAAACCTTTTCACCGGCCTGTTCTGGGCTGGAAAAAAAGGCGTCGAACTTGGCCTTGTGGATGGCATTGGCGACATGCGTTCATCGCTCAAAGAGCTTTATGGTAAGGACACCAACCTTAAATTGATCGAAGCAAAAAAAGGTCTTTTCGGCCGCAGCAAAACAGGTATCAGCAGCTCATTTTTCAACGCAGATATCAGCCAACAACTAACCGAAGGCGCATTGAACGCGGTCGAAGAACGCGCTCTATGGTCACGATTTGGGTTATAGCGAGCCAGCAACAAAATTAATTGGGAGAGAGCAATGGTTCAATTAGTCGCCCTGGCGCTCGTCGGTGTGCTGGGCTGGTATGGCTATAATGCCTTTAAAAAAGAAATGGCCAAGACCAATAATCAGGTTCGCAAAGCCGAAAAAGATAATGCGGGCACAATTTCCGAATTGGAAAAAGACCCGGAAACCGGGGTGTATAAACCCAAGAAACGTGATTGAATAACGGTCGCCAATTCCACTTCAAATAAATCTCAGGACCCAAATTATGCACCAAATGCAGGTAAACCGCGCCGCCGTTGATAATGTGGAAATTATTGAGGTTGCTGAAACCCCGCTGGCGCCCGGTCAGGCTCGCATTCAAATCGAGCGGTTGGCAATTACCGCAAACACCATCACCTATGCATCAATTGGCGAGGTTATTGGCTATTGGAAGTTTTTCCCCATCGACCGCGAGGGCTTTGGCCAAGTGCCCGCATGGGGCTTTGGCATTGTCACCAAAACCACCGGGCCGCTTGAAGTTGGAAGCCGCTATTATGGCTTTTGGCCGATTGCCACATCCGTGGTTGTGACGCCAGAAAATGTTCGCGATACGGGGTTTGTCGATGGGGCCGCGCATCGCAAAGACCTGCCGCAAATTTACAACGCCTATTACACGACGCCAAACAGTGACGATGATGATTTGCGCGCCCTGTTGCAGCCGCTGCTTGCCACCTCATGCCTGTTGGATGATTTTTTGAGTGAGAGCGCATTTTTTGGTGCCGAACAGATAGTTATTGGTTCCGCATCGTCCAAAACCGGCATTGGCTTGGCCCACTTTTTGGCCGCTCGCAAACCAAATGGGCCCAAAATAGTCGGGCTTACGGGAACCGGCAATGTTTCATTTTGCAACGGTCTTGGCCTTTACGATCAGGTTGTTGCCTATGACAATATCATTGATGAAATCGAGCAAAACCCGGCTACTTTTGTCGATATGGCGGGAAGTGCCACTGTGCGCTTGGCGTTGCACAGCCATCTTGGTGATATGCTAAAATATTCCTGCGCCGTGGGCATGAGCCATTGGAACCAGCTTGGTTCAGACAAAAACCTTCCCGGCGTGAAGCCTACATTGTTTTTTGCGCCTGGATGGGCCGACAAGCGTCGCAAGGACTGGGGTTCTGCTGAACTTGGCAAAAAAATGGATGCCTCATGGCGCGGTATTGCCAAAGAAAGCAGTAGCTGGTTAAGCGTTGCCCATCACAACGGGCTTGATAGCGTGCCGGCAATCTGGGCCTCAATCACCGGCGGCAGCTCCCGACCCGACATTGGCAATGTTGTTGTGATGGGCGGGTGAGTATCTTTGTAAGCAGTCTATTGACAAACGCACTTATTGTAAGCATATTGCTTACGTGATTAAGACCTTCAAGAACAAACAACTTGCTGCATTGTGGGCGGGTAAGCGGTCCAAAATTGATGCGAGATTGGCTAGGCGTATTATCATCCGTTTAGATCGTCTTGATATTTCCAAGACTGCAGAAAACATGATGCTTCCGGGTTTCAATTTTCATTCTTTAAGCGGGTATAACCCAACTCGTTATACCGTTCATGTCAACGGCCCTTGGTGCATTACATTTGAATTTGCCAATGGCGATGCTTATGCCATTGATCTTGAACAATACCATTAGGAGCAAACAAATATGACCGAATATATCGCAGTCCGTGATCCTGACCGTTGCCCTTCTCACCCTGGGGCATTGTTAACTGACATTCTACCTGATACCGGGTTTAAAAAAACTCAAATTGCAACCATGTTAGGCATTTCCCGCCAGCAGCTATACGACATATTGAATGAGCGTAAACCTGTCTCTGCCAATATCGCTGCGCGCCTCGGCAAACTGTTTGGCGATGGTGCTGGCATATGGTTGCGTATGCAGGCGGCCCATGATGCATGGCACGCCGAACGTGAAGTTGACACATCCTTTATTCAAACTCTCGAAATGGAGAGAAGTTGAGCAAAAACCTCCCTCGCCCTTCGACAGGCTTGAGGCATGAGGGTTTTAGAATGATTGGCGTAAAGCTGTAGTTTATTATCAGTCACCCTCACCCCAATGCGCTCAACCCACCTGCATTTTCCACATCGATTTTGCCACGGCTTAGTTTCACATAGCCTTTGTGCTCAAACTCTTTCAGCACGCGGGAAATTACCTCACGGGCAGAGCCAAGTTCGGTGGCGATATGCTGGTGAGTTTGTTTTATCGCGCCGCCCTCACCCCGGTGCTGCAACAAATACCTTGCCAGGCGCACATCGACCCGCTGCAGCAACATTTCCTCGACGAACACCATAAATTCGGCAAAGCGCGCGCCGTAACTTCCCAGAATGAAATTGCGAAAAATCGGACAGCGCCCAATCAGCGCCAGAAAGTCAGGCTTCGACAATATCACCGCCTCAACCTCTGTTTCGGTAATGCCATAGGCGCTGTAATTGGCATCGGACGACAAGCACGCCGTGGTCATCAAACAGGTTTGGCCCGGCTCAACCCGGTACAAAATAACCTCGCGCCCGGCCTCTGAGACCACTTCAACACGGGCAACGCCGCTGACCAGAATGAAGGCCTGTTTGCAGGAATCGCCCGGTGCAAAAAGACTGGCATCCTTCGGCAAGGTTACCGGCTGAACAAGGCTCGCCAATCGTTCAAAGGCATCATCAGGATAATTTGGCAGAACCGCATGCAGGGCTTCGAATTTGTTGCTCATGGCTCAACCCTAATTCCAATTCACCAATGCTCCAAGCGATAAATAAGGCTGGCATTATTTTAAATTCTGCTAATTTATTTCTCTCACGGCCATTCCTTTGCTTTGCCTAACGGCAAACCACGGGCCTGACCCTAGATTCGTGATCTTGCGCGACTACGCCACGTGCGATCACTTTGTACGCGCCACATAAGTGGCGGCTCGTTGTTAACTCGCTATCACATTGGCATTGTGGATTTAGAACCTGAACCCAATTAAATTAGCGGAACTATTTCGCACTGGACTCATAAAATTTACGCGCTAACCTATTATTTCGTACAAACCAACTGACAACCGATCAGCCAAATCCCGTTATGGAGCCACTTATGCTTGATAAACCTGTACAAACCGCCATTCAACAGGACCGCGATGATTTGGCAGCAGCGATCCGCCTGGCAGCTCATTTTGATTTTCACGAGGGCATCTGCAACCATTTCTCGGTGCAATGCGAGGGTGCAGAAGAGCGCTATTTGATCAATTCCTACGGGGTGCACTGGTCGGAAATGACGGCTGAAAAACTCCTGCTCATTGATGGCGAAGGCAAGGTGCTTGAGGGTGACGGCGAGGTAGAAGCGTCCGCCCGCAATATTCATATTTCCAGCCACCGGGCCAACCCGCGCCACAAGGCGATAATGCACACCCATATGCCCTATGCGACTGCGCTCGCCATGCTTAAAGGCGGCCGGTTGCTCAACGCTCACCAGACCGCGTGCCGCTATCACGGGCGTATTGGTTATGACGATGAATTTGGTGGTCTTGCGGTCACAGAAGATGAAGGCGAACGCATAGCCGCGGCAACTAAGGCAAACCAGCAAATTGATGTGATGTTTCTGGCCAATCACGGTGTAGTGGTTTCGGCTGCGAGCGTCGCCATGGCTTTTGATGATCTTTATTATCTTGAACGGGCCTGCCGCCAGCAGGTGCTGGCCATGTCCACCGGATTGAGCCTGCAAATCATCGCGGATGATGTGGTCGAGCAAACTGCCATACAAATCCGCCGCGATTCTGAAAAATTTGCCCAGCAACATTTTACCGCCCTAAAGCGAGTAATTGGTATGGCGTGAGGAAGGTAACTTCGGCTAACCCTCAATTCTTCGCCCTATCCAGCAACTGGCATTTTGCTTAATTAAGTGTGCCAGCTAAGTGTGCCAGCAAAAGTGCACATTATGATGCATGCTGACCCGAATGATCGGCGCGACCTTTTTGGTATGATTACCCGCGCCAAACAATAAGATAATATTTTTGTGATCACGGGAGTTTGATCTTATTATTGTGGAATCGGTAAGGAATATAGCTTATCGAACATTCATGCGAAATTATATCATCTATTTGATTATGATAGTGTTTGTTGGCGGCCACGTGCTTGCCGACCTGACACCGCATTTTCACGATGGATTGAATGGATTGGCAAACAGCGACATCGATACAGGCGACAATACTTTGCCGGTCATCAAGTTTTCCACAAACCTTGCCACAGAAATTTTGTCAGCCCCTTCATTCGATGACTGCTGCTCTGCAGCCCAGTATATGAGCCCGGTCAATGATATTCATTGCATCGCCGATTGTGGCCTGGCGGCATCAGAATTTGCAAGCTACCATCCAAACCCACGTCTATATCTTGCCCCTCCCAATGATATATCCTCTGTTTTAAATACGTCTAGCGATCATTTTCGTCCTCCGATTGCCTGACTTTTTGTCGAATATTTAGCGCCCCAATCCGGCGCTTGTTTTTCAAAAAAGTCTAATGAATTGGATAGAATTATGATCTCACGACGCATTTTTTTGCTTGCCGGAACAGCAGGCGCAATCACAACCACTTTTCCAGCCCTCGCGGCAAAAAGAAAAAAACGCTTTAAACTTGCCAAGAAATTTGAACCACAAACTGTGAGTTTTCGCGGCTATCGCAAGGGCACAATCGTTGTCGACCCACGCAACCATTTTTTGTATCTGATGCTAGGATTCGGCAAGGCCAGACGCTATGGCGTTGGTGTGGGCAAAGCCGGCTTGGCGTTTAAGGGCGAAGCGATCATCAAACGTAAGGTCAAATGGCCAAGCTGGACCCCGACCGCCAATATGATACGGCGCGACCCTGGCAAATATGCCAAATTTGCAAAAGGTGTCCCCGGTGGGCCGAAAAATCCGCTTGGTGCGCGGGCGCTCTACCTCTACAAGGGCAACCGCGATACCTATTACCGGATCCACGGCACAACCCAACCATCTTCAATCGGCAGGTCTGTTTCAAATGGTTGCATACGCATGCTTAATTCGCACGCAATTGACCTTTATGAGCGGGTTCCAAAGGGTACACGAGTTGTCGTTTTATAACCAAAATCATGGCTCATACCTGCGATTGCCAGATCGACCATCACTTGCGCAATCAGGTGTAACCGTTGGCATAACGAACCAAATTCCAGTTTCTTCCCGGTCTCGGGGAGAAACCAATCCCAACTTCAATAATACAGTAAAATCATCATGACATATTCAAATCCCATAATCACAACTTCAGGCAAGTCTGAAGTCCGGCCCGCCAATCAATCAACTTCAAGGCGAAATTTTGTTGCGGGAGCCGCAAGCCTTACAGGTCTCTTTTTATCGGGCTGCGCCAGAACCACCAAGGTTACCAAACCAATCGCACCCAGCTTTAGCCGCAACTATGCCCTGATGTATGGCCCATTGCCGCTGGAGCAATTTCCTATTCCTGGTATTGACCTTAGGAAAGTACCGGCCAAATATTATCGTCGTCAAGTCGATTATCAAACCAGTGAACGGGTTGGCACCATCGTAGTTGATACCAAAAACTTCTACCTTTATCTGGTGCAGGAAGGCGGCAAGGCCATGCGCTATGGGGTTGGTCTTGGACGGGCAGGCTTTGAATGGCAGGGTCGGGCACGGGTTGGCTGGAAACAACAATGGCCAAAATGGACCCCACCAGACGAAATGATCGCGCGTCAGCCGGAATTGCAAAAATACAGTGCCAAGAATGGTGGCATGCCACCGGCGCTTGATAACCCGCTTGGGGCACGGGCGATTTATATATTTAAAGGCAAAACCGACACGCTTTACAGGCTGCATGGAACGCTTGAATCCTGGAGCATTGGCAAGGCTGTATCAAGCGGCTGTGTCCGTCTGCTCAATCAAGATATTATTGACCTTTACCGCAGAGTGCCGACGAACTCACCAATTGTTGTTGCTTGAATGATCGGCTCAAATCGCACGTTGAACATAGTGAAGCGCAAGATTTGAGCCATCAAAAGCACCTCACTCAAATCGCACGTTGAACATAGTGAAGCGCAAGATTTGAGCCATCAAAAAAACCTCACTCAAATCGCACGTTGAACATAGTAAAGCGCAAGATTTGAGCCATCAAAAAAACCTCACTCAAATCGCACCCGCCGGGACAGGCCCGAGGGCAGGCTCACACAAGATTTGAGCCTATTGAAGTGATTTCATTTTATACATCGGCAAACATCGCCCTGATATGATTGGCCACGGCGGTTATTGGTGGCGTGGCATTTTTTGAAACCAGCAAGCCTAATGCGTAATTAGGCAATTCCGGCAGATCGAAACTCGCATCAAGCGCAACAATATTCCCCTCACAGGAAGAAGCCGGCAAAGGTGCGATCGCGAGATCGGCCATAAGCCCTGCTTTCTGTCCGGCAATATGGGCACTTTTGAATGTAATTCGATAGTCTCGCTGCTGCTTTTCCAGCCCTTCAAGCGCAACCTTGCGCCAGATACATCCCTCTTCCCACACAGAAATCGGCAGCGGTGTCTGTTCAGCTGCAATGCCGCCTTTTAGTCCGGCCCAAACCAGTTTTTCCCAATAGAGGATTTCAGCACCGGTTTCCTGTGCGGTTTTTTGGCAAACTGTAGTAATTGCAATATCCAGCTCATTTTGCAGAATCATCTTTTCCTGCAATGCAGAGTTTTCTACCATAACATCAACCGTAATACCTGGATGCGTTTCAGCAAATCTGCGCAATGCACCGGGTAAAAACTGTTCGGTCGCATGATCAATTGCACCAAGCCGCACGACCCCGGAAATTTCCGGCGTAATGAATTTCGCCACAATCTGCTGGTTGAGCGCCAGCAGTCTTCGTGCATGTACAAGCAATATTTCGCCATCGTCGGTTAGGGTCACCGAACGGGAATCACGATTAAATACCGGACGGCCGAGCAATTGCTCAATCCGTTTAACCTGCATGGATACGGCTGACGGTGTTCTGAAAACCACTTCAGCGGCGGCAGAAAAATTTCCGGTCTCGGCAATTGCAACCAGTGTTTTTAGCAAATCCAGCTCCAGTAATGGAGTGCGTATATTTTGGGGTGCGTTCAATGGCTTGCCTATCTATCAAAAAATATCAAAGATGCATTCAATTCTATTCGTTTGATTTATACATATCCGAAGACCATTGTCTATAGCAGAACAGCAGCCAACAAATTTCAATCAACAGGAGATTGCATAATGACCATGGTTTCAACAAGCGAAGTTCAGGCTCCCCACGCCACAAAAAATTCGAGCGAATTTTCCGTAATAATCCAGCCAGTCTTATCGGGCATTGCCGCATTGGCGGATTATGTTGCCACGCGCAGCAGACAAAAGACTGATCGCCAGGCATTCGATACAATGCTGACGCTGGAAGAGTATATATTGAAGGACATTGGGGTTACCCGCGGCGATGTAGTATGGGCGAGCAAACTACCCCTATCGCGCAACGCGGCGTTGGAGCTTGATATTATTGCCAGGCATAATAAGCGGGTAATCTAGGGTCAGGACCTATTAATTTCATCCATTCTGCGCTGGTTAATTTGATTGCTGAACAGAAGGAATATCGCAGGCAATATTAATATTTTCAAGATATTACGACGGCGATGTCTTGTTCATCGGGCTTGCCCGACGAAAGGTCCAGTGAACCTTTCGCAAGCAGAGCGCCCGAAGGGCAAGCAATCAAATTAACCGCGCCCAAAGGGTTTGGAGATAAGTACCCGCCTGGTTGCAACAAATGCTCGAAAAGATCCCGATCTGCCCTTGCGCTTTTTTACAACCATTCGAATACTTCTTTCCAAACAGAATTGTGTGAGATTAATAGGTCCTGACCCCTAGGGTCCGAACCCTAGCCGTTTCATTATAGTTTCACCGGCCCTGGACACAATTCCGGGGCCGGTTTTTTGGATAACGATTTATTGGGCAACGGCTGCACGCAGGTTTCCAAAATGCCTGTCCCAACCGCTATCAAGCCCCATAAGCAGCCCCATACCAGCGGCTTCAACGCCCTCATGTTTCAATCGCAGGCGGGTGCCGCCAAGCGCTTCTTCCAAGGTCCAGGTGATTGTGGTCATCGCGCCATTGAGCGGGGCGATCGAAAATGACCACACCATTTTTGAGTGCGGCTCCATTTCCAAAACCGAGCCCCAGCATTGTTTGGTGTAAGACCCATCTTCCTGTTTATGCAACAATACATAATCTTGACCATCAGCAAGGTTGGCTTCGGCCGGATAGAACCATTGGCCCAGCTTTTCCTTGTCCGTCAGAAACTCCCAAACCGTCTCACGCGATGCGGCAAAAAACAGAGTTTTGTGAATTGTCGTTGTTTCAGTCATTTTTATCTTCCTTTTTTGCACTTTCATGCGCTTCGATAACTTTGTTCAAATTGTCCAGTTTCGCATCCCAGAACCGGCTGAAATAGTTGAGCCATTCAGAGGCTGATTTCATGCCGAGTGGTTCGAGCCGGTTGATCCGCTCGCGGCCTTTGGCATGGACCGAGATCAACCTCCCCTCCTCCAGAATGATCAAATGCTTTTTTACCGCAGCGCGGGTCATATCAAAATGTCCGGAGACTTCTCCGATGGTCATATCCGCATTGGCGAGATGCATGAGAATTTCACGCCTTGTGGGGTCTGCGAGCGCCCGAAAGGCACCCTGCTCTGCAATCATATTCATTAGACATTGTACCTTTGTGATACCATTTGGTACTACATATATAATACTATTTGGTATCATGTCAAGCGACTGCCTATGGAAAATTTTGTTTTGGCTATTGATATATTTAAATAGCGCGCTATATTGTTTGCATAGCACGCTATCTATGCAAACAATATCAATGGAGGGAATTGAAATGTCAGGGTTTGAAAATCTGGACGCAATTGTAACACTAGCCGATCAAATGCAAGTGGATGAAGGCCCGACAGTGTTGATCAATTTACTTACTGTGTCGCCTGAAGATGAAGAGGCGTTGCTTAAGGCTTGGGCGCATGATGCGGACTTTATGAAAGAACAACCGGGATATATATCGACCCAATTGCATAAGGGCATCGCCGGAAGCTCAACATTCGTGAATTACGCGGTTTGGCAGGATGTTGCGAGCTTCCGCAACGCATTTACCAACCCGGAATTTCAGCGCCGCATAGCAGACTATCCACCAAGTGCCGTTGCAAAACCGCATTTATTCAAAAAACTGGCGGTCGCCAATCATTGTGTAGAGTAGTTTTTTGCCCGGTAAACTTAGCCATCGTCTAACACCAGCAGGGAAGCATTGCCGCCAGCGGCGGCGGTGTTTTCAGAGACGTGCTGCTCGCGGGTAAAGTGGGTGAGATAAAGCGGTCCGCCAGCCTTTGGTCCGGTGCCGGAAAGGCCTGAACCACCAAATGGCTGGCTGCCGACAATCGCGCCAATCATATTGCGGTTGATATAGATATTGCCGTGGGCAAGGCGGCGCGTCACCTTGCGGGAAAACGCCTCAATTCGCGAATGAATGCCGAGCGTCAGGCCAAAGCCCATCGCGTCAATATCATCCAGCAGGGTATCCAGCTCTGCCGCTTTCCAGCGCACAATATGTAAAATTGGGCCGAAAACCTCTTCGCCAAGTTCGGAAACCGCACCAAGCTCGATGATGTGCGGGCGCACCCAGTAGCCATTTTTCATGTGCTCATCAGGTTTTTCCCCGGCACAATGAACCGGGTGACTGATGCGCATATTTTCAACATGCTCCATAATCCGGGTTCGTGCGGCCCCATCAATCACCGGGCCTAAATCCACCTCCGGCAGAGCGGGATTGCCAAGGGATAATTCATTTGCCGCCCCTTTAATCATATCAATCAGTCGGTCGGCTACGTCCTCTTGCACACATAAAAGCCGCAGCGCCGAACAGCGTTGACCGGTGGAACGAAATGCAGAAGTGATCACGTCATCGCAGACCTGTTCCGGCAAGGCGGATGCATCGACAATCATCGCATTGATACCGCCGGTTTCAGCAATGAAAGGCACGATGGGCCCGGTTTTTGCCGCCAATGTGCGGTTTATCGCCTGCGCGGTGGCTGTTGAGCCGGTGAAAACCACGCCGGCAATATCCGGTTGCGCAATAAGGTTTGCGCCAATCTCGCTGCCCTTGCCCAATACCAATTGCAGCACATTTTTTGGCGCGCCTGCGCGGTGAAACAGCTTTATCAGCCAATGAGCGATGAGATTGGTTGCCTCCGCCGGTTTTGCAATGACACAGTTTCCCGCAACCAATGCGGCACTGATCTGGCCCAGAAAAATAGCGCAGGGAAAATTCCACGGTGAAATACAAATAAACGTGCCGCGCCCGCGCAAAAAATAGCGATTTTCCTCGCCACTCGGTCCGGGCAACAGGGTTTGTGATGATAGATTGGCAATGGCCTCATTTGCATAATAACGGCAAAAATCCACCGCCTCACGCAATTCGGCAATACCATCGTCAAGCGTTTTTCCGGCCTCGCGCGAAAGCAGAGAGATCAATTCACCACGGTTTTCTTCCAGCAGGTCGGTCATTTTATTGAGCGTTTCAGCACGTTGGGCAACCGGGGTTTGATCCCACACCGGGAACGCATCATTTGCAATATTCACCGCGTGATCGACATTTTCAGCAGTGGCAAAACGGGCCGTTCCAACGATTGAGTCACCATCTACCGGGCTGATAATTTCATGCGCATCGCCCTGCTTTTCCTCATTCATCCGATCAATCAGTGATGTGGCGGAATAGGTTTTCTTTTCAAACGCTCCTACTTCCTCAATCAGCGCTTTCAATTGTTGTGCGGAACCAAATTCCAGCCCGCCGCTGTTCCTGCGCCCGGCAAACAGGTCTTTTGGTAATTTTATGCTCTGATGGCGCGGTTCGCGGCCAAAATTTATTGCCTCCTCCGGGTGCCGCAGCAGCTCAGTTACCGGCACATTCGGGTCCCCCACCTTGGCAACAAAGGAGGAATTTGCACCATTTTCCAGCAGGCGCCGAACCAGATAGGCAAGCAGGTCACGGTGGCCACCGACCGGCGCATATATGCGACAGGGAATGCCGCGTTCTTCCGTGATGATTGCATATAGATCTTCGCCCATGCCATGCAGGCGTTGAAATTCGAAACCCTTTGCATCACCTCTTACATCTCTGGCCATTTCCAGAATTGTCGCAACGGTTAGCGCATTATGGGTGGCGAATTGCGGGAAAAGCCGCGCACGATATTCGAGCAATTTTTGGGCGCAGGCGCGGTAGGAAACATCGGTTGCGGGCTTTCGGGTAAAGACCGGAAAATCATTCACGCCCTGCTCCTGCGCGTGCTTAATTTCCGTATCCCAATAGGCACCTTTAACCAGCCGCACCATCAATTTGCGATCAAGATGGTTTGCCAGATCATAAGCCCAGTCGATGATCGCAAGCGCACGTTTTTGATAGGCTTGTATCGCCAAACCAAAGCCATCCCAGCCAGCCAGACGTGGGTCCGCCAGCGTTTCGGCAATCACCTCCAGCGATATTTCCAACCGGTCGCATTCTTCCGCATCAACGGTAAAATTCAAGTCATATTGCTTGGCCGTAAGCGCAAGTTCGAGCAATTTTGGCACCAGCTCATCCATGATCCGCGCCTTTTGCACCGCCTCATAACGCGGGTGAAGCGCTGACAATTTGATCGAAATACCCATCCGGTCCGGCAGAGGCTTTTTGCCCACCTTTTGCCCAATCGCTTCAATTGCCTGCGCGTAGGCGTTAAAATAACGCTCCGCATCCGCCATTGTACGAGCCCCCTCGCCCAGCATATCAAAGGAATATTGATATCCATCGGCAATGTTTGGCCGGGCTTTGGCAATTGCCTTTTCAATGTTCTCGCCCAGCACAAATTGATGGCCCATAAAGTGCATTGCCTGCTTGGTCGCCTCACGAATAGCAGGACCGCCCAGGCGTTTGGTAATGCCGCCAAGAATAGAACTTGCATTATCATCCGAATGAATGATTTTTGCCGAAAGCCCCAAACCCCAGGTCGCCATGGAAACGAACCATGTGCTTGCCTGTTGCTTTTGCTCCCAATCGCCAATGCCCAGCCTGTCTTCGATCAGCTTATCCTGTGTTGCCTTGTCGGGAATGCGCAACAAAGCCTCGGCCAGCACCATGAGCGCCAGACCTTCGCGAGTGGAAAGCGCATAATCGCGCAGAAAATCCTCCAACCCACCGATTTTCCCGGCCCGCGAGCGGATGGCCTCAATCAGGCTTTCTGCATCATTTTCGATGCGGGCCTTAGCGCTGTTGCTGAAATCCACATTTCGGCATAATTGGGTGAGTATCTCACCATCATCAGCGGCATAGGGAGCGGTAAAACGGGGCAATGGTTGGGTAAGCATGGGCGCGATCCTGAATAGATATATCTCCTATTACATCACGATAATACTTGAATTAAATTCATATTTTACGTTAAATGTTTGGGATATAATCTAATTTGCGGGAAATTTCAGTGAATTCATCTATCAGCGACACCGATCGAAATATCTTGAAAATTCTGCAATCGGAGGGCCGGATCACCAATCTGCAACTGGCGGAACGGGTAAACCTTTCACCGACCGCCGTGCATGAGCGGGTTAAGCGGCTCACCCGCGACGGCTATATCGAGGGTTACTCAGCCCGGTTGAATGCCAGCCTTTTGGGCTTTGGCATGACCGTGTTTGTGGAAGTAAAGCTCGATCGCACCACCAAGGATGTGTTTGAGGCTTTTGCCCGCGCCGCCATACGCGCCCCGGAGGTCATGGAGTGCCACATGGTGGCCGGTGGCTTTGATTATCTGGTGAAAACCCGGGTTCGCGATATGGCCGCCTATCGGGCTTTTTTATCGGACGTGCTGCTTGCACTTCCCGGTGTGCGCGAAACCCATACCTATGCGGTGATGGAAGAAGTGAAGGTGAGCGCCGGATTGCCGATTTGATTGGCAACACAAACCCGGTTACAAATAATCTTCAATTCTAAAATTAAGAAACAACAATATGAAGAAGCCATATATATGAAGAAGCCATATACAAGACCATTAACAACTGAAGAGCTTGCTGTGCTGCCTGATTCTGAAATTGACTATAGCGATATTCCGGCGCTGGGCGAATGGTTTTGGAAAGATGCCAAGGTTACACCACCGCGTATCAAACCCAATGTCAGCCTGCGGGTATCAGAAGAAGTGGTGGAATTTTTCAAATCAGAGAACCCAAAAGGTTACACGGGCCGAATGGCAGCAGTATTAACCGCCTATGTGGTCGCTCATCAGGAGAAATGAGCGTTGTCTGACGAACGAAAACATACCTATGAATTGATTAGCATCGGCATGAAACTTGCGTGCAAAGATATTTCAATTCCTGAATCGGTGATTGATGAATGGATGGCCGGTGACAAGGACGCTCCATTTCCAAGCATAAAAAAGAATATAGATTATAAATGGAAGAAAATGCAAAAATAATCATCCCGGCAGCCAACCACAAAGTCACCATTTGCCGGTCGATACTGGAAGCGTTGCCAGAATGGTTTGGCATTGAATCTGCTCGTGAAAATTATATTCGTGAAGTGAAGCATCTGGAAATATTCGCCTGTGTTGCTGGCAATCATCCTATTGGCTTCATCGGGTTAAAAACCCATAACCCGTTGAACATCGAGATTTATGTGATGGGTGTTCTGCCAGCATGGCACCGGCAAGGCATTGGCAAAAAACTGATCACGAGATCAATTGAACATAGCAAACAGCAAGCCATTCAATTTATCACCGTGAAAACTCTTTCTGCGCAATCCGACGCTGTGCATTACGCTAACACAAGATTGTTTTATCAAAGCTGCGGGTTCGCTCCATTCGAGGAGTTTCCTGATTTATGGGGCAGTGACAATCCCTGTCTGATGATGATCAGACCGATTTAGCCCTCACAGCCCTTCCATAAACCGCACGGCCTGTCCGGCGCTGCCGCCAACAAGTTCGCCTTCCCACATGACACGGCGACCTCGAATAATTGTGCCGACCGGCCAGGCTGAAACCTCGACACCGTCATAGGGTGTCCATGAGCATTTCGAGGCGATCCACTCATTGGTGATGGTCTCAGTGCGCCCCTGATCAACAATGGTGAAATCAGCATCATAGCCGGCTGCAATACGGCCCTTACCGGCAATCTGGAAAAGACGCGCCGGGCCTGCCGAGGTGAGATCGACAAAGCGTTCCAGCGTCAATCGACCGGCATTCACATGGGTTAACATCATCGGCACAAGGGTCTGCACCCCGGTCATTCCAGATGGGGATGCGGGATAGGGTTTTTGCTTTTCGGCCAAGGTATGGGGCGCATGGTCTGAACCCAGCACATCGACAATGCCCTGATCCAGCCCCTGCCAAATGCCCTCTTTGTGGCGCTTGTCGCGCACTGGCGGGTTCATCTGAATAAGGGTGCCGAGGCGCTCATAATCATCGGCAGTCAGCGTCAGGTGATGCGGTGTTACCTCAACACTTGCCACATCCTTGTGCGCCTGTAAAAAAGCCATTTCTTCGGCAGTTGATATATGCAGCACATGAATGCGCGCACCGCATTTGCGGGCGATATTAACCAGCCGTTCGGTGCATTGAAGGGCGGCAATCTCATCGCGCCATACGGGGTGCGAACGCGGATCATCCTCAATACGCAAATGTTCACGCTCGCGCAGGCGAAACTCATCTTCCGAATGAAAGGCGGCGCGACGGCGAACCTTTGACAGCACCGCAGCAACACCTTCGTCATCTTCGATCAAAAGATCACCGGTGGATGAACCCATGAAAACCTTGATTCCGGCAGCTCCGGGCAAGCGCTCAAGCTCTGGCAGATCGTCCACATTGTCCCTTGTGCCACCCACCCAAAAGGCAAAATCGCAATGCATCCGGTTGGTGGCGCGCGCCACTTTATCGGCCAGGGCCGCCTCGCTGGTGGTTAGCGGGTTGGTATTGGGCATTTCAAAGACCGCCGTCACTCCGCCCATAACGGCGGCAAGTGAACCAGATTGCAGGTCTTCCTTGTGTTCCAGCCCCGGTTCGCGAAAGTGCACCTGAGTGTCAACAACACCGGGCAGAATATGCAATCCCTTGCAATTGACGCGCTCACCCGCATCACTTTGCGCAAGATTACCAATGGCGGCAATCTTGCCATTTGCAACCCCAATATCGCGTTCGGCGCGGCCATCGTGATTGACAACAATTGCATTTTCAAAAATTCTGTCGAAGGTTTGCCCCATGAAAATTCATCCCTGCCCTTGCCGCGCTGCTGCCTTGGGCTTACTTAGACTTTTTGCCTATTGCAAGACGGAAAGGCCAGAAGATGAATTCTGCTGAATTAACCGACCGCGCACTGGTGCGTATTGATGGTGAGGTTGCGACCGAGTTTTTGCAAAACCTGATCACTTGCGATGTGGAAAAGCTGGTTGAGGGCGAGGCCACATTTGGCGCGCTACTGATGCCGCAGGGCAAAATCCTGTTCGATTTTTTCTGCGTAAAAACCGGCACAGGCTATCTGTTTGATATTAGCGAAAGCCTGACGGCTGATTTCATCAAGCGGATGACTTTTTACAAACTGCGCACCCCGGTGGAAATTGCCGCAGCGGATGACAGTTTAAAGGTCTTCGCCGCATGGAACAATTCTGACAAATTCGATCTGGACGACATTGATATTGAAGATGGCTTTGCCTTTATCGACCCAAGGCTTACGGCGATGGGCGCACGCATTTTCTCTTCCGTATTTGAAGCCAGTGCTGGTTTGAACGATTACAATGGACACCGAATTGCGCGCGGCATGCCGGCGGGCGGTGGCGACTATGCTTTTGGCGAGGCATTCCCGCATGATGCGATGATGGACCAATTTGAAAATGAGGGCACAGGCGTTGCCTTCAGCAAAGGGTGTTATGTGGGGCAGGAAGTTGTCTCGCGCATGCAACATCGTGGAACTGCCAGACGGCGGATTATTATCATCAAGGCAGAACAGGCCTTGCCAGAACCGGGCACGCCGATTGATGCGGATGGCAAAGCTATTGGAACCATAGGCTCGACCAATGAAAGCCAGGGCCTTGCCATGATGCGGCTTGATCGCCTGTCCAAAGCCATTGCTGCGGGTAATCCAATTTCCGCCGATGGCATTGCACTCACGGCCCAATTGCCACAATGGAGCAGCCTATCGCTCCATGATGACGCAAGCAGCTAGGGGCGTTTCGATGGCTGCTAATAATCAACCGCGCGCATGGCAACGTATGCTTTCAGGCCGCAGGCTGGATTTGCTCGACCCCTCGCCGTTGGACATCGAAATTTCAGACATCGCCCACGGTCTTGCCCGCGTTGCCCGCTGGAATGGCCAAACCATTGGTGAACACGCGTTTTCAGTGGCCCAACACTCGCTGGTGGTGGATGATGTTTTTGCAAGCCTTGTCGACGATGCCACGCCCCAACAGCGCATGATGGCGCTTTTGCATGATGCGGCAGAATATGTGATTGGCGATATGATTTCACCCTTCAAGGCGATAATCGGCGGTGATTACAAAGAGGTCGAACACCGGCTGCAAACGGCCATCCATTTGCGCTTTGGCCTGCCGGCAGAAACGCCCGCAAAAATCAAAAAACTGATCAAGAAAGCCGACATTGTTTCAGCCTATTTTGAGGCAACGGAACTTGCTGGATTTTCCAGTTCCGAAGCCACCAAAATATTTGGCCGCCCATCGGGCTATTCTCCCACAGACTTTCCGGTTACTCCGCTTAAAACAATGGAGGCGCAGAATGCATTTTTGCAACGGTTTGAAATGCTGGATAAATTGGTGTGAAAAAAACCATCTACATTTGCCCCTTGTCCAAGCTTGAAGAAACGCTTGCACAATCCGGGGCCAAACGGGTGATCAGCCTGTTGAGCGATGATGGGCCGCATGAGCGCCTTGAGGGTATCTTAGCCAAAAACCACCTGCATTTGCAGTTTAATGACATTACCACAGACAGGGCCGGACTGACCTCACCTTCCAAACAGCATGTTCAGGATTTGATTGAATTTGCGCGACTGTGGGATTGGTCCAGCCCGCTGCTTATTCATTGTTGGGCCGGGATCAGCCGTTCGCCGGCGGCCGCCGCCATTATCGCGCTGGCGCTTGAACCTTCACATAATGAGCAACAACTTGCAGAGAAAATGCGCGGGCTTTCCGCAGAAATCACCCCAAACATCAAAATGATCGAAATCGCCGATGATACTTTAAACCGTGGAGGGTTATTTTCATCGGCGTTCCGCACAATCGGACGTGGAAAAGATGCCTTTGAGGGCACAATATTTAAACTGGTAATTTGATAGCTAATATAAGCCGTAAAGCATGGAAGATACTTTAGGATGTTGGCCTTTTACGAAGAATCGAGACCTTGGTGCGGTCGATAGTTGGATCCACCACCTGAGTACGCCCTGCTCTAACCTGTTGCACTTCAGAGATAAATTTTGCACCAATTTCTCGCCCACGGCGCCAAATTACTTTGCATTCAACACCGATTGCATCAATCTCAACAAAAAGATAAAAGAGATCTGGAAGAATGTCGTTGTCCTTGAGTTTTATTTTGGCACCAGTATCCGAAATATCACGCAAAATTACTTCCATAGAAATCGCTTGATTATTGTAAGATGCAATTGCCTTTTTGAGCGTTCTTCTGCGCAAGACTCGCTTATCGGGCGGCTCTACATCATTGTCCAATGTTCGTTGTGATGGTTCCATGATGTCAATTTCACGCTTCTTAATTTTAGCCCGACCCAGATAGGGATTAATTTGTGTTTATATAGACAACACATTAAAATAAAGTTGATAAAACAACGCAATAGTTTGAACACGCTGTTTCTAAGCGGCTTGTCAATTCCTCATATTTCGGCGAACCGCATTAATAAAACTGCTGCGCTCGCTGGAAACAGCTATGTTTCGAGGCTCAAATACATGGCGGGCGAGAAAATACCCTGAGAGTTCAAACCCCGCATTAATATCTGATATCTCTGGATGATTTTCAGATCCGCCAGGTGTCAGAAATTTTGGCAAAACCAAAAGTTTATCAATCCAGGGAAGTGCTTTTTCATGGCAAACAGCCCGGCCCGTCTTTGGAGAAACATGGCTAAGACTATCACTTACACCAGTGACCGCGCATTTTGTCAGATCCAAACCAAACCCCAAATCATCCAGCAACGCCAGTTCAAATTTAATCATCAATACGGCCGCAATCGATGCATCCTGCAAATGCGATAAAATAATCTCAAGCGCCTCATGAAGATGCTTATGCACATCCCGTTCAGGTATTAACCGCAGGTGGGATGCAAGGGTTTGAATGCCAAATACACCGATGGGTGTCGCCATCAGATCGGAGGTTCTAAGTTCTGTCGCCTCAATTGTCCACGACCCCAAATGCTCATCCAAACGGGCGCGCCAATGGGCTTCAACCGAATTTCCAGGTTGCAGAAAAGGAATTTTTTTTCGCGATCGCCCACCACGCACAATACCCAGGTGACGCCCGTGATGTCTGGTCATTATCTCGACAATAAGACTGGTCTCACCGTGCTTACGGGTGCCTATGATTATGCCTTCATCATTCCATTCCATAGGCGGGCCATTCCATAGGCGGGAAGCATGTTGTCAGCGAGGGAATTCCAGACCCATTTCACGGAAACGCTCCGGGTCTTCAATCCAGTTTTCACGCACTTTTACAAACAGGAACAGGTGTACTTTCTGATCGAGAATTTCGCTAATTTCCATGCGTGCACCGGTCGAAATTGCCTTGATGGATTGACCACCCTTGCCGATGACGATTTTTTTGTGGGTTGCTCGCTGCACATAGATGGTCTGCTCAATCTTTACGCTGCCATCTTTTTTCTCAGTCCAGTTTTCGGTTTCCACATGCGATGCATAGGGCAATTCCTGATGCAGGCGGAGATACAATTTCTCACGGGTAATTTCAGCCGCCAGCTGGCGCATGGGAAGGTCGGAAATCTGATCTTCCGGGTAAAGCCACGGCCCCATTGGCAATTCTTTGGCCAAATAGTCTAGAAAATCATCACAGCCATGGCCTTTAAGGGCCGAAACCATGAATGTCTGTTCAAAATCGACATTCTCATTGGCTTTCGCAGCAAGCAATAACAGATTGTCACTGCCCACCGCATCGATCTTGTTCAGTAGCAGAATTTTGCGTTGCTTTTCACCTTCAAGCGATTTCAGGATGGCTTCCGCATCACCGCGAATGCCGCGCTCTGCATCAATCAGCAGAACAATCAAATCCGCATCATGGACACCACCCCATGCGGCATTTACCATCGCCTCGTCGAGTTTTCTGCGCGGGCGAAAAATACCGGGTGTGTCGATAAAAACAATCTGTGTTTGGTCTTTGATCGTAATACCACGAACAACAGAGCGGGTGGTCTGCACCTTATGACTGACAATTGAAACCTTGTTGCCTACCAGATGATTTACCAGCGTAGACTTGCCAGCATTTGGCGCACCAATCAGCGCGACAAAGCCTGCTTTTGTATCACCCTGGCCACCAATTCGGCCATCAAGCGGTGTTTCATCCATTGAATTCATGTTGATTGTTTTTCCTCAGCATTCCAAACTCCTTCACGTACGAGAACAATTCGCGCCGCGTTTTGCTCGGCAGAACGTTTTGAGCGACCTTTTCCTTCCGAGCCTTCATGGTTTTCCAGAATAACTTTCACGGTAAATACCGGATCATGATCAGGTCCCTGCTGATTGACCAATTCATAGGTAGGTGTATCGCATTTGTTGGAATGTGCCCATTCCTGTAATGCGGTTTTGGAATCCCGTCGCGCGGCATCGGCCAGAAAAAGCCGATCACCCCACAATTTACGTACAACTTTCGATGCTTCGCTCAATCCGCCATCAAGATAAACCGCTGCTATAACAGCTTCCACAACGTCTGCCCTAACCCCTTGCATGCGTTTGCTGGTCAGGTGTTTTAAATCGGCGCCAGCACGAATAAATTCATGCAGGCTGATTTGATCGGCAATCAGGGCGCAGGTTTTACCATTGACCAAAGCATTCAGCCGTAACGATAATTCCCCTTCGGCTGCATCTGGAAAAGTTTCAAACAGTAACTCCGAAACCACCAGGCCCAATACACGGTCGCCCAAAAATTCGAGCCGCTCATATTGCTGGCCATCTACATTATGTTTGGTGGCACTGGCATGGGTGAGCGCTCGGCCCAAATGCTGGGGGGAGGCAAAGTGATATCCAATTCTACGTTCCAGCTCGTCAAGCTGCTGTTTACTGATGTTGTTTTTCACACAATCATAACCCGGTGAATATGCGCTCGGTGCGCAGTGTATCAGGCCAGCGCCATATTTCCCATGGGCTTGCACCTGAAGACACGGAAAAGAATATTACCTTGGCTTTCCCTACAAAATTTTCAAATGGCACGAAGCCCACATCAAACCGGCTATCGAGCGAATTATCACGATTATCGCCCATCATGAAATAGTGCCCCGGGGGCACTTCGAATACGCGCGTATTATCCGCGTCGGTATTTGGATACAGATCCAGGGTTTTATAGGAAACACCGTTGGGCAGGGTTTCGGTATAAATTGGCACGCTTGCGTTGCTCGCATATCGCCCTTCTGGCTTAAACTGGCCGGTCAACTCTCGTTTGACGGCCACATCGTTAATATGCAGTACACCATTGATCATTTGCACCCGATCGCCCGGCAGGCCGATAACCCGCTTAACATAATCAATCGCAGGATTGCTGGGCAGCTTGAAAACAGCAATATCACCGCGCTTTGGTTCCTCTGCCCAAATGCGACCTTTGAATAGATCCGGGCTAAAAGGAATTGAGTGCTTTGAAAATCCATAACTCATTTTCGAAACAAACAAATAGTCGCCCACAAGCAGGGTCGACATCATCGACCCGGATGGGATGCTGAATGGTTGAAAAAGCAATGTGCGTACAACCACTGCCAACAGGAGTGCCTGCACGATGATTTTGATGGTTTCACCAATAGTGCCTTCGGATTTATTTTCTGCCTCAGCGTCCGCCAAAGTTCTGCCTCTCTAAGGGTTTTGTCTGCAAGCAAATGTACCAGACAATTTTCAACAATTGAAGTTTTAGTGTTCGCAATTCATTATCTCAGAAAGCGACATGATTTAGGCCTGCTCATATCTGTTTATTATTAATTAGGCAACGATGGTTGTTTGCCGCTTGCCTATTTGGGGATCTGGACCAGCATCTTCCACAATTTCTTCGCTATTCCGGGTTTTATTATCGAGGGGAAGTGCCTCGATGATAACGAATGCCTGGGCCAGAGGATAGTCATCTGTAATGGTCAGATGAATGATGGCGCGATGATCGGGCGGGGTCATTTTATCAAGTTGAATTGACGCACCATTGGTTAAATTCATGGTTGGTTTGCCTGAAGGCAAATTTACAACCCCCATATCGCGCCAGTAAACACCGCGACTAATGCCTGTTCCCAATGCCTTTGAACAAGCTTCCTTGGCCGCAAATCGCTTGGCATAGGATGCTGAACGCTCCTTGCGGGCATCTGATTTCCTGCGCTCAATGTCAGTAAAAACACGGTTGGTAAAACGATTGCTATATCGCGACAGAGATTTGTCTATACGGCGAATATCTATCAGATCGCTGCCAAGACCGATGATCATGTGGGATGCACCATATCATCGTTGACCGGGAAACGAGCGCCGCTGTTTCTGCTCGCGGCGGCCTTCCTCATCAGCTTCTTTTGCCGTGCGGTATGAAAAAATACCGCCAGCCTGCGAGTGACAATATAGGATATGATTGCCACACAGGCTCCTAAAGGAATGCCACCAAAAAGCATTGGCTTAAGCAGTGGCGTCCAAATTTCTGCAAGTGCCAGACCAAAGCCGGCGAAATCCAATTGCCAAAGCGCTTCACCTGCATCTTTCATGATATTTCTAAGCTGATGAAATGGCGCTTCGGCCTTTGATGTTTCGCCCAATAATTTGCGCCCAAGCGAGAAAGTAGATGCCCAGATAAACGGAAAAGTCAGCGGATTGCCGACAAACGTTCCAAGTGCGGCGGCAATCAGGTTTCCTGCAAGAATATAGGCAAGCGCAAAGGCCAGTATAAAATGAAACCCCATAAAGGGAGTAAATGTGGCAAAAACCCCAGCCGCAACACCTGCAGCAATTGTATGGGGGGAGCCTGTCAATCTGAATATTCGTTTTGATACGTAGAGACCCGAACGGGCCCAGCTGCGACGCGGCCAAATCCACACTCTGAACTTTTCGCCAATACCAGGCGGGGTTCTTCTACGAAACAACATTGAACACAATTCCAAACACGGGTCCAAACACGGGTCCAAACACAGTACAAATCCGGCAAACACCCGGAAACTTTTGAATATTGAAAGTCACAGCCCTCAATAAAATGATCTTACACCAAGTAACTTAATAGGAGATGATTGTTACACCACTATGGCAATAAATTATTGCAACCCCCTGCTTCCAGGCTTAATTGGCGCAATAGCTGCTAGCTCGGGCGGAATATCTTCTACCCGGTAGGCAGGAACTTCGTATTCAGCAAGTGCGATCAATCTGGCCCCAACATCGGCCTTTCCGGCTGACCTGTCAATCAAACATGATGCGGCCAAAACATCGGCGCCAAGTTCTTCAAGTGAGGCAATCGTTTCGCGAATTGAAAGCCCGGTGGTCACAATATCCTCGACGATTACGACACGCGAACCTGGCTCCATTTCAAAGCGCCGCAACTGAAACTTGCCATCCTGACGCTCCACCCAGACATTCGGCAGTTTTAAATGACGCGAAACCTCATAGGCTGGAATAATTCCGCCAACCGCCGGCCCGACCACATAATCAATTTTACCCAGATTGGCCTGCTGGATTTTTTGCGCAAGAGCGGAACACAATATTTCGGTTTTATCCGCATGCATAAAAACACGGGCTTTTTGAATGAATGTCGGGCTGCGCAATCCTGATGTCAGAATAAAATGCCCGTCGAGAATTGCGCCGCATCCACGAAAAATATCCAACACCTCGTCTCTGGTCATGTTTTTAGCCCCATTATCATTCTAGCCATTTACCCGTTCCACTTTTGATATAATTTTCAATCCGCGAATTTCCCTTATCAGTCGATTGAGGTGTTTTAAATCCCAAACTTCCAAATCAATTTGCATTTTAGTAAAATCGGGTGCCGTGGAGAGCATTTCAAGGGAGTGAATATTACCGTCATTTCGGGCAACCAGTTCCGCAATTTTTGCCAGCGTGCCCGGTTCATTTATCGCGGTTACCATGACCCTTGCTGGAAAACGGTCATGGTTGTTTTCGTCAATATCCCAGCGCACGTCCAACCATTCATCGCTTTGCCCCTCAAATTTTTGTAAGGCCGGTGATTGAATTGGATAAATTGTAATACCTTTACCCGGTGTCATAATACCAACAATCCGGTCGCCCGGGACCGCACCGCCATCGGGGGCAAACCGCACCGACTGGTTGGCTGAATGCCCGCGAATAGGAATGGCTGATGCATTTGTTTTCTGACGCTGCTTTTTCCGCCCGGGCATTTTGAAAATTATGCCAGCGGCATCTTTCAAACCAAACCAGCCTTCGCTGGCAACCGGTTTGGGATTTTGGGTAATGCGTTCATCCTGATAGTCTGGATAAACCGCCTTGACCACATCGCTGGAGATCAGGTCGCCGCGCCCAACATCGGCCAATACTTCTTCAATTGTTTTACGGGCAAGGCGCTGCAAACCGGATTTCAAAATTTCTTCTGAATAGGATTTTCCAGCCCGCTCAAAGGCGCGCTCGAGCATTGTATTGCCAACCCCGCTATATTGGTCCTGCACCGCCTTTTTTGTCGCACGCCGGATCGCAGTACGCGCCTTGCCGGTAACAGCCACAGATTCCCATGCGGTTGGTGGCACCTGCCCCTCGGCGCGAATTATGTCGACCTCATCGCCGTTATGCAGTTCTGTCACCACGGGCATAATACGACCGTTGATCTTGCAACCAACGCAACTGTCGCCCAGTTTCGTATGAACCGCATAGGCAAAATCTATCGGCGTTGCACCGCGCGGCAAGGCAATCAGCCGCCCTTTCGGGGTAAAACAAAACACCTGATCAAGAAACAGTTCGAGTTTTGTGTGCTCGAGAAAATCATCTGGATTATCGCCTTCGGCTAACAGGGCAATTGTGCTGCGCAGCCAGCCATAAACGCTGCCATCCCGATCAAGCGGGTGGCCTGTTGCCGGCGCCTCACCGTTGGAGACATCCTTGTAGAGTGTATGGGCGGCAATTCCGTGCTCGGCGACCGCGTTCATATCGGCGGTTCTGATTTGCAACTCAACGCGCTGATTTGACGGGCCAACAACAGTGGTATGAATTGACTGGTAGCCGTTGCCCTTCGGGGTAGAGATATAATCCTTAAAGCGACCCGGCACGGTTGACCATGTGGTGTGGGCAATACCCAATGCACGATAACAATCTTCGGTCGTATCAACGATGATGCGAAAGCCAAAAATATCTGACAATTGCTCGAAGCTCATCGCGCGGCGTTCCATTTTGCGGAATACCGAATAGGGCCGCTTTTCACGGCTGGAAACACGGGCGCTGATATTGTGATCGAGCAATTTCAACCGAAGTTCCATTTCAATGGAAGAGATCAGATCAAAGTTTTTCTCGTGCAGGTCGTTTAGTCGTTTGGTGATTGTCTCAAACGCCTCAGGATTAAGGTGCATGAAGGACAAATGCTCCAGCTCTTCGCGAATATCCTGAATACCCATACGGCCGGCCAAAGGCGCATAAATATCCATCGTCTCCTGCGAAATCCGCCCGCGCTTTTCTTTCGGGACAAAATGAAGTGTGCGCATATTGTGCAAGCGGTCAGCAAGCTTAACCAGGAGCACCCGCACATCATCGGCCACGGCAAGCAAAAGCCGCCTGAGGTTCTCGCCCTGCTGTGCCTCTTTAGAAACCAGATCAATACGCTTTAACTTGGTCAGCCCCTCAACCAGCGAGCCTATATCTTCCCCGAACAGGCCGTCGATTTCTTTTCGGGTTGCGTCCGTATCCTCAATCGTGTCGTGCAGCAGGGCAACGGCGATGGTTGCCTCATCCAGCCTGAGGTCTGTCAGAATTGCAGCAACTTCCAAAGGATGAGAAAAATACGGATCGCCATTTGCGCGCTTCTGGCTGCCATGTTTCTGCATGGCATAAACATAGGCTTTGTTGAGAAGGTTCTCATCAACATCCGATTTATAGGCGGATACCCGTTCCAGCAGTTCATATTGACGCATCATCGGCGCATTTCCAAAAAAAATATGGAATCAGACTTACAAAATAAAACGGCGCAGACAATACGCCGCGCCGTAAAACTATTATGAATAATTTCTGGTAATACAGCGCAAACTGGCTCCCATCTATTCATGTCTGCCAAGCCATTGCTTTAAAGCATATCGCATTCAATTGTACTCATCCGCAATGCTTTTCTCACTACTGTCGCATGTCTTTATTCCTAAAACCGGTTTCCACTTTTGGGAGACAAGCTCTATTTTCTGTCGCATGTCTTTATTCCTAAAACCGGTTCCCACTTTTAGGAGACAAGCTCTATTTTCTGTCGCATGTCTTTATTCCTAAAACCGGTTCCCACTTTTAGGAGACAAGCTCTATTTTCTGTCGCGTGTCTTTATTCCTAAAACCGGTTCCCACTTTTAGGAGACAAGCTTTAGTAATCGTCGCTTTTTTCCGGCGGGACAAGTCCCTCGATACCGGCAAGCAGCTCTTCTTCAGAAAGACTGTCAAACGTCACATCAGCTGCTGGTGCTTCGGCGGTTGAAAAATCGGCCAACACTCCATCAATGGAAATCTCTGGCTCAGGAACAATAACCTGTTCCGGCTCATCGACTTCCACATGCTTTTGCAGGGAATGAATAAAGTCTTCTTTTAAATCGCCAGGAGACAAAGTCTCGTCGGCAATTTCGCGCAAAGCCACAACCGGATTTTTGTCATTATCACGATCAATCGTGATTTCAGAACCGGAAGAAATCTGCCTCGCCCGGTGACTGGAAAGCAAAACTAGCTCGAAGCGGTTATCGATTTTATCAATACAGTCTTCGACGGTAACACGTGCCATCGTGTAGCTCCTGATTTAGAAATTGGTGGAATTATTGTCTACCTATACATATTTATTTTAAAACTCAAGTAATTCAGCCGTGAATTGACTAAAATAATCGGCAACAGGTCTTTGATTTTACGGCATTTGATACCGATCAACCCAAAATTAAAAAGCCACTTACAATCTTAGGAAAGAATTAACCCAAACTGATGTGTTCGCTCCTCATGTAGATTGCATTATACAGGCCGATCTTGTATGGATTATTAACTCAATATAGTTTGAGAAACGAGGGGCGGCCCTAACCGCACTCCAAAATCCCAAAACGCCCGCTAATGTGCTTCAAAAAAGCACATGTTTTTGTCAAATGATTTTTCAGCTGACAATATTCAAGAAAGACATTTAAGATGTTTGATTCACGAGAGAAAATCGCCCTTTTCATTGACGGCGCCAATTTGTATGCGACTTCGAAAGCGCTTGGTTTTGATATAGATTACAAACAGTTACTGGTTTACTTTCAGCAAAAAGGTTATTTGCTTCGCGCCTATTATTATACAGCACTCATCGAGGATCAGGAATATTCTTCCATTCGCCCGTTGATCGACTGGCTCGACTATAATGGTTACAGGGTTGTTACCAAACCTGCCAAGGAATTTACAGATTCAACCGGCAGACGCAAAATCAAAGGCAACATGGATATTGAACTTGCGGTCGACGCATTGGATTTATCAAATACTGTCGACCATATGGTTTTGTTTTCAGGCGATGGTGATTTTCGCAAACTGGTTGAATCATTGCAGCGCCGCGGCCGGAAAGTTACCGTTATTTCGACAGTTACAAGCCAGCCACCAATGATTGCAGATGATCTTCGTCGGCAGGCAGATCACTTTATTGATTTAAACAGCCTCAAGAGCGAAATCGGCCGCGATCCCTCCGAGCGGCCGCAACGTCAACAATTTGAAGATTTTGAAGAAGACGAAGATTATTGATGTCCAAAATGGGTAATTGCGCCTATGAACCTGGGCGAGATTGCCCGCTTTGTCCAAGGCTGGTTGAATTTCGACAACAATACAGGAAAAGTGATCCTGACTGGCACAATGCGCCGGTTCCAACCTGGTATCCGGGTAATGATGCCGAAAAAGGCGCATTAAAGGTAAAATTGCTGATCGTCGGTCTGGCGCCAGGACTGCGTGGTGCCAACCGTACCGGACGCCCTTTTACCGGTGACCACGCCGGTGACCTGCTCTATGCGACCATGAAGAAATTTGATTTTGCCGGTGGTGAATATGGTGCCGACCCGAATGACGGATTAGCGCTGAATGATGCGGCCATTACCAATTCAGTGCGCTGTGTGCCCCCACAAAACAAACCTGTTGGTGCTGAGATAAATGCCTGCCGCCCCTTCCTGCTGGAAACAATTGCCAGAATGCCCAGCCTCAAGGTAATACTTACCCTCGGCAAGATTGCCCATGATTCAACCGCTCGCACATTGGGATCCCGCGTTGCTGCAGTTAAATTTGGCCATAATATCAAACATGCAATGGGCGAACACACGGTTTTTTCCAGCTATCACTGCTCACGATACAACACCAATACCGGGGTTTTAACCGAAGAAATGTTTGATGATGTGTTCAAAAACATCAGGGATTTTATCAGCTTTTCCAACTAGAGCGCTTCATTGTTTGATTGAACCGCTCAAAATTTTATTCGCTCACGGCTGCTCGAGGCTCATCTAACGGCTCAAGTTTTGCGCTTCGTGTTGCTCAACGTGCAACTTGAGCTCATCTAACGGCTCAAGTTTTGGGCTTCGCCTAGATCAGGCCCGGGCTCAACGTGCAACTTGAGCTCATCTAACGGCTCAAGTTTTGCGCTTCGTGTTGCTCAACGTGCAACTTGAGCTCATCTAACGGCTCAAGTTTTGCGCTTCGTGTTGCTCAACGTGCAACTTGAGCTGCGCCCCCGGCCTACGCGGGTGCGGTGCAATGCACCGGTCGCTATGGGCGACTTGAGTGCTTCCATGTAAACATGAAAGACTCTAATCTTTTACCCGCCACCCAACAACTTTTGCGGTAAGCATTCACATATCGCTATTTATGTGATTTATTTAAACTGCTGCGATGTTGAAATTTGGGAGGATTGGTGCTTGAGCAAACTTAGTCTGATTAAGGATGGTCCACAGGCACATGTGGCCTCGACAACTTGGTCTGCGAGGCTCGGGCGACAAGGCTATCATCAGCTCGAATACTTTTTTGCCCAACTGAATTTCTACTATTTCTGGGAAAAGCGATGGTTTATCGTTGCAATTGCCGTTGGGTTTTTCCTGCTGAATATTCCCACCCCTGAGGGGCTCACCCGTGAAGGCATGATTATTTTGACCATGTCAATCATGGCAACGATCATGTTTGTAACGGAGCCTATTCCGTTGCCTACCGTTGCGTTGTTGATCATCGTCGGGCAGGTCATCCTGCTGGGGCTTGAATCCAATGAGGTTGCCCGCAGTCTGATGACCGATTCCGTTTTGTTCATCATGGGATCATTGATGCTGGCGGTTGCCCTAATCCACCAGAAGCTGGATCAACGCATCGCCTGGCTAATCGTGCGAATGACCGGCACCAAAACCGCTAATATCTGTTTTGGAATTTCCGTTGTATCTGGAATTCTGGCTTCCTTCGTAGGTGAACACACAGTTGCTGCCATGATGCTACCAGTTGGCATTACACTGATTACGCTGACATCGACCGACCGGAAAAAAGTGCGCAATCTGGCGGCAGTAATATTGTTTTCCATCTCCTATGGCTGCTCGGTTGCAGGCATTGGAACACCTTCGGGTGGTGCCAGAAACGCTATTATGATCGGCTATTGGAAAGAGTTTTTCTACGATCCGGCAAATCCGGAAACGCATCGATTTTTGATCGATTACGTGAAGTGGATGGCCTATGCTTATCCGATGTTCCTCATTCAGTTACCGCTGGTAACATGGGTTTTGCTGTCGACTTTCAAACCAGAATATCACAACCTTACCCGCCCGGTAGCGAAATTGCGTAAACAGGTCGAATTGCTTGGACCTATGTCCATTTCCAACTACATCGCAATACTGCTTTTCCTATTGGTTATCTTTGGCTGGATATTCTTTTCCAGCATGGTTGGCATGGGTATTATCGCCATTTTGGGGGCCGCCGCCTTTCTGGTGGCCGGACAAGTGCAATGGGAAGAGATTAATTCCGGGGTAAACTGGGGTGTTGTGCTGCTTTATGGGGCGGCAATCTCGCTTGGTGTGCAGATGAAGGATACAGGGGCTGCCGAATGGGTGGCGGAGAATTTCATCTTCATCTTGTCCACCATAGGGATCGAGACAGGCCTTGGTCTTTGGGCTGCAATCTCGTTGCTGACAACCTTCGTTACCAATACCATGTCTAATGGTGCGGCGGTCGCCGTGCTTGGTCCTATCACGCTTAATATGGCAACGGTCGCCAATGAAAGCCCAATTCTCATTGGCTTTATTACTTCCATTTCATCTGCATTCGCCTATCTGACTGTTGTTGGAACACCCGCCTCGACAATTGTTTACGCGGCCGGTTATCTGACCCCGAAAGACTTTTTGAAAGCCGGATGGCGCATGGTTATTGTATCGACAATATTGATGATGCTGGTGGCAAAATTTTACTGGCCTTTTGTGGGGGTTTAATATGAATAAAACTTCCAAAAAGAGCATTGTTGCCCGCAATAAAGAGTTGGACGAGCAGGTAAAACGGCGGCAAAACCGGTTTAGAGTTCTGGTGTGCATTAATGGCGAAGATGCGTCATATGAAGGTGTCAAACTTGCGGCTAAACTTTGTGAGAATGAAGTCAGTGATATTGTACTTTTATATGTTCGGCGGATTGACCAGGGATTAAATGCCGGCGGCTTGCAGGTTCGGGTTGCCCGGCGCAACCTGCTCGAATGGGGGTTGGAACTTCCCGGCATTAAATACCTCAAGCGCGGTTTTGAAATGTTGCTGGATATGAATTTTCTCGGTGATGACTGGGAAGAACATATTAGCCATACGGATGTATTTGGCGACCCGCTTGGCGACAACAAGGTCGAATATCGGGGCAAAAATGGCCGCCGCATTGTTTTAAAACTTAAAACTGCGCCGGATATTTCCAGTGGCATTTTGCATCAGCACGAGCTTGGCCCCTACAACATGATTTTCATGGGGCCACATATTCAATGGACAACCAATTGGCGCTCGATGTTTATTCCAAACACAGTTCAAAAAATTGCCAGTCTTGCCCCTGCCTCGGTTATGACCGTCAGAGGCATATGCAATGGCAATGGATTTTTGCTCTCAACTGACGGGTCGCCCCATTCAATTCTGGCTAAAAAGCATGGTGCTGTTGTCGCCCATGCTTTGGGTGAGCCTGTGAGCATTCTTGGCACCGCGGATGATGACAGTGATCTGGCCAATCTGGAAAAGAATGTCGATAATCTTTGCAAAGACCTTAAAAAGGACGGTCTTAAAATCGGTGACTGCAAAGTAATTGTCGGTGACCCGGTTCGCGCTACGATCGAGACCGGCAATTCCTATTCGGCCATTGTGGTTTCAGACCGTCAAACAACCAGATTTAACCGGTTTTTCAAAGGCAGCATCGCATTTGATATCATGCACCTGTCGACAACATCTGTATTGAACGTGCGATAAAATCAGCCCTGCTCACGGTAATCGCGGCTCACGCCAGATGCTGGCGCATCGGCTCCGCGGGGGCGGCGCATAAGCGCCGGGCCGCTCTTCACAGCCTTAGTTCTGCTCACGGCAGGCGGCCTGTTTTTAATGACTCAAATTTTGCGCTTCCCCGGAGTAAATCCGGGTCAACGTGCAATTTGAGTTTGCAGCCTAGCCCTGCTCACGCATGATGCGGGCTTTGTCGCGTTGCCAATCGCGGTTCTTTTCAGTTTCGCGCTTGTCGTGAACCTTTTTGCCCTTGGCAAGTGCGATTTCAAGTTTGGCGATGCCTCGATCATTAAAGTAAAGCTTTAACGGCACGATGGTCATGCCTTCGCGCGCCATGCCATTGCGAAGTCTGGTGATTTCACGCTCTTTCAACAGCAATTTACGGCGGCGGCGCGGTTCATGGTTGAACCGGTTGGCCTGCAAATAAATCGGAATATTGGCATTGATCAGCCAGATCTCACCATCCTCATCTGAAGCATAGCTTTCCGCAATATTGGCCTTGCCCTCCCGCAGGGCTTTCACTTCGGTGCCGACAAGCATCAGCCCCGCTTCAATCGTATCTTCAATTGAATAGTTGTAGCGCGCCTTACGATTGTCGGCGATAACTTTCCTTGCCGGATCTTTGGGTTTTTTTGCCATTAAATAATCAGTTTATCAGGCCGGTTTTGCGCATCGCGGCATCTATTTCCCCGGCCGTTTCTGCCGTTACCGGCAAAATAGGTGAGCGGAGATTATTTTCCATACGGCCAAGTTTTGACAAAGCATATTTAGCACCAGATACACCCGGTTCTAAAAACAGTGCCCTGTGCAAAGGCATCAGATTATTGTGCAACTTTCGCGCAAGGGCAAAATCTCCATCGGTAAGGGCAGCATGGAATTCTGCGCACAGACGCGGCGCCACATTGGATGTGACCGAAATTCCGCCAACACCGCCATGGGCCGCATGGCCAAGTGCTGATGCATCTTCCCCGGTAAGCTGAATGAAATTTTCACCGCAAGCGAGATATTGTTCGCTCACCCGATCCATTGAGGCGGTCGAGTCCTTTACGCCAGTTATTGAAGGGTAAGTCTTGTGCAAATAGGCCATCGTCTCAACGCTCATGTCAACAACAGAGCGCCCGGGAATATTGTAGATAAATATCGGCAGGCTAACGGCTTTAGCAACCGCAGAAAAATGCGCAATCAAGCCAGCTTGGGTCGGCCTGTTATAATAGGGTGTCACCACCAAAACCGCATCCGCGCCGGCTTTTTCCGCATGTCTGGCAAGCTCAATTGCTTCCATTGTATTGTTGGACCCGGCCCCTGCTATCACAGGAACACGGCCAGCATTTTCATCAATGCAAATTTCAACAACCTGTTTGTGCTCGTCATGGCTCAAAGTCGGGGATTCGCCCGTTGTCCCCACCGGCACAAGATTGCGGGTTCCCTCTTTGATTTGCCAATCAATCAGATCACGGAACGATTTTTCATCAAGGGCGCCTGCCGCATCGAATGGCGTCACCAGCGCTGTACTTGATCCCTTGAACATTTTCGTACTCCAGATAAATATATTTATTTGCGACCCTTTGATCAACCACGGCACTAACGCACAATTGATCTCGCCTGCAAGGTTCGCAACATAGTCATCACGCTCATTATCTGCAAGAGAGTGTTTGTGATGAATTTGTCTACATATATTGCCACAATCAGAGTTAAAAACCAGCTTGAGTTTTTGACCTACCCTATTTAACTGGAATAAATTTTAATGTCTAAAAATCAAAGTGATGAATTTGCCGAATTTGAGTGCTTGAGCAGCGATGGATTAACCCTGCGTGGCAGGCGATATGGTTCTCGCGATTTGCATGACAGGTTGCCGGTTGTCTGCCTTGCGGGGCTGACCCGCAACAGCGCAGATTTCCATAAGCTGGCGCTGTTTCTTTCAACCCACCCAACCCAGCCGCGTCAGGTTCTGGCGCTCGATTACCGTGGTCGCGGGCTTTCCGATTTTGACAAAAACTGGGAAAACTACAATCCACTGGTAGAGGCCGCCGATACGATTTCAGCCATCGAGGCCGCCGGGTTTGAAGATGTATCACTTATTGGTACATCGCGCGGCGGATTAATCGCCATGGTACTGGCGGCGATGCGCCCGGGCATTTTAAAACAAGTAATTTTAAACGATATAGGGCCAGAAATTGACGGCGTTGGATGGGCCAGAATTAAAACCTCATTGCAGCGCATGCGCGAGCCTTCCAGCTGGGAAGAGGCCGTAGAAATTTTACGCGACAGCCTTGGCAGCCAGTTCACCGGCCTTTCAGATGCGGATTGGGCGGACCATGCAAGAGCTACTTTTCGCGATGAAAATGGAGCGCCAAAACGTAATTTCGATGCTGGATTGATGACATCTATAAAAGCGCAAAACCTTGATCAGGAATTGCCAACATTTTGGCCACAATTTGACGGTCTACGCCACGCGCCATTGCTGGTAATACGCGGAAAAAACTCTGATTTATTTTCAGAAGAGACATTGCAAAAAATGGGCGCCCGCCATCCTGATATGCAGAAAATCACGGTTGATGGCCAGGGCCATGCTCCCATTCTTCATACGGGCAAATTGCCTGAACAAATTTTTGAGTTTCTGGAAACCAGCATCGCGCTCCATTGAACCAGGAGAATATTGACACTTTTACTCATGGCTCAAGTTTTGCGCTTCGCCCAGATCGAGTTCGGGCTCAACGTGCAACTTGAGCTTGGCCCCGGGATGCTCTTCACAACATGACTATTTCAGCGTAGTCAAATAAGGATGGGTTGTTCGTTACCCGCCCCTGACCCGGATCAACGCCTTCGCCAATATTTTGTCACGGCCATAAATATCCCTGCGGTAGTGAACCGAGCCATCCTTGTTTACCCAGGCGGTCAGATAAGCCACGTGAACAGGAATTTCTTCCTTCAATTTTTTCACCGTGCGTTTGCCGGAACGAATAATCTTGTCGATCTTAGCCCGGCTCCAACCTTCGGTTTTCAGGATCAACTCGGCCAGTGCCAGCGGGTCTCTCACCCGTACACACCCGTGACTGAAATAGCGCGATGCACGTTTGAAATTGGTTTTCGAGGGCGTGTCGTGGATATAGATATTATATTTATTGGGGAACATGAACTTGATGCGGCCAAGGGCATTTTTCTTACCCGGTTTTTGACGCAGGCGAACCGGAAATTTTGCCCGCGAATACTGGGACCAGGGAATGGAACTGGCACTAACCACCTTGCCTCCCGTTAAGACTTCAATATTTTGCCGCGCAAGAATGCTCGAACTGCGCCTCAACTTGGGCAAATACTCCTTGGTGGCAATCGAATAGGGAATGTTCCAATAGGGATTTAATTCCAGATATTCCATCTTATCGGTAAAAACCGGCGTGCGATGATAGGGTTTTCCAACCTGGACCAGCGCCGTGTGAATAGTTTTTTCTTCTTTCACAACTTTTAGCACCTGATCGGCCAAATTTACAAAAATATAATAGGGTCCATATTCATTCTGCATCCAGCGGCGGCGCTCCATATTTAATTCAACATCGCGAATTCGTTGCTCAACAGGAGTATTGAGAAGTTTCAATGTGCCGGGTCCAATAACGCCATCAGCCTCCAGCCCAAGACGCGCCTGAAATCGCTTTACCGCATCAACCAGCGTGTCGTTATAGTCATTGCCGGTTATCACCGCTCCCTTAATGTCACTGGATTGCCCAAGTCTGTGTGCCAATTTTAAAACCGCATCATGGGTCATACCCGGCTTTAACAATAGTCCCTCAGGCAGTGACACCCAACCACCTTTGGATGCCGTATGGCGCAGTCTTGCCAAATGCTTGCGCATCCGGGCATAGCGCGGCGTATTAGGCGCGAGCGTGCGCAACGTTGCCGGCAAATCTGAACTTTGAATGGCCGCAAACAATATCGCATCAACCCCGATTGCCTTTGGGTACATGACAATTTCGCGGTTCACTGCGGCAGGACGAACCCGCCCGGCATTCAAATGCTGTCCATAGGCGGCGAGCGATCGGGTGAGGCCAATTTCAAGCTTTGCAAGCCCTTCACGAGAGCCATCATCAATCAAAACAGAAAGGGCCTTTGCATTATAATCGGCCGGATCAAGCGCTTCTTCGCGCGCAGATAAGAGAATATTCACCAGCGATTTAGCCTTGGCAGATGGAACCCCGTATTTGAGCCAGATCGCGTTGTAACTATTGCTTTTGTACCAACCTCGAATTGCCTTTAAACGCTCTTTAGGCCCTTTTCCAGAGGCTGTTTCTTTCATCAAATCGGCTTCAATTGCGTTTCTAATTGCTCCATCTTGCGACAGGGCAGGATGAACTGCAAAAAGCAATATGACAAAACTAATTGAAACAGATAATTTGGCAGGTTGACGGAACATTGAATATTCACCTTTAAAAATCAGCGGAATCCGGGTGTTTTCAGTGCAGCTTATGACAAAGTATCCCTAATTCAAAGCCGGAAACCAAAAGGTAATAATTACAGAATACTCAGCACATTTTCTGGTGGTCGGCCAAGGGCCGCCTTACCATTTGCCTCGACGATTGGCCGTTCAATCAAAATCGGATGCTCGCTCATCGCTGCCACCAACGCCTCTTCATCTGCATTGGACAATTGCAGTTGCTTGTAGATTTTTTCGCCTTTTCTAATCACATCGGAAGCCTTGCAGGAAAGCAAATTGAGAATTCGGGTGATTTCAGCCTTTGATGGCGACGCCTTTTGATAGTCGACAATCTGTGGCTCAATACCTCGGTCTTGCAATAATTGCAGCGTTTGTCGCGATTTTGAACAGCGTGGATTATGCCAAATCGTTACTTTCATCGGTATCACCTAAATAGAACTGAATTGGATTTTATTATCCGATTCGAGGCAGTTTTCAACAGGGTGGCGGAAAATAGAACTTGCACTTGAGTGGGCTTGAATGCAACCTAACGTAAGATTCTATCACAGGAGAGAAACATGGGATTTTTTAATTTTGTAAAATCAGTGGGTAAAAAACTCGGCATTGGAGACGAAGAAGAGGTAGCGAGCGCTGAAGATCTGAAAAAAGAACTCGATAGCCTTAATCTGGGTACAGATAATGTGGAAATTGAAGTTAAGGGCGACACGGTCGTTGTTAAAGGCGAAGTGGCCGATCAATCGATTTTTGAAAAAGCCATATTAGCGGTGGGCAATACATTGGGTGTTTCCAAAGTTGAGGCATCAGAAATGAAGGTTGCCGATACAGGTTCGATTACTGAGCCGGTGTTCCATGAGGTGAAAAAGGGCGAGAACCTTTGGAAAATCGCCACCAAGCATTATGGAAACGGCTCGAAATATACTGAGATTTTTGAAGCCAACAAACCAATGTTGAGCGACCCGGATCTGATTTATCCAGGCCAAAATCTGCGCATTCCAGCGCTCGGCTAATTGTTTGCAGTTAATTAAAGGCCGGCCCAGTGGTCGGTCTTTTTTCCAATGATCTGATCGATATTGCCAAGGCCCGAATCATCCAGATAGTGCGCGATACCCTTAACAATCTGCCGGGGTAAATCCGGCCCCTGATATACCAGCCCGGTATAGACCTGCACCAGATTGGCACCGGCTTCCAGTTTTGCGATTGCGGTTTTGGCGCTATCAACCCCACCAACACCGATTATCGGTAATTCGGCATTTAACAGCTGGCGCATCTTAGCTAAAACAATGGTGGAATTTTCAAATAATGGCCTGCCCGAAAGGCCACCCTGTTCTTTAGTATGAGATGAATTTTTCAACCCGTCCCTATCCAATGTGGTGTTGGAAATAATCATTCCGTTGAGCATCGAGCCATTGACCACCGCGGCAATTTCCGCAAGTTCGCTATCGTTTAAATCAGGTGCAATTTTCAAAAACACAGGTACTTTGCGCCCCGCCGTATCCGCCATTTGATCACGTTTTTCGAGCACATGATCGAGCAGTTTTTTCAAGGCATCACCGGCCTGAAGATTGCGCAGGCCCGGTGTATTGGGCGATGAAATATTGACGGCAAAATAGCTTGCAAGTGAGGCGAAAACCTCAATACCTTTGACATAGTCCGCAACGAAATCTTCACTGTCCTTGTTGGCCCCGATATTCACACCAAGGATGCCATTTTCCTTGCGCGCCGATAACCGTTGCAGAACAGCCGCATGCCCCTGATTGTTAAACCCCAACCGGTTGATGATCGCGCTATCATCGGGCAGTCTGAATATTCTGGGTTGCGGGTTGCCCGCCTGCGGCCTGGGGGTAACGGTTCCAACTTCTGCAAAGCCAAATCCCATCCGCAAAATTGCATCCGGCACTTCGCCGTTTTTGTCATAACCGGCGGCAATTCCCAAAGGGTTAGGAAAATCCAGCCCGGCAATACCCTGTTGCAGCCGGTCATCCTGCCTGTTGGGGCAATGGGGCATCAGTCCTGATTTCAGCGCCTTGATCGATAGATGATGCGCCTGCTCCGGCGGCAATTTGAAAAGCGCCGGCCTTGCCAATTGAAACAGCAATGAACCGACCATTATTCCGCGCCCAGATCGGGCAGAATATGTTTACCATTTTTATCTTGCACAATTGGCCTGACCCAGCGCACGAAGTTTAATTGTAACGGCTGGTAAAGATGTGGAAACAGTATGCCGCCACGGGCCTTCTCATAGACAATCGCGTCGCCCATCGCGGCCGTATCTATGGCGATCAATAATAAATCCGTGCGCCCGGCAAAATGTTTTTCCAGAGTTGATGCGGTCTGGTCATGGGTTGAAAAATGGATAAACCCATCGGCCAAATCAATCTCTGCACCGGCAAAAACCCCGGCCCTTTCAGCCTCGGCCCAAAGGCTCCTATCGCAAATTTTGTAAACGGTGTTGTGCGGATCATTCATAGGGCAACCTGTATAATTTAAGAACTTCTGTTTGCAATACAGCTATTCGCCATTATGTCATAATGGAGACCAGATTTTTGGACTATTATGCGATTTAGCCACAGAATTTATCAATGAGGTGCAGACCATGAAATTGAACAAAAGCAAAGCAATCACGACAGTTTTGATGATTTTTGCAGTTTTTATAGCGCCCGCTTTTGCCGGAAATGCCGCACAGCAACAGGCCGCGCGGTTTTCAATCATCGAGACTGCAAATGGTTTCCTGCGGCTTGATCAGGAAAATGGCAGTATTTCCATTTGCAAGCAAGAAAACGGACAAATGGTTTGCAAAGTCGGGGCTGATGAACGCTTGGCCTATCAGGCAGAGATTGACCGGATCAACCAGCAACTCGACAAAATTAAGGTTAGACTTGATGCACTGGAAGGGCGGAAATCTGCGGCCAAACTTAACCCTGATGCTTCCAAGGCCAAGGAAGAAGCGGAATTTAACCGGGCCTTGAAATTTGCCGACAAAGCATTTCGCCATTTCTTTGGCATGGTCAAGGAGTTGAAAAAGGAAGAGAAAAAGGATGCGATTTGAGGCATTTTGTGCCAGGTCCAACTACCGCATAAAGCACCGACAGACAGGCTTTCCCGCCGCAATTTTTCCTACCGGTTCCCATCTAGGCACTATTGCTGCACACTGATTTTCGTAACTAATGGCACAAAAGAGGGATAATATTCGATGGGGCAAATTCCGTTTATTACATCCGCAGATGTGGAAGAGAAACTTTCATGGACACTCATTGCTGATGCACTGTCCGCTGGCCACAAGGGCAACAGGGCTGAAATTGGAGACCTGCTGTTACAACAAAACGGCAATGCCATGCTTAACCGGGCGGCATGGATTGATGGCAGCGGAGTAGCGCTTAAATCCATGAGTGTGTTCCCCAAAAATGCAGATCGCAATCCGGAAACGCCAACCATTCAAGGGGTGATGATCTTATTCGATGATGAAACGGGCGAAGTGCGCGCCTTGATAGACGGGGTGCTGGTGACCCGGTGGAAAACCGCCGGGGATTCCATGCTTGGTGCACGCCTGCTGGCCCGAAAAAACTCACAAAATCTGCTGATTGTCGGCTCTGGCAAAGTCGCCGCTTCACTTATAGATGCCTATCTGGAAATATTTCCGTCGATCAAACAGGTAGAAATCTGGAGCAGAACAAATGCCAATGCGGAAAAACTGGCCCAAAAAGCAACGGCCACAGGGCAAAATGTGGTGACCGTATCAGACCTGCCTGCGGCGGCAGGTCGCGCCGACATTATCTCTTGCGCAACCATGTCTACCAATCCGGTGATTAGCGGTGGTTGGGTCAAGTCTGGCACTCATGTCGACCTGATCGGAGCCTATACTCCGCAAATGCGCGAGGCGGATGACGAACTTTTGCAAAAGTCCGAAATATTTGTCGATGCGCGCGCCACTACCATTGAACATATTGGCGAATTAATGATGCCGCTCGCCTCCGGGGCCATTACCAAGGCTGATATTCTTGGCGATTTCTACGACCTTTGCCAAAACAAATGTGGCCGCAGCAATGATGATGCCATTACCGTGTTCAAAAATGGCGGCGGGGCGCATCTTGATCTGCTGACCGGGCTTGCCATGCTGAGTGTCTATCAGCGATAACTGGTGATAAAATTATACAGTTCAAGAAGAAATTTGCAGGCAATGTTTCCCATCATCAAGGCTTTTCGACGCTGAAAGGGGACAATTTTAGCCCACCCCTCTTTGGCAGCACGATACAACGATGTGACAAAATACATACCGCCTTTTGAATTTAGTACATACTTTTCACATTAGGTTGCCGCATTTGTTGCATCCTGGTCAGCCTCAGGAGGAATATAATATGCTTGTCCAATTTGATACGTTTGAGCTTGGACTTACTTTAGCTAACCTGTCGGCTTCAGACCTAAAATACAAGCTGGGAAAAGACCCGATAACTGGTAAAACTCGCGGGAAAATTAGTGATATTACCACTCCATCTCATAGGCTTAATCACAGGTTCCCCGGTTTTGATTGTTCAGGATTTATCCGCTACGTGCTTTATAATGGAACAAATGGTAGATTGGATTTAACCGGGGGGACCCATAATCAGAAAACAGCTCTGGCAAATAAAAAATTCAAACACTTCAACGGCAGCGGGGCCAGAACGATAAAAAATGAATATAAGAGTGAGGCCGCAAAACTCGACGACATGGTAAGGATTGGATTTCGAGCGGCAAAATTTGACCAGAAAGCAGATGGCACCAGAGAACGGTCGCGGGTGGGCCATGTTTGGCTAATTATCAACGGCAAAACCTATGAAAGCACGACTAAAGGCGGTCGGAACAAAGGTCCAAAATCGTTTAATTGGAATATTCGCGAAAACGAAGTTTCGGAATTTTTTGTTCTTGGAAGAGTCCCAGGATTTGAATCCAAACGTTTGTAAACCAACTGGGTTTATAAATATTACATCGGCAACGGATGATCTCGGTAGACCTGTTGAATATCGGCCAGGACTTCCTCATTCAATGTCAGGTCTTTGGCGGCAATATTGCTTTTCAATTGTTCCATAGACGTGGCACCAATGATTACGCTCATCATGAAGGGCCTGGTTGTACAAAATTCCAGCGCCATTTGCGCAAGGTTCAGCCCGTGCTTTTTGGCCACATCGCCGTAAAGCGCAATCGCTTTTTCGGTCTGCGGCACATAGCGACCATTGAGATTTGGCTGCATGGAACGGCGCGAGCCTTCAGGAATATCACCATCGAGATATTTACCGGTCAACCCACCCGCCGCGAGCGGTGAAAAAGCCATCAGTCCGATATTTTCCAGCACACTGATTTCGGCCAGATCGAGATCAAAAATCCGGCAGGTGAGACTATATTCATTTTGAATGGATACCGGTCTTGGCAGGCCGTTTCTGCTGCCTACCTCGAGAAATTTCATTACCCCCCAGGCGCTTTCGTTAGACAAACCAAACTCACGCATTTTCCCCTCATCCTGCAGCCGGGAAATTTCACCCAGAATATCGGCAACTTCCTGTTCCATATTTTCAGGCTTCAAAGTGGTCGGGTCAAAGGTCCAATATTTCCTGAAATGGTAGGAGCCGCGATTGGGCCAATGCAACTGAAAGAGATCGACATAATCGCTCTGCAATCGAAGCAGGCTTTCCTCCAGCGCCTCGCGTATCATCGCACCGGTAACGCGCGCGCCATCGCGAAAATGCTTATTGCCTTCGCCGGTAATTTTGGAGGCGATGATCAGCTTGTCCCGGTCCGGGCGGCTCTTAAGCCATGAACCGATCAGTTTTTCGCTTTGGCCTGAGGTTTCAGAAAGCCTTGGCGTGGTGGGGTACATTTCGGCCGTATCAATGAAATTTACCCCCTCGCCTACCGCATAATCAAGCTGTTGATGCGCTTCACTTTCAGAGTTTTGCGATCCCCAGGTCATTGAGCCCAGGCATATTTCGCTCACCTGAATGTCTGTTTTACCGAGGCGATTTAGTTTCATCGTTCATTTTTCCTAATGGTAACAAGCTTAAAATGGCAGGCCGACATAGTTTTCAGCCAAAGATGCCATCGCACTTTTTGATGAGAATAAATATTCCAAATCAGTCTGCTGAAGGTGATTATCAAAATCACTGTTGGAAGGAAAGCTATGCAACAAAGTCGTCATCCACCAGGAAAACCGCTGAGCCTTCCATACCCTTGCAAGGGCTTTTTCAGAATAGCCATCAAGCCCGCTATCGTCGCCCTTTTTATAATGATCAAGCAGCGCGTGAAAGAGATAGTAAATATCAGATGCGGCAGAGTTAAGCCCGCGCGCGCCAGTTGGCGGGACAATATGGGCGGCATCGCCAGCCAGAAACATATTGCCATAGCGCATGGGTTCGGCCACGAAAGAGCGAAGTGGGGCAATGCTTTTTTCAATTGACGGTCCGGTGATCAGGCCCGCTGAAACCTCAGTTGGCAAGCGCATTTTCAACTCATCCCAGAACTGACCATCGCTCCAGTCATCCACCGTATTGTCCAGTGGCACCTGAATATAATATCGGCTTAATTGCTGCGAACGCATTGAGCAAAGCGCAAAGCCACGTTCATGTTTGGCATAGATCAATTCGGGTGATACCGGCTTGGTGCGCGATAAAATACCAAGCCAACCAAATGGATATATACGTTCAAATTCCTTGATCTTATCAGAAGGAATGGATTTTCGGCTAACCCCGTGAAAACCATCGGCGCCGATAATGTAATCGCAATCAATGCGTTTTATTTCGCCGCCGGAACGATATGTCAGATAAGGCGCATCGCTGGTCATATCATGCGGTTTTACATCCTCCGCATTGTGGATGATGTTGCCACCCATTTTGTCGCGTGCCTCATAAAGGTCACGGGTAAGCTCAGTTTGCCCATAAACCACGACCGAATTGCCGCCGGTCAATCCGTTGAGATCAATGCGCTCCTTAATGCCGTTGTGAGCAATATAAAAACCGTCATGAATTTCGCCTTCCGCATCCATCCGCGCACCGCATTCGGCCTCACGCATCAAATCGGCAAATCCGTGCTCCAATACACCGGCGCGAATTCGTCCGAGCACATAGTCACGGCTGCGTCTTTCCAAAATCACATTATCGATGCCCCTAAGGTGCAATAATTGCGACAGCAACAATCCGGACGGCCCGCCGCCAATTATCCCGACTTGGGTTTTCATATATTCACTCTCCATTTATTTTTAATCCATGCATTCCAGCAGCATGGTGCCTGCCCCGGTGTTTGAAATTGGAATATGATAATTCTGGTGCAGCGGGTTTACCTTGTCGCCAAGCGCTCCGCGCATCATCATCCACATCAAAAACTCTGTCCCCTGCGCACCCGCCTGACGCACCAGTTCGTGACGGGAGATTTTGGTGAGTTCTTCCGGGTCCGTAACGATTTTTTCCATGCACATCTGGTCAAACTCTTTATTGATAAAGCCCGCCCGTTCGCCATCCAATTGATGCGACATGCCGCCAGTGCCAAGGATCACGACCTTGATGTCTTCCGGGTAGGAGCGAATGGCCTTGCCCAGCGCCTTGCCAAAATCAAGCGCCCGCTTCAGCGTCGGGATCGGATGCTGCACCGTGTTGGCGCTAATAGGGATAGCGCGCGGCATATTCGGGTTGTCGCCAAGGCCGGGCCAAAACAGTTGCATGGGAACGGTAAAGCCGTGATCGACCGCAAGTTCCTGGCAAGAGGTAATATCAAACTCATCATCAACCATGCCTTCTATTATGTGCCAGGAGAGTTTGGCATCGCCTTGAAACGGCGGCACCTTGGGTAAGCCCCAGCCCTCATCTTCGTTCAGATATTCGTGCGCGGCACCGATTGCAAATGTCGGCATCTGATCGAGGAAAAAGCCCAGACCATGGTCGTTATAAATGTTGATCGCCACATCAGGCTTATGCTTATCCAGCCATTCTCGAATGGGCGGATAGGCATCGAAAAACGGCTTCCAGTATGGGTCTTCCATCTGCTCGCGGGCAATCGCATTGCCGACGGCTGGAATATGCGAGGTGGTCAACCCTCCAATGATTTTTGCCATATCAATCTCCCGCCCTTAGCAGTTTTTCCTTGAATTCCTCGACGCTCATGCCGGTTTGTTGAGCACCAATATCCTGCATGTTCATTTTGAAAATACCGGCAAATTTGGCGAGATAATAAATGTTGCCACCGGCGGCAATCATCTCCAGCACATTCTTGTTGCGGCAGGCCTGTTTTTGCTCATCATTGAGTTTGAACTTGTCGAAATAGGCTTCCGGGTCTGCCAGATATTCTGCGCGGGCTTCGGCTGCATTAAACGAATAACACATCTTATTCAGTGCATAGCCCTTCATCGCCATCTCGCCATCAAAAAAGGTTGTCCCTTCAATCGGTGTATGGTGGTCAAATTCAGATATTTCCATCTTCATTTTCCTTCTGTATTCGTTTCAGGCCAATAAAGCCGCATGGGGTTATCGACCAGTAAAGCGCGTTGCAATTGCGCCGTTGACGCAATTTGCGGAATTAAATCAACCAGCTCGCCATCATCTGGCATATGCGATTTCATATTCGGGTGCGGCCAGTCAGTGCCCCATAATACCCTGTTTGAAAAACGTTCCACCAGCAGACGAGAAAAGGGTATCACATCGCTATAGGGCGGGCCGCCATTACTCAATCGCTCGGGGCATGAAACCTTGGTCCAGATATTTTCATTCTCGTCCATCAGGCGAACAAAGCGTTGAAAATCTATGTCACTCAATGATTTGGAAACGTCCGGTCGCCCCATATGATCAACCACCACAATGGTGGGTAATTGTTTTAAAAACGGGATTAGTTCTTCAAGATCTGCGGCCTCGAAATACACAACAATATGCCAGCCTAGCCGGGCAATTCGCTCGGCAATATCGAGAAAAACCTTGCGGGGTGTGGCATCGACCAGCCGTTTGACAAAGTTGAACCGTACCGCGCGCACGCCTGCATCATGCATATGGTTTAATTCATCATCGCTAATTTCAGGTGCGATAACCGCGACCCCACGCGCCAGGCCCTCGCTACTTAAAAGCGCATCAATCAACGCATCATTATTGCGCCCGTGGCACGAAGCCTGAACAATGACATTGCGGGAAAAACCAAGATGATCGCGAAGTGCGAATAATTGCGCCTTTGATGCATCACACGGGGTATATTTGCGCTGTGGCGCAAAGGGAAAGCTCTTTGCCGGGCCAAACACATGGCAATGGGCATCAACTGCGCCCGCCGGTGGTTGATAAGCCGGCTTTCTTGGGTTTGGATGAAACGGAATCCAATCCGCATCCATGAATTGCTCATCTTTTGACATCACCTATACACCTTTCCATCAAACAGTTTTCGTGCGGTGCGCAAAATGGAAGCCTTTGCAACCATGCCAGCATTGTCTATTTCCAACAGAATAGTGGTCTGACCAATCGGATGTTCAATCTGCAATTGTTTTGGATTGCCTTCTTTAATGCTGGCCAGCCGGTGCGCTGTGGAACCTTCAAGCAGACAGGCAGTGGCAACGCTGACCGCGCCCAACACCCCAATTGAAGCGTGGCAGCGATGGGGAATGAAAGTTCGGGTCGAGATCGTTCCACTATTTTGCGGCGCACTTACCATAGTCATTTTTGGTACGGTTTTTTCAGCCACATCGCCAAGGTTCATCATTGGGCCAGCCTTAAGGCGAATAACCTCAAGCCGTGATTTCAATTCCTCATTGGCTTCTAGCTCTTCGCGGGATTCTGTACCCGAAATATTCATATCGGATGCTTTAAGCACAACGCAGGGCATGCCATTATCAATCAGCGTTACCGCCACACCTTCAATTTCATCGACGACATTGCCGCTGGGCAACAGCGCGCCGCAGCTTGAACCGGCAATATCGCTGAATTCAATCGAGATCGGGCTTGCAGTGCCCGGCACACCGTCAATTTTCGCCTCACCGGAATAGCTGACTTCGCCCTTCGGGGTTTCCACCGTAGCAATGGCAATCTTACCAGTATTCTGCATGAAAATCGTTACCGGGGTTTTGCCATTCTTGGCCTTAACCAGCCCGCGTTCAATGGCAAAGGGGCCAACACCGGCCAGCATATTACCGCAATTTTGCGTGTCCGTTACCATTGGCTGATCGACCGTAACCTGCAAAAACAAATAATCCACATCAACGCCGTCACGGTCTGATTTTTTTACCACCGCCACCTTTGAGGTCAGCGGATCGGCGCCCCCCATACCATCAATCTGGCGCGCATCGGGCGAACCCATGATCGACAGTAAAAACCGGCCGCGAGCGTCAATGTCTTGCGGCAGATCATCGGCCACAAAGAACCCGCCCTTTGAGGTGCCGCCGCGCATCCACATGCAGGGTATGCCATTGCTATTGCTCACGGGTATGCCACTCCCTGTTTAGAATCGGGAATATTCACACATGCGTTTTGGTTGAGAAGTCGTACCCAAATTCCGTCATCCCCGCGCAAGCGGGGATCCACGGGTGTTTCAATAATCCTCGATAGTGGCCTCAATTGAAGCCTCGTCGTAGAGGGACCCCAAAAAACAACAGGCATAAAACCACTGGACAGACACGTGGATCCCCGCCTTCGCGGGGATGACGGAGTGTTTGGTAACGCTACACACGGCGGGCAATTCCAGAAAATGGAACCCCCGGCTTCACATCTTCCCTCATTCATATTTCAGGCCTTTTTCAGCCAGCCGCTGACGCATTTTATACATATCGAGGCCCAGTTCGCCGGAGGCCAGTCGCGTCCGCTTTTCCTCTTCCAACGCCACGCGCGCCTGGGCTTTTTTTAGCACCTCTTTGGCTTCCTCGCGCCGCACAACGCAAACCCCGTCATCATCAGCGACAATAATATCGCCGGGATTGACAAGCGCACCCGCACAAACAACCGGGATATTGACCGAACCAAGGGTTTCCTTCACCGTTCCTTCAGCACTTATGGCCTTGGACCAGACCGGAAACTTCATTTCCTCGAGATCGCGAATATCGCGCACGCCCGCATCAATAATAAGCCCCACACCGCCGCGCGCCTGCATTGAAGTTGCAAGCAAATCGCCAAAATAACCCGCATCCGAGGGCGAAGTGACTGCCAGCACCAGAATATCACCGGCCTGAACCTGTTCGATTGCCACATGCACCATCCAGTTATCGCAAGGTGGGGCCAAAATGGTAACCGCAGACGCTGCAAGCGATGTGCCGCGATAAATCGGCCGCATATAGGAGGCGAGTAAGCCCTTACGACCTTGCGCTTCATGAACAGTTGCCACTCCGCATTCGCCCAAAGCTTCAATAATTGCTGGGTCAGCGCGCTCGATATTTTGAACCACCACACTCATGTCAATTCGCTCACGGTTTGCGGATAAATCGCTTGAAACCCTTCGGCATATTTTGCCGGTGTGCCACCCGCCTGACCACCCGAATTACGGCGGAAATGATTGCCGCGATTTTCAGCCACATTGGTGTAGAAATTCCACAAATGTTCCTGGCCCTGCATACATTCAATCGCCGCACGCTTCTTTTCCCAGACCTCGGAAATATCTAAAAATACGTTTGGCTTCCAACCCATTTGCTCGGTTTGATGCGGTTCAAACAAATAAAGTTGCGGCGCGCCAAGCACCTTTTCACCCGGATTATGGCCCCAGGCCTGGGCGATCATCCGGCATTCCATCGCCACTTCTGTCGTGTACATATGATCAGTATTATAGGGATCATATTGGGAATGGCTCATCATAAATTTTGGCTGTACCGCCCGGATCACATCGACCAGTTTAAACTTTGCATCGCGATCAAGATTAAGCGGATAATCACCAAGATCGAAAAACTGAATGTCGTGCACATCAAGCGCTTTGGCTGCATTTTCGGCCTCAACGCGCCGCGCCGCCTTGACCTTTTCCAGCGTCATGCCTTCTTGTTTCCACAGTTTGGCGCTTTCGCCGCGCTCACCGTAGGAAAGGCAAACCACAGTAACATCATAGCCCTTATTCTGGTGCAGGGCGATAGCACCGCCTGCCCGCCAGACAAAATCTGCCGCGTGCGCACTGATTACCAAAGCTGTTTTATTTGTCATAGAGTTCATCCCGCGCGAAATCAAAGCCACCTTCAGCTTATGATGATCACCGCGATGATATCCAGTTCAAAGGTCTTCGTCTCTATTGGTTTTTGCTATATTATTACCCGAAAATTAACGGCATTATATGCGTGACCGCCCGATGAGTGAAACCTTGGCTTACAAATATCATTAGAAATTGTCTCTTTATGATAGCGCTCCTTTCTATTACAATTTGGTGAGAAATCCTCACAGATATTTCAACCGGAGCCAAACATGTCCGCAGACGGGCGCATTTTGAAAGTATCCGTCTGGCGCAGCGATGCTGGTGCCGGGTTTTTTCAGGATTTTCAGGTGCCCGCCAACCAGCACCAAACCGTGCTCGATGTGGTGAGCTGGATACAACAAAACGAAGACCCGACCCTTTCCTATCGTTTCGCCTGCCGCGTTGGCATGTGCGGTTCGTGTGCGATGATGGTCAATGGCAAGCCCCGCTGGACCTGCCGCACCCATGTAAAAAAGGTGCTAGTGGATGGCTTCATGCGTATTGAACCCCTGCGCAACTTGCCGGTGATCAAAGACCTTGCCACCGATATGGATGTGTTTTTTGACAAATGGATTGCCGCCGAAGGGGTGTTTCATCCGACCAAAAGCCGTCACGATGCATTTGCCTCGATTAAGCCAGATAACAAAGCCCGCATTGAAGCGAACAAGGCGGTCGAGTGCATCAATTGTGCGGTGTGTTTTGCCGCCTGCGATGTGGTGGCGAATAATGCCGATTACTTGGGACCGGCAGCGCTTAACCGCGCATGGTCGCTAGTTAATGACGCGCGCGACGGAGCGCAAGCGGCAAGACTAGAGGCAATTTCGCAATCTGGTGGATGCCACAATTGCCATTCACAACAGGGCTGCACAAATTTCTGCCCGAATGAACTCAATCCAACCGCCTCCATTGCCGGGCTGAAGCGCAAGACAATTGCTGCCATTTTCAAACGAGGCCAACATGCTTGATGCGCGGCTTTATTTGGCGCAACGACTAAGCGCACTGATTATGGCGCCGCTGGTGCTTACCCATATTGCGGTGATGATTTATGCGGTGCGCGGTGGGCTTTCAGCTGCAGAAATTCTGGCCCGGACGCAGGGCAGCATTATGTGGCTCGCATTTTACGGCACATTTGTTGTGGCCGTATCTATCCACGCGGCGATTGGTTTGCGAGCGATCTTGTTTGAGATGTTAAAAGTCAAGGGGGCTGCACTATCTGTGCTGTTCTGGGGCATCATGGGCGGGCTGCTGTATCTGGGTGCCAGCGCTGTTTATGCGGTAACACTGACCGGGGGTTCCGCATGATCGCGCCGCATCAAAAAACCACCCTTTGGCTTGCCTATGCGCTGCACCGTACCTCCGGTTTGGCGCTGTCGGTTTTTTTGCCTGCGCATTTCTATGTGTTGTCACTGGCGCTGACCACCGCCGGCGGGCTTGATGATTTCCTCATATGGTCAGATCAGCCGTTGGTGAAATTCGCAGAATTCGGATTGATATTTTTGCTCGCAATTCATTTCTTCGGCGGAATACGGCTAATGGCTTTGGAATTTCTGCCATGGTCGCCTCGCCAAAAAACCTATGCGGCCGTGGCGTTGGCCGGGTCGTTTTTCGTCTCCTGCACCTTCCTTTTGAGCGCGGTGTGAGATGAAAAACAATATAGACCGCCATGATACGGATATTTTAATCATCGGCTCCGGTGGTGCCGGGTTGTTTGCAGCACTTCATGCGCAAAAGGCCGCGCCGGGTGCCAAAATCACCCTTGCGGCCAAAGGATTGATTGGAAAATGTGGCTGCACCCGCATGGTGCAAGGTGGCTATAATGTAGCTTTGGGCAATGGCGATAGTGTCGAGCGTCATTTCATGGATACGATCAATGGTGGCAAATGGTTGCCCAATCAGGACATGGCCTGGAAGCTCTGCAAAACCGCGGTCGAACGCATTCACGAATTAGAAAATGAAATCGGGTGCTTCTTCGATCGCAACAGTGATGGCACGCTGCATCAAAAGGCATTTGCCGGGCAGACCGCAGATCGAACGGTGCATAAGGGCGATCTTACTGGCATTGAAATCATCAATCGCCTTATGGAACAAGTGCTTTCGCGCGGCATTGAAAAGCTACAGGAACATCGAGCTATAGGTTTGATCCCCTCAAAGGATGGATCACGGCTTTCGGGTGTATTGTTCATAGACATGCGCACCGGAAAATTCCGGCTGGTGCGGGCAAAATCCGTGCTTGTCGCCACTGGCGGCGGGCCGACCATGTATAAATATAACACGCCTTCGGGCGATAAAAGCATGGATGGGCTGGCGATGGCCTATCGGGCAGGTTTACCCTTACGCGATATGGAAATGGTGCAATTTCACCCGACCGGATTGCTCGGTGGCGAAGGCACCAAAATGACCGGCACTGTGCTGGAAGAAGGTTTGCGCGGTGCGGGCGGCGAATTGCACAACAGCCATGGCGCGCGCTTCATGTTTGATTACGACGCCAAAGGCGAACGCGCCACCCGCGATGTGGTGAGCCGCGGCATCTATGCGGAAATGCAGAAAAACAACACCTCGCCGAATGGCGGGGTTTACATTTCCATGAGCCATCTGGGGCCGGAAAATGTCGCAGCTAAATTCCCCGGCATGGTGAAGCGCTGCGCCGATAGTGGGTTTGATCTGGCGGCGGGAAAGGTGGAGGTGGTGCCTACCGCGCATTATTTCATGGGCGGCGTGATTGTTGACCCGGATACGCGCACCGGGCTTGCAGGGCTTTTTGTTGCCGGCGAGGATGCAGGCGGGGCGCATGGCTCCAACCGGCTGGGCGGTAACGGGGTCGCCAATTCCACCGTCTATGGCGGTGTGGCCGGTGATGTGATGGGGGCGGGTTTTGATGCATCGAGTACATTGAGCGAACCGGATGAGCATATTTTAACCGCAGAAATTGACCGGGCGTTGCATCCTATATCGCAAAAACCCGGTAATTTTCATTTACTGCGCGATGAATTGCAGGAAATTATGTGGGATGATGTGGGCATTATACGCTCCAAAATCAACCTTGAACGCGGGTTACGCAGGATTGGTGAAATCAGCGACGAACTGATGCAAATGGGTGTTGCAGGCGACAATCTCGCCTTTAATCTCACCTGGCATGATTGGCTTAACCTTCAAAGCCTTTGCGAGGTATCCGAGCTGATTGCTAAATCGGCCCTGATGCGCGAGAATTCTCGCGGTGCGCATTATCGCGATGATTTTCCTGAAAGCGGCGCGATGGAAGATTCTTATTTTACCGTTGCGCGCAAAATAGGCGGTGAAATTGATGTGAGCCGCGAAGACGTACAGTTCAGCATCGTTCGGCCCGGCGAAAGCATATTGGGCGAAGGCGAACCGGAAACACTCGTGGGATGAATTTGATATGATCTCAATTGACAAAATTCAACAAACTGCCGAAGTCCTGATGGACAAGGCGGCAATTGAAATTCCGCAGGATTATCTGGACGGGTTAAAAGCCGCCGCCAAAGTGGAGGACGGTGATCTTTCAGCCTTTGTATTACAGGCGATGCTGGAAAACTATCAAGCCGCCAAGGAAGACCGCCGCGCCATGTGTGGTGATACCGGTACGCCACGCTGGTATGTTAAAATGGGCAATGAGGCACAGATTGAAGGCGGGCCGGTGGCGCTTGAAGCAGCCCTTCGCCGCGCTACGGCCAATGCCACTAATGGGGTGCCGTTGCGGCCCAACCGGGTGCATCCGCTTTGGCGCACAGATCACGATAATAATGTTGGTATCGGCGCACCGGAAATTGAATATGGCTATGAACCGCAAGGCGAATGGATAGACCTGATTACTGTGCACAAGGGTGGGTTATTCGGCACGGATTATCGTATGCTTTTCCCTTCCGACGGGATTGAAGGTATTAAGCGGTTTTATCTCGATTGCCTTGTGGCATTTGGCAAACGCGGCCTTGCCTGCCAACCGGCGATCATCGGTATCGGGCTTGGCGGCTGCAAGGATACCTGCATGGTGCTGGGCAAACGCGCCGCCTGTTTGCGCATTGTCGGAGATCGCAAT
>JAJRQF010000057.1 GCA_024280375.1 Alphaproteobacteria bacterium | reverse complement strand
TGCACGTTAAATAAAGCGCTCACGCAAATGGCGTTGCCATTGCTCCGCCCCATTCGATAAACTCAGGAGGCGCTTCGCGCTTCACCTATCGGTTCAGTTGGAGCATCAAGTGAGCGCACGTATTTATGCGCAAGCGAATGAGAAAACAAAGTGAGCGCACGTGTATACTCAAGTCGCACGTAGAGCAGAGCGATGCGCAAGACTTGAGCGTAAGTTTACGCGCAAGCGAACGATAAAACAAAGTGAGCGCACGTGTTTACTCAAGTCGCACGTAGAGCAGAGCGATGCGCAAGACTTGAGCATGAGTTTACGCGCAAGCGAACGATAAAACAAAGTGAGCGCACGTGTATACTCAAGTCGCACGTAGAGCAGAGCGATGCGCAAGACTTGAGCATAAGTTTACGCAAGCGAACGACTAAACAAAGGTAGTTTTTATGTCCATACGTCCGGTTAAATCGCTTTCCACCGCCCAACCAACCATGGAGGGTGCGGGCGTTCATCTGCACCGGGCATTTGGTTTTCACGACCCAGCTATGCTCGACCCGTTTTTGCTGTTTGATGATTTCAGGAATGAACGGGAGCAAGATTATGCACCCGGTTTCCCCTGGCATCCCCATCGCGGCATTGAGACAATTACCTATGTGCTTGCGGGCAGTGTTGATCATGGCGATAGTCTCGGCAATAGCGGCACCCTTGGGGCGGGTGACGTGCAATGGATGACCGCCGGTTCCGGCATCATGCATCAGGAAATGCCCAAGGGAAATGCCAGCGGCCAAATGCACGGCTTTCAGCTTTGGGCCAACCTGCCCTCGTCGCTAAAAATGACGGAGCCGCGCTATCAGGATGTAAACTCAACTGAAATTCCAGAAATTACCGATGATGATGGCACCAAAGTACGGGTGATTATTGGTGAGTTCTGGGGCAAAAAAAGCCCCGTTGACGGCATTGCCGCCGACCCGCAATATCTGGATATATCCATACCTGCAGGTGTGAAGAAAAGCTTTAAGGTTGACACTTACCGCAATACATTTGCCTATATTTTCCAAGGTGCCGGTAAATTTGCCGATGCCTCAGACCCAAATGGTGTGTTGCTGGAAAAGGAAGTTGCGGGACAAGAGTTCAATATCCGCGACCTTTCCGGCAACAGAACCCTGGTCGAGTTTGATACGGGTGATGAAATAACAGTCCAGGCTGGTGAAGAAGGCATGCGATTTTTGCTGATCTCAGGCAAACCGATTAAAGAACCGGTTGCATGGCACGGCCCGATTGTAATGAATACCAATGATGAAATTCGTCAGGCCATCCATGATTTGCGCAATGATACCTTTATCAGGGCCGATTGATTAGCCCCGAACTTCCGGATCGACAGACTTTATACACAACCAATCCCATTCTCGCCACAATTCAAAGTTCCCTTAGGTAATCTGCAAAATTGGAGAAATATTATGTCTGTTGCACGCGTTACCGAAATAATTGCCAGTTCCACCAAAAGCTTTGATGATGCTGTTGAACAAGGGGTCAAACGCTCCGCCCAAACTTTGAAAAATGTTCAAAGCGCCTGGATAAAGGATCAAAATGTAATGATCAAAGACGGCAATATCACAGAATACCGGGTTGTCTTGAAAGTTACTTTCATTTTGGAATAAAGCGGCACTCCACGCTAATTTTTCCTCACAAAAAACAACGTGCTATAATTGCACGAACGATTTTTCTCGACCGGAAAGCGGCATGATGAAACAGTTTGGCGGGCTATTTTTAACATTTGCAATTTTGGCAATCAGTGGCCTGCAACCAGCCGTGGCCGAATGGCGTATCTATGAAAATCCGCGCTTTGGCTTTAAATTCACCTACCCATCGCATTTTTTTGCCCCTGAACCCGAACCTGAAAACGCCAACGGACATCGGTTTTTTTCCATTGGTGCAGAAGCCAACATCAGCACCTGGGGCAGTAATAATCAACTCAATCTAAACCCAAGATCCTATTTCAAATGGTTGCGCGATGATGTCGAGGTGGTGGATAATGTAACCTATAAACGCATCGCCAAAGACTGGGTCGTCATATCCGGCTTCAAAGGCGATATGGTATATTATGAAAAGACCATTTTTACCTGCAATTTCCAGCAAATGACATCAATATCAATGTCCTATCCCGCCAGCCTTAAAAAAGACTTTGATCGCATGTTGGGAAAAATAACCAAAAGCCTTAAACCGGGCAGGCCCAATAGGTGTGGGTAAAGTCAGCCAATCTGCCGAAGCGCCTCACCCATGACCATCGAAACGGATAGCGCAAGATTGAGCGAACGGGCGCCCTCCACCATCGGGATCAGCAATTGCGCATTGGCTAAATCGTGCACATCTTGCGGAACTCCGGCGCTCTCCCGGCCAAACAACAGCAAGTCATCCGAGTGAAAGGAAAAGTCCGTATAACTGGTTTTCGCTTTAGTGGAGATTAAAATCAGGCGTTGTTTGTTTTCTGCCCGCCAGGTCTCAAAAGCCTCAAAACTTGTATGACGTTTAAGGCTTGCAAGCGCCAGATAGTCCATCCCGGCGCGCTTTAGGGTTTTATCATCAAGGCGAAAACCCGCAGGTTCGATGATGTCAACACCAACCCCCATACAGGCGGCGAACCGCAAAATGGTGCCGGTATTGCCAGGAATATCCGGTTGATAAAGAGCAATACGCGGCATGGCAGCAACCTTGTTGTGGCAAATTGGCAACAGAATAAATGAACGTGCAAAGGGTGCGACAAAATCGCTTTCCTTTCGCATCAATTAACCTTATGAAGGCGCTTCACGCAATGACAAAGGAGAATACCATGATCTACCTTCTATTCTTCTCGCACATGCCCGCATACGCGGCATAGTACGACAGTCTTTTGCGACCACTTTTGCGAACCTTCTAAATAATTCGCAACCTTCCTTGAAATACCATCGCTTCCCGGCTGTCGTCCCCCTCACAGGACCATTTATCCACGGCTGGAAAAACGATGTTGCATTCGAATCACGATCAAAATAACAAAACTATTCCTGACACAAGATCTTTGCAGATCGCAATTGTGTTGGTCATCACAATTCTTGTTTTGGCCCAGACCCTGTTGATCTATGTCATCCTGTCGCAAGACACCCAAATTCCGGTGTTGGCGCGGCCAGAGGCCTGCGATAATTTCGAGATGAAGTCGCTGGAAGAGCGGGCCAATTGCCTGCCGGTCAATTACACACCCAAAAATATGATTGAGACATAAAATGTTTACCTGGTTTGAAAATTTAATAGAGCCGTTCCCGGTTGAAGAACCCGAACAACCGCCAAAAACCTTACTGGCTTTTTGCTGGCACTATTCCAAAGGCATTTGGCCTGCATTGCTGGCTGTATCCTTGCTGGTGACAATCATCGCCATTCTGGAAGTTATGCTGTTTGGCTTTCTTGGCAATATTGTTGAATGGCTATCAACCGCCGACCGGGCGACTTTCCTGGAAAAAGAAACCGGCACGCTGATTTTTATGACTGTCACTATGCTGGTGGTATTGCCATTTTTTGCCATCATCTGGTCAATGCTGGCCCACCAGACAATCTTCGGCAACTACCCGATGATTATCCGCTGGCAGGCGCATCGGTATCTGCTCGGCCAGAGCATGCGGTTTTATCAAGATGAATTTGCCGGACGTATTGCAACCAAAGTAATGCAAGCGGCTCTTGGCGTGCGTGAAACCGTCATGAAAATCATGGATGTATTCATCTATGTGGTAGCCTATTTTCTGGGCTCTCTGGTGCTTATCGCATCACTTGACCCTTGGCTTGCCTTACCCTTTGTCGTGTGGCTGTCGCTTTACGTGCTTGCCTTGCGCATTTTCCTGCCGCAGATGCGCGACATCTCAAAGCAACAGGCCAATGCGCGCTCGCTGATGACCGGGCGGATTGTTGACAGCTATACAAACATCTCAACCGTCAAACTGTTTGCCCATGCGGGCCATGAGACCGTCTATGCCAAAGAAAGCATGGAAGGTTTTTTAGACACTGTGCACCCGCAAATGCGCATTTCAACAAAGATGGATATCTCGCTTACGATACTCAACAAATTCCTGATGTTTTCAGTTGGGGCGATTGCCATCATGCTGTGGTTGCAGGAGGAATCTCCGATTGCAGCTGTGGCTGTAGCTATCGCGATTGCCACCCGGTTAAACGGCATGTCGCACTGGATCATGTGGGAAATGGCTGGTCTGTTTGAAAATATCGGCATGGCAATTGATGGCATGAACACCATCGCGCGTCCGCGTGAAGTTACTGACACCCAAAAAGCCAAACCATTGGTCGTGCCAAAAGGAGAAATCCTGTTCGACAAGGTCAATTTTCATTATGACAAGGTCGGCGCGGTGATTGAAGACCTGACGCTTAAAGTTAAGCCCGGCGAGAAAATCGGGCTTGTTGGGCGTTCTGGTGCCGGCAAAACCACCATGATGAACATCCTGCTGCGCCTATACGATATAACTGACGGCGAAATACGCATCGATGGCACCAACATTACCGAGGTAGGTCAGGACAGCCTACGCAGTCAAATCGGTGTGGTGACGCAGGATACATCCCTGCTGCATCGCTCAGTGCGCGATAACATCGCCTATGGCAGACAGACTGCCAGTGATGAGGATGTGATCAAAGCTGCCAAACGCGCCAATGCGCACGAGTTCATTCTGGAACTTGAGGATGCGGAAGGCCGCAAAGGCTATGAGGCCCATGTGGGCGAGCGCGGCGTTAAACTCTCCGGTGGCCAGCGCCAGCGGATTGCTATTGCTCGCGTGTTCTTGAAGGATGCGCCAATTCTTGTGCTGGATGAAGCAACATCAGCGCTTGATTCAGTAGTTGAGGCCGCCATTCAGGATAATCTGCTGGCTTTAATGGATGGAAAAACTGTGATTGCCATCGCACACAGGCTTTCAACCATAGCAGCACTTGATCGGTTGATCGTTCTGGAAATGGGTAAAATCATCGAAGATGGCACCCACGAAGAACTAATTACCGGAAACGGTCTTTATGCTCAGCTTTGGAAAAGACAATCCGGCGGCTTTATTGATCAGGATAAAAAAGCAACGGCCGCTGAATAAGATAAGTTTAAAGAAAAAGGTAGCAGGTTCAGTGATAATCATTGAACCCGCTGCTAAATCAAACGGTCTAAAAACTTGCCGTAATCATGGCAGTTATTCCATCTTTGTATTCAGGACCGCTAATACTCAACTTACGCACAAGACGTCCATTTCGAGACTTACAGGGGCCGCACCAACTTTTTCCAAGTTGTTTGGCCATTCTTGATACGGCTTTAGAACCGCCTTTGGTCAAACCAAGCTTTGCCAGTCGAGCAACCAAAATTGCCGCAAAAACCTTACTGCGACCATAGTCTTTCGCCTGCATGATTTTATTGCGCTGACCTTTAGTCAACCTGAATATAGATCTCTCTCTGGAAGGTTCTTCAATTGCAACAGTTTCAGGAGCAACAAATGTAACATTACCGGCCCTGGCTTGCATGGGAATAGCTGTAATTGAAAATACAGTGAGTGCAAAAATTACCGCCGCAAATATAAATTGGCTTGCTCTTGGATTCATCTAATCGGTCCTTTTGATTTGGAAGGTAAAAACACTGTCTCTAGGAACAGTTCATTTTAGTCAAGCAACCTATCGAGCAAAAAATTGATGCATTCAAACAATCGGGGAAACAACAATTCCCACCTAAAATTTGTATTAATCCGCGACAATGTGCCCTTGAGCGGTTAGATGGTCTGGACAAACAGAGGTAAGCGGGCCTAAACAGTCTTCGAATTAGGAGTAGATTCCCGGACGTATCAATTGCAGATCATTTGGTCTCAGTTTATAGGTACGAAACTGCTCTTACTTCTAGGCAATTAATTTAATGTGATCGCGAAAGGACATTATCCCGTGAGCGCAATTGATACGAGCGAACCAACTCGCCGTGATATACTATACATAGCAACAGGAGCGGCCGGTGCCGTGGGTGTTGCGTCTGTTGCATGGCCGTTCATCCATCAGATGAACCCCGATGCCTCCACTCTTGCTCTTTCCACCACCGAGGTTGATATTGCATCGTTAGAACCCGGCCAATCGGTCGTGGTTAAATGGCGCGGCAAACCGGTTTTCATCCGTAATCGCACGGAAAAAGAAATCGAGGAAGCCAAATCAACTCCAATAGCGGAGTTGAAAGACAAGGCCGCAAGAAATGAAAACCTTAAAGATTCAGCAGCTGAGGCAACAGATGCCAACCGCGCTGTCGAAGGTAAAGAAAACATTCTCTTGATGGTTGGCGTTTGCACCCACCTTGGTTGTATCCCCCTTGGCCAACAAGGCGATTTTGGCGGGTGGTTCTGCCCTTGCCATGGTTCGCATTACGATACCGCTGGCCGTATCCGCAAGGGTCCGGCTCCAGAAAATCTGGCCATACCTAACTATGAATTTATCTCTGATTCAGTCGTGAAAATTGGCTGACGGAAATGACAGGAGAAAACACATGAGTGGTGGTCATTCCGCTTACGTTCCAAAATCCGGCTTCGGCAAATGGATGGACGCACGCTTGCCTCTGGCAAGACTGGTATATGATAGCTTTGTTGCCTATCCCGTACCTCGCAACCTCAACAACTGGTATACATTCGGCGCTATTTTATCGCTGATGCTGATAATTCAGCTCATATCCGGCATAGTTTTGGCAATGCACTATACGCCAGAATCCACGATGGCATTCGACTCTGTCGAAAAGATCATGCGTGATGTGAACTACGGCTGGTTATTGCGCTATATGCATGCCAACGGAGCTTCGTTTTTCTTTATTGCGGTTTATATTCATATTTTCCGCGGGTTCTATTATGGCTCCTACAAAAACCCACGCGAAGTATTATGGATTTTGGGTGTGATCATCTTTATTTTGATGATGGCAACAGGCTTTATGGGCTACGTTCTGCCTTGGGGCCAAATGAGCTTCTGGGGTGCGACCGTTATCACTGGCTTCTTTACCGCTATTCCGGTTGTTGGCGATACAATTCACACCTTGCTTTTAGGCGGGTATGCGGTTGACAATCCAACCTTGAACCGGTTTTTCTCGTTGCATTATCTCTTGCCGTTCATGATTGTTGGCGTGGTCATTCTCCACGTTTGGGCATTGCATGTCACGGGGCAAACCAACCCGACCGGTGTTGAAGTGAAATCTGAACAGGATACTGTTCCATTCACACCCTATGCGACCATGAAAGACCTGCTGGCAATGATTATATTCTTGCTGGTTCTGGCCTATTTCATTTTCTATATGCCAAACTTTCTGGGTCATCCAGACAACTATATCGAAGCCAAGCCTTTGGTAACACCGGCGCATATTGTGCCTGAATGGTATTACCTGCCCTTCTATGCCATTTTGCGGGCGATCACTTTCAATATCTCCATTCCATTCACTGATATTGTTTTGATCAATTCCAAACTTGGTGGTGTGATTGCCATGTTCGGCTCACTATTAATCTTCTTCGTCGTGCCTTGGCTTGATACTTCAAAAGTACGTTCAGCAGCTTATCGTCCGCTGTTCAAACAGTTCTTCTGGATATTTGTTATTGTCTGTATTGGCTTGGGCTGGCTTGGTTCAAAACCGGCTGAAGGTATCTATACCACCATGTCGCAAATATTGACTTTCTGGTATTTCTTCCACTTCATCGTCATTTTGCCGGTGCTTGGTCTGGTCGAAAAACCCAAGCCAATTCCCGCAAGCATTACCGAAGCTGTATTGGCTAAGTCCGGTAATGGCGAAGCAAACAATTGATCAAAGAGACGTGAAAGTTAACACCATGAAATTCTCAATTTCCAGAATTGCCGGTATTGCACTTGCTTTTGGTCTTGCAACTGCTGGCAATGTTCAAGCAGCTGAACATGAGGGAGGTGCGCCAACGCACTTTCCAATAGAACATCCTAAACAGGTAAAATGGAGCTTTGGTGGTCCATTTGGCAAATGGGACATTGGACAGCTTCAACGTGGATTAAAAATCTACACAGAAGTCTGCTCCGCCTGCCATTCACTCAAACAGGTGTCTTACCGCAACCTTGCCGACCTTGGTTATACCGAAGCACAAATCAAAGCCTATGCGGCCGAATATGACGTTCCAGATGAGCCTAATGCCGATGGAGAAATCGAGGACCGTCCCGCACGGCCTTCTGATAAGTTTGTAGGTCCTTACGACAATGTTGAAGCAGCAAAAGCTGCAAACAATGGCGCCGCTCCTCCAGACTTTTCACTGTTGGCAAAGGCGCGCGCACCCTTGCGTGGTTTCCCAACATTCGTGTTTGATATTTTCACCATGTATGCGGAAAATGGACCAGATTATATCTATTCACTGCTCACCGGTTATACCGACGCTCCTGCAAGTATAGAAGTGCCTGAGGGCGGCAATTACAACCCATATTTCATCGCAGGTAGCAGCCTTGCAATGGCACCGCCGCTTTCCGATGGTGTTGTAACTTTTGAAGATGGTTCGCCAGAGACTGTTGATCAATATGCAAAAGATATTGCGGCCTTCATGATGTGGGCCGCAGAACCCAAGCTGGTCGATCGAAAGTCGATGGGCTTCAAAGTGATGATCTTCTTGCTGATATTTGCCGGATTGCTCTACTTTACGAAAAAGCGGATCTGGTCGTCAGTGAAGCACTAACGCTAAGTTAATCCAACAAAAGGGCCTCTGATAATATCATGAGAGGCCCTTTTATTTTGTCTGAATATACGCAACCACCAGAAAGTTAATTCTATGGACAAAAGCCTTCAAACCGTTCTGGAAAGTTCAATTCGCAATATAAAAGACTATCCAAAAGAAGGGATTACTTTCAGGGACATCTCGACGTTATTGGGTGACCCGCGTGCGTTTCGTCGCTCTGTTGACGAGTTGGTTCACCCTTTTGCCGGCCTGCAAATAGACAAGGTTGCAGGCATCGAAGCACGCGGCTTTATCCTTGGTGGAGCGGTTGCTCATCAGCTGTCATCTGGCTTTGTACCAATCCGTAAGAGAGGCAAGCTGCCCCATGACACCGTCCGCATTGCCTACTCGCTCGAATATGGCATTGATGAAATGGAAATGCACCGCGATGCGATCGAAGCCGGTGAAAAAGTTGTCTTGATCGACGATCTCATCGCAACGGGTGGGACAGCTGAAGCGGCCGTCAAATTGTTGCAGCAGATTGGCGCTGATGTCGTCGCCGCCTGTTTTGTGATAGATTTACCCGATCTTGGTGGCCGTAAAAAAATCGAAGGCCTCGGTGTTCCGGTTCGCACTTTAATTGAATTTGAAGGCGATTAAAGCTTCAACATAACGCCACCATCGAATTGCAGCACCATGTCGCCATTCTGATTAAATCCTTCGGTATGTTTGGCGATATAACCCCAGTCAGGCTTCGAGCGAAGTTTGCGCTTACCTGTAACAGTGGTTTGATAACTAATCGTATCCCCCGCATAGACCGGGTGCAGCCATTTGACGTTTTTAATACCCGGCGACATGCCAAATTCAGGCTTTGGCCCCTGATATCCTGAATTGGTTTCGAGCAGCTTTCGCCCAATCTCGATATTCAACCGCATCCATATCGAAAGGCTGTGCCAACCGGATGCGCAAAGCCCGCCGAAGAGTGACTTTTCCGCCAGCACCTCATCAAGATGAAATGGCTGCGGATCAAATTTTGTGGCAAAGCGCTTTATGCTTTCTGCATCAAAGGTGTGGCTGCCTAAATTGAGCACCATACCGGCTTCAATGTGATCGAATAAGCTCATTCGGCCTCAGCTTTGGTAGCAGGGTTTCGCAAACCCATCATGCCCGAATTAACAATTGTCAAAACAATCTCATCATGCTGATTGATCAATTCATGACGAATTTCAAAAATACCCAACTCAGGGCGGGAACGTGAAATACGCTTGGCAGTGACAGTAGAATTCCCCTTCAACACATCACCCGGCCTTATGGGTTTCAACCATTTAACCTCGTCAATACCTGGCGCTCCCTGCGAAAGAGAATTGTTCAAATATGCATCACACATCATTCGCATAAGGATCGAGCAACTATGCCAACCAGAGGCAATCAAACCACCGGCAAGAGTATCCCTGCCCTCTTCTTCGCTTAAGTGAAACGGTTGAGGATCAAACTCCTCAGCAAACTCAATTATTTCCTCGCGGCTCACCTCATAGGGACCCAGTGGAATTTTTTCACCGACAATGAAATCTTCGTATGCGAATTTGGAATTCGTTTTCCTGTCCCTCATCTTCAATGGTGCTTTACGATAAACATAAAATAGGCCGGTACAAGAATATATGAGATCATGGCAAGCGCTAATATCACGCGAACAAATCTCCCTTCAAACCGCCTGAATAACAATACACACAAAGATATGCCTGCGATCATCTCAAAAACAGAAAAATACTGGCCGTAATATCGAGGATCCCAGTAGGAAACGGGTGAGGAAAACCGCCAGTCACTCAATGGCCAAAAATGCGCATGGCCATCAACCACATGCAAAAAGAAATCACCGGCAATATGGGTTAATGCCGATAAGGAAAAGATGACCAGAACAACACCGTAGTCAGAATTCTTTCCACCCGACTTTACCAGAAACACACTGGCCATAATAATCAGCCAATAGATCGGGATTGAATGGGAGGCGTCCACAATAGTTTGCCAGGGCGGTGCAAAATACCAGGTCTCCCAAACCACCTTTTCCGGCACGCCCTGAATTTTCGACCATGCAAACATAATAAAGATCGGCAGATCAGGTAAAAAACCACCACTAATTGCAGCGATATTCCGAGCGCGATTTCCTACTCCTGAACGGGTAAAGAGAGCGCTGGCCAGCAATATATGAGATTGCGTATTCATCACTATTGGTAACACGGAGGAATGAAATGCGACAGATAACCGACATAAATATTATGTGCGATAAATCGAATTTTGGGTCCTGACCCTAGGTATTAAATTTGAACAGCAAAATGTCGCCGTCTTTCACCAGATATTCTTTACCTTCATCGCGTGCTTTACCCGCCTCTTTTGCAGCAGTCTCGCCACCAAGAGCAACATAATCTTCATATGCAATCGTCTGCGCACGAATAAAACCTCGCTCAAAATCGGTGTGAATGACGCCCGCAGCCTGCGGGGCTTTGGTGCCTCTTGTCACTGTCCATGCTCTGGTTTCTTTTGGCCCGGCGGTAAAATAGGTGATCAGGTCCAGCAGCTTGTATCCGGCACTGATAAGGCGATCGAGGCCAGATTCCTCCAGTCCGTTCATTTCCAGATATTCGCCCTGCTCTTCGACCGGCATTTGGGCAATTTCTTCTTCAATTGCCGCCGATATAACTACCGTTCCGCAGCCTGTCTCCGCAGCCATGACCTCGACTGCACGGGAAAAATCATTGCCATCAGCTGCATGTTCCTCGTCCACATTGCAAACATACAAAACCGGCTTCGAAGACAATAGATTGAGGCCACGCAGCATTTGGTCTTCCTCGGGTGCGAGCTCCAGCATTCGGGTTGGATTACCTTCCTGCAAGATAGCAAGAGCTGCTTCCATCACCGGCAGTATTTCCTGGGATTCCTTATCCTTTGCAGCAGCTTTTTTGCGCAATGGATCAATGCGTTTTTCCAGGCTTTCCAAATCCGCCAGCATCAATTCCGTATCCACGGTTTCCGCATCTGCAACAGGATCAATCTTGTCTTCAACATGGGTAATATCACCATCTTCAAAACAACGAAGCACATGGGCAATTGCATCGGTTTCGCGAATATTTGCCAGGAACTGATTGCCAAGCCCCTCACCTTTCGAGGCACCGCGCACAAGTCCAGCAATATCCACAAAGGTCAACCGAGTGGGCAATATCTCTTTCGATCCGGCAATCGCGGCGATCTTGGCCATCCGCTCGTCAGGAACGCCCACATCACCCGTATTGGGCTCAATCGTGCAAAACGGATAATTGGCCGCTTGCGCCGCAGCTGTTCTGGTCAAGGCATTAAACAATGTGGATTTACCAACATTTGGCAGGCCAACAATTCCGCATTTAAATCCCATTATTCATTTCCCTTAAATATCTTCGCCAGCATATCCGACATAGGCCCGGATTTAGGCACGCTAACATCCGGCTGTTTTCTGGCTTGCCTTATATGACTTTGTTTCTTTGGCTTGGCTTTCTCTTCTTTTTCGGGTGCCAATGCCAAATGAACCTTATTGGCAAAAGAAGAATCATCACCCTTTGCAAGCAGTCCGACATTGTCGGCAACAATCCCCAGAAGCGGATCAAGCCATTCAAAATCCCGTTTGGAAAAATCACCAAGAACGTGACCGGTAACGCGAGATTTTTCTCCCGGATGACCAATCCCAAGCCGCATTCGTCTGTAGTCTTTGCCGAGATGCGCATCGATGGAACGAATACCATTGTGACCACCGGCCCCGCCACCGCGCTTCATGCGTAGTTTACCGGCCGGTAAATCCAACTCATCGTAAATTACAACAACATCACCTGGATCAACTTTATAAAATCGGGCCGCTTCACCAAGCGAACGGCCGGATTCATTCATGAAAGTCGAAGGTTTTAATAGAAGAGTTTTTTCATGTCCAAGCATGCCTTCAGCACACTCACCCTGAAATCGCGAACGCCAGGGAGAAAAGTTATGGTGTCGATGAATCTCATCTGCCGCCATAAATCCGATATTATGCCGATGCCCGGCATATTTGGAACCTGGATTACCAAGCCCGGCAATAATTAGCATGGCTCGCTTCCTTTCAATGGCTCCTGTCAATTTATTCAGAATTTCATTGTCCGGCAATACCAATTGCCGGACAACCATTCAGTAAACTAAACCGAATAATTATTCAGTTGTTTCACCGTCTTCAGCAGCCTGATCTTCACCTTCAACTGCTTCTTCTTCACCATCGACTACATCATCGTCTTCAGATTTAAGACCTGCAGGCGAGGCAATGGTCGCAATAGTGAAATCGCGGTCAGTAATGGTTGGTTCCACACCATCTGGTAACGTGGTTGCAGAAATATTGATGGAATCACCAAGTTCGTACACCGAAAGATCAACGACCAATGCGTCAGGAATAGAATCAGCTGGGCTGTTACATTCAACTGTATGCCGCACAATATTCAATACACCGCCAGCTTTCAGGCCCGGGCATTCTTCTTCATTGATAAATTGCACTGGAATTTCAACAGTAACAATAGTTTTCTTGGAAACCCGCAGAAAATCCACATGCAGCGGGAAATCACGCACCACATCAAGTTGGAAGTCTTTCGGCAAAACCCTGTGCTTTTCGCCGTCAACATCTATCGTCACAACAGTGGTCATAAAACCACCGCCTGAAATACGTAAAGTTAAATCTTTATATGGCAGCGCAATAGATAAAGGGGGTTTCTTGTCGCCGTAAATTACGGCAGGCACCATTTTGTTGCGTCGTAGTTCCCGAGCGGCCCCCTTGCCGACTCGATCACGCGCTTGTGCCATGAGTTCTGTGTTGTCACTCATAATTTGCTCCTAGCATTGTCAGAGATAATCCAAATGCAGTAAATTTCAATCCACCACAAACAGACTTAAGGCCGCGCTCAATGTAGATGCGGCCTTAAAACCGTGTTCCCTCCAAGGGTGTCGACACGGCTGCGCGGTATATAGACGAGACAATTGAATTCGGCAATAGGAAGAATTGCCCCCTTTTGTCAATCAAACAGGCTCGAAACTGATTTTTCAAGCGCGGTACGTCTGATGGCCTCTCCGATCAGGTTTGAAATGGTGACCACCCTGACATTAGTAGCCGATTGCACCGCTGTCGTAGCCTGAATTGAATCAGTAATTACCAACTCCTTCAATTGTGAATTTGCAATACGCGATACGGCTCCGCTCGATAAAACCCCATGGGTAATATAGGCCGTTACACTGGTGGCCCCTTTAGCAAGCAAAGCATCGGCCGCATTGCAAAGTGTGCCGCCAGAATCAATAATATCATCGACCAGAATACAATCTTTTCCAGACACATCGCCGATAACGTTCATGACTTCAGACTCGCCCGGCTTATCACGACGCTTATCGACAATCGCCAAGGGTGTTTCCAACCGTTTTGCCAATGCCCGGGCACGCACCACACCACCAACATCAGGAGAAACAACGATAACATTCCCCGTATTATAATGTTGTTTAATGTCCCGCCCAAAAACAGGCACCGCAAACAGGTTATCCGTTGGAATATCAAAAAAACCTTGGATTTGCCCCGCATGCAAATCCAGCGTCAATACCCGGTCGGCCCCGGCAGTTGTAATTATGTTAGCCACCAGCTTGGCCGAAATTGGTGTTCGTGGGGCTGATTTTCTATCCTGACGCGCATAGCCAAAATAGGGTAAAACTGCCGTAATTCGCCGTGCAGATGACCGACGCATTGCATCGATCATTATCAGCAATTCCATCAAATGATCATTCGCCGGATATGAGGTGGACTGCAAGATAAAGATATCTTCACCCCGAACATTCTCCTGCAACTCAACAAATATCTCTTCATCTGCAAAGCGCCTGACCACAGACTTTCCAAGCGGCGTTTCGAGATAGGACGCAATCTGCTCGCTTAGAACAATGTTGGAATTGCCTGAAAACAGTTTCATAGTGGCTCGCCGATAAATATGTTCAGTGGAATGAGTAGCAATTGCCGGTGTTCTATCAATGGCAAATCAAATGTGCAAACAGCTTTGAAATATTCTAAGGTTTTCAACCGAAATTAGTTAATACGCATCCAATAAAGCCGGTTATGCGCCTTTGCGCTTCACCCAGGTCGCAAAACCACCTATTGTGCGGTTGGCAATTCGCTGCATGGTGGCGTTTGAAACCCCATCCCATGGGTTGGCTTTGGCTCCATTTTCCTGCTCAAAGCCATTAATCCGGTACAGCCGTTTTCCGTTCCTGTCCAACACATCCCAGTAGAAAGTCACCGTTGTACGTGAGCCCTCATTCAATGCCGACATATAGCCTTTCAATTGATATTGCGCGCGCGCATCGCCTTTTCCAACAATTCCAACTTTATGCTGCTTTGAAACTATGCCCAATGCCCTGGAAAGTGATGTCACTGCTTTTTGGGGTGCACCGGTAATCGGCAAAAAGCCAACCTTTGCAATTTGAACAGGTGAAGCATTTGCATCATCCGACGAGGTCACCCCAAGTGCGGCCGCCTGTGAAGGACTAGGCGTATCCGTCGCGGGTGCCAAGGCAGTTTGAGTATTGGCCTCGCCATTGGCATTTGGGTCTGCTGATACTGAAGCAGTTGTATTGCTCGGGCCAATACCGACGCCCAGCGCTTCCTGATTACTGGTTGTGCAGGCGGCCACTCCAAACAGCAACCCAACAACAATAAATCGGGTGAAAATTCTATAGCTGTTCAATGACAAGAGGTGCATCCAATTCGAAAAGTACAAAATTATTGCTAAAAACTTCTTTTCCATGCTGAAAATGGATAGCCGTTATCGAATGATCAAGTCAAGATCATGCCGGGAAAGAGGTGTCGCGCTTTCCCTAGTTGTGATGAAACTTCGCCCCAATGTCATCGCCGTCTCACTATCGCTGTCAAAAATAATCATATGGGCAAACAGCACCATATTGGGTTCAATCACAAACGGATTACCCTCGTAAAACATTGGCCCGTCCATCCATGATGGCGCATATCGCGCACCTAAACTGTAACCACACGCATTTAATACGTGATCTGCAAGCCCTGCATCATTCATCACCTCTGCATGAGCATTGAATACATCACCAAAACTTGCCCCTGAAATCATCGATTTCTCGACTGCTATCAACGCTTCGCGCGCCGCATTTGCTAATTCTTCGTGACGCGGTGTCGGTTTGCCAATTACCAAAGTTTGCATCATGGCCGCGTGATAATGTGCAAAAGCACCGGACCATTCGAGAGTTAACTGATCATTTTCAGACAGATGTCGGCGACCGGATTTACTTCGGCACAGCAGGGCTTCGTTGCCAGAACCGAGAATGAACTCATTGCCCGGATAATCACCGCCACCGGAATAATTGGCATGATGCATGGCCGCATAAATATCGCCCTCAAAGGCACCGGCGAAAGTCGCATTTATTGCAGCATCAAACGCGTTGTCACTCAATTCGGCAGCCTTTCTCACATATTCAAGTTCAGCCTCGCTTTTGATGACACGCAATGCACCCACAATATTGGATGCATCAACAAGTTCGGCGAAACCTTTCAGGCCCGCATCGAGCGCACGACCATGATAGGCGGTTAATCCGTGAGTGTTATATTCAACACCCAGCCTTGCGCCCTTCAACCCCAAATTCGTGAGCAGTGTTTTTAGATCGCTGACCGGTTCAGCATCGGCACCATCTTTCCAGATGACAATGTTCTCAATGATTGACGTCAATTGCGCCTGACGAAGATCGGCAGACCGCGTCAGGAGCACCACTTCCCCGTTCGATTTCACCACCATAGATTGGAAAAAACAGTACCCAAAAGTGTCGTATCCTGTCAGCCAAAACATGCTTTCCTGCGCAAACAGCAGCATTGCATCAAGATTATTGGCCTTCATCGAGGACGTTAGTTTGGATAACCGTCTAGAAAATTCATTACGGGTAAAATGAAGCATTTCGAAACTCCTTTAAGTGGGTTCAAGCACTCAACATGATTGCTGAAATCTGACGACCATAATCAGCCTCGTTTTGATGAACAGAACGGCGATAGGAATAGAATTTATCGGCCTCCGCATAGGTGCAAATTCCAAGCGCACTTGCCTGAACGCCGGCTTTAGCCAGCCGATCAGCCACATAGCCGGGCAAATCAAATAAATGATGCCCTTCCTTGCCCGAAGGAACAAAGTGTCTTTGATTTTCCGCATCAGCATCCAAAAACTTTGCAATATACTCCGGGCCAACCTCGTAATTAGCCTGCGAAATAGATGGGCCAAGCGTTGCAATTATATTCTCTCTTGTTGCACCCAGTTCTTCCATCGCCGAAATGGTATTTTCCAATATGCCGCCCATTGCCCCCTGCCAGCCCGCATGGGCAGCACCAATGACGCCGGCTTTAACGTCGGCAAATAATACCGGCCCGCAATCGGCCGTTAGAATGCCAATAACAAGCCCGGCGGTTTTTGTGACCACTCCGTCCGCACGAGGGCGTTCATCGCCCCAGGCGCTGCGGGCAACAGCCACATCAGCAGAGTGAACCTGACTAACGGTTGCAAGCTGGCCCGAATCCACCCCAAATGATGTACAAATATTTGCCCGATTGATGGCCACTTTTTGCAGATCATCTTTAGAGCCAAGCCCCACATTCAAGGATGCATAAATTCCGCCTGAAGCCCCGCCATTTCGGCTGAAAAACCCATGCTGGATTGTTGACCCAATGCCGGAAATTGCCGGACACATCATTGCCGCTGGTATTGAATGAGATGACAATGAAATTTCCTCTATGCATAAAACCCAACGATGCTTATTAATTCAAAGCGTGTCAATTTTCCGATATATTCGGGAAAATATTTTCAGATGACCATGCGCCTTAACCGCCAATTAGTCTGAATTCCTTGCTTGCCACAACCAGCACTTTGAACAGTTCGCCCATGGCATTGCGCCCGGCAAGCCTTTCGACCGCCATTTCAATATCATACCGCTCTTCAGAAGACTTGCCGTGCCCCAATGCGCCAGCGCGCTCAACCAGTCCAAGGCTTGATAAAAATTCAGCCTGGGTGGTGAGCCGGTAATTCACGCGCTCATCAAAACATTTCTTGAATGCAGAAAAGTCCACATGACTTGTGAGGTCTGCCTTGCCGGGGCTTTTCAACGGATTGACGTATTTATGTTTGGAAACCGCTTGAAACGTATCGCCAAATCCTCGTTCTGAGTGGCCATAATCGATCAATAATGCAGCACCTGAAAACCCGCCTATATGTTCCGAAATATATTGAACAATCGCCTCGCGCGCCGGCGACACTTCAAAAACACTACCATCGGGCTCTTCATCATAATTTTCCGGCAAGTCCTGAGGATCAAAACACCCCTGCCCGTTTGAAAAGCACAGCTTTTTATCGGCAACCCCAACGACCTGTTCCAACCAATGTTTGCCAGTTTTTTTGTACTGTCGAAGCGGCAGCGCATCGAGAAATTCATTGCCGATAAAAATTGCCGGCTGTGCACTTACTCCTTGAATATCATCCAGCCAGCGTATATTTCCATCAAAGTCTTTTAATGCCGCGGCTTGTTGTTTCCGCAATGGTTTACTGATTTCGACAAGCTTGACATGAACTGCCTTGCAAAACCCCTCATCCACCTTTGCCGCACGCAATAAATCAGCCATCAACGTACCACGGCCTGGCCCCAACTCCACAAGATTAAACTTCGATGGCTTTCCCATATTTCGCCAGGTCAGCACACACCACACGCCGATCATTTCGCCAAACATCTGGCTGATCTCCGGCGCAGTAATAAAATCTCCATCCCGCCCAAATGGCTTGCCATTGGTATAATATCCAGCTTCTGGATCACCGAGGCACAGGGCCATATATTCTGAAACGCCAAGCGGCCCATCCAGCGCAATCTGTCGCTTAATGCGATCAATCAGAGTCTTTTTTCTGCGCTTTTTGGAAGTCACGCCGGCCCGCCCAATAAAGGTCGCGATCGAAGCATCATAAAACCGCCGACAAGCAGCATGGGAACGGAAAGAACCATGCCCATGGTCAGCCAGCCACCTGCCAGATAGCCGATATGCGCATCCGGTTGGCGGAAAAACTCCACAATGATACGAGAGACTCCGTAAAAGAAAATCCATGCTCCGGCGATGTACCCCGGCCTTGCAAGCTTGCCACCGTTAAAAATCAACAATCGCAGGATTAGAAAAAGCACCAGCCCTTCGAGTAGCGCCTCGTATAACTGGCTTGGATGACGTGGCAAGTCTCCACCATTTGGAAACACAAACGCCCACGGCACATCGCTTACCCGGCCCCAAAGCTCAGAATTGATGAAATTGGCGATGCGGCCGAAAAACAGGCCAAAAGTTGAGACCGTGGCAATCACATCCATCAAACTTAGTGTTGAAAATTTACGTGAACGCGAGAACAAAACCATCGCCACCAGTGTTCCAAGCGCACCGCCATGGAAAGACATGCCACCGCGCCAGACGGCAAGTATCTCCGATGGGTTGTCCAAATATCGGGCAAGGTCATAAAACAGAATATAACCAATCCGGCCACCAAGCACGATGCCGACCGCCGCCCAAACCAAAAAGTCATCCAGATCAATCTGGCGAAAGGGAGGTTTTTGCTCGCCCCAGATGTTATTATTGGCGATAAGGCGCCTGGCATACCACCACCCCAGAAGAATGCCGGTCACATAGGCCAGCCCGTACCAGCGCACGGCCAAAGGGCCAAGCTGTAGCAATATTGGGTCAATTTCAGGAAACGTTAGTACCAATGCCGGAAACTGCGAAATAATCATCTACTCTGCCTTTATTGGGTTCACCGAATCAGTGGACGCTCTCACACATCACATTAAATAACGAAATGTTTGCGTTAACCCAACACAAACCGGTGGGTAAATTGTCGGAGAAAGGTCAAAATGATCAATTTTGCGAGATTTCCAATATTCTGACTGTTGACTTGAAACATTTGATACAATTGCTTACCTCTAAAATGACAATCATTTGCCCCGTATGGATAAAAATCATGAACTCTCAAGGCCCAAACCGCTTCCTCGATGAATTTGCTAAACTTATGACCGATGCCGCCGGTCTGGCGCAAGGCGTGCAAAAAGAAGCCGAAACTGTTTTTCGCGCCCAGGGCGAACGCGTCATGGCCAAGATGGATTTGGTTCAGCGCGAAGACTTCGATGTTGTTCGTGACATGGCAGCGCGTGCCCGCGAGGAAAACCAAGCATTAAAGGAACAACTATTAGCACTGGAAGCGCGAATATCTGTCCTTGAAAAACCAGCGAAATCTCCCAAACCGCGCGCCAAGACCAAAAAATAATTTCATTCACTGATATTTTTTTGCCGGTGGAAAACACCTGAAAAACGCTTTTGGCTGAATCTGTTAGCAACGGATTCAGCCACTTTGATTCAATCCCTAATCATCGTTCTATCACCCCTTCACCGGCCCCGGGGGTTTTTCTTTCAAACAGCCGTTATATGCTGATTTTACTAGGTGATTCGCGTTGGCGTTTATTTGATCCGCAACAACATGTTTGCAGGTCGAATATCGTTCTCAAGTGAACAACCCGTCCAGAGTATTTTAATACGCCTAAAGCTTGTCTCCTAAAAGTGGGTGCCGGTTTTAGGAACAAAGACATGCGATAACAAATAGCTAAAGCATATCGGATGAGGACGATTGAATGCGATATGCTTTAGCACTTGTGAAGGAATGACCCTTCGCAGAAATATAATATTGACTTGAGGAGAGGCAATGCGCCCTCATGAATTTGAAATAGAACGGGGTAACAACCCACTCGACACAATAGAACATGTGGCATCGGTCAATGACTGGTCATTTGATCGCCCGGGCGAAGATGAAATTACCATCCTCATCGGTGCGATCTGGGCTGATTATACGATGTCACTTTCGTGGATAGACCAGATTGAAACCCTGCACCTGGCCTGCGCTTTCGACATGCGTGTACCGGAACGCCGCCATATCGAGACATTGAAGCTGGTTACCAAAATCAATCATCAATTAATGGTTGGTCATTTTGATCTTTGGTTCAATAACGGCACTGTTGTATACAGGCAGACATTACCGCTGAATGGTGGCATTGACGCAAACGAACAACAGGTCCAGTTTTTGCTGGGAAACTCGCTCGATGCATGTGAACGCTATTATCAGGCATTTCAATTTGTTGTCTGGGCCGGCAAATCCGCATCAGATGCGCTCGATAGTGTTCTGTTTGAAACCCAGGGTGAGGCTTAGAAAAAATGAATGGCCGTGACTTTACCGTTTGTCTGATTGGGGCAGGAAATATGGGCGGCGCCATGCTGGAAGGCTGGTTGGCAGACGGATTTCCAGCCGCCTCAATCACCGTGATTGACCCTGAGCCCAATCCGGCAATGGCAAAATCTATTGCCCAGCACAGCATTCGGCATGAAACATCCATTCCGAAAAATTATATCGCAGATGTCATCATCATCGCCCTCAAACCTCAAATAATGGATGCTGCCCTCCCCCCGGTAAAAGCAATAATCGGAGCTGATACGGTATCGGTTTCAGTCGCCGCCGGTAAAACCTTGAGCGGTTTGGAAAAAGGCCTTGGAGATACCGCAATCATTAGGGCCATGCCAAACACCCCGGCACAAGTGCAACGCGGCATTACCGTTTGCGTCGGCAACAATAAAGTAAGTGATAATCACCGCCAAAATGTAACCGGTCTGCTTCAAAGCATCGGCCAGGTCGAATGGGTGGACGCTGAAATTTTGATTGATGCTGTTACAGGCCTTTCCGGCAGCGGCCCGGCCTATGTGTTTCATCTGGTTGAAGCCATGTCTGAGGCTGGTCAAAAAGCAGGCCTTTCCAAACAATTGGCCGACAATCTTGCCAAAGCGACCGTGTGCGGTGCAGGTGAATTAATGCATCAATCGCCGCTGACACCTGCAAACCTGCGCGAAAACGTAACCTCGCCTAATGGCACCACCCAAGCGGCATTAGAGGTTTTGATGGATGAGGACGGTTTAACCAGATTAATGACCAAAGCGGTTGCCGCAGCAACCAAACGTGCCGGAGAACTGGCAGGATAAAATGAACAATAAACCCGCAGAAATCACCTTCGATGATTTTTTAGCCGTCGATATTCGAGTGGGGAAAATCATCAGCGCGGAAACCTTTCCGCAAGCCCGCAAGCCCGCCTATAAATTATTGATCGATTTTGGCCCGGACATTGGGCAAAAAAAATCATCTGCCCAGATTACTGTTCACTATTCACCAGATGAACTGGTTGGTCGCAAGGTCATGGCCGTTATAAATTTTCCCAAGCGCCAGATCGGCCCCTTTATGTCTGAGGTTTTAACACTGGGTTTTGCCGATGAGAGCGGCGATATTCTGCTTGCTGGCGTTGAAGAAAACACCCCTATTGGCGCACGCCTGCTTTAGATCAAAGTCAGAAAAATTCTAAGGCCATTTAACCACCGGCGGCATCGACGATAATATCGAATTTACATTGCCTCCGGTTTTCAATCCGAAAATCGTGCCCCGGTCATGCAGCAGGTTAAATTCAACATAGCGACCACGACGAATAAGCTGCTCTTCACGATCTTTATCGCTCCATTCATCCTCCATATTACGCGCCACTAATACCGGGTAAATATCGCGAAAGGCCTTCCCCACGTCCTGAACAAAAGCAAAGTCGGCATCCCATCCGCCCTGCTCATCGCTGCAATGCTGATAGTCAAAGAAAATACCGCCAATTCCACGCGGCTCGTCTCGATGCGGAAGATAAAAATATTCATCGCACCACTTTTTGAAATGGTCGTAATCCGCCACCGCATGGGCATCGCAAGGGGCCTGCATGGCCTGATGAAACTCAACACTGTCGGGGTCATCCTGCTCCCTGCGCCGATCAAGAACCGGGGTTAAATCTGCCCCCCCGCCAAACCATTGCCGAGAAGTAACCACCATACGGGTATTCATATGAACAGCTGGGACATTTGGGTTTTGTGGATGCGCAATTAACGAAACACCAGAAGCCCAAAATGATGGATCCTCATCTGCGCCGGGCATCTGCTTGCGAAAATCCTCGCTAAATTCCCCGTGCACCGTGGAAACATGGACGCCAACTTTCTCAAACACCCGGCCTTTCATAATCGACATGACGCCACCGCCGCCCTTGCCTTCATCACGCTGCCATTTGGTTTGGACAAATTTACCCGCACTCATATCAGATAGCGGTCCTTGAAGGTCAATTTCAAGCTTTTCAAATGATGTACAAATCTGATCACGCAATTGTTCAAACCATTTCTGGGCCAATTGCTTTTTACCCTCGATATTATCGGGCAGGCCTTGTGGAATATCGGTACGGCTATTCATAACATTCTCCAGTATTTTTTTGCCGGAATACCACATCAATGCCAAAGCAAACAGTCCGGGATATTCAATTATCGCTCAATCCACATTATCTATGCACGCGGCGCATTGCTGGTAGGAGAAAATTGCAATTGTCGTTGAGAGAAAACCGACTAGATAGCAGATCAACGAGAGACATTTTCTCAACCGGAATATACGAACTTCAAATCCATCGACATCGCATCAGGAGGACCAGACAATGGCATTTTTAAACGGGCTTAAAGAATTCGCTTACGGCTTGAAACTCGGCATTCGCTTTTCAGTATTTGAGCGTCACAGTCTGATTGAGCGCACTGTTTTCCCAAAAGTAAACAGCTTCGATCGCTCATAATTCAAGGTTTTAAGCATCACGACATTTAAAAGGCCGTATTGAACCAGGTTCAACGCGGCCTTTTATTATCTTACAAAACCAAAATTAATTATTGAACCAAAAACGGATTGGTTTGGCGTTCGTGCCCAAATGTACTGTCTGCGCCGTGGCCACAAATAAAAACAATATCATCCCCAAGCGGTAACAGCTTATCCTTGATGGAAGAGATTAAATCCGCATGATTTCCACCCGGTAAATCTGTTCTGCCGATGCCCCCGGCAAACAGCACATCGCCCACATGGGCAAACTGGCTTTCCTCGCAGAAAAACACCACATGGCCCGGCGCATGGCCTGGGCAGTGAAATATCTGAAAATTGTTTCCGCCAATCGAGACGGCGTCGCCCTCCTCCAGCCATTGATCAGGAATGGCATTGCGAACGGGTGCTGCGACCTCGAACATTTTGGCCTGATCTTCGATCCCCGATAACAGCATTTCATCGTCCTTGTGCGGCCCAACGATGGGAACATTGAGAACGTCTTTAAGGTCCATGGCACCACCAGCATGATCAATGTGGCCATGGGTCAAAAAAATTGTTTCCACTTTGACCTTTAGTTTTCGAACCATGGACATTATCCGATCAACATTGCCACCCGGGTCAAACACAGCGGCTTGCATAGTATCTACATCCCAAATAATCGCGCAGTTTTGTTGGAAACTGGTTACCGGTACGATCGCCACTTGAAGCTGAGCCATGATATTCCTCTTATATTTTTTAAATTAATTGATCCTAATATCTGTAATGCAAACTATTACACAAAAATTTCTTTTTTGAAATTCAGCAATGCACACTGCAACATCGCTCAATTACAAATAGACCATAATCCAAAATAAAGGGCGGATGAGATGCACTCAATCCGCCCTTTAAAGCTTGTGTAGTATCTGACCATTGGCCAGAATTTTGTTAACGCGATGTGCCGTTATTTACTGCCCATCATATTTTTCAAAAGGCCTGCAACACCGGTAAGCGCACCACCGCCGGCAAGACCGCTAACAACAGTACCGATCATGCCGCCACCAACCATATCACCCATGGCAGCACCGCCCATCATTCCCATCAAAGGCGCGGCACCAGCACCACCAATGGCACCCATAACCAGATTAACGATATTGCCCATACCAACCTGCTTTATCAGCCCGCCAATGGCTCCGCCACCAACTGCACCTGACACAAGTTGAATTATCAACGATTGAATATCCAAAACATTCTCTCCCCGTTTTGATTAATATACAGCAATATATTGCCGCTGATTAATTCATTACGCAAGGGAAACTATTTTTAAAGAGAAGTTACGCCCGCTTCAATCGGCGTTCACTACCTTGGTATAATCATCCATCAACATCGTGGAAATTGTTCCAGGTGTAAAAGAATGGGGACCGATTTCTGATACTGGCGTCACTTCTGCAGCGGTTCCAGTCAAAAAGCATTCTTCGAAACCGCTCATTTCATCCGGCATAATAACCCGCTCAACCACTTCAATTTGTCGTTTCTTTGCCAAATCAATAACGGTCTGGCGCGTAATCCCATCAAGAAAACAATCAGCTGTGGGGGTATGAATAACGCCGTCTTTGATAAAAAATACATTTGCGCCTGTTGCCTCAGCCACACGACCGCGCCAGTCATACATTAATGCATCAGCATAGCCTTTATCTTCAGCCGCGTGTTTGGATAGTGTGCAAATCATGTACAGCCCAGCAGCCTTTGCCTTGCAGGGGATGGTTCTTGGATCAGGTCTGCACCACTCGGAAATATCAAGACGCACACCCTTCGCCCGCTCGGCCGGGTCAAAATAGCTCGGCCAGTCCCATACAGCAATGGCCAGGTTAATCTTGTTTTGTTGCGCAGACACACCCATCATCTCACTGCCACGCCATGCAACCGGACGAAGGTAAGCATCGCTTAATCCTTGTTTTACCAATGATTCTTCACATGCCTGATTAATTTCCTCAACCGACCACGGAATTTCAAACCCAAGATGTTTTGCAGAAGCATGTAGCCTCTCAGTGTGTTCATCGAGCTTAAAAATCTTCCCGCCATAGGCCCGAACACCCTCAAACACCGAACTGGCATAATGCAAACCATGCGTTAACACATGCACCTGCGCATCCGCCCATTCAACAAATTCTCCGTTGAACCAAATAACGCCGTCCAATTGGTCAAATGATTTCGATGCCATTACAAAAACTCCTTTTCAGGTATTCGGCACCAGCCGAAGAACCCGCTGCTTAGGGAATAGGCGAATATTCCGCAAAATGATTAAGCCAGAATGGAATTCCAGATTGTTATTTATTCCAGAAACTCCATAAGGTAGTATTGAGCATTTGAAATATATGTCAACATACCTGACATATATTTTATTATTTTAATATTTAGAAAGATCAACAATGGACGAACCCAATGCAATCAAAATGCCAATGTCGAATGAAGATTGCGAGAATTTCAGAATAATAGAACTATTGTTTTTTGCCTATCGTTCATTCGTTACCGATGCTGATGAGGTTTTATCTGAGTATGGTTTTGGCCGGGCGCATCACAGGATTTTGCATTTTACCAACAGAATACCCGGGTTAACTGTTGCAGAGTTGCTTGATATCTTGAAAATTACCAAGCAAAGTCTGAGCCGGGTTTTAAAGGAACTTATTGAGTCTGGGCACATCGTTCAACTCCGCGCCGACAATGATGGTCGCAAACGATTATTGTACCCGACAAAAAAAGGCCGCAAATTAGCGCTGAAACTATCCCAAATGCAATCAAAGCGAATTGAAACCGCATTTGCCAACATTGTCAGCAATGACATTCCACGGCAATCACATGCAGTCGAAGCGTTTTTGCAAAATATGATTGACCGTAGTGACCGGGATTTTCTTGATCAACTGCTCAACGAAGGAGTTTCGGTCGATTGACACTAAAGACTAAACCCAACCGGGGTTTAATTAGTACTAAATTTTGGTTCTGAACCCTATTGAGAATACGAGTTTTTTAATGAACGTCACTGAAACAGCCTCTCTAGCAGACAACGCCGCCCATATCCTTATTATTGATGATGATCGGCGAATTCGTGATCTTTTATCGCGATTTTTAAGCGAAAACGAGTTTCGAATTTCTGTGGCAAGCAATGCCTCTGATGCGCGCCGCAAACTTGTGGGCCTGGCCTTTGATTTATTGATTGTAGATGTAATGATGCCCGGCGAATCTGGCGTCGACTTCACCAGATATTTACGCGAAGAAATGGATGTTCCAATTCTGATGCTAACCGCCCTTTCAGAGACTGAATCGAGAATTAAGGGCCTGGAAGCCGGTGCAGATGATTATTTGCCCAAGCCATTTGACCCCCGTGAACTATTGCTCCGGGTCAATGCCATTTTGAAAAGAAGCGCACAGCCTGAAGTACCTGCAATTGAGCAGGTGGTGTTTGGGCCCTATACGTTTACGATTGCCTCAAGAGAATTGAAAAACAACGGCACCCCGGTTCGCCTCACAGACAGGGAACGTGAGATAATGGTCTTGTTTGCTCTCAATGCCGGAGATATTGTTCCGCGTCAGGAACTGCTTGGAAACGACAATGTTACGGGCGAGAGAACTGTCGATGTTCAAATCAACCGTTTGAGAAGAAAAATCGAACCAGATCCAGCGCAACCAAATTGGCTGCAAACAGTTCGTGGGATGGGCTATAAATTGCATGTCGACTAGCTGATTTTTACAAACGATCCTCTACACCAACCTTACTCTCAAGTCTCATCGGATTTTTGCTGTTGTGCCAAGTCGTGTCGATAGATATGATTTCCGCAAAATATCAGCGATACAGAAATAATCGCCGGAATGGAGGATGGGTGTGTCGTCGATTGAGGTATACCAACACAGATTAAGACGGCTGCGCTATCCCTGGATTGTCTTTACCCGTTGGATAGCGGGTCAAATGCCGAAAGGCCTTTACGGCCGCTCGCTTCTTATTATCATCACGCCGATGGTATTGCTCCAATCGGTGGTCGCATTTGTATTTATGGAACGCCATTGGCAATCGGTCACTCAGCGCCTTTCTACGGCGGTTGTGCGCGATGTATCGGCTATTGTCAGTGTAATTGAAACTTACCCTCAAGATACCGAATATGAGACGATTACAAAAATTGCCCGGCAAAAATTTGCCCTTAACATTTCAATCTTGCCGCCTGCCCCCTTACCGCCGCCAAATCCAAAACCATTCTTTTCTATTCTGGACGGTATTCTCAGCCAGCAAATCACCACTCAAATTGCAAAACCATTCTGGATAGACACAGTAGGCGATTCCAACCTTTTGGAAATTAGAATCAAGCTTGAAAAAAATGTGTTACGCGTATTCCTGCGCCGAAATCGGGCCTATGCATCCAACACTCATATATTTTTATTGTGGATGAGCGGCACATCGCTGGTTTTGATTTTCATCTCGATATTATTTTTGCGAAATCAGATCCGCCCAATTCAAAAACTGGCAGAAGCCGCGGAGACATTTGGCAAAGGCCGATCCATTCCAGGGGATTTCAAGCCTCGAGGGGCTCAGGAAGTTCGCCGTGCTGGCGTTGCTTTTCTAGAGATGCGAGGCCGCATAGAACGCCAGATTGAACAAAGAACAACAATGCTGGCAGGCGTAAGCCACGATCTTCGAACAATTCTTACCAGATTTAAGTTACAACTCGCTTTGCTCGGAAAAAGTCCCGAGGTCGACGAATTACAAAATGATGTCGACGACATGCAGATGATGATTGAAGGTTATGTCAACTTCACCAGAGGTGAAGGCGATGAAGAACCAGGAACCGTTAATCTGAAAGATGCCTTGATACGCCTTGAAAATGAAGCCAGCTTGAGAAACAAGAAACTTACATTTGACCTCAAAGGCCGGGCTGCAATCAATGTCCGCCCTGGGGCATTTTCCAGACTTCTTAGCAATCTTGTATCAAACGCCCTTAAAAACGCCGACAAGATACACATATTGGCCGACCACAGAGGAAACTGGCTAAGCATTCGAATTGATGACAATGGAATTGGCATCCCGGAAGAATCTCGCGAAGATGTTTTTAAACCATTTTTCCGTTTGGATGAAGCACGGAACCAGGATGATACCGGCACAGGATTAGGTCTTGCGATTGCCCGCGATATAGCCCGAACCCACGGCGGTGATATTATACTGGATGACAGCCCGCTTGGCGGGCTAAGAGCAACGATTAGAATTCCTGCCTAAATTTTATCAGGCAGCTTTAATTGAATTTCGCGTACCGTGCTTTGCTTTTGCCAATTGCACCGTTTTGTCTGAAGCGGCACTTTTTCGTGTTTTTGTTTCATACATTGATTGGTCCGCAAGCTTCAGCAATTCATTCAAATCAGTTGCATCATCAGGATAAACACTATGCCCAACACTCACGCCAACATGGTGCTGAGTGCAATCGACTGTGATGGGTTCTCGCAATGTTTTTTGCAGTTTTATCTTAACCTGATCAATAAACAATGTGTCGATTTCTGGCTTTAGCAATACTCCAAATTCATCACCACCAATTCGCGCCACTAAATCTGTTTCCCGAACACATTTCCCAATTCTACTGGCAATAACTTTAAGCACGCAATCCCCAGCATAATGACCGTGGGAATCATTGATGTTTTTAAAGTCATCAAGATCCAAAAATATTATAGAAAATCTTTCATCAGCACTCGAGCATTCTTTGCCAAGTTTTTGTAATTCATCATGAAACTTTCGGGAGTTTGCAATTCCGGTTAGGGCATCTTGGCTGACCAATTTCGAAAGGTTCTTCCGCTCTTCGTTTAGCTCTCGCTGAAGGTGATTATTCCTGCTTTGATAAATGGAGACAATTGCAACAATCGCTCCAAATGACATTGCAAATACAATCACAGCGTTTGTTGCCGGGCTGGCTTTCGACGTAAAATCCGGTACAACAAGACCCAGATTTTCTACGGCAATCCACTGCATAAATATAACAACCAGAACGACAGCAGCCGAAGCAAATCCAAATTTTGCACCATAAAAAAGATAACCAATTACTGGCAGTATTATTAAGCACGGCACCACAGATGATCCCGGAAATCCACCAGTCAAAAAAAGACCGGCAAATGTTGATAAAAACGCTGCAAGAGTGAATACTTCACGGCCAAATTTATAATAACCAGTCTGTACAAAACCATATGCAATCAAACAAATCGACGACAAGGTTATATCGAGCACAAGAAATATCTCTCGCGACTTTTCATCCATCAGTTCAGGAAATGTAATTTTGATGCCGGCTGAAAAAATCAACACAATGGCGGCACAACCAAGAAAAATATTTGAAAGTATCGTTGCTTGAAGCATTAGCAAACGATCGTGCGAATAATGGGAAATTATTCGCTTTTTTTGCAATTGAAAAAAATTCAAATTCGAAAACACTGCAATATCCCCACCTGATCATGAAAATTCGATCAGGTACTTCTATAGATTGTCAAATTTGAATATCCGTTAATTTAGGGCCAAAACACTGAATAAAGTTAACAAATTACATCCCAAAAAATGAGCTTGGCAATCTTTCTCAATTAAAATTGCCACACCAATTCTGATGACTTAACCCTCCTTCAACTCAGCAAGTAACTTTTCCTTTGAAAGGCTGAATTTATTGTCGATCCAACGCTCCTCCAGCGAATTCAGAACATCCCCAAGTTCTTTTCCCGGCAAATATCCCAACTCAATCAAATCCTTGCCTTTAAGCGGAAATCTTGGCTTTTCCCAAGCCAATGCAAAATCCAGCAAATCGCTGATACGCGCAGCATCAACCAGGGCTGCATCTTCCCGCATACCCAATTCGCGCAGCCGCGCCAAATCAAGTTTAAACCGGTCAATTATTCCTTGCCTGGAACCTTTATACATGAGTTTTTGAAGCTCATTTTCATCCATATTATCAAATGAACCAACACTATTCGCCCAGTCCAGCAATCTTTTGCCGTCAACCTTTGAAAGCCGCAATCTATCAGCCAATCCTGACACAACATCCCGTTGGGGCGGAATGATTGCCATCAACCGCAAAAGCGGGTCAATCGCCCAATCAAGTTCGACCTCAGTTCTAACCAGCCGTTGAAAGGCATCAATTCCCCATTTTTCACTCTCCGGCAAAACGACATTTAAAACCCCGGATTGCCGCATCCACAATATGGCGCGCGCCGGGTCCGGTGCGCTTAAAAGCTTTCGAAACTCGTTCCAAACACGCTCAACTGACAAATCCTCAATTGTGTTCTTCATACGAACACAGGCTTTCAAAGCCTCTCGGTCAGGTGCCCCCGTTCCATACCAGGCAAAAAATCTGAAAAACCGCAAAATCCGTAAATAATCTTCTTTAATGCGATCTTCCGCATCTCCGATAAATCTTATTCGTCGCGCTTCAATATCGACCATCCCCTCAAGAGGGTCAAAAACCTTACCATCTTTGTCGACATATAGAGCGTTGACACTAAAATCCCGGCGCTTTGCATCTTCCAGCCAATCCCGACCAAACCGGACGACCGCATGTCGTCCATTGGTTTCGATGTCAGACCGTAAGGTGGTAATTTCAAACGGACGTTTGTTGAGGACGGCGGTAACCGTGCCATGCTCAATGCCTGTTGGAACGACTTTGATATTCGCATTCTGCAGTTTTTCAACAACCTGTTCAGGCAATAGGGTCGTCGATAAATCCACATCCGCCACGGGTTCCCCCAGCAAAGAATTTCTAACCGCCCCACCATTGACCATCGCCTCTTCGCCATCAGCGCTCAATAATTTTAACAGTTTTTGCAGATCACGATCTTTTAGCCATTCGGCGTTGGGAAGCACTTTATTCATCCATAAACCCTGTCATAAATCATCCGAATTACCCCGGCAGTAAGTCCCCAGATTGGCTTGACGTCACGCCCTTCACCAAAGGGCATTTTATAAAAAAACCGCTCTGTACCATTCCAAACCGCACTGCCAAGTTGATGATTTTCCTCATTCATCAAAAAAGAAAGAGGTACTTCGAACGCCTCGGCAACCTCGTGTTGGTTTATTCTCAAAGTGAATGCCGGATCAATTATTCCAACCACCGGAGAAACCCTATATCCGGAACCGGATATATAATCGCCCAGACGCCCCAGCACGGTGACAAATTCCGGCTCAACGCCCACCTCCTCATAGGCCTCGCGCAATGCAGCCGATTCAGCAGAGGCATCACTTGCATCAATTTTTCCGCCGGGAAGTGCCACCTGCCCCTTATGAGATGACAAAGTCTCTGTTCGCTTGGTTAATAACACACTGGCCCCCTCGACCCGGTCAATTATCCCAAACAGAACGGAGGCATTTTTGAGCGAATTATCATCAACCCTGGGCTTGTCCCGATTGAGTACATGATCGCCACCACCCACATCAAATCCTGCAAGCTTTTGCCTTTGCTCAAATTTTTGACGAAACTGTAGGGCCGAAATTGCTTGCAGATCTATTGCGACATGAGTGCCTTTATTTTGTCTCATGCACTATCATCCAGCCTTGCACCAGAATTGAGATCATCCACATTCATAATAGGAAATACGGCACCATTTGAACGAAGCACAAACATCAAAACCCCATCCACTTCAATTTCTTCGCCAAGCTCAATGAGATCATACATAACCGCCCGGCTCACCAATGCTTCCAACCGGCCGCGCATTAACAAATAGGGTTTTACACCTTGATTTTCCTCAGAAATTTCGAATCTAATCGGGTGTTCAGCACTGGCTTCGACCACATCGCCCACATTGGTTCGAAAGGTCAATACCTGGTCGTTCCCCTGCCCTGTGCTGCTCATTTCAACAGCCAAAAAATGCGCGTCCTCAATCTTGATTCTAATCTTTTCGACCGGTGTCACCAGATAGGTTTCACCATCTTCATCCTTGCGCAATACTGTTGAAAACAATCGAACCAACGGCGCACGTCCAATCGGTGTTCCCATATAAAACCAAGTGCCGTCGCGCTTGATCTCCATGTCAATTTCACCACAATAATCCGGGTGCCATTGCTCCACAGGTGGCAGCTTTTTGCCGTGATTACCGGCACGCGCAACAAGTGCTTCCAACATCGCGGTGCCCTGTTGCATATCTTGCAATTCTGGTCGTTTTCCGGATTTTTCCGTCATATTGATATCCTGAGCACCATAACCACTGTATAAAAACCAAAAAAGCGCCATACTCACGAAATAGTTGGTGTATCATTATTTGCCATCATGCCAAATTAAGAGCAACCTGATAATGAAAGAACTTTGATGAGTGTTATTTCAAATTCCCCGGAACCAACGTCTGACAAAGAAAT
>JAJRQF010000056.1 GCA_024280375.1 Alphaproteobacteria bacterium | reverse complement strand
GTTTCGTAAGCCATTAGTAATACACCCCTGCCTTCATCTTAAGACCATTGGATTCAAGGGTATGCAATTCGCCCTCATCCATACGGATATATTTTGGTTCACTGTACAACAATTCACCATCACGCATTTCCTGATCAGGTTCAGCCTCATCAGAAAATTTCGGATATCCCGTGCCCCATGGCTTGGTGGTAATCGGCGACAGGAAGTTCTTTTCCGAACCGTTTCTGAATTTAACTTTCCATGCGATCGTGCCACGCTCTTCGTCGCGATCAACACGCACACTATGGCCGAGCGGTGCAAAGTCCGCATAGCCGCGCACATCAATTGCGTGGTGCGGACATGCCTTAACGCAGGAGAAACACTCCCAGCACATATTAGGCTCAATATTATAGGCACGCCGGGTGGTTTTATCGATGTGCATGATGTCGGATGGGCAGATGTCGACGCAATGTCCACAGCCATCACATCTCGTCATATAGACGAATGTAGGCATTTTTCGTTTTCCTTCCTCTGTCGTTATACAGAAACATGTAGGTCAATTATTTAGTAGTGGTTTGGCCCTTCGCGTTTGATGCCAAGCCCCATATTCATGGGCGCATCTTTCAGCAGCTCCATAGAGTGTCTTTTTTGCTGTTCTGGATCATCGCGCGACAAAGTCGGCAGGTTCTCGGCAGAGCCATCAAGCCTGGTAATCCGCTTTTGGTAGGCGGCCGCAGGCTTAAAGAACATGTGGGCAAATTTAGACCACAACACACCGGCAAATAAAACAGTGCTTGCCAGTAAAAACAGACCAAGAAACAACAATGATACGCCAGATGAATGACCGGTTGTTGACTGGAAGAAAGACCAGATCAAACCAAATGTAACGGTCGCCAGCAATGACAGGATGAACAAATCAGCTCGCACAACGCGGTACCAGGGGTTACCTTCAGCCGCGACGTCCACACGAATAGCAAACCAGAACCAATAACCGCCGAAGCACAAGCTAAGGGCGCCAAGGTGCCAAAGCAATGGCCAGATAACTGGTGTTGAAGCCCCTGGTGAAGCATAGCCAAACACCATGATGGCGGAGGTTAAAACAAATAGAACAAAGCCCCACATCGTAAACAGATGGGAAAGCCTGCGCTTCGGATTCTGGAACTCACCCGAGGTCAAAATCTCTTTCGTCACAACACCAATTGCCGCCGATGTTTTTTCGCTGCTGCTTACTTCGCGAGTGGCATTCTTTTTTGCCTCTTCGCTATTCTTATAGAACCACTCGGCACTCTTCTTGTGCATGGTATCGAGCAGGGTTCCACCTACCACCAAAACGAACATGGCAACGACATAAATCTGCATCACTGCGGGCGAAATGATTTCCGAAAGTACGGAAAATGGATTTTCAGTTATCATATAACCTGAACTCCTTCATCAGGTAAGTATTGGCTCATCGAAATCGCTGCAAATGAACGCCATCCACAACACTTCCGGTTCTGTGAAGCTTATTGTTTCAAAACCCCTCACCAAATACTACCCGCAAATTCAGTAAATGTACTGCGACATAATTCATGCAGCACATTTCCCCTTCGAAACACAATTCAAAGGGCTGATTTCAGGCTTGGCGCTTCTCCGCTGGATCGCCCCTCCTCACCAGCAATTAATACTGCTGTTTGGCACGACATTCAGGCTCAGAAAATCACCTTGGTGAAGGCTTGATCAGCTTCCACCCGGCGGTACTAGACTATTTTCGTATACATGCAAAGTTTTAAATTTTGGAATGTTTGGGTTTTCACCATCCCTTGGAATGACCTGTTGATAATTGCTAATTCGCATAAATTATTGTGATGCAATATCACTTCAAAGCCTCTGCACAAGCAAACATTTTTTGTCTTAACTTAACCCATACGCCCCATGCGACATTTTATGAAAGCGCAGCACCTCCAAACTCAGGCTATATCTTCTTTATACTTATAGCCTTATGAGCGCTTCCATGATCGTTATCCAAATATCAGATAGTCATATTTTTCTGCCCGAACCCGACGGTAGCAATCGGTTATATAACCTGCAGCAGGCAGTGGACGAAATTAACGCCTTGGTTGAACGCCCGGATGTGGTTCTTCACACGGGCGATATTACCCACAATGCCACCCGCGAAGAATATCAGGCGGCGCATAAAATTCTATCGCAATTGCAAGCGCCACTATTCGTAATTCCCGGTAACCGTGACCGCAGAACAATGATGCGTGAGAATTTTGCAAATGAAATTGGCGATGGCGAAATTGAGCCTTTCATTCAATATGAACTGGACCAATGGGATACCAGACTGATCCTGTTAGACACACTGGACGAAAATGACCGATTGGGCGAATTTTGCGAAACGCGGTTCGATGATTTTGCTAAAATGCTGAACAGCGACAGGAAAAAGCCAATAGCGATTTTCATGCACCATCCGCCCTATGATGTGGTTGCAGCACCCCACCCGTTTCAGTTTGACAGTCGTGAAACCGTTGCGCGTCTTGATCAGTTGATGGCTGAGCATCCACAAATACTTGGCATTTATTGCGGCCACAGCCACCGTGGCACCAAAGGCAGGCTTGGCAATATTCCAGCAAGCACAATTCCGGCCCTTTCAATCGACCTTCGGTTTGGCGAATACCCTCAAAGCCACAAGGATCGCCCGATCATCTATATCCATAAGTTCTAACACAACGCGACAAGATAGTTCTTTTCCTGTTGCCTGTTCTTGTGGTGCAGGATAGCCTTTCAAACTGACAATATTTATGGGGTCAAACATGGCGGAAATTGAGTATTTTTATGCGGCCTATTCGGGCTTTGCCTATCTGGGATCTCGCAGGTTTTATGAAATTGCCAAAGCTGCAAATCGAAATATCATTCACCGGCCGGTAGATTTGCGCGAAGTCGTCAAGATATTGGCGCCCTCAGAATTTGCCAGACGCAGCAAAGCCCATGTGGCCTATTACTTCGGACGAGAAATCAAAAGATGGTCAGAATTTCGAAATGCGCCGGTACTGGATAGCACGCCCACCCACCATAATAATGATATAACCCTGCCAAACTGCATGCTGATTGCGGGTATGGAGCAAGGACACAATATCGACCGGCTTGCCCATGCAATGCTGGAAGGCCATTGGCGCGATGACGCCGATTATGATGAATTGGTGAAGATTGGAAATTCCGTTGATCTTAATGCAAAATCTTTGCTGGATCACGCGATCAGCCCTGAAATTCAGGCCATATATAAGGCAAATACCGAAGAGGCGATAGAGCGTTCGGTGTTTGGTTCACCCACCTATTTCATTGATGGTGATATGTTTTACGGTCAAGACCGGCTGGAAATGGTGGAGCGGGCCCTGCAAAAACCTTTTGCCGGAAAATGGCCTCCTACCCCGAAGCCATAGTCACCAGAGTCAATACCCTGGGGCCCGCCTATGGCGGTAATTATTACCAGCCATATAGGAATGAGACACCGGATTGTCCGCGACCGCGCTGGACGACATTGGCATTGGTATTTCTGCCAAACTGATAAATTCCGTAGGAATTGTTATCGCCGTATTGGGTAAGTGTACCGGTATGACCGCGGCCTTTTTGGTAGACACGACCATAATTACCACGTCCATATTGGCGAAGCCCGGCGCGATTGTTGCGACCAATCTGGCGGATACCAGAGCGGTGCTTGCGGGAGCGAATAAGCGAATAAATATCCATCGCAGCACCAAGCGTCCGTGCATCGCGTGAATTACCTGGCAAAATGCTGATTGAGATTGAGCCGCCGGCATTGGCAGGGGCCACCTGAAATGCGGTGGTAAAAAGTGCGGCCATCAGGCCAGCAGAAAGAAGCTTGGTTGATTTTTTCAATACGGTTGAATTGAAGAGCGATTTGGTCATTTGAAATCTCCTGGCCTTGAATGGTTGCTGTGTTTGTTTGATAAGCCATTTAACAACAATGCGACTGAACCGATCTGGAACAGCCCGTTCATATTGAGTTAATCGGAAATAACGCCTCGCATAAGGTCGAGGCACAGCTCAAGTTGCACGTTGAGTAACGCGAAGCGCAAAACTTGAGCCATTAGAAAAGCCCCAAGTTGCACGTTGAGTAACGCGAAGCGCAAAACTCGAGCCATTAGAAAAGCCCCAAGTTGCACGTTGAGTAACGCGAAGCGCAAACCTCGAGCCATTAAAAAAGGCCTCCGATTTCTCGGAAGCCCTTTTTTGCAAACAGTTTCGCCGCTTGGGAGGATTTATTGGGCGAATCTCATGATTTTAGATATTGGTCACATCATCGGTGCCGCAAGTAATTGTTTTACCCTTCACCCGCACTTTTAAGCGCACTTTATAGTCTGAAACGCGCCCACCAATATTGATCATTCCAAGTCCCGCATGGCCATCGCGACCAACGGAAAATTCTCCACCTTGCTGAATATTGGTGCCGCCGCTGCGGCCCTTGCTTTTCAGGGAAAAACGATAGGTTCCCCGAACTTTTTGATCGGAATAAATCACGCCTTGCATAGTCGTCATGCCACGGTTGGATGATGTTTCAATTTCACAGCGAATAGGGTCGCTTTGTTTAACAGGGTCGATTTTTGTGGGCTCGACACCGCCGTTTAATCCAATGATCATCGCAATTGTGCCTGCGGTTGCGTAACTAAACATATTAAACATGATGATACTCCTTTTACTTTGTCAAAATGATCAGATCGAAAAGGCCGGGTTAGACTGGATCACCCGGCCTGTTTCATTAAAGCATATCGCGTTCATTGGTACTCACTCAATATGCTTTATCTATCTGTTTTCGCTTGGTCTTTATTCCTAAAACCGGTGCCCACTTTTAGGAGACAAGCTTTAGCGCCATGTTAGCGGCACACCTGAACAAACGCTGCAACATTACCGCTGCCGTTCTGGTTAACCTCGGCATCGCAATTGCTGCCAATTTGCACGCCGGCTGCGATATTGTGATTGCCATCCTGGGTCAGGATTGAGCGATGGTTATATCCAAACTGGCCAATACCGGCAGAGTTGAAGTGACCATATTGATTGGTACGACCGGTATTGCGACGTCCACGCTGGCCAATCGCAGAAACATTGCGGTCACCATATTGGCGCGATGTGGAACGGTTATAAGAACCACTTTGATAAACACCGACAATATTGTCCCATCCATCCTGTGCGCCGCCAGTAGAGTTTCCATAACCAAACTGTTGAATGTTGATACCGTTTGCCATTGCCGGTGTTCCGGCAAATCCAATGAGTGCAGCAAGGGCAGTTGTGATAATAAGTTTACGTGACATTATAATTCTCCTGTGAGTGTTGGGCTGTTGTAAGAACAATCACAGAATAGAAAAAGCGGGCTGAACCAAGCTTGAAAGCGTCGTTCAGCTGTTGTTCATGTAAATCGAGGGTTTAAAAATTCGCCTACACCAAATAGCCGAAAAAATGGCAGCCGAGACAATGCACATTGCCCGGAAATTGGTTCCAAATATTATTAAAGAGGCAAAGGCCTCAAGCAACCTAACGGTTAAAAGCCAGGCTCACGCCCGCGCCATTGCGCTCGGCCAACCGGTCGAGATTAACAATTGTCGCAAGCATAATCCTGTCTTGACTCCAGTCATCCGGCTTTTGAATAAAAATAGTTGAAAGAGCAACAAAAGCAATGAGAGGCACCATCAGCGCCACAAATATTGGGCGGCGATTGGTTTCCTGCTGATCGTCCAAAAGAGAGTTCACCCGCTTTCGTAAAAACACGGCTGAGCCGCGATTAAAGAACGAATGATCCATCGAGATAAGCGCCACCTTTGGCATCGGAATAGAAAACAGCTTGCCCTTGTTCAAACTGTTCTGGCACACATGCAGCAGACAGGCACAATAGGCTTTCGCATCATAACCCTTGCGCGCCAGCACCTGTTGATCGCATGAAAGCTCGCGCAATTCTTCGACCTGCCGCTTCCAAAGATAATAAACCGGGTTCCAGAAAAATATTGGCTTAAGAATTTCCAGAACGATTTCCCATTCGAGGTCAAACTGGCGCATATGTTGAAATTCATGGCCAATTGCCATCCTTAAATCATGCTCGTCCGTCAGCATATTTGAAGGAATGACCACATAGCGTCGGGTCAAGGTGCGGGTGGAAAAAGGCACGCTTGTTGTATCTGAAAGCAAAAGCCTGAGATTACCAAACCGTCGCCACACATGGCTTTGATTGATGATCTTTCGCAATGCCACAATACTTAGAATTAGGCGCGCCGTATAAATTGTTATACCGGATAATATTATACCCAAAACCACGATACCAAGCGAACTGCTAAGCCCTAACAGTTCACTGGTAAAGCGCCCCCTCAAACCCAGAAGCTCTTCCAGTTGAGCCGGTTTCATTTCAAAATTTCCCTGTAGATATTGAGCCACAACAATGTCAGAAAAATTCGTATTAAACCCGGGAGATACAGCACCATATTCCGCCAGCAGTTTGTAGACCAACACAAATACCGGACTTATGGCAACGGCCAAAAATACGCCGTTCAACAATCGAAGCTGAATAGTATAGGTGTGGGTCAGGCCACTTGCCTGCAACAATAATCGCGCGCACCACCACAAACCAAAAACCAGTATCAGTAAAATATTGGCATTGATGTATGCGTCTAAAATCGCATCAATTGTTATCATCTTCCAACCTCCTGTCGAGTAGGGCGCGGATCTCCCCTAACGCATCTTTGGAAAGGTCGTAATCATCGACCAACCGCGCTACCAGCGATGCAGGCGTGTTGTCAAACAGCTTTTCGGAAAGGTCTTTCAGCGACCGGGTCTGATAGGTGTCTTTGCTGAGCAAAGCCCGATAGATGAAAGTTTTGCCTTTCTTTGTGCTTTCGACGAATTTCTTCTGTTCAAGAATTCTTAAAATCGTCGCAGCTGATGTGTATGCAAGGTTCCGTTCCGGGGCGAGTTTGGCTAGAACATCGCGGACACTGCCCTCCCCCAGTTCCCATAACCGGGTCATGAATTCCAATTCGACTTCCGTTAAGAATTCGATCTTCTTTTTTTGTCTCATTAACAATTATTCCAGTTTAAATCTTTGGTCATATTACGGCAATTACACCCTAAACTACCTGATTTTGGCAAGTTATTTGTCAATTTTATGCAAATCACATGAAAACCCAGTCTTGTTCCTCACACTTTCCAGAAAGCAAAAGCGCCCCAAAGAATGCTAACCCCAAGCGGTATCCAAAGCGGCGTTCCCATAATCCCAAGCCATGCCAGATGGATATAGACCGCACCCAATAGCGAGATGAACAACCGGTCGCCTCTCGTGGTAACCAGACCCAAAACACCCTTTCGTTCATCGCCTCCGGGGTGGCGTATTTCCAACAGCGTCAAAACGCCCATCGCAGAAAATATACCGATGAATATCAAGGCGGTAGGCCAGGTCCATGCCATCCAGCTTAGCATATCAGTCTCCCCTAAACCCGACCAAGGGCAAAACCCTTGGCAATATTATGACGCACGAAATAAATCACGATAGCGCCGGGAATAATGGTCAATGTTCCGGCTGCCGCAAGCAGGCCAAGTTCATAGCCTGCACTTGAAGCGGTCTTGGTCATAACCGCTGCAATTGGCTTTGCATAAACTGCCGTGAGGGTTTTTGCCAACAACAATTCAACCCACGAAAACATGAAGCAAAAGAATGCCGCAACCCCGACACCGGCACCAATGGTTGGCAGAAATATCTTGGTAAAAAAGCGCGGAAACGAATAACCATCAACAAAAGCCGTTTCATCCAGCTCCTTTGGAACCCCGCCCATAAAGCCTTCCAAAATCCACACTGCCAACGGAATATTAAACAGACAATGAGCCAGCGCCACAGCAATATGGGTATCGAACAAATTAACGGCTGAGTATAATTGAAAAAATGGCAGGGCAAATACCGCCGCCGGTGCCATACGGTTGGTCAACAGCCAGAAGAACAATTGCTTGTCGCCAAGAAAACGATAACGGGAAAATGCATAGGCCGCGGGCAAGGCAACAGTGACCGAAATGACCGTATTCAACGACACATAGATGATCGAGTTAAAATACCCCCAATACCAGGTTGGATCGGTAAAAATCACCCGGTAATTATCAAATGTCCAGGTCTGCGGAAACAGCGAAAACCCGGACAGAATTTCACCCGTTGTTTTAAAGCTCATCGCCACCAGCCAGTAAATTGGCAGCATCAAGAACAGGATGTAGATTATGGGAACCCAACTTCTTTTTTGCATATCTTTTTAATACCTGTTCATTAGGTCCTAGGTTTCATTCCGCATCATCAGCGTGTAAAACAGCCAGGAAACCAGCAGTGTGATGGCGAAATAAATAAGCGACATGGCAGCAGCCGGCCCCAGATCAAACTGCCCAAGCGCAATTTTCACCAGATCAATGGAAAGCAGCGTTGTCGAATTGCCCGGACCACCACCGGTAAGCACAAAAATTTCGGTATAAATATTGAAGCTGTCCATAAACCGCAGCAGTACCGCAATTGTTAAAACCCGTTTCATTTTTGGTAGTTGAATATAGCGAAAAACCGCCCAATTGGAGGCCCCGTCAATTTTTGCCGCCTGATAATAAGCATCGGGAATAGAAACCAGGCCCGCATAGCTCAACAATACAACCAGCGACGTCCAATGCCAGACATCCATGGCAACAATGGTCATCCAGGCGGCCAATGGCGACTGGGTCATGTTGTAATCAACACCCAGTACGTGGTTCATAAAATAACCAAGCAGGCCAATATCCGGCAAGGTAAAGATATTCCACATCGCGCCAACCACATTCCACGGAATGAGCATAGGCAATGCCATCAACACCAGACAAACAGAAACCCAAATTCCCTTGCGCGGCATGGCAAGCGCAATCGCCACCCCAAGCGGAATTTCAATTGCCAAAATAATACCGGTAAACAGGAATTGCCGACCGAGGGCCGCGTGAAAGCGATCAGAATTTAAAAGCTTTTCAAACCAGCTGACCCCCTCCCAGAAAAACAGATTATTGCCAAAGGTTTCCTGTACCGAATAATTGACCACTGTCATCATCGGAATAAGCGCATTGAAAGCCACCAGAACCAAAACCGGCAGAACAAAAAACCATGCTTTTTGATAACTCGGTTTCATCGCCCGGCCTCCGGCAATTCGGTAGCAATCCAGCCATCGCGGTAAACTCTGGTATGAGCTTGCGCAAAGTTCAAATGAACCTTGTCGCCCTGTTCAGGTGCGTCCTGTTCAACAATCGCGTTAATGCTGGTATCGCCAATAATCGCCTCAACCACATAATGACGCCCCACATCGGCAACTTTTTTTATCCGCGCTTTCATTCCTTTTTTGCCAAAGGATACGAATTCAGGCCGAATACCCACTTGGTTTTTTCCGTGTCCATCACTAACAAGCGGGCCTTCCAGCGCTATTCTCGTATCATTAAAATAAGCCCCGCCACCGCGAATTTCGCAGGGCAACAGGTTCATACCGGGTGAGCCAATAAAATGACCAACAAATGTATGGGTTGGGCGCTCAAACAATTCGACCGGGGTTCCGATCTGCACAATATCACCGTCCTGCATCACCACAACCTGATCGGCAAATGTCAGCGCCTCGGTCTGGTCATGGGTCACATAAATCATTGTGGCTCGCACTTTCTGGTGCAATTCTTTCAGCTTGGAACGCAATTTCCATTTCAAATGCGGGTCGATCACCGTCAGCGGCTCATCGAACATCACCACATTGACGTCCTTGCGCACCAGCCCGCGCCCCATCGAAATCTTTTGTTTATTGTCGGGCGAAAGGCCGGCTGCCCGCTTGGAAAGCATATCCTCCACTTCCAGCATTTCGGCAATTTCATGCACCCGGGATTTCACCACCGCCTCATCCATCTGCCGATTGCGCAGGGGAAATGCCAGATTATCATAAACCGTCATGGTGTCGTAAATCACCGGAAACTGAAAAACCTGAGCGATATTACGTTCCACCGGAGATAAGGCGGTCACATCCTGATCGTCAAAAAGTATCCGCCCTTCGGTCGGCATCAACAGGCCTGAAATGATGTTGAGCAAGGTAGATTTGCCGCAGCCGGAAGGTCCGAGCAGCGCATAGGCACCACCATCGCGCCAATCAAGATCAATATCCCGTAGGGCAAAATCCTCCGGCCCCTTTGGATTTGGATAATAGGAATGCCGCAACTTGGATAAGGTAATTTTAGCCATCAGCCATCAACCCCTGCGCCACGCGTTTGCCATCCGGGCTAAAATAAAAGCAATGTGCCGGGTCCATATAAAAACTATGCACTTCGCCTATCTGATAGGGGTGAACCCCGGAGGCCAGCGAAACCCATGAGTTATCGCCCATTTTAAAATGCGCGCTGCTTTCAGAACCACTTAATTCTGTAATCTGCACCCTTCCGGTAAGGTCCACCAGATTGTCCGATTTTTTGAACGGTAAAACATGGTTAGGCCGGATAGCCACAGTGTAACGACCATCAGATAAATTGGCCGCTTCACCGCTTAACTGCCAGCTTATAGTCTCATCCAGACTTGCCTTTGAGCCTTTAATTTCAACCTCCGCCATATTAATTGGCGGATTGGAAAATACCTGGGCCGATACTATATCCTGTGGGCGATGGTAAATTTCAGATGTTGGCCCGAACTGGGTCACGCTGCCATCATCCATCAAACCGGTAACACCGCCGAGCAACAACGCTTCTTCGGGTTCAGACGTCGCATAAACCACCACCGCACCACGCCCAGCAAACAGTTCCGGCAATTGATCGCGCAATTCCTCACGTAATTTGTAGTCCAGATTGGCCAATGGCTCATCCAGAAAAACCGCATTGCTTTCCTTGGCGATCGCCCTCGCCAGCGCGGTTCTTTGCTGTTGACCACCGGATAATTCGCCCGGCCTGCGGTGCAACATGGGGCGAAGTTGCAAAATATCAGCCGCCTCCTCAACCCGTCCTTCAATTTCAGATTTGGCCATCCCGGCGACTTTGAGTGGGGATGCGATATTATCAAAAACGCTCATATGGGCATAATTTACAAAGAACTGATGCACCAAAGAGATGTTGCGCTTTTGGGTGGAAAGTCTGGTGACGTCCACGCCATCCATGAAAATTTGCCCGGATGCGGGGCGGTCAAGGCCCGCCATTAATTTGATTAGTGAGGTTTTTCCTGCCCCCGTTGCGCCAAGTAAAACATTGAAATGGCCGGCTTCCAATACAAGATTTGTCGCCTTGATATGGGTATTACCATCAACCATTTTGGTAAGGTTTCGAAGCTCGATGGTCATTTCGTATTTCTGTCTCACCTCGTCGCCATTTTGCAAGCCGGGTTGGTCTGAGCCATTCCGAAAGGCTGCAAAATGCAAATTTGAACATACTATTACAAATCAAAAACCGGGACCCCAGAGGGAAATAAACTGGGGCCCCGGCAGATTGCGCGTTACTTGGTAGCCCAGCGGGCGACAAGCTCGTCATAATTGACGGTCATGCCCTGAGGCTTCTCATTGTCAAGTTTTGCTTTCGCGCCGCCTTTACCGATCCATTCAGATGGATCTTTTTTCGGGTTCAACCGAGGGCCGCAACCGCCATAAACCTTGGCAGCCTCATCGACCTTTTGCATACGGGCCATGGTGATATCCATTTCCTCTGCCAAACGGTCCATGGCTTGTTGAGCGGTAAATGCACCGGAGTTCACATCACCGATTTGCTGCCACCAGATTTGCGCCAGTTTTGGATAATCAGGCACATTAATACCGGTTGGCGACCATGCGACACGGTCAGGAGAGCGATAAAACTCGACCAGACCACCAAGCTTTGGTGCACGTTCGGTAAAGGATGCATGATTGATGGAAGAACTACGAATGAAGGTAAGACCCACATGCGATTTCTTCACGTCGACAGTTTTGGAAACTGCGAACTGGGCATAAAGCCAAGCAGCCTTTGCACGATCAACAGGTGTTGATTTGAGGATCGTCCACGAGCCCACATCCTGATAACCAACCTTCTGGCCTTTTTCCCAATAGGGACCATGCGGTGAAGGTGCCATTCTCCAAAGTGGATTACCATTGTCATCGACAGTGTTATTGCCTTCAGACTTTGGCTTCACCATATCGGCGGTAAAGGCTGTGTACCAGAAAATCTGCTGCGCAACATTGCCCTGCGAAAGAGCTGGCAGCGACTGATAGAAGTCAAAAGATGCAGCACCTGGAGGCGCATAGGCACGAAGCCATTCATCCCATTTTCTGATCGCATAAACCGCAGCCGGCCCGTTTGCGGCACCACCGCGTGAAACGGATGCTCCAACCGGGTTGCAGGTGCCCGCTTCCATACGAATGCCCCATTCATCAATCGGTATGCCATTTGGCTCACCTTTTGACCCGGCACCGGCCATTGAAAGCCATGCATCTGTCATACGCCAGCCAAGATCTGGTGCGCGTTTACCGTAATCCATGTGCCCATAAATCTTAACACCATCGATATTTTTCACGTCTTTGGAGAAAAACTCGGCGATGTCCTCATAGGCAGACCAGTTAACCGGTACGCCAAGTTCATAGCCATATTTAGCTTTAAAGCCGTCCTTAAGATCCTTGCGGTCAAACCAGTCCTTACGGAACCAGTAGAGATTTGCAAATTGCTGATCTGGCAATTGATAAAGATCGCCATCCGGCCCGGTGGTAAACTGGGTGCCGATGAAATCTTTCAAATCAAGATCAGGATTGGTAACGCCCTTGCCTTCACCAGCCATCCATTTTGTCAGATTGTAAGCCAGTTGCAAACGCGAATGGGTGCCGATCAAATCGGAATCATTCACATAGGCATCATAAAGGTTACGCCCGGTCTGCATTTGTGTTTGCACAGCCTGAACAACTTCGCCTTCACCCAAAATCTGATGGTTCACCTTAATGCCGGTGATCTCAAAAAACGCCTTGGTCAGCACTTCAGATTCATATGAATGCGTTGGAATACCCTCCGACAGCACATTAATTTCCATGCCTTTAAAAGGTGCCGCGGCTTTAATGAACCAGGCCATTTCAGCGGTTTGCTGTTCTTTGCTCAACGCTGATGGCTGAAATTCCTGATCAATCCACTTCTTGGCTGCAGCTTCATCTGCAAATGCCGATCCTGTTCCGGCAATTATGGCAATAGCCGCAACTGCGGATAACAAATACTTTCGCATTTCATCTCCTCCCAATGCTTTCATTTCCCAGTAAATCTGGAACTTGAATAGTCGGGTGAGAAAACACTATTTGTCAAACTAAAATTTTAGTAGATAGGGTTATTTTTATAATCAATTGAAATAAAAGAGTAATTATCAAGAATTATCTTCTGCCATTTTTCAGTTATGCAGAAAAATCCAATTACCCGTTGCAATGAATATCTCCGCAACCTTGAAAAATTCGAGTCACGTTACCTTTGTTACGTCAGGGC
>JAJRQF010000055.1 GCA_024280375.1 Alphaproteobacteria bacterium | reverse complement strand
TTCCAGACTGCTCGAAAAAGGCAGGCAAAACGGTTTGATCCAGGTGCGCATCAACTCGCCCTATGAGGGATGCTTGAAACTCCAACAGGATATTATGAAAGTCTTTGATCTCACCGAAGCGCGGGTAATTCCTGCACTTGACGAGGTTGATCCGGGACCACGAATTGGGCTGGCTGCCGCTGAGTTCTTGATGCGCAGACTAGAAAAAAATGACTTGTTATCAATCGGATGGGGAGAAGCTGTCACGACGGCCTTACGCCGGCTTTCCCCAATATTGGAGCAACTCGATGTATCATTGGTTAGCTTGACAGGTGGGGTTTCAGCCTATGTGGACGGTGTTGGCGTTCAAGGCCAAAGGCGAAGTGTGCATCTGATACCAACCCCATTGCGAATTTCCTCTCCAAAATTTGCCGAAATGCTTCGAGATGAACCTTACGTTCGAAACGTGTTGGCCATGGCGGTAACCGCGCGTATTGCCATCGTGGGCATCGGCGCTGTCAGCCGTAACGCGACCCTTGTGCGTGACGGATATTGCACAACAACCGAGATTGATCTCTTTGCGCGAAAGGGAGCCATTGGCGATCTGCTTGGATATTTTTATGACAAAAATGGGCAAGTATTGTCACTTGAACTGCATGACCATGTTGTTGCAGTCCCATTACACGACCTGAAACAAATTCCTACCGTAATTGCCGCCGCTGCCGGACCTGACAAAGTCGATGCAATTCTTGGCGCTTTACGTGGGAAATTTTTTAACATTCTAGTCACTGATGAAACGACGGCCATTGAACTACTAAGGAGGGAAGGATGAAAAGCTGTTTGATCGTAATTGATGCGGGGACAGGAAGCGGCAGAGCGGTCGTGTTTGACGAAAAAGGTCATCAACTGGGTGTTCATCAAGAAGAATGGACCCATACCGCAGAACCGGGCGTTAGCGGTTCAATGTCTTTTTCAACCGATGAAAACTGGGTGCTGCTTTCACGATGCATAGGCAAAGCGATGGATTGCGCCGGAATTTCAGGGAGTGAAGTGCGTGCAGTGAGTTCTACTTCCATGCGTGAAGCCATCGTACTTTATGATAAGCAAGGGAAAGAATTGTGGGCCTGCGCCAATGTCGACAGCCGGGCCGAAGCAGAAGTTATACAACTAAAGGCAAGGGCGCCCGATTTTGAAAAATCCTTTTATGCTGAAAGCGGTCAGACATTTGCCTTAGGTGCTTTACCAAGATTATTATGGGTCCAAAAGCATCGCCCGCAGATATTTGAACGCGTTCGTTCCATGTCGATGATTAACGACTGGATATCAGCGCGTCTTACTGGGGAGATTGTAGTCGAGCCAACAAATGCGGGTACCAGTGGTTTGATGAGTTTAACCACCCGTGACTGGTCAGACACTTTGATAGAGAGAGCAGGGATCGAGAGGAGTTTATTCCCCCGAACCGTTGAACCGGGCGCCATTGTTGGGGTTGTTACTTCCGTTGCAGCTGCCCAGACAGGGCTGGTCGCCGGCACCCCGGTGGTAGCCGGGGGCGGAGATGTGCAACTTGGTTCGATTGGCCTGGGCGTAACCCGCCAAGGAGATGCAGCTGTACTGGGCGGTACATTCTGGCAACAGGTTATCAACATTCCCTCTGACAAGGTCGACCCAACGATGCGCGTGCGGATAAATCCAGCTGCGATTGCTGGACTCAATCAAGCTGAATGCATCAGTTTTTTTGTCGGCATGAGTATGCGCTGGTTCCGCGATGCTTTTTGCGCAGAAGAAGTGCGTGAAGCCCAAGAACAAAATATTGATGCTTACGACCTAATGGAGACCCAAGCGGCACGTGTTCCAGCTGGCGCATATGGTGTCATACCAATTTTTACTGACACTATGGATTTTGGTCGATGGTATCATGCGGCACCTTCATTTCTCAACCTTAGCCTTGATCCTGAACGTGCGAACAAGGCGGTATTGTTTCGCGCATTGCAAGAAAATGCGGCAATCGTATCTGCCCTTAATCTGGAACTTGTGCAAGAATTTGCCCATGCTGATATGAGCGCTCCGCTGGTGTTTGCCGGCGGCGCATCAAAAGGAAAGCTTTGGTCGCAAATCCTTGCCGATGTCACCGGGCGCGAAGTCCGCATTCCCGTAGTACGAGAGGCGACTTCACTTGGTGCCGCCGCAGCTGCCGCAGTCGGAATTGGTCTGTTCTCAGACCTTGTGGAAGCTGGCGATCAACTGGTGCATTGGGACCATCATGTGGATCCAAACCTTGCCAATCGTGCCATCTATGATGAAGCCAAAGAGCGATGGAAAGCCGCATATCCAGTTCAAAAGCAACTGGTCGATCAAGGCGTAACAACTGCTATGTGGAGCGCGCCGGGGGCTATCCAACCAACAGAATAAATTGACCGCTAACGTGGTGGTTCTCCATCAACGCACCTATTCATTCGTATTCTGAAAATATTTATTTTCACAAACGCGCGCCATAGCAAATCAGATATGGCACGCGCTAAAGTTGGTTTAAATTGGCATCCAAGGTGTGGGCACATAGCGGTAGGCATCGCCTGATTTTTCGACATATCCAATGCCTGGAAAATCAACATGGGCACCGGCAATTGCGGTGCCATGGGTACTAACATTTTTTAGTAAATCAAGGCGGGTCTGACGCGCATAGTCGACGTCCCCATCAAACACCACGGCCCATTCAGGGTTTGCAAACTGCACTGTTGTAAAATGCAGAATATCACCCCAAAAAATTAGTTTCTCACCATTTGATTCAACGACGTATCCGGATTGACCGGCTGTGTGTCCCGGAAGCGGCAAGGATGTCACACCAGCGAACAGTTCTGCTTCGCCGTTAAACATCTTTTTGCCTTCGGCGTATGGGGCAACCGCCATGCGTGCCGCATCGATCATGGGGCGAAATTCTTCTGGCGCGCCATTTCGCACGTCTTCGTTATGCATAAAGCCCCATTCGACTTCATTGACTGTCAGCGTTGCATTCTTAAAGAACTTGCTACCGTCTTCGTTAGCCAAGGCACCAATATGATCAGGGTGCATATGGGTCAATAAAATTGCAGTGATATCGTCGGGATGAATACCAGCGGCTTGCATGTTAGAGGCCAGATTGCCAAGACCCGGAGCGAACGCTGCCATGCCGCCAGCATCAATTAGGATCGTATCGGTGCCATTTTTTACAACATAGGCATTTACAGGTATCGAAATCATTTCACTGTTAAACGGATGATAGCTTTTTGCCGTGGAGACTTTTGCAAGGTCTGCGTCATAACCAAGGATGAACTGTGTAGGAATTGCAGTGAAGCCATCAAGCAATGCGGTCACTTCGATATCGCCAACCTTATGACGATAAAAGCCAGGGGCTTGCGCACCAGCCATTGCTGCATGTGAAGCTGCTTTGCTTGAATTGCTAAAGATCAACGCGGGTGCCGCTAACGCAGGCACTGCCACAAGACCTTTGAGAAGAGTTCTTTTTGTTATTTCCATAGTATTTCCTTTTGGGTTCAAACTAATCTAGTTGCCTATAACCCATAGGTATGCTTAGGATAAATCCAAAATATATTGATGGATGGTATAAGCAACACTAATGGATGTTCTAGGGGCCTTTGAAAGTTATGTGTCTGCGGTACAATCGGGTTCACTGTCAGGTGCTGCCCGCCAGCGGCGCATGACCCAGCCAGCGATTAGCCAACAAATAAGCGCGTTGGAACAGCAGTTTGACACCCGATTGCTTTCACGAAATCGCAGCGGCGTTCGAATGACTCAATCCGGTGAAATTATGTATAAGCATGCCCTCGCGATGCTGGACGAGCAGTCCAACCTCAAATCTGCTTTGGAAAATTTGTCCGGTAAGGTGGAGGGGCAGCTTGTTGTGACCACCTCTCTGGCGTTTTCCCAACATATTGTGGGTAAAGTCATCGTTGAGTTGACGAAACAGCTCCCCGACTTAAAAATCGTTTTGCGCGCCGAAGACGGCACAGCGAATTTGGCCGCTGAGAATATCGATCTCGCCCTTTGGTCCTGCAATGTTGGCAATGACAATGGTGTCGTACGCAAAATCGGCACTATGACAACATTGCATGTGGCGACGCCTGAATATCTTGATACCCATGGGCGGCCTCAAACCCCAAATGACTTAGTTGACCTTGATTATATTCAATACAAAACCACAGATGACCGCATCGCCACGCCTTTGGTGCATGGGGAGGAGACCTTTCAGGCTCCCATTAAAATCGGCCTGACTGCCCAGTTTCCTGATTTGGTAATTCAGGCGCTTTTTGGGAATCTGGGTTATGCTAAAATACCTGAGTTTCTTGTGGCTGACGCTGTAAAAGATGGAAAACTTGAAGTCGTCTTGCCGGCCTGGAAAATTCCGCAAAAAGAGCTTTTTATCGTTTACCCATCAGGGGAGAATAATTCACCACGGGTTATCGCGTTGTTGCATGCCTTGTTGAAACGCCTGGAAATGACCAAGGGCGTAAGTCTTGTTGCCTCGGCCAAGCAATTATTCCTGAACCGTCAAAGCTAAATTTGAACCCTATTATTTGAATTGCGGACATAGATCGAAATTAGCGCAACTCTATCCAGAACTTGTACGTTTGTGCACTTAGGTTTTAGGGCATTATTCGAGGTTTCCCGGCTCACAGTTTCTTTATGCACCCCAACGAGAACGACGCGTTCAGGCACTATATCAGACTTGCTACAATCATCACAACGGTTGCCCCGAAACCCACGAACCAGATTGATGTGCGCAGCATAAAGATGCCACTGATATAGGCTGGAATATACAACACGCGCGCGCCCAAATAAATATAGGCGCAGGTTTGTGTGGTTCCACTTGATTGTTGGCCGAGGGTCACGATGACGACAGCGATAGTGAACATGATCAGCCCCTCAAAGTGATTGTTGAAAGCACGGTACAAACGACCCGGAATCCCACTGATTTCCGGCGGCGTATCCCGCGGACCTGCGGTAATTTTGGGGCCCAGTTGCAGGTTCAGGGCGATGGACATCAGACCAAACTGGACAACCTGTAAAAGCGCCGCATACGCAAGAATGGTGAGTTCGATTGTCATGCTAAAATGATCTCCCGCACTTCGCAACGCAAGGTTGCACCAATTTCTGTTGTGTTATCCTGAACAATCCCAGATCGAATTTCAAGATCTAGTCATGATAGTAATCCATACAGGTTTGCGGATTTAGGAGCCGTCAATCACTTAAATGCAGGTGAAGCTAAACTGTGCGGATCGCAGAAATCTGCAGTGCTATTTTTCCAAGAACCAATGGGCCTTGAGGAAAAAATTGAAGGAAAAAGATGCAAAAAGAGTGCTGTATCATAGGATTTTTCAACTATTCTGATTTTTGCTCTCATCCTATAACAAATTTGGCATGTTCTGGCTCTAATCACACCACTATTGCACAATCTCTGGCCCCATCAACGCATAGGGTACGGTTGTGGACAGGGCCGGGAAATAGGTCACAATGACCAGGAACACCATCAGTACCAAAACGAACGGCATGGCGGCCTTGACCACCTGCACGAGGCTCATCCCCGTTATCCCTGAGGTGACAAACAGGTTCAGCCCAATGGGAGGTGTAATCATACCGATTTCCATGTTGACCACCATGATGATGCCGAGGTGAATGGGGTCGACGCCAAGTTCCATGGCGATGGGGAAAACAACCGGGGCCACAATCAACAACAGGCCTGAGGGTTCCATGAATTGCCCGCCAATCAACAAAAGAATGTTGACCGCAATCAGGAAGGTAAACCAGTTAAATCCCGCATTGAGCATCAGCCCGGTAATAACTTGGGGAATACGCTCGGAGGTGAGTACATGGGCAAACAGCAGTGCATTGACGATGATAAACATCAGCATCAGCGTGGTGCGCGCCGCATCCACAATGACCTTGCGCGTCTCATCATTAAAGCAGGCTTTTGGCGTGTTGCGTAGCATCAGGGACAGGTTCTTGCCCCATACCGGCAAAGACGCGACCAGGTGACCCGGAATGCCCACCACAGATGTTTCTGGGTCACGCCACAAGGTATAAGCAACCATAATAAACCCGGCCATGCCCAACCCTATCCACAGGTTTTGCGTGGGGTTAAAATTGTCACCATCGGCAAACAAAAAGAAACTCATCAGCATCCAGACAAGGAATATGGAAACTCCATAGACCGTGGCTGAAAACCCGATAAGGGTCTTTGAGGGTGCGTCTTGGTCGACCCATGGCATATCTTTCATCGGTCCCATGTCACGATAGACAAACAGCGCGATAAAAAAGGAATAAACCGCCGCAACCGCCGCTGCTTCCGTCGGGGTAAACACGCCCCCATAGATGCCGCCCAAAATGATCACGATGAGGAACAGGCCCCATCCGGCCTGCTTGCCGCCCTGCAAGATTTCACCAAAACCTCTCCAAGGTTCGGCGGGTAGGTTTTTGATCCGCGCCACCACATAGATGGCGATCATCAGCATCAGACCCGCAACAATCCCCGGTACAATCCCCGCCAAAAACATCCGACCCACGGAAACATCGGTCGCTGCCGCGTACACAACCATCACGATTGAGGGGGGTATCAAAATGCCGAGTGTACCCGCATTGGCGATAATTCCAGCGGCAAACTCCTTGGAATAACCAACTTCGCGCATGCCGGCGATAGCGATGGTGCCAATGGCAACCACCGTCGCAGGGGACGAACCCGAAAGGGCGGCAAACATCATACATGCCAAAACCGAGGCCATGGCCAGCCCGCCGCGAAAATGCCCGACCGTGGCGATGGCAAAGCGAATGATGCGCTTGGCGACCCCACCTGTGGACATAAAAGCCGAAGCCAGAATGAAAAATGGAATGGCCAACAGGGTATAATGCTGGGAGGCGCTAAATAATTGTAACGCAACAGAGGACATGGAACCATCGGAGAAGAAAGCAATGACAATAATCGAGGACAGCCCCAAGGAGATAGCCACCGGCACACCAAGAAACAACAGGGTAAGAACCAGAATGAACAGAATTGCGGAGACCATTTATGCTTCCTCCCCTTTGTTGAGTTTTTCTTTAAGTATGTCTTTGTTTTCTGCCACCAGCTCTTCAGCCTCATGTCCTGCAATAATCAATTCACGTTTGCCTTTAATAATATCCACCATGGCCTGAATAGACCTGTAGGCGAGCAGAGAAAGGCCAATGGGCAATATCAGATAAGCAATCCAGCGCTTCACCCGTTCGTCAAGGCCAAGCGGCTCATAAAACCATGAGGGATATTTGACATCCTCAAGGCCAAGATCAATCTGGAACATTTTGCTCCAATAGGTCACGGCTCCCCCGTTGGTTTTACCGCCAAAGATCACCAACCAATCGGCGGAAATGAGAATTACCGCATATAGAACGGTCGCCAGCGCCCCAAAAATCGCCACGGCCTTGAAGGCCTTGGGGGGCAACATGCGAATAAAAATGTCCACACCCAAATGGGTGGAGGTACGGATGCCATAGGACATACCAAACAAAATCAACCAGGCAAAAACAATCGAGGTCAGCTCCAAAGCGCCCCCAATTCCAGAATGAAATCCATAGCGCAAGATCACCTGCACGAAGGAAAGCAAAGTAATAAACGTTAACAGGAATGCCAGAATATTTTCTTCCATACGGGCAATGGCTTTGGGAAATTTTCGCTCAGCGAAAAATAAAGTGGTAATCATCAAGACGATGCCGATATAGGCCCACATGGATATGATAGCTGTTTTCGACATTTTTGTTCCCCCCCGGTATTCTCGTTAAACTGGGTGCGCAGCAAAGCTGGCCGCGCACCCATTATTATCATTAGATTTTTGGACTACATGCCAGCAGCAACTGCGGCATCAATAACGTCCTGGCCAATGTCATCGGCGAACTG
>JAJRQF010000054.1 GCA_024280375.1 Alphaproteobacteria bacterium | reverse complement strand
GTGATGCAAAAGGTGGTTGAGGCTGCCGGTGAAAGTTTAAAAGAAATGGGTGTTGAGCGGGCTGATCCGCCGCAAAAAGCACTGGATGAACGCGCCGTTTTGGCCGCATGAATGATGAGGAATTTCAATGATTGAGCAAAACCCCGTATCGGTTAATGGCCGTGAATATCCTGTTCCAAAAACCTGCGCCATTGCTATTTGCCTGGATGGCTGCGAACCCGCCTATCTGGATGTGGCGATTCGCGAAGGTTTGATGCCTAATCTCAAGCGGATGCGGGAAACCGGCACCGACAGGCTTGCCCATTCGGTGATCCCGTCTTTTACCAATCCAAATAATCTTTCGATTGCCACCGGGCGTCCTCCTAAAGTGCATGGAATTTGCGGCAATTATCTCTATGAGCCGGAAACTGGGCAGGAAGTGATGATGAATGATGTGCGCTTTTTGCGCGCGCCGACCCTGTTTTCCAAATTCTATGAGGCAGGAGCGCGGGTCGGTATCGTCACCGCAAAGGATAAGTTGCGCGCTTTGCTGGGAGCCGGATTGAAATTTGACGAGGACCGCGCCCGCTGTTATTCGGCCGAAAAATCAGATACCAGCACAAGTGATGAACACGGGCAGGATGCGGCCAGCCAATGGCTCGGTATGGCGCAGCCGGATGTATATTCAGCAGAGCTTTCCGAATTTGTCTTTGCCGCCGGGGTTAAATTATTGCGCGATTGGAAGCCGGATATTTTATATCTCACCACCACTGATTATGTGCAGCATAAATATGCGCCGGATGACGCAGAGGCCAAGGCATTTTACCAAATGTTTGATAAATATCTGGGCGAGCTTGATGCAATGGGCGCGGCCATTGTGGTCACGGCTGACCATGGCATGAAACCCAAACATTTGGCCGATGGCAGCCCGGCGGTGATCTATGTGCAAGACCTGCTGGATGAATGGCTGGGTGAGGCAAAGGCGCGGCTTATCCTGCCAATTACCGACCCCTATGTGGTGCATCACGGGGCGCTTGGCTCTTTCGCCACGGCCTATTTGCCAGAAGGTTCAGACCACGGTGATATTATCGCTCGGCTGAAGGCAACCGATGGTATTACCCATGTGCTGACAAATGCAGAAGCGGTTGAGCAATTTGAGCTACCGGAAGACCGTATTGGCGACATCGTATTGGTGTCGGGCGAAAATATTTGTATCGGCACATCGGAAGACCGCCATGATTTGGCGGCCTTGAATGAACCTTTGCGCAGCCATGGCGGACTAACCGAGCAGGTTGTGCCTTTCATCGTCAATCGGGTGCTGGATTTGCCGGAGAAGCCTGAATTGCGCAATTTTGATGCATTTTATTATGCTACTCGGGCAGCTGCACTTTAATATTGGGGAATACTTATATGGCTGGAAAAATTGACATCAGGCATGAGGGCATGCGCATCGGCGGCAAAACTGTTTTTGCCGATGATGTGATTGAGGTGCGCTATCCCTATACCAATGAGGTAATTGGCACCGTACCTGCGGGAAATGCAGAACATGCGCGGCAGGCTTTTGAAATTGCCGCCAATTACAAGTCGAAACTAACCCGCTATGAGCGCCAGCAAATCTTGTTTCGTGCGGGCGAATTGATCAAGCAAAAGCGCGAAGAGCTTGCCTATTGGCTAACTTTGGAGCTTGGCATTTGCCAGCAGCACGCGCTTTATGAAACCGGGCGGGCTTATGATGTGTTTACGCTTGCCGGTCAAATGGCGATTTTGGATGACGGGCAGATTTTTTCCTGCGACCTGACCCCGCAGGGCAAGGCGCGGCGCATTTATACCATGCGCGAACCGGTGAAAGCGATTTCGGCGATCACCCCGTTTAATCACCCGCTGAACATGGTGGCGCACAAGATTGCCCCTTCGATTGCGACCAATAATTGCATGGTCTGCAAGCCGACCGAATTAACCCCGCTGACGGCAATCGCGCTGGCTGATATTTTGTATGAGGCAGGCCTACCACCTGAAATGTTCCAGATTGTCACCGGGTTGCCTGCCGATATTGGCGATGAGATGATCACCAATGAGCATATTGATATTATCACCTTTACCGGTGGCGTGCCGGTGGGGAAAATGATCGCGCAAAAATCGGGCTATAAACGCACCGCGCTTGAACTGGGCGGCAATGATCCGCTGATCATTTTGAACGACCTTAAAGGTGACGATCTGGAGCGGGCCGCAACCATTGCGGTGGCCGGTGCAACCGGAAATTCCGGCCAGCGCTGCACGGCGGTAAAGCGCATTTTGGTGCAGGAAAGTGTGGCGGATGAATTTGTGCCGCTGGTTCTGGCAAAAGCCAAGGCAATACGCTTTGGCGACCCGATGGACGCTGAAACTCAATTGGGGTGCGTGGTACATGCTGAGGCCGCTGAGATTTTTGAAAACCGGGTGTTTGATGCGGCCAAACAAGGTGCAGAAATTCTCTATCATCCAAAGCGGGAAGGGGCGTTGCTGCCACCGATTGTGGTCGACCATGTTCCCCATGAAAGTGAATTGGTGATGGAAGAAACCTTTGGCCCGATTATACCGATTGTTCGGGTGCCGGATGATGATGTGGCCGTCATGAAAATTTCCAACAGCACGCCTTTTGGCTTGTCATCGGGCGTATGCACCAATGATTTGAACCGGGCGATTGCATTTATCAACGGGCTTGAAGTGGGCACCTGTAACATTTGGGAGCAGCCGGGGTATCGGATTGAAATGTCGCCATTTGGTGGCATTAAAGACAGCGGCAATGCGGTTAAGGAAGGGGTGCTTGAGGCGATGAAATTCTTCACCAATGTCAAAACCTATTCGCTCCCTTGGCCGGTCTAGTTTTGTTTGACTTTGATCGGATGGCTTGACCATGGGTTCACAGCCTGAACTGGTTTTAATGTTGGTATTATCAGCCGCATTTCTGCATGCGTTCTGGAATGCGCTGGTGAAAGGCGCACAGGATCGCACGCTGGTGATGGGCCTTGTTAATGCCGGGCATACAATATTCGGCCTGACATTGGTGTTGATGTTTTTGCCGCCGGCGCGCGAAAGCTGGCCGTTTTTGATAGGCTCTACGATTGTTCATTTCCTCTATTATGGCTTTCTGCTGCTTTCCTATCGGTTTGGCGATTTAAGCCAGGTCTATCCAATTGCTCGTGGAATATCGCCGCCGGTGGTGGCGCTAACCGCCTGGATTGTCGCCGATGAGGTGCTGCCACTGGCCGCATGGTTTGGCATCATTCTGGTTTCCTGCGGCATCGGGATGCTGGTTTTTGCTAAACGTGGCGGGTTGGCCAATGGCAAGGCGGTTGCGGCCGCCGTCGTTACCGGGCTGACGATCGCCACCTATACGGTGATCGACGGGTTGGGCGTTCGGGTATCGCAAAGCCCACTTGGTTATATTGGCTGGCTATTCCTGCTGTAGACATTTTCAAGCCTCTATATCTTCTATATTCGCCGCGAAGTGCTGCGGGCCACAACGCTTAAAACCTATTTTATCGGGTTGCTGGGCGGGGTGGTCTCTGCTGTTGCCTATGGGTTGGCGATTTATGCAAAGAGCATTGCCAGTCTTGGTGCGGTATCTGCCATTCGCGAATCCAGTGTTATAATTGCAGCCCTGATCGGGGTTATCTGGTTTGGCGAGCGGCCCTGGAAAATACGAATTGTATCGGCGTGCATTGTTGCTGCCGGTGTTATCATTCTGTCACAGGCAGCATGATATTTTGAGATAAGTGGAGTGAACCTGGAAATCGAATTTGGTTGACTTTATTTGTGTGTGACCTACCCTCAATAACCATCAAATGTTCAATTTGATGATTAGATTTGAGGCGGGTCTAAAGTGAAATTAAATAGGGAGAAATAATAATGAATTTCATTAAAAAACTAGTGCTTGGGGCAGCGACTGCCGCATTGCTATCATCGACTGCATTGTCGGCTGAGCTTACTGTTTATACGGCGGTTGAAGCCGAAGATTTGAAGCGCTACGCGGCCGAGTTCAACAAGGATCATCCAGATATTAAAATTAACTGGGTGCGTGATTCAACCGGTATTGTAACCGCCAAACTATTGGCAGAAAAAGACAATCCACAGGCTGATGTGGTTTGGGGCCTTGCGGCAACCTCGCTGCTTTTGATGAAAGCCGAAGGCATGCTTGAAGCCTATGCGCCAAAAGGTGTTGAATTGCTTGATAAAAAGTTCGTAGACAAAAGCACACCGCCAACATGGACCGGAATGGATGCATGGGTAGCTTCGGTTTGCTACAATACAGTTGAGGCCAAAAAAGCTGGACTGACACCACCTAAATCGTGGAAAGACCTGCTGCAGGCGCAGTATAAGGGTCATCTGATCATGCCAAACCCGAATTCATCTGGTACAGGCTTTTTGGATGTTTCATCATGGTTGCAAATATTTGGTGAAAAAGCTGGTTGGGAATATATGGACGGGTTGCATGAAAATATTGCGCGTTACACCCATTCCGGCTCGAAGCCTTGTAAGCTTGCTGCTGCCGGTGAAATTCCAATTGGCATTTCATTCGCATTCCGTGGTGCGAAATCAAAAGCTGCAGGTGCACCGATTGAGATTATCGTGCCGAGCGAAGGTGTTGGCTGGGATATGGAAGCAACGGCAATTATTGCCGGAACTGACGATCTGGACGCTGCAAAAACACTTGTGGACTGGACTGTCACCAAGAAAGCCAACGAGATGTACAACACTGGCTATGCGGTTGTGGCCTATCCTGGCGTTGCCAAGCCGGTCAAATTTTTCCCTGAAAACCTGACGGAAAAAATGATCGACAATGATTTTGAATTTGCTGCGAATAATCGCGGGGCAATTTTGAAAGAATGGCAGAAGCGTTACGACGGTAAGTCTGACCCTAAATAAATCGACCTAGTGTAAAGAGGCGCTGTTTTGCAGCGCCTTTTTTAAACTCACCCCGATGAGTTGTGGTGAGCTGAATTTGTCCATCTCTTCCTTCTCCCCTGGTGGGAGAAGGTGGGCATTGTATAGCAATGGTCGGATGAGGGGTTGTGAGCGCAAGCGAGCCATTTAGAATTTGTTACTCACTGAACCTTTATTACCCCTCAACCGACCCGGCTTCGCCGTGCCACCTTCTCCCACAAGGGGAGAAGGAATAGGTGAGGCTTTGATTGATATAAGTAGATGGAAATCCTTTGGGGGAACACCGTGGTCAACCCGTTTCTAAAAATTGATAACCTGTGGAAAGCGTTTGGCAATTTTCTGGCGCTGAAAGAGATTTCGCTGGAGATTTATGAGGGCGAATTTGTCTGCTTTTTGGGGCCTTCCGGCTGCGGGAAAACAACACTTTTACGTGCCATTGCCGGGCTTGATCTGCAAACCAGCGGGTCGGTTGAACAGGCGGGCACGGATATTTCCAATCTGCCACCGGCGGAGCGGGATTTTGGCATAGTGTTTCAATCCTATGCCCTGTTTCCTAACCTTTCGATTGAAAAAAATATTGCCTATGGGCTGGAAAATTCCGGCATGGCGAAGCCCGCGATCAAAGCTCGTGTGGCCGAATTGCTGGAACTTGTGGGATTGCCGGATCAGGGTCGTAAGTTTCCGGCACAGCTTTCTGGCGGTCAACAACAGCGCATTGCCCTGGCGCGCGCCATCGCGATGGAACCGGGCCTGCTATTATTGGATGAGCCGCTTTCGGCACTGGATGCAAAGGTGCGGGTGCATCTGCGCCACGAAATCAAGGAATTGCAACGCAAGCTCGGCGTGACCACCGTCATGGTTACTCACGATCAGGAAGAAGGGCTTTCAATGGCCGACCGGATTGTGGTGATGAACCATGGTGTGATCGAACAGGTTGGTACGCCGACCGAGATTTACCGTGATCCCAAGACTTTGTTTGTTGCCGACTTTATTGGCGAGATGAACCAGATTGAAGGCGTTGCTGGCTCCTCCAGCTTCGCGAAAATTGGCGACATAAAACTATCCTGTCAGCCACATGAATTTGCTGCCGGTGAAAATGTTACTGTGACCATCAGACCGGAAGATATTATCCCGCACGGGGTGGGCGTGCGGTCATCTGATGCGAAAAGCACAATTGCCGAACCGGATAACACATTGGATATGAAAATCGCATCTATGGAGTTTTTGGGATCATTTTGGCGGGCGGAGCTTTCGGGCGAAAAACTCGGTGCGGCGCATTTGAATGCCAATTTTTCCATCAACGCCATGCGCCGTATGGAGCTGGAGGTTGGCCGCGAATTGAAGGTTGAATTACCATCGTCGCGATTGAAAGCATTTGCGAGGGCCTCATAGATGAGCACGCAAGCAGATGCGCTGACAATCGATGATATTCCGGGCGCCCGTATTAAGCCAAAATTGGGCCGCGATGACTGGTTGATGCGTGGGTTTATTGCGATGATCGCCATCTATCTGGTGGTTGCGCTGGCTTTGCCGCTTTATGCGATGCTGTCCAAGGCTTTTTCCACCTATTCCTACGATCTTACCCAGTTTGAATTTCAGGTGAGCGATGACCAGGGCGTCTTCGACGGTAAAATATTATCGGCAAAGGCGCTCAATGATGCATTGAAAATCTATTCAGAAAGCGACCTTAGCGCCGGTTCTGGCGGACGTTTGGCGGTCACTAAACTCTTCCCAAAATTCTCGTTTCGCAGTCCCAAACTCTATAGGGTTCGGGGCACATCAGATAAGGCCGTCTACCTGATCGGATCTGAGCGCCATTCGGGCCGCGAATGGGTGGAACTTGATTCCAACAAGTTCAGGCGGGTGGTTTTGCGGCCTGTGCCCTCGACCGGGCTTAGTAATTTTTCCACCTATTTTTCCACCCCGGCGCTGGTGAATTCGATTAAAAATTCACTGCTGATTTCGGCAATCAGCACCATCATTACCGTGACGCTTGCCTTTGCCTTTGCCTATTCGCTCAATCGCTCCTGTATGCGGTTTAAGGGCATGTTCCGGCTTATCGCAATGGCACCCATTTTGGTGCCCTCGCTGCTGCCCGGCATTGCGTTGGTCTATCTGTTTGGCAATCAGGGTATGTTGAAATCTTTCATGTTGGGGGAGAGTATTTACGGGCCGATTGGCATTGTTATCGGCTCGGTATTTTTTACCTTTCCGCACGCCATGTTGATCATTTCAACGGCGCTGGCGATTTCAGATGCGAGGCTTTATGAGGCGGCCGTATCACTGCGCGCCAGCTCTTGGAAAACCTTTTGGACGGTCACCATTCCCGGTGCTCGCTATGGTTTGATCTCGGCCGCATTCGTTGTGTTCAATCTGGTGATCACTGATTTTGGCCTGCCCAAGGTCATTGGCGGGCAGTTTAATATGCTGGCGGTTGATATTTATAAGCAGGTGATTGGCCAGCAGAATTTTGAAATGGGGGCGGTGGTCTCGGTGGTGCTTTTGGTGCCGGCAATGTTTGCCTTCGGCATCGACCGGGTCGTGCAGCGCAAACAGGTTGCCCTGTTGACGTCCCGATCTGTGGTCTATCAACCGACACCGAATGGGCGGTTTGACCGGCTTTCATTTGCCTATTGCACGCTGGTTGCGATTTTTATTGTTGGCATTTTGGGCGTTTGCCAATATGCGGCGCTGGTCAAGTTCTGGCCCTACGACTTGAGCCTGAGTTTGAAAAACTACGCCTTCGATTTAATGGATGGCGGTGGTTGGGATGCCTATCGCAACTCGATCAAAATGGCGGGGTTGGTGGCCTTCTTCGGCACGGTCGTGGTGTTTGTCGGTGCTTATATGGTGGAAAAAACTCAAGGCTTTAAATATGGCCGCTCGCTGTTTCAATTCCTTGCTATGTTGCCGATGGCCATTCCCGGCATGGTGTTGGGGCTTGCCTATATCTTCTTTTTTAACAACCCGGATAATCCACTGAATTTCATCTATGGAACGATGGCAATTTTGGTGCTTTGTACGGTGACCCACTTTTATACGGTTTCTCATTTAACCGCAGTGACCGCGCTAAAGCAGATGGATAATGAGTTTGAATCGGTCAATTCATCATTGAAACAGCCGTTCTATAAACTGTTCATGCGGGTTAGTGTTCCGGTTAGCCTGCCGGCCATTCTGGATATTTCGATCTATCTGTTCGTTAATGCGATGACCACGGTTTCTGCCGTCGTGTTCCTCTATTCTTCCGGCACAGCACTTGCGGCCATTGCCGTGTTGAACATGGATGACGCGGGCGATGTGGCACCGGCGGCCGCTATGGGTATGATGATATTTTACACCAATGCGGGTGCGCGTATCGTTCATCTGGTAATTTCAAAATTCGTCTTGAAACGAACCCAGGGCTGGCGTGCGCGTTGATTTTCTCTCACGGCCATTCGTGCATATTCAATGATCCAGGTTTTACGCTTAGAGCGGTTCATCTTTAGGTGGAATCGCTCAAGATTGTTTTCGCTCACGGCCATTCGGGCATGCGCCCGGCCTCCGCTGGGGCGGTGCATAAGCACCGGGCTGGTTCCGCCCTCAAATTGATTTCGTCAATTTGCAAGTCGGGCTCCAATTGCAGCCTGACCGCTTCCATGTAAATGTGAAGCAGTCTAGCGTTGCTCAACGTGCAACTTGAATTTGCCCGGCCTGCGAGGCGCGCCAGAATGCTGGCGGCTCGCTCTTCGCTCGCTACTCGGATATATCGGAGCCTTTTGCCTGCTGCCAAAGCGCTTCCATCTCGTCCAGATCGCAATCATTAAGACTGCGGCCCTGTGCTTCAAGTGACTTCTCAATGAAGGCAAAGCGGGTCAGGAATTTGTGATTGGTGCGGCGGCTGGCGGCCTCCGGGTCGATGCCGTGATGGCGGGCGAGATTGACCAGTGCAAAGAATGCATCGCCAATCTCATCTTCAATCTGATCGGGAGAGCCATTGGCAATGGCCTGTTTCACCTCGTCAATTTCTTCATCCAGCTTGGCTATTACATCAGCCGGATTATCCCAGTCAAAGCCAACGCGGGCAGCTTTTTGCTGGATTTTGAGCGCTCTTGTAATGCCGGGCATGGTAGCCGGTATATCATTCATGATGCCGGGAGGCTCTTGTTCGGCAAGGCCTGATTTTTTGCGGGCCTCGGCCTTGAGGCGCTTTTCTTCGGCCTTAATTCTTTCCCACGCACCCTTGGCCATACCGGCATTGCGGGCTTCCTCATTACCAAAAACATGGGGGTGGCGGCGGATCATTTTTTCGGTGATGGCTTCAACCACACTACCAAATTCAAACAGGCCTGCCTCTTCCGCCATGCGGGCATGGTAGACGACTTGTAAAAGCAAATCGCCTAGTTCTTCGCGCAGGTTTTCCATATCGCCGCGTTCAATCGCATCGGCAACCTCATAGGCTTCCTCAACGGTGTAGGGGGCGATTGATTTGAAGTCCTGCTCGACATCCCAAGGACAGCCAGTATCCTTATTACGCAAGGCCGCCATGATTTCGATCAACCGTACTATCTCTTTTGACGGGGTCATTTGCGACGATCCTCATCCTTAATTTTACCACCGCGCCAGCGATTGTGCAGCCATAGCCATTGGGTCGGATATTCGCGTACCCAGCCCTCAATAATTGTGTTGATCATTTGGGTTGATGCGGCAATATCAATCTCGCCCTTTTCATTTTTTGGCAGGGTGATTGCATCGCACAATTCGACCCGAAACCGTCCGCCGGGCAGGCGAATGCAGCGGGCAGGGTAGATGGGACAATCAAACTGCCGGGCGAGTTTTGGCAAAAGCGGATTGGCGCGTGCCTTTTGCCCGAAAAACTCGATCATTGGCCCGCGGGTAAAATGTTGATCGACCAGCAGGCCAACGGTGCCGCCTTTTTCCATGATGTCGGCCAATGCCCACGCGGCACCTGCGCGCGATGGCACCAGATGCCCCATTGCCGTGCGCCGGGCTTGCAGCACTTTCTTGGCCAAATATTTATTGTTGGGCGGGCGAAACAGTGCGGTGACATTCAGATCAAAAGTTGCGGCGCCAATGGGGAGCAATTCCCAATTGCCGGTATGGCCGGTAAACATGATGACGGGGCCATCATTTTCACGAATTTCAAGAAAATTATCGGTGCCGGAAAACTCGACCAAGCCATTGCCGGGATTTTCCGGGTCATAGTCGAACAGCTGATCAAGAAAAATATATTCGGCGATGGCGCGGCCAAAGTTGCCCCACATTTCACGAATGAGGTCATTGATTTCGCCGGGCGATTTTTCAGGAAACGCCTTGGTCATATTGCGTCGTGCAAGGCTGGTACGCGGTAACCAAAGTGCGAGGCTTTTAAATAGTTTTTCAGCCAGCTCAGTGGAGCGCTGCGCGGGTAGTTTTTTCAACAGATAGAGTAGCGCGCCGATAGCCTTGGCAACAAGCCAATCGGTTACATTCTTTGTTTTAATATAGAGGCGCTCAACTATGGGGTTGCGTTTGAACTTCATGCAATATCAACTCAAGCGCATGATTATTTTGCCAAATACTTTGCGGTTTTGCATGCGCTCCAGGGCAGGTGCGAGATCACCAAATTCAATTTCGCAGTCGATAACCGGGGCAACCTGACCCTTGGCCATTTTATGCATCGCATCGGCCATATTTTCCATGCGGCAGCCGAACGAGCCCAGCAGTTTCAATTGCCGTTGGAACAGCATCATCAGGTTCATGCTGGTGGATACGCCGCTGGTGGAGCCGCAGGTCACCAGCCGGGCACCGCGTTTCATGCACAACATAGAGCCCTGCCAGGTGTCGACGCCCACATGTTCAAACACCACGTCAACGCCCTGTTTTTTGGTGATTTTTCGAACCCGGCCTTCAAAGCGATCATCCACATAGTTGATAACGTGGTCGGCACCCAGTTCTTTACATTTCTCAATTTTTTCATCGCTGCCAACGGTGGTGATGATTGTGCAACCGATATTTTTTGCCAGCTGAATGGCCGCCGAACCAATGCCCGAGCCACCGGCATGAATGAGGATTGTTTCGCCTGATTTCAGTTTGGCGTTGTCAAAAAGCATGTGCTCAACGGTGCCAAAAGTAACGGGCGCAAGGGCTGCTGCCACATCGTCAACGCCGGGAGGGGCGGGCACTAAAAGCCGCGCGGGCATGTTGATAATCTCGCGGGCAAATCCATCGATATGAAAACCGTGAACGCCGGATACATGTTCGCAAAGGTTGTCGCGACCCTCGACGCAGGGCTCGCACAATCCGCAGGTTTGCGCGCCATAGATTGAGACGAGCTGGCCACTTTTTAACCCGGAGACACCGGGGCCGAGTTTGATGACTTCGCCGGAGGCTTCCGCCCCTACAGCCATCGGCAATTTGCGTTTGGCAAATGCCATGCCGCGCCAGCCCCAAACATCAATGTGATTGAGCGCAACGACTTTTATGCGCAGCTGTACTTCGCCTTCACCGGGTTCAGCGGGGGCTGGAACGTCAACAATTTTTACGTCCTTATCGGATATGAGTTGAAGCGCGCGCACGGATTTGGATACTCCAGAGAATTGAGGTTTCATGCGGTTTATACGATGTTTTCATTCAATGCCAGAGGTGAATAATAATCGTTGTGTTATTCGGTGCTGGCGCAAAGGTTCGCGATAATTTGTTTGATTGGATTGGGAAGTTTGATAAGAGTTTGTCTTTCAAACAATAATCAATTGTGGAGCCTGATTTGGCATTTGTGCTATCAAAACTATTCTGGCTGATTTTTCGCCCGCTTAATCTTGTGATTTTCATGATTATTGCCGGATCGCTAATCCGGTTTGCTGCGCGAAAAAGCCCAAGGTTGCAGCGTTTTGGTGGCGGATTGATTGGGCTGTCTGCATTGGTAATGGTCGTATTCGGGTTTACCAATATTCCCGACTATTTTCTTTATAATTTGGAGAACCGTGCAGGCAGCGCCGAAATTTCGGAGAAACCCGCCGGTATTATTATACTTGGTGGAGGGTTAAATCCCCATATTACCCGGCAGCGAAATATCAAATATGCGATGTCTGATGCTGGTGAACGCCTGATTGCGGCATTTGAGTTATCCAATAAATATCCTGATATTCCTTTGGTTTATTCCGGTGGACCGGACAAAATAAATGCTGAGCAATATCCCGAAACCCTAATTGCGCAAAATATTGCCAGGGCACTTTATGGGGATAAAAAAACAATTATTGCCGAAAACAAATCCCGAAACACCTGGGAGAATGCGGTGTTTTTAAAGCAGCTTCTAAAGCCCGCCCGGGGCGAGAAATGGATTGTTGTAACTTCCGCCTATCACGCCTTCAGGTCGGCGGCTATTTTTAAAAAGATAGGCTTTGAAATCCATATATATCCGGCGAATTATCAGGCTGTGTATGTAGGCCATATTGCCTTGGCAAACGATGCTGCACAGCAATTTAAGAAAACTGATTTGGTTCTAAAAGAGTATATTGGGATTGTTGCCTATTGGCTGATGGGGCGGCTTGATTGGCCATTTTAGAAATATAAGGATGCGAACGGGTTTTCGCCCGCATCCTGTTGTCAGGGGTTTAAACGACGGTGAATTGTCCCATCATGCCCGCATCCTCGTGTTCCAGAATATGACAATGATACATATAGGGGATATTCGGGTCTGAATATTCAGAGAATTTTGCTATAACGCGAACCATTTCACCAGGATTAATGAGTACCGTATCTTTTAATCCGCGTTCACCCGGGTGCGGTGGCCTGCCGCCCCGATCTAGTATCTGAAACTGGACATCATGGATGTGGAAAGGGTGAGGAATTTGTGACGTGTTGCCAAGTTCCCATATCTCGATTGAATTTTTAGCAACCACCTCGTCAATCCGGTTCATTTTCATAGCCCGGTCATTGATTGTGTGGGTGTTGCCGAAGCCCAACATCATCATCGGCCCCATGGCCATTTCCAGCATGAAGCGTCTTGTATTTACGGCACTGGATGGGGCGAGTGGTTCAATTGTTGTGAGCTTTGCCGGTAGGGTAGAAGAGGCTTTCAGATTTTCAGAGGGGCGAATTTCAAGGAAATTGAAGTTTTCAGAGCCACCACCGCCCATCATGCCGCGTCGCATCATGCCCATGCCCATTCCGCCTGTTCCACCGGACGATCGGCTTTGTAAAATGAAGTTTTCATTGCCGCTCGCGTCAACCACGATTTCAGCACGTTCACCGGGGGCTAATGTGATATTGTTGGTTTGATAGGGTGCTTCGAGCAAGCCGCCATCACTGCCAATCTGGGCGAAAGGGCGGTTGTCACTGAAACCCAGATTATAGGTGCTGGCATTGGAGCCGTTTAAAATACGCAGCCGTATCAACTTTGTTTTGGCTTCAATAAAGGCTGAAATTGTGCCATTGGCAAAGGGAGTATTACCGACCATGCCCATCATGCGGTCGTGGCGGGAGGGGTCGTAATACATCTGCCCGTCATTAGCGAAAATACGGTCCTGCAGAACTACGGGAATATCATCAACGCCATATTCACGCGGTAAATCAAGCGCATCGCTTTCTGCGTCATCAACAATGATCATGCCCGCAAGGCCCTGCCATACGTGTTCGGCAGTTTTGTGCAGCTGGTGCGAATGATACCAGAAACTGGCGGCCTTTTGTTTTACCTGAAATTGGGATGCTCTGGTTTCACCATTTTTAATCGGTTGGTGCGGTCCGCCATCTTCGCTTGCGGGCAGGTGCAGCCCATGCCAATGCAATGTGGTGGTTTCGCCAATTGAATTTTTGACATTGATCTTGATGTTTTCGCCGTCTTTCAATCGAAGCGTCGGACCAAGATAGGAGCCATTAATGCCACGGGTTGATGTTCTGATCTGATTTACAAACTCTGTGGTGCTGTTTTCCACATTAAGATTGTAGACCGTGGTGGCACCTTCTTTTGTGCCGCTATCCTGTGGCGGAATTTTTAGCGGGTTTATGTGAATGGGTGCGGTACGGCCAAAACCTGAGAGTGAAGATCCAAGAATTCCGGAAACTGCAACCATGCCCCCAAAGGCCGTATTCTTCAGGAATGTTCTGCGGGTGGCATATTTTAATGTTGGAATGACTGGTTGCGTTTCGCTCATGATTGTTTCCTGTTGGTATTTATTGATTATATATGACTTTGATATAGTCCTTCCAGTGACAGGAAGGTCAAATTACTTATATGTAATGGTCAGCCGATTTCTGGCTGAACTTTTGGAACTCAGCTTTTTATTACTGCAATACAAAAACGGCGAACATTCCTGCCCGCCGTTTTTCAATAACATTTACTGGTATTTTTACCCAGTCAAAAGAACCAAGAAATTATTTAGTATCAACCTCAGTCAAATATTCTTTAACAAATACGTTGGCACCGGGGCTCACGCGCGCATAAAGATCGGCGGCATCCTGATTGATCATTCTGAAGCAGCCACTGGATGCTTTTCGGCCAATGCTGAAAGGCTTGGTGGTTCCGTGTATCCGGTACAGTGTATCTTTGCCGTTTTTGTAAAGATAAATTGCACGTGCGCCGAGGGGATTGTCTGCCCCACCGGGCATGCCCTGGGCAAATTTGGCAAGCTTGGGGGAGCGCTGGATCATTTCTGCGGGCGGGGTCCAGGTGGGCCAGGTTGTCTTGCGTTGTACATTTGCGGTGCCGGTCCAGCCAAAGCCTTCCTTGCCAACTGCAATCCCATAGCGCATTGCCATGCCTCTTGATTGGACGAAGTAAAGGAACGGGCCGGAGACATCAATTACAATGGTGCCTGGTGCTTCTGAGCCAAAATACCGAACCTGCTGGCGCAAATATTTGCTGTTCATTTTGTTGTGGTTGAAGGCCCGAATGGTAACGTCACCATCGGCAACGGAGGCATAAATTGAATTGTAGTCAAATTGCTGTGGCTGCGGGCGCGAAGCATAGGCCTGATTTCGAGCGCGTGATCCTGGATCACCAAATGGAGAATTTGGCATTTGTGATGCAATCATTCCGCCATGGGTGGATGAACCGGATGTGTTGGATGTACAGCCGCTTGCAATAAGTGCCGCTGCAAGAACAGACAGGATTGAGGCTTTGCGAACCAAAGTAGAAATTAACATCGAATTACTCTCCCAAATTCAATATACTGCATTTATGGTGCCACTAACCCAAGACTCCCAACATCAAAGGTCAATTGCCGCAATATGAAATGTGGCACTATTGTGATGCCGAATCGCCCGGTATGCAAGTTCTCATTGCGAGTTTGGGTAATATGCAAGTACTGCTATGTGCAATATGGCACCAATATCTATTTATCAGAGTGTTTTTCGTAAATACAATTTTAACGGGAACATGCAATGATTACCGCTCCTTTAAGTAAAATTGGCGTAACCGGGAGCATTGGAATGAACATAAGACCACATATTGTAATTATTGGTGCGGGTTTTGGCGGGCTTGCGGCTGCGATGAAACTGGCAGGAAATGATGTGCGGGTGACGTTGATTGATCGGCAAAATCATCATTTGTTTCAGCCCTTGCTCTACCAATTGGCAACGGCGTCGGTTGATGCATCTGCCATTGCCTGGCCGGTGCGAGCCTTGTTTCGTAAACATTCAAATGTTGATTGCCTGATGGGCGAGATTACTGGCATCGATACCGACCGTAAATGTGTGTTGCTGAAAAATGACGAAGTTCATTTTGACCAATTGATTATTGCCACCGGAAATGTGCCAAACTATTTTGGTAATGCTGCGTTGGAAAAACATACCCTTCCCTTGAAGAAACTTGAACACGCGCTTGATATTCGAAACCGGGTTCTTGGTGCGTTTGAGAGATGTGAGCATATTGATAATTCTGTCGGCGACGAAAATGGCATTAACTTTGTCATTGTTGGTGGTGGTCCCGCTGGTGTTGAAACGGCCGGTGCGGTGGCTGAACTTACCAGACAGGCGCTAAAACAGGATTTCAAAAATATTGATCCTAAAAAGACCCGGATTATCCTGATTGAAGCGGGTGAACGGATTTTGGCAGCGTTCCATCCAAAGCTTTCTGACTATTCGCGAAAAGCGCTGGAGAAAATGGGGGTCGAAATCTGGTGCAATCGCATGGTGGTGGATTGTGATGAGTATGGTCTCACCATTGATGATGAGTACTTGCCAGCTGAAAGTGTGATTTGGGCCGCCGGTATTGTTGCGAGCCCGGCAGCAAAGTGGCTGGGCATTGAAACTGATCGTTCCGGGCGGATCGCGGTTGATGATAATTTGCAGATTAAAGGCTTTAACGACATCTATGCGATTGGTGATCTTGCATTGGTAACCGGTAAAAATGGCCAACCTCTGCCGGGTCTTGCGCCGGTTGCCAAGCAGCAGGGGAAATATGTGGCCAAGCGAATTTTGACCGGGGAAAAAGCGTCGGCAAAACCATTTAAATACTTTGACGGTGGCATTCAGGCAACAATCGGGCGCGATGCGGCAATCATTCAATATGGCCGCTTCAGGCTTACCGGGCGCTTGGCCTGGTGGGCATGGAGCATGGCGCACATTTATTTCCTGATTACCGTGCGATCAAGGCTATCGATGTTTTCTTCCTGGCTATGGTCCTGCTTCACCATGCAGCGCCATTCGCGGTTGATTATCGGGCGAGGCGAGAACTAGGGTCTACGACCCTAAAGCATATCGCGTTCATTGGTATTTACTCAATATGTTTTATCTATCTGTTTTCGCTTGGTCTTTGTTCCTAAAACCGGTGCCCACTTTTAGGAGACAAGCTTTGTTTGCTGTCGCATGTCTTTGTTCCTAAAACCGGCACCCACTTTTAGGAGACAAGCTTTGTTTGTTGTCGCATGTCTTTGTTCCTAAAACCGGCACCCACTTTTAGGAGGCAAGCTTTGTTTGTTGTCGCATGTCTTTGTTCCTAAAACCGGTGCCCACTTTTAGGAGACAAGCTTTGTTTGCTGTCGCATGTCTTTGTTCCTAAAACCGGTGCCCACTTTTAGGAGACAAGCTTTAACCCAACAGGATAACAATGCTGTGGCCGATAACACCAGCTGCCAGCGCAAGCATGGTGATCAAAGTGAGTATGGTGCCATAAAAACGCTGCCACCTTGGCGCGTCTTCCTGAATAAAGTGCCAGGCATGAATGAGGCGGCCAAAAGTGAAGGCGATGCCAAATCCGTGTAATACAAGGGCAGGCGTTCCAAGGGCAGCCATAACCAGCAGCATCAGCAGGACGATGCCCATATTTTCAATTGCATTGGCATGGCCGCGCATAATGCGCAGCATATGTTTGTTGCCACCATCACCAATGGATATTTTATATTTCCCGCGAAGCTTGGCCGTTGCCGAGGCAATCCAGATCAATATTAGAGCATTCAATCCGATATAAAGGCCAGCGATGGCAAATTGTATTGTGTTCATTGGATGGGTTTCCTTGAAAGATTTATGATTTGGCAAATATTGCATTGCCAATGCTGGAATATGTCTTAGGCGCGTCCCAAAACCAGACAGGCATTTTGCCCGCCAAAGCCAAAGGAGTTGGAAAGCACATTTTTGACCTCGGCTTTTCGGCTGACATCGGGCACCACATCCAGCGGAATATCCGGGTCTGGATTGTTATAATTGATGGTCGGCGGGATGACGCCTTCGCGGATGGTCATCACTGAAAATACCGCCTCAATTGCGCCTGCGGCGGTGAGGGCGTGGCCGATCATTGATTTGTTGGATGAAATGGGGATTTGGTGAATTTGATCGCCAAATACAGCTTTGAGCGAGTTATATTCCATCCGGTCATTTTCCGGTGTGGAGGTGCCGTGGGCGTTGATGTAACTGATTTCGCTGGAATCCAGCCCCGCATCATCCAATCCGCGTTGAACGGCTGCGATGACAGGTGATCCATCGGGTGATGAACGGGTGCGATGAAAATCATCGGCCTTCTCGCCGCAGCCGCGTACAATTGCCAGAATTTCAGCGCCGCGGGCTTCCGCACTTTCAAGTGATTCCAGAACCAATGCGCCAGCACCCTCTGCCATGACAAAGCCGTCACGGTCTTTTGAGAATGGTTTTGCGGCATTTTCTGGTTCATCATTTTGTGTTGTCAGCGCTGAAAGCAGCGAAAAGCGAATGAGCGATTCCGTTTGCACAGAACCATCGGTTCCAACACAAAGTGCGGTGGTGCATTCGCCGCGACGGATGGCTTCAACGCCCATTTGAATGGCGGTGGTGCCAGATGCGCAGGCGGTTGAAAGCGAAATCGGCAAGCCTTTGGTTTTATGTTTTTCAGCCAACAGGTCTGCGGTGCGGCTGAACTGGATCAATTCAAACATATCCTGGCGTTTTTGTTCTCGCGCCGCCTTCAGAAGTTTCGCATAACCAACCTCATTGCCATCAATATCCTGGGCATAGATTTCGCCCCGATGGTGCCATTCAAGTTCAACCGGCGGGGCCGCTAAAAACAGCGGGCCAGGGAAGTCTTTTCCTGAAAAACCTGCCTCATCAACAGCCTCTCCCGTGGCAGAACTGGCAAGGGCAAAAGAAAGTGCTGGCGCAGACATTGGTTCGACATCCATAAAATCCACGGTTCCGGCAACCGTGGTTCGCAGGCCTTCGGTTGAAAACCGTGTAATGCGATGAATGCCTGATTTTCCGGCCGTCAGGTTTTTCCAGTTTTCGCTTTTCCCGGTTCCAAGCGATGATACGACGCCCATGCCGGTTACAACAACGACGGGTCTGCCAAGATGATCTGTGTTTGAACGGCTCATGATTAACCCTCCGCCTTGTGATTGGAGATGACGGCCATGCCTTCGCCGCGCCAATGACCGAAGCAGGAAACCAGAATTTTTTCGCTTGAAGATGCAGCCTCGCGCTCACCTTGCTCAAATGGTGGATAATATCCGTTGTTTGAAATGGCCATTGCAGCCAGCGCTATGCCCAATGGAAACTGTGCTTCGACCGAGTGGCCAAATGGGTTGCCATAGCAGCGTATGGGAGAGCTATCGCCCAGCACCTGCATTTCTTCGCCGTAAATATCGGCGATCGAGGTGGCGGCTGACAGGGTTGGAATGTCGCTGGACACCCCAAGATCGTTCCACAATGCCTGGCCGCGTTTTGCAGCTTCACCTTCGCTGCGGCTGCCGTGGTCGGCTGCAACCGCATCAATTTTTGCATAGGGCATTTTGCCCCGCGCTTCCGCATGCTGTCGCGATTCCAGCACCAGAAAAATGCCGACACTGCCAAGGATAATCCCGCCATTGCCGGATTTTGCCCTTGCGGCAACGCCTGTGGGCGCTTTTTTCCAAAGATAATGGCCAAGCTCGAAGGTTAACATCATATCCGGGCGGGCGCTGTTATAGGCGCCTCCAACCAGTATATGGTCGCTTTGGCCGGAGGATATGCGTGCGGCCGCCGTTTGAATGGCAGAAATTCCGGCACTTTCTTCGCCCATAAAGGTGCGTGATGAACCGGTAACCTTATGAACAATCGAGATATTGCCAGCCATCAGGTTGGATAATTGTGCCAGAAATAAAGTCGGGCGCAGGTCGTTGGAAAGCCGTTCGTTCAACAAAGTGTCGGGGTCATTTGAATGAAGTGCATCTTCGTGGATGGCACCATCGGTTTCAATATCGCGTTCGCCACCACCGGCAGCAACGATCATATCCATGGTCGAGCACAGCTCTTCATCGCCCTTCATGCCCGCATCATCAAGCGCCAGCCCTGCGGCGTAGGAGCCGATTTGCATCCAGGGCTCCATTTGTCGCTTGTCGCGGCGAGAAATCTGGGTTGCCCAATCCGGTTCAATCAATGGGTGGAAACTATAGGGTGCAGTGGTTTCGCTATCAATTACCGGCTGCGCAAGGTTTGGGCCGGTGAGGGCCTGCCAATGGGCATCGCTTCCTTCTCCCAAGGATGAGATTAGGCCAATTCCTGTAATCCAGACTTCGTTATTGCTTGTCATTGATAACTCTTTTGCAGTGTTCACGCGGGAGTAGATGAAAGCCCTGAAATGGTGTCGTTAAGATAGGGCAGGCGCGCCAAGCTCCAAACCCCGTTTGCGCATCATGTCAGCGAATTCCTCACTAGGGAAGGGCATGGTTTTAAAAGTAAGTTTTGAATCGCAGATTTTTTTGCCATCGCTTTTGATCGAGGCCTTGACCATGGCAAAACCAGAGCCGTCATGTTCAATTTCAGCGGTAATATCCAGCGATGTTTCGGGTTCGACAAATGTGCGTAACTTGCCCTCCTTAACGCCGACAAGAAAGGGCATTTGGCTGAAATTGCTCAAGCATAATATTAGAAAGCCCGAAGCTTGCGCCATTGTTTCAATCAGTAAAACACCCGGCACCAGCGGATGGCCAGGGAAATGACCTTCAAATACGGTGCTTTCGCCGGGCACTTTTGAGCGGCAGGAAATGGTTTTTCCATCGAGATCAACCTTCTCAATGCGATCGATCATCTGGAAATATTCAAGCTGCATGGCGTGGTCTGGTTCGTTATATTAAAATTATGGCCCGAACAGCTATATGGTACGGGCCAACAGGTTTTCCAATGATTTTCAGTCTGTACCTGAAATGCTATGCAAGTCAGGCAGACTTTGCGGCAATCAAATCGTCAATTTTGCCGACAAGATTCTTCATTACAAAATATTCTTCCGTCGAGGCTTTGCCGTCATTGACTTCCTGTGTCCATGACTCCAACGGAATTTTGATGCCAAATTCCTTGTCGATGGCAAAAACAATGTCCAGAAAATCCAGGCTGTCGATGCCTAAATCGTCAATGGTATGGCTGTCTTGCTTTATGTCTTCGCGTGGGATTTCGCTGGTGTCGGCGATGATGTCGGCGACTTTGTCAAATGTTGATGACACTTGTTTACCTCGTTGGATCGAATTTTGGGCGAACCTAGAAAAATCCGAGGCAAAAGGAAAGCCTTATCTTTCATTCAGATGGTCGTTGGCCGCACTATGGCTCACAATCGTTGGAAAAATGGCTTTTTCAAGAAAGTGTTGCTGCTAATTTCGTCTTTATTGGTTAATGAGCCAGATTATTTGCATGTTAGGGAATTTACTCGTTTTTGGCGGCGGATTGATTTCTAATTTGCCGGGTGAAAACGAATCAGTTGGGTTCTTCACAGAACAAAGTCGGTTATAATTGAACTTAGAGTAAAGTTGCACAAATTTCAGCAGTTCAGATAATATGTTGCCAGTAAAATTGAGTTGTTGATGCCGGTTGAATAATCTTGGCTGGCGAGTGCAAATTAGTCGCTGAAAATTGCAAAATTGATTGAAATTATTTCTAAACGAGCGTTAGCTGTGAGTAACGATATTTTCTCTGAACAGGTGGAAAAACTTATGCTTGCCAAAACAAAACATTTTATGAAACAGGCCAATCTAATTGGCGGTGAATGGGTGCAGGCCGATAGCGGGGCGATGCAAGGGGTTACCAATCCGGCAAATGGTTTGGAAATCGGTCAGGTGCCAACATCAGGTGCGGTTGAAACCGAGCGGGCGATTGCGGCGGCCGCAAAGGCGTTTGAAACATTTCGTAAAACCACCGCCAATGAACGCGCCGCCATGATGCGCCGGCTGTATGAGGCCATGCTGGATAATGTTGATGCGCTGGCCGAGCTTTTAACCATGGAGCAGGGAAAGCCGCTATTTGAAGCCAGGGGCGAGATTACTATCGGGGCAAATTATATCCTGTGGTTTGCAGAAGAAGCACGGCGCGCCTATGGTCGGGTTATTCCGTCTCCGTGGGCAGATCGACGCATTATGGTGACTAAAGAGCCGGTTGGCGTGGTTGCTGCAATCACGCCGTGGAATTTTCCATCATCCATGTTGGCGCGCAAAATCGGCCCGGCAATCGCTGCCGGGTGTACCAGTGTTATCAAGCCTGCGGCCCAAACGCCGTTTTCCTCGCTTGCATGGGGTGTTCTGGCCGAGGAAGCCGGTATTCCGCCGGGGGTGATTAATGTTGTCACCGGCAAGGCCTCTGACATAGGAGGCGAGTTGACCCGCAACCCGCTGGTTAAAAAAATGACCTTCACCGGTTCGACAGCAGTGGGCAAAATGCTCATTCGTCAATGCGCTGATACGGTGAAAAAAGTATCAATGGAACTGGGCGGCAATGCGCCGTTCATCATATTTGATGATGCGGATATTGATCGCGCGGTGGAGGGGGCGATTGCTGCCAAATACCGTAATTCCGGTCAAACCTGCGTCTGCACCAATCGGTTCTACGTGCAATCCGGTGTGTATGACGAATTCGTCGCCAAATTGACCATTGCGGTTGAAGCGCTGCGGGTTGGCCCAAGCCTTGACGGCAACAATGATCAGGGGCCGCTGATTGATGAGGCTGCGGTGCAAAAGGTTGAGGAACTCTTGGCCGATGCGGTTGAAAAAGGTGGCAAAGTTGTTACCGGTGGCGCGCGCCATGAATTGGGTGGCACGTTCTTTCAGCCAACACTGGTTGCCGATGCGACCACGGATATGCGCTTTTCGATAGAAGAGATATTTGGCCCGCTTGCGCCGGTGTTCAAGTTTGAGAGCGAGGCAGATGCCATTCAAATGGCCAATGATACGGAGTTTGGCCTGGCCTGTTACTTCTACACCCAGGATCTCGGGCGCACCTACCGGGTGATGGAAGGTCTGAATTACGGGCTTGTTGGTGTGAATGAAGGGGTTATCACCACACCGGAAGCGCCGTTTGGCGGGGTTAAGGAGAGCGGACTTGGGGCCGAGGGTGGTGCCGAAGGCATCTATGAATATCTCGATACCAAATATACCTGCATTGGCGGGCTTGGGCTTTAGACCGGGTTAGCGCAACTTGATAATTGTTATTGGTCAAAAACTCTTGTTCGTCATCCCGGAATCGCCCTGCTGAAAATGTGCTTCACACGTAATTTTGGGGCGATATCCGGGACCCATTAATATGCACAACCGGTTTGAAGTATATGAATTGTTGCGCATCAGGCCAGTAAGCTCAGAATACTCAAGATTACATCTTTTGACTGGAAGTGGCATTGGGTCCCGGCTCGCGCTTTGCTTGGCCGGGATGACGAACGATGGGTTGGAATTGATTAAAACCTGTGTGACTGTAAGGTGTTCCTGTTCACCGGGTGGCGAGATCGGGCGGATGTTATGAAAAATAATTTGTCTACGTTTGGTGAAATGCCTTGCGGGGAGAGTGCCTACCGGATTGAGATCGCGGCGGGCGGGCTTTCAGCTGCGATCATTACCTATGGGGCTGCGGTTCAGGAATTGCGGCTAATGGGCTTTGATCGCTCGCTGGTGTTGGGGCTGAATACGCTTGAGGACTATATCGTCCATTCACCGCATTTCGGCGCGATTGCCGGGCGGGTGGCCAATCGAATCGCCTATGGGAAATTCTCCATCGACGGCGTTAGCTATCAGGCTGATCAAAACATTGATGGCACCCATACATTGCATGGCGGGGCCGAGGGCTTTGGAGTTCGCAACTGGCAGATTGAAGATTTGGGCTCGGATTTTGTAACCTTGCGGCTGGAATCTGGCGATGGTGATATGGGTTTCCCCGGCAATATGATTGCGCGTTGCCGCTATTCGATAACCGAAGATCAAGGATTGCGGGTGGAACTAAGCGCCGAGAGCGATGCGCCGACCTTGTGCAATCTGGCGCATCATTCCTATTTTAATCTTGATGGTGAGGGGGATATTCTTGGCCACGAAATCATGATTGATGCGGGTGAGATTACCGAGATGAGCGATGCATTGCTGCCAACCGGCAATTTGCTGGACGTTGGGGGCACGATGTTTGATTTGCGTGAATTGCGGCAGGTTTCCATTGGTAAAGCCGATGGATCGCTGCGCTATGACCATAATTATTGCCTGTCGCGCGCGCGTGTACCGTTACGCCGGGTGGCGAAGGTGAGGGGTGCTGGCATCGAAATGGATGTGTTGACCACCGAGCCCGGCTTGCAGTTTTATGATGCGGCCAAATTGGCAACTCCGGTTTCGGGTATTGACGGGCGAACATATGGCGCAAATTCCGGGCTTTGCCTTGAGGCACAATTTTGGCCTGATGCGCCCAACCATGAGAATTTTCCCGATATTACCTTGCGCCCGGGCGAGACCTATCGCCAGATAACCGAATATCGGTTTTCGCGATAAAATTGCCAACAATTTAAATGCAATTATTAGGTGTATTTTAATTTAATACAGCTAATATTATCGGGACCTGATATTTTGAATCCGCTTTTTCTTTTAAGTATTTATTTTGTTTCAGCTTTGGTCGCTGTACTATGGACGGAAATCTGCGCCAATGCTTTCAATTCAAACTCTCATTCGCGTAAGCCTGATCGTTGGGGTTATTCTTTCGATCAATATTTATTCTGTTGGAAACAAGGTGAATTCGGTCTTGATTGGGTTAAGTAAAAATCAGTCAAACGCTGAAACTGCGGCTAAACCTGTCGGGCAGCTTGAATTGCCGGCCTATTCTGGAAACTTACTTAGCGACAAAAAAATTGCGCAAATCGCCTGGCAATATTTCCAACAAAATACGCAAGCCAAAACCGGTCTGGTCAACGCGGTTCACGGTTACCCTTCCGCCACTATGTGGGATGTGGCCTCTCATCTGATTGCGCTCATATGCGCCGAGCGACTTGATTTGATCAGCAGCGAGGAGTTTCATGCGCGCGCTGATAAAGCGTTGCAATCATTAAGTAAAATCAATCTCTACAATGGCCAGCTGCCCAATAAGGTTTACCACACCAAAACGCTGGCCATGGTGAATTATGCCAACCTGCCGACACCCAAGGGCATAGGCTGGTCGGCAATTGATGTGGCGCGGCTGATGGTGCCGTTGAAGATTTTTATGACCGCTTACCCTAAACTGAAGGCCCGGTCGGAAGACATTCTTCAACGCTTTCAGATGGGCGAAATCGTCAAACGCGGCGTGCTGCTTGGCGGCCGCAATGGTCAAAAGAAGAAAATAGAATATGTGCAGGAGGGGCGGCTGGGCTATGAGCAATATTCGGCCGCGGCCCTGCTGAAAATGGGCATTGATGCGCGCGCCGCAAGGCGCAGTGATGCCAATATTAAGTTTACCGAGATTATGGGCATCAACATTGCGGTTGATAGCCGCGATAAGCAGCATTATGGCGCCAATGTATTCATTACCAGCGAGCCTTATGTGCTGTTTGGTCTTGAATTCGGGTTTGATGCGGATATCAAGGTGATGGCCGACAATGTTTTGGCCGTGCAACAGGAGCGCTGGCGGCGCACCGGTATTTTAACCGCGCTCAGCGAAGACCATTTAAACAAGGCACCTTATTTTGTTTACAACACCATTCTTGGTAATGGCGAACCCTGGGCCAGCGTTTCGCCCAGTGGCACGGTTTTGAGCGATATGCGCAGCCTTTCAACCAAGGCGGCGATTGGGCTTAACGCGCTCTATAATACCGACTATACCAAAATGCTTGCGGTGCGGGTGATGGGTACGCGGAGTGATAAAAATGGCTGGCGTTCCGGTATTTACGAGGTGGATGGCAGCCTCAACACCGCCACCACGGTCAACACCAATGCAATCATTCTGGAAGCCATGCACTACCGCAAATTCGGCCCGCTTTTGCCGGGAGAAACTGTGAATTGATGGGTGGGGGTGTATTAAGTAAATTTGACTTGTACGTACAAAACGCCGTATAGTCGTTCATGAACTTTGAAAATATCGCAGGATTTGATTGGGATAAAGGTAATTGGCCAAAATGCGGCAAGCATGGTGTTAGCCAATTTGAAATCGAGCAATGTTTTCAGAACAAAATAACAATTACGCCTGACCCCTATCCTGCCAAATTGGAAGAGCGCTTTAATGCTGTGGGTGAAAACGATGAAGGTCGGAAAATTTTCCTTGTTTTCATGTTTCGCCACGTATCAAGTAGCATTTTATTGCGCCCGATTAGCGCCAGATACATGCATAAAAAGGAGATAGAACGTTATGAAAAAAGAACTTAAAAAATTTCCTGCCCACAAAACAGATGAAGAGGCGGAGCTTTTTGTTGATGAGGCGGATTTATCTGAATACGATTTTTCAGGGTTTAAACCGGCGCAATTTGAATTTCAGAAAAAAGCGGCACGGCTGGAATTGCGATTGCCTGATGAGCAACTTGCTGCTTTGAAACAAGCGGCCAAAAAACAGGGCATCCCCTATACCCGCCTTGTCCGCCAATTTATTGATCAGGGAATGCGGAAATTGGGTTGAGTGTGGTGTGAGTGGTTGAGGTTGTGAGGATGATGATCGTAACAATGAATCACAAAGCGGCAATCGCTTTGAATGCGCTTTAACACACAGGTTATACCCGAAAGCTGCCTACTAACGATAAGAGAACTTTGCCTGTAAAGAATGGAAGGCGCTTAGCAATTTTCGAGAGGAACGACAGATAGAATTCCATCGCTACCGTCAATATCAGTGAATTGATTGGTATATTTATTAATTTGTCACAGAAATACTGCGGCCTCCATGCCAGTCGTCGGAATTCTTAATTAATTATGCTTGTTCCGTTGTTCAGTTAGAGGTGGCCGTAATACCGGAAAATACCTTTAATCGAGGATTGGTTGACTTCGAGTCTTACTAATTGTAAGACTCGAAGTCTGGAGTGCAATGAAGATGAAAAAAATATCCCCAAAAGAGTATGTGGTTTTGGACTTGCTAAGGGCAGGAGGGGAGATGTATGGACTCGAAATGGTGAAGGCTGATCGCGGCCTCAAGCGCGGCACAATCTATGTGTTGTTGGACCGGATGGCCGATAAGGAGTTAGTGAGTTCTCGTCAAGAATTGGCTATTGGCCAAGCTGGTTTGCCGCGCAGGCTTTATCAGATTAGCGGACTGGGTTCGGCGGTATTGAATGCTCACGAAGCCTATAATGCAGCGATATCCCATGAAGTCTCACTTTCTGGAGTGTCTGGGTAATGGCTGGTTTTATCGAAACAATGCGTAGCCAGATTGACGACCTCATCAATGATATGAATGATGATGATGAGTTTCAGGAGATGTTGTCCAAAAATCCAATGGCTAAGTTTTCTTATAAACTTGGAATGGTTCACGGAATATATGAAGTAAAAATAAAAATGAGCATTCTTCGGTTTCGGGAGTGGAATCTAAGAAGAAGCAATGCATTTTTGCAAAAAAATATAAAAACACCACCGGCAAACTTACTTGTAAGAATTGTAAGATTTGTTTTCTCAAAGAGTTCTTTTGAAAATTTTTTCGCTCAGTCCATAGCAGATATGAGAGAAGAATACTTTGAGGCACTTATTGCAAACAAGAAATGGCTCGCTCACTGGCGCCATGTCCAGATTTATTCAGTGACGCTGATGACAATTGTTGCTTGGATTAGTGTATCAGTCTTCAAGAAGTTCTCCTTAATCTGGAAGCTCCTTTAATATACATTTTCAAATTTGAATTACGGTGACCGTTTACTAAAAGCACCAACGTCGTCATGCCCGCGCAGGCGGGTATCCACGGGTATTTGTGATAACCTCTGTGTTTAAAACTCTACCTAACAGCGTATGGGTGTAATTCATATTACTTAGAGGCAGTTGATGGTCGCGTGGATACCCCCCTTCGCGGGCATGACGATTGTAGTTTGATTGGACTTTAATCGGTTAGCAATGAGCTTAACAGAGTTGATGACGTGTGAGGATGGCAGTAATCCAACCTCTACCCTTGCCAGTCCCTTTTTCTCCAGCATGGCTTCGGGTGAGGGGAGTTTAACCCATAATACATAGGGGTAGTTGCTTGTCGCGTGGATACCCGCCTTCGCGGGCATGACGTTTGTAGATTGATTGGACTTCAATCGGTTAGGAATTACGGTGGTGAAATTACGGTGACAGTTTACTAAATGCACTAATTATCACCGTAATTGCATGGAGCGCTGTTATTTCCTTCCAAGGTTCTTCTCAGGATTATAAGCCTCAATTAATTTTTCAAAATCGCGGGAGCTATGAAGCACTCGAACAATGGCCATCTCATTTTTCCATTGCATGAAAAGCACAACATGGGATAAATGGGGCAGGCTTCTGATGCCTTGGCCAAGCTCTTGCCGTAGTCTCCCCATTTTGGGGTTGTTGGCTATCAATTCGAAAGCTTCATACAAATCGAGCAGATACTGTTCCGCCTGCTTCGCACCCCATTTTTCTTCCGTATAGATATAAATATCCTGCAGGTCTTCATCTGCATCAAGGGATAGGAAAAAATTGCTCAACTATCCACGCCTTGCCTTGGCTTTCTCGATAATTTCGCCAGGTGTTGCGCGGCTAATGCGACCGGCCCGAATGGATGAAACGCCTAATTGCACATCATACCGTAAGGCTTGCAGCTTTAATTGATATTCCTCATGCAAGCGCAAAGCATCCCGCACAACCTCGCTGGCATTATTGAAGGAGCCGGAATCCACCTGTTCCGAAACATAGTTTTCCAGTTTTTTGCTCAAAGAAAAATTCATCACTTGATCTCCTTTTACTATTGCTGGAGCATTGCATAAATAACAACTATTAGCAATTATTTACACTAATCAGCCTCTACCCCGCCAGTCCTTTTTTCTCCAGCATGGCTTCGGGTGAGGGGAGTTTGCCACGAAAGGCGATATAGGCGTCTTCCGGGTCGTGCGACCCACCGGATGAATAAATATGTGTTTTCAGTTTGGCGGCGGTTTCTTTGTCAAACGGGTCGCCTTTTTCCTCAAAGGCGCGGAAGGCATCGGCATCCAGCACTTCCGACCACATATAGGAATAGTAGCCTGCGGAATATCCATCGCCGGAAAACACATGGGCGAAATGCGGTGAAGCGTGGCGCATGACAATCGCCTTGGGCATGTTGATTTTGTCCAGCACGTCTTTTTGGAATTCGACCGGGTCGATGTTGGCAGCATCAACGCTGTTTAGATTATGATAGGCCATATCAACCAACGCCGACGCGGTAAACTCCACCGTCGCAAAACCTGAATTGAAGGTTTGGGCTGAAAGCAGCTTTTTGATCAGCCTTGCGGGAATAGGTTCGCCGGTTTGATAGTGGGTCGCGTATTTTTCCAGTGTTTCCGGCACGGTTAACCAGTGCTCATAAAGCTGCGATGGCAGTTCGACAAAATCGCGCGAAACCGATGTGCCGGAAATCGAAGGATAGGTCACATCGGACAACATGCCGTGCAGGGCGTGGCCGAATTCGTGAAAAAGTGTTCGGGCATCATCCATTGAAAGCAGGCAGGGTTCGCCCTCAGGTGGCTTGGCAAAGTTCATATTGTTCATGATGATCGGCATTTGGCCGGCACCCAATTTGTGCTGGCTTTGCAAGGCGCTCATCCATGCGCCGGAGCGTTTTGAGGAGCGGGCAAAATAGTCGGCCAGAAAGACCGCGATCCGGTTGTTATCCGCGTCAAGCACTTCGAATATGCGCACATCCGGGTGATAGGAGGTGAGGCCGGTCTGTTCTTTAAGCCGGACGTCAAACAGTCTTGTGGCGGTCTCAAAAGCGGCTTTGATGATGTTATCCAATTGCAGATAGGGCTTGACTTCGCCCTGATCGAAGTTGAATTTTTCGGCCCGTACTTTCTCGGTATAATAACGCCAATCCCACGGCGCGACCTCGTGGTTTTTGCCTTCGCTTGCTATTAGATCCGCCAGGTCCGCTTCTTCTTCGCTGGCTCTTTTACTGGCCTTTTCCCATACGGAATTGAGTAGTGTTGCGACATTTTCAGGCGTTTTAGCCATCGTGTCATCAAGTTTGAAGGCGGCAAAACTATCATAACCAAGCAGTTTGGCCTTTTCTGCGCGCAGTTTAACGATCTCGCTGATCAACGGGCGATTGTCATGGTCGCCATTTTGCGCACCTCTGGCGCCCCAGGCCTTGAACGCGGTTTCGCGCAGGTCGCGGCGATCGGAAAAAATCAGGAATGGCTCGATGATCGAGCGTGACAGGGTCACCGCATGTTTGCCCTTTTGGCCGCGCTCTTCTGCCGCCGATGCCATCGCGGCGATAAGAAAATCAGGCAGGCCCGCAAGCTCTGTGGGCTCGTTCAATATAAGCGCATAATCCTGTTCATCGGCCAACATGTTTTGGGCAAATGATGTGCCAAGACCGGCCAGGTGTTCATTGATTTTGGCGAGCTTTTCCTGATCATCGGGTGAAATATTTGCCCCATATCGAATGAAGGACTTACGGGCCTTTTCCAAAACGCGTGTTGATTCCGCGTCGAGATTGAGGGTTTTGCGCGCCTTATAAAGTGTGTCGACGCGCTCAAACAATTTGGAATTCAACATCACCTTGGAAAAATGACGCGCCATTTCAGGGGCCATTTTGCGCTCAAGCGATTGTAAAAAATCATTGGTGTGAGAGCCGGTCAGGTTCCAAAAAATAGAGCTTACCCTGTCCAGCATTTTGCCGGCCAATTCAAGCGCGATAATGGTGTTTTTAAAGGTGGGTTGATCCGGGTTATTGGCAATTTTATCAATCTCATCCAGATGAAGCGGCAGGGCCTTTTCAAACATGGTCTCCAGGTCTTTTCCTTCAAAGCGCGCGTAATCAGGCAGGCCTAAAGGTGCGGTCCAGTGTTCAATTGCTTCATGTGCAGTATTGGTTTCAGCGGTCATTTCGTATCCAGAATTTAATCAAATCTTGCTCCCTATGTAGCGGTTTTATCGTCAAGGGCAATGGGGTGATTGTTGGGGCCGCAAAGGTTGAGAGATTAGCAAGCGAAATAAATTGACTAGGCTGTTGACTTTTGAAATAAGAGAACATAAAAGGAACAAATAGTGAATAAACAGAGAAATTGTAGGGAGTGTGTTATGTCTGTTCTTGCTCGTGATGTTGCGTCATTTTTCACCATCGGTTTGTTTTTAACTTCAATGGTCGCCTGGGCTGATATTTTGAAGGCGCTTTCCTAAAGCCATAATTGGGCTTGCCTTGCTGCTTTCTGTGGGTTGCGTCCTCCTTTGCTGGACTTTGCTGCCGCTGACCCGCAAAATCATTTCTGTTGAGATTTGATTGGCGGATATTCAGATGGAATTTGCGGCGTGAGTGAGCGATTAAAACAGGAAATGATGAAAGCTGGCACGTCTGGTGCGGGCAAGGGCGGTCTGTCTTCGCAAAATATAGAAGCCGGTGTGCGCGATGCGGGTGTTGGAAAGAAGCGTTCCTCAAGGCGTGCGCGCGATGCGATCGCTGGAAAGCCTGTTGAGGAAAAAGGTTCTGCACCAAGTTTTGTACATCTGCATACCCATTCGGCCTATTCGTTGCTTGAGGGGGCGTTAAAATTACCCAAGCTGATTGATCTTGCTGTTGGTGACAGGCAACCGGCTTTAGCGATTACTGATACGAACAATCTTTTTGCGGCGCTGGAGTTTTCGCAAAAAACCGTATCGGAAGGGTTGCAGCCGATTATTGGATGTTTTCTGGAAGTGGACTTTGAAGACAACGAAGAGGATGCAAATGCTCTTGTCGGCAATTCAAAAGAAGCGGTTGAGGGTTATCCTTCGCTTGTATTACTAGCGGCCAGTGAGATCGGCGGTGAAAATCTCATCAAGCTGGTTTCAAAAGCCTATATGGGAAATGAGGATGGCGCTCGTCCGCATATAACTATGGATGCTTTGGTTGAGTTGAATGCAGGAATTATTGTTTTGTCAGGTGGCTATTCAGGCCCGATTGACCAGATGTATATGCAAGGCAATATTGAGAAGGCTGAAGCGCGGCTGGAAATATTGAAGTCGGGTTTTGGTGACCGGTTTTATATAGAGTTGCAGCGCCACCCGCGTTCAAGTCGCAAGGTTGAAGATGCACTGGTTTCTTATGCTTATGATAATGATGTGCCGCTTGTTGCGACCAATGAGCCGTTCTTTGCTGTGGCTGATGATTATGAGGCCCATGATGCGCTGATGTGTATCGCCAAGGGGCGTTATGTTTCGGAAGATGATCGACCACGAGTAACGCCGGATCATTATTTCAAGTCGCAAAAAGAAATGGCATCGTTGTTTGCCGATATTCCTGAGGCGATTGAAAACACCATCGAGATCGCCAAACGCTGTTCCTATAAAGTTAATACGCGAGACCCAATTCTTCCCTCCTATACGGGTGCCGACAAGGACAATCCGAAAGAGGCGTTGGCGCTGGAATTTCAAGAGCTGAAGACGCAAAGTGAAGCTGGGCTTAATTTGCGTCTGGAGGTGCAGGGCCTATCTGAAGGCTATAGCCGTAAAGACTATGATGACCGGCTGACGTTTGAGCTTGATACGATCGAAGGCATGGGCTTTCCGGGGTATTTTTTAATTGTGGCCGATTTTATTAAATGGGCCAAGGACCAGGGCATTCCGGTGGGGCCGGGACGTGGTTCGGGTGCCGGGTCGCTGGTTGCGTGGTCGCTCACCATTACCGACCTTGATCCGATGCGGTTTTCCCTGCTGTTTGAGCGTTTCCTCAATCCAGAACGCGTGTCTATGCCCGATTTTGACATCGATTTTTGTCAGGACAGGCGCGAGGAAGTCATCCGCTATGTGCAGGAAAAATATGGTCGCGAGCAGGTTGCACAGATCATAACTTTTGGGTCTTTACAGGCGAGGGCTGTGCTGCGCGATGTGGGTCGCGTATTGCAAATGCCATACGGTCAGGTCGATCGGCTTTGCAAAATGGTGCCGAATAATCCGGCCAACCCGACATCGCTCGCCGAAGCGGTTGAAACGGAAGACGGATTGAAGGCGGCGCGCAAGGACGAAGAGATTGTTGATAAACTTATCTCCATCGGGTTAAAGCTCGAAGGGCTTAATCGTCATGCCTCAACCCATGCCGCCGGTATCGTGATTGGCGACCGGCCGCTGGATAATCTGGTGCCGCTCTACCGCGATCCGCGCTCCAATATGCCGGTTACACAATATAATATGAAATGGGTGGAGCAGGCGGGTCTGGTCAAGTTTGACTTTTTGGGCCTCAAAACCCTGACCGTGTTGGAAACGGCTAAAAAGCTGATTGCCCAGCGCGGTATAGATATTGATTTCAGCGCCATTCCGCTGGACGACGAGAAAACCTTTGCCATGTTGCAGCAGGGTGAAACGGTTGGGGTGTTTCAGTTGGAAAGTCAGGGCATGCGTAAAGCCCTGATTGGTATGCGACCGGATAGATTTGAAGATATTATTGCGCTGGTGGCGCTTTATCGCCCCGGCCCGATGGACAATATCCCCACCTATAATGCGCGTAAGCATGGTGAGGAGGAACCTGACTACCTGCATGAAAAGATCAAGCCGGTGCTGGAAGAAACCTATGGCGTGATCATCTATCAGGAACAGGTGATGCAGGTTGCGCAAATTCTTGCGGGCTATTCGCTTGGACAGGCCGACCTTTTGCGCCGGGCGATGGGTAAGAAAATCCGGGCTGAAATGGACAAACAAAGGGTGCCATTTGTAAAAGGTGCGGTTGAACGCGAGGTGCCGAAAGAAACTGCCAATCTGATCTTTGATCTGCTGGCCAAATTTGCCGAATATGGTTTCAACAAATCGCATGCGGCGGCCTATGCACTGGTTTCCTATCATACGGCCTGGTTGAAGGCGAATTACCCGACCGAATTTTTGGCCGCTTCCATGACGCTTGATATGGGCAATACGGATAAATTGAGCGATTTTTTCCGCGAGGCCCGTCGTGCCGACATTAAAATCTCGCCGCCATCGGTCACCACTTCATCTTCCCCATTCACGGTGAAAGATGATGTGGTGTATTATTCGCTTGCGGCGATCAAAGGGGTTGGAACGCAGGCGGTTGATCAAATCGTTGCAGCGCGGGAGGCGGGCGGGCCGTTTTCCAGCTTTACGGATTTCTTCACCCGCATTGACCCGAAGCAAATAAACAAACGCGCGCTGGAAAACCTGATTGCCGCCGGTGCGTTTGATACCTTTGGAGCGTCACGCGAACAATTAATCGCCGGTATCAGCAGGCTTTTGGGGCATTCGGCCCGCATGAGCGAAAATGCAGCGATAGGCATGAGCGATATGTTTGGCAGTGATGCCAGCAGTGAGCATATTCAATTGCCCCTGGCGGAAACATGGCTGCCGGCGGAAAAACTGAACCGGGAATTTCAATCGATCGGGTTTTATTTCAGCGCTCACCCGCTGGATGAATATCAGGGCATGCTAGCCAAAATGCGGGTGCAAAACTGGACCGATTTTGAACGCGCCGTGAAGTCGGGTTCACCGCAGGGGCGGTTGGCTGGAACTGTTATTCAAAAGCAGGAGCGTAAAACCCGTAAAGGTACACGAATGGGGATCATCCAATTGTCCGATTCTTCCGGGCAATATGAGGCGGTGGCTTTTTCTGAAACGCTTGAGCGTTTTCGTGACCTGCTTACGGTCGGTAATTCAATCATGCTTTATGTGGCGGCTGAAAACCGTGATGAGGGTATTTCACTACAACTAAAATCCGTATCATTGCTTGAAGATGAGGCGAGTAAAATTCAAAAAAGCCTCAGGGTATTTGTGCGCGATGAGGCGCCGATTGCCAATATTGCAGCGCATTTGCAAAAACCAGGTTCTGGTGAGGTGAGCATTATTGTGCTGGAAGGTGACGGTGAGCGCGAGATTGAAGTGCGATTGAAGGGCAAAAAAGCCATTTCTCCACCGCTTGCGAGCGCCATGAAAGCAATTCCTGGCGTTGTGGAAGTAGAACTGGTTTGAGTAATCATTCTTTGTTTGAACAGTTGAAACGTGATGCATCGTCTGAATGGGATGCCTATTGCCGCCATGAATTTGTTGAGCAGATGGGTGATGGCTCGTTGTCGCGCGCGTCTTTTCGCCATTATCTGGTGCAGGATTATCTGTTTTTGATCCAGTTTGCGCGCGCCTATGGGCTGGCTATCTATAAATCCCCATCGCTTAAATTGATGCGACAAAGCCATGAGGGTTTGAAGGCGATCTTGGATGTGGAGATGAACCTGCATCTAAAGCTTTGCAAGGAGTGGGGGCTTTCGGCTGGTCAGGTTGAAGGTGTGGCAGAGGCGCGGGCAACAATTGCCTATACGCGGTTTGTGCTGGATGCAGGCCAGGCGGGCGATTTGCTCGATTTGTTTACGGCCCTTGCGCCCTGCATGATTGGCTATGGCGAGATTGGTGCGCGGTTGGCGAATATTCCAGGTGCACTTGAGGATACCAACCCTTACGCCGTTTGGATTGGTGAATATGCGTCCGATGAATATCAGGCGGTTGCCAACGACACGATCGCGTTGCTGGATGAATTGGCGACGACATATATGAGCGATGCACGCTACCCTCGATTACTGGAGATTTTCCGACAGGCTACACGGTTGGAAGCGGATTTCTGGCAAATGGGACTGGAACTTTCCGATTAAGGTACTTGCATTTGAAATGCGGACTAAGTATCGGCAAAATCCTGCTTGCCATATTCAATAATCTGATGTAATGCCCGCTCATCACACACGCGGAAGCATGTGCGCCCCAAGCCCCTGGTGAGTTTCACATGGCATTGGTGCACATCATCGGTGATGTCGGCATGAGGCAGGCATTCATTTTCCGCGGAGGATTAACCGATTAGGAGACGCGAGCCATGGCTTTGCCAGACTTTAGCATGCGCCAGCTTTTGGAAGCCGGTGTTCATTTTGGACACCAATGCCACCGCTGGAACCCGAAAATGGATCAATATATTTTCGGTAAAAGAAATAACATTCATATTCTCGATCTTTCGCAAACTGTGCCTTTGCTGCACCGTGCATTGCAACAGGTAAGTGATACGGTTGCCGGTGGTGGTCGTGTGCTGTTTGTTGGCACCAAGCGTCAGGCATCTGACATTATTGCCGATGCTGCAAAGCGTTCTGCACAATATTATGTGAATGCACGTTGGCTCGGTGGTATGCTGACCAACTGGAAAACCATTTCCAATTCGATCAAGCGTCTTCGTAAGCTGGAAGAAATGCTGAGCGGTGGTGGTGAAGGTTTTACCAAGAAAGAATTGCTCAACCATACTCGCGAGCGCGACAAACTTGAACGCGCATTGGGTGGCATTAAAGATATGGGCGGCAAGCCTGATCTTATTTTTGTGATTGATACCAACAAGGAAATGATTGCAATTCAGGAAGCCCGTCGCCTGAAAATTCCTGTGGCTGCTATTTTGGATTCCAACTGCAATCCGGATGTTGTTGATTTCCCAATTCCCGGCAATGATGATGCTGCACGTGCAATTTCGCTTTACTGTGATTTGATTGCCAAAGCAGCACTTGATGGTATTCAGCGCCAACAGGGTGCAAGTGGTGTCGATCTTGGTGCAATGGAAGAAGCGCCGGTCGAGGCTCTTGAAGCTGCGCCTGTTGTTGAAGCTGCGCCTGTTGTTGAAGCTGCGCCTGCCGTAGAAGCTGCGCCTGTTGCTGAGGCTGCGCCTGCTCCTGCTCCTGCTAAAGAAGCTGAGCCGAAAGCCGCACCAAAAGTTGAGCCGAAAGCCGCCGCAAGTGATGATAGTGCTCCATTATTCACCGCGCCTAAAGGTGATGGTGATGATCTAACCAAGATCTCGGGTGTTGGTCCGGTGCTGCTTGGTAAATTGAACGCACTTGGCATTACGAAGTTCGAGCAAATTGCCAAATTTACACCAGAAGACATTGTTAATGTTGATGATCGTCTTTCTTTTAAAGGCCGCATCGACCGCGATGAGTGGCTTAAACAGGCAGCAGAACTGGCCAAGGGCTAGTTGTAATTGCTGGTAGACGGGCCGGTTGATTCCGGCTCGTATTTAAATTCAAACTGATAATTGCCTTGAGGTCGCCGACGATGGCGGCTTTGGCAATATAGAGAGGTCGATATGACAGTTACCGCATCAATGGTAAAAGAGCTGCGCGGAAAAACCGGCGCTGGCATGATGGATTGTAAAACCGCACTGATTGAAACTGATGGCGATATTGAATCTGCAATTGATTGGTTGCGCAAAAAAGGTATTGCTAAAGCTGGCAAAAAATCTGACCGCACTGCGGCTGAAGGGCTTGTTGGCGTTGCTTCTAACGGCACCAAGTCTGCCGTGGTTGAGCTCAATTCCGAAACAGATTTTGTTGCACGAAATGATGAATTTCAGGCACTCGTAAATGGTGTTGCAAATGCTACCCTTGGAACCGATGGTTCTATTGCCGCAATCCTGGCCGCTGACCTTGGTGGCAAGAAAATTGAAGACGCGATTACCGACGCAATTTCCACAATTGGTGAGAATATGGCGCTTCGCCGTGCAACAGTAATGGAAGTCTCAGAAGGTGTCGTGTCTTCCTATGTGCATAATGCGACTGGCGACGGACTCGGTAAAATTGGCGTATTGGTTGCGCTGCAATCAAGCGGCGATACTGCAGCTCTTGATGCCATTGGCCGTCAGATCGCCATGCATGTGGCCGCAACCAATCCGTTGGCTGCGACCAAGGATGAAGTTGATGCGGACGTTGTTGCACGCGAAACCGCAATTTTCTCAGAATCTGCTCGCCAGTCCGGCAAGCCGGAAAATATTGTGGAGAAAATGGTCGAAGGCCGTTTGCGTAAATTCTATGAGGAAGTTGTTCTTCTTTCTCAGACCTTTGTTATTGACGGAGAAAACACCGTTGAAACAGCTCTGAAGAATGCTGAAAAAGAAGTTGGAGCCGAAATTGAGCTGAAAGGCTTTATTCGTTTTCAGCTTGGTGATGGCATTGAGAAAAAAGAAGAAGACTTTGCGGCTGAAGTTGCTGCAATGTCTGGAAAATCCTGATTTACCAACTCTTGCTTGAACTTTCTAATTCGGGTTAGTGGGCAAAGTGCTGATAAATACCAATTAAAATTGGGGCGTCGCGTGACAACGCGGCGCCCTTCGTGTATCGAGTTTTGGTAATATCTGAATGTTCCGATGGCGGGTTTGATGGGAAAACAACTGAAATATAAGCGTATTCTGTACAAAGCTTCTGGCGAAGCGCTTATGGGAGAGCAGGGATTCGGCATCGATCCTGAAACGCTGGCGCGGGTCGCGGGTGATATTATTGAAGCCAAAGCGCTTGGCATTGATATTGGCGTGGTTATTGGCGGTGGCAATATTTTCCGTGGACTGTCATTAGCTGCCAAGGGTGCTGATCGGGTTACCGGCGACCATATGGGTATGCTGGCAACGGTCATGAATGCGTTGGCGCTTCGTATGGAACTGGAAAAACAGGGCGCAGAAGCTGTTGTGCTTTCCGGTCTGGCAATTCCGGCCGTGTGTGAGCCTTTCTCGCAGCGGGCTCTTTTAAAGCACCGCGATAAAGGCCGGATTGTAATATTTGCCGGTGGAACCGGTAGTCCGTATTTTACAACCGACACGGGGGCTGCACTTCGAGCGGCGGAATTTGGTGCTGAAGCGATATTTAAAGGTACACAGGTGGACGGAGTTTATTCGGCTGATCCTAAAAAAGACCAAAACGCTGTAAGATATGAAAACCTTTCTCATTCAGAGGTGCTTGAAAAAGGCCTGGAAGTTATGGACGCCGCTGCGATTAGCCTGGCGCGGGATAATAATATTCCAGTCGTTATATTTTCTATTGCGGACAAAGGTGGTCTTGCAAATATATTATGCGGTGAGGGCCGTTCAACCACGATTAGCGGATAATTGAATTTCGCGCGAACCAAACAGGGAATTTTACGATGGCGACGACAGATTTTGATATTGACGATTTAACCAAACGGATGAGTGGCGCAATTGCGTCCTTCAAAAATGATTTGAGTGGATTGCGTACTGGCCGCGCTTCGGCACATTTGTTGGACCCGATTATGGTGGAAGCCTATGGGCAATCCATGCCGCTTAATCAGGTCTCAACCGTCAATGTGCCTGAACCCAGAATGATCGTTGTTCAGGTGTGGGACAAGTCTATGGTTGCCGGGGTTGAAAAAGCTATTCGTGAATCCAATATCGGCATTAGCCCGGTTGTTGATGGCACAAATTTACGTCTCCCGATGCCAGAGTTAAACGAAGAGCGTCGCAAGGAACTTGTTAAAGTTGCGCATCAATATGCTGAATCGGCCAAAGTGGCTGCGCGTCATGTGCGGCGTGATGGCATGGAAATTTTAAAGAAGCTGGAAAAAGATAAAGATATCGGGCAAGATGATGCACGGGTAGAATCAGATAAAGTGCAAAAACTGACTGACGATACCATTTCCGAGATCGACAAGATGCTGGTCGCAAAAGAAACTGAAATTATGCAGGTTTGATGTCGGAACGAACGTATTGCTGATCATATCTGGAGCCTTCAGTAAATGCCGCCTTCTTCCTTTGAGGTTCAAAAAACACCGCAGCATGTTGCCATTATTATGGATGGCAACGGGCGGTGGGCTGCTCAACGTGGGTTGATGCGTGCGGCCGGGCACCGAAAAGGCGTTGAAGCTGTTCGCGAGGCCATTCGCAGCTCGATTGAAATTGGCATCGAATATCTGACCATATTTTCATTTTCCTCTGAAAACTGGTCCAGGCCAAAAAGCGAAATCAGTGACCTTATGGGGCTGTTGAAATTGTTTATCCGTAAGGATCTGGCCGATCTTCACCGGGAAAATGTTCGGGTCAACATAATCGGAGAACGCAGTGATTTGCCGGGCGATATTGGCCCTTTGCTGGAAGAGGCTGAAATACTGACCGCCAATAATAGTGGGTTGGAGTTGATTATTGCGTTTAATTATGGGGCTCGAAACGATATTGCGCAGGCGGTTCGAAGCCTTGCCAATGATGTGAAATGCGGAAAAATTGATCCCTCAGATATTGATTGCGAAATGATTGGCGCAAATTTGGAGACGGCTAAATTTCCTGACCCCGATATGATTATCAGAACATCCGGCGAGATGCGATTGTCGAATTTTCTGCTTTGGGAAGCTGCTTATTCTGAATTTGTGTTCCTCGATTGCCATTGGCCGGATTTTAATCGCGAGGAATTTTCCAAGGCGATTTCCATCTACCATTCTCGAGACCGCAGATATGGTGGTTTGGCACAGGGCACGGCTTCGTGAGCTTGGCCAAAGCCAATAGCGATCTGCCGCTTCGGCTTGTCTCTGCCCTTGTTTTGGGCACGCTTGTTCTGGCCATTACCTGGGCCGGCGGCACCTATTTTCGGGTGCTGATGGGCGTTGCAGCACTATTGATTTTCCGGGAATGGTCGACAATTACCCAGGTAAACCAAGGCTCCACCTTCAAGGTACCCAGCTGGTTATTTGTTCTGCTTGGAGGAAGCGCCATTGTATTTGGGCGCTTTGACGAGGCATTGCTGATTTGTGCCGTTGGTGCATTTGCGCTTGGCGTTTTGGGCATTGTTGCAAAGGGCAAAGTTTGGGCGGCCGGGGGCATTATATATGCGTTGTTGCCCGCAATTGCGCTTAGTCAGGTTCGTGATGCGCCGCATGGGTTGATGGTAATTGTCTGGATATTTATCATTGTGTGGGGGAGCGATATAGGGGCTTATTTTGCCGGGCGGGCGATTGGCGGACCAAAGCTGGCACCGATGATTTCGCCGAAGAAAACATGGGCGGGTTTTTTTGGCGGATTGGTTGCGGCAATTCTCGGTACTGTTATCTGGCTACAGTTTTTTGCCTATATTCGCCCTGATTTCGCAATTTTGATTGCCGGCGTGTTGTCTATATTCTCTCAATTGGGCGATCTTTTTGAATCCTGGGTCAAGCGACATTTTAACGTAAAGGACTCTGGGCAGTTGATTCCCGGACACGGTGGTATTATGGACCGGGTAGATGGTTTGATTGTCGCTGCTGTTGCATTTTATTTGTTGATGCTTGCAGGGGTGGTTTAGCCAAATAAATTTAGCGACTGTAGATAGATTTGATAATGACACGAAATTGACTATTTATCAGATGAAAACCACTTAAAACTGGTCGCTTGGATCTTGGATGATTCAGATTCTCAACAAAAAGGCTTGCCTAAATCATGGATAGTATTCTGCAATTAGGTTCATGGGTTATGGGGACGGTGGTCCCTTTTCTGTTTGTGTTGACAATTGTCGTGTTTTTTCACGAGCTTGGTCACTATTTGGTTGGTCGATGGAACGGCATCAAAATCGAAGCTTTTGCGGTTGGGTTTGGGCCTGAGGTGATCGGGTATAGCGACAAGCTTGGGACCCGGTGGAAATTGTGTGCAATCCCACTTGGCGGATATGTGAAGTTTTTGGGCGATGCTGGCGTTGCCAGTAATCCTGACCATGAAAAACTGGCCGAAATGGATGAAGAAGAGCGCGACGGTGCCTATGAAAGCAAGAAGGTCTGGCAAAGAGCGCTTGTTGCCGTTGCCGGTCCGGTGGCGAACTTTATTCTGGCTATTGTGATATTTGCGACCACTTTCTTTTATAACGGAAGTTTTGTCGTTGACCCGGTGGTTGGCACGGTGAAAGAGGGAACCGCTGCAATGGATGCAGGGTTTAAGCCCGGGGACAAAATTATCAGCGTTGATGGTGACGCAATAGCCTCTTTCAGTGATTTGCAAAATGCCATAAGTTTGAGTGCCGGTAATTCGCTGCTCATTAAAGTTGAGCGCAACGGCATAATGAAAGAACTGACGGCGACGCCGCGGATGACGGAGCAAAAAGACCGGTTTGGCAACGCCTATTCAGTCGGAATTTTGGGGGTCTCCAGTTCCTCTGATAAATCGAATTTTCGCAAGATTGAACACGGTATTTTTTCCGCAACTTCGCTTGCTGTTACACAAACATGGTCTGTTGCAACCCGGACTTTGAAGTTTTTAGGCCAGGTAATTGTCGGCAGACAGGATGCTTCACAGTTGCGCGGGCCCGTGGGTATCGCGCAAATCTCATCACAAGTTGCTACATTAGGTTACGATCGGTTGATCACGTTGGCGGCCGTTTTGTCTGTTAGTATCGGATTATTAAACCTATTTCCAATTCCGATGCTCGATGGGGGACATCTGCTTTTCTACGCAATAGAAGCGCTAAAAGGCTCGCCTTTGAGCGTAAAAGCGCAGGAAATGGGCTATCGTTTTGGAATGTTGTGCATGCTCGGATTGATGTTGTTTGCCACGAGGAATGATATTTTGAGACTGTTTCCAGGGTAAGAAAGCCCTCAGATTGTTAACAGTCTGTTAATCTTGTGGCCATGTTGGGTAATAAAATAAAAATAATGGCAACTTCTTTGCATGATGGTGGTTGCGTGTTTTGAAAAAGACTGTAAAAACGGTTAATAGTAAGTTGGGAAGACTGATGAGTCTATCGTCAGTGTTTTGACTAGAGGCAGAACGGTAATCAGGGACGAGTTATCGAATGAAGTTTATAGGTAAATCAGTTCGCGCTATCATGGCTGCTGTGTCTTTGTTTGCGGCGCCGGTTTTCGTAGGTGGTGCTATCATTGCGACAAGCGCCACTATCTCAGAGGCTGCTGTTGTCAGAAGCATCAGCGTTAGTGGCAATCAGCGGGTGGATGCTGAAACCATTCGCTCTTATGTGACGATCAAGCCTGGGCGTTCTTTCTCCAGCTTTGAAATTGATGAATCCCTGAAACAGCTTTTTTCTACGGGCTTGTTTTCAGATGTGCAGGTTTTCCAGAGCGGACGCACTCTGGTTGTTAAGGTATCTGAAAATCCAACAGTCAACGAAGTTATTTTTTCTGGCAACAAACGCCTGAAAGATGATCGGCTAAAAGGTATTGTGCAGCTTTCAGGTCGTTCGATTTTTACCGATGACAAACTTCAAAGCGATGTCCAGCGTATTCGTGAGGCGTATCGCCGTACCGGCCGCAACGCAGCTTCTATTGCTGGCCGTGTAGTTAGTCTGGAAAACAATCGCGCCAATGTGGTGTTTGATATCGTTGAGGGTGATCGGACCAAGATTGCCGACATCAATTTTGTTGGAAATAATGCCTATAGTGATCGTCGCTTGATTGATATAATCTCAATCAATGAATCAAATCTGCTCAGCTGGCTGCGCAAGGATGATATCTATGATCCTGACCGTATGCGTGCTGATGAAGAGAAATTGCGCCGGTTCTATTATAACCGCGGGTATGCCGATTTCCGTATCATTTCGACTGTAGCCGATTTGGATCAGGGGTCGAATAAATACACTATCACCGTAACGGTTGAAGAAGGTGATCGGTATACATTTGGCGATGTTGTAATCGAAAATGCATTGCCAAATGTAGATACAAAAGCACTCTATCGTGAGCTGGTATCGAAGTCGGGTAAAGTTTACAGCGCAAAAAGTATTGAAAAAACACTGGTAGGACTGACCAGCAAGATTGCTGGCGATGGCAATGCATTTGCTGAGGTTAGCCCTCGTGGTGATCGTAACTTCAATGATCGCACGATTTCACTGGTGTATTATGTTGATGAAGGCCCAAGGGTTTACATTGAAAGCATTCAAATTCGCGGCAATACGCGTACACGTGATTATGTGATACGTCGTGAGTTCGATGTATCAGAGGGTGATGCCTATAACAAAATTCTAATTCAACGGGCGAAACAACGGCTGGATCGCCTTGGGTTTTTCAAGAATGTGAACATTACCACTGGTCCAGGATCGGCCGCAGACAGAATAGTTGTCTATGTGGATGTGGTTGATAATCCTACTGGCGAATTTTCGATCGGTGGTGGTTACTCTTCTGACAGTGGTGCGATTGCTGAGATTTCATTCTCGGAGAAAAACTTTCTTGGTCGCGGCCAGTTTATTCGGGTTGCCGGTGGACTTGGTGCGGATGATCAAAAGTATGAATTGTCATTCACCGAACCTTACTTTCTTGGTCGCAGAATTGCAGCCGGGTTTGATCTGTCGCGTCTGACAACCAATGCTTCCGACGATATTAGATATGACAAAGAAACTTCGTCTGCAAAAATTCGTGCTGCAGCGCCTTTAACTGATAATTTGAGTATTCTGGTTGCTTATGAATATAAGGACGAGGCCTTCAAAACCAGTTTGGCTTTGACATCACTGTCTCTTGCGACCCAGCAGGTCGTCAGTGTTGGCAATTGGACTACGTCAGCCCTTAGCTATACTATGACGTATAATACAATCGACAACTTGAAAAACCCTCACCAGGGCATCTATGCGACGTTGAGTCAGGAATATGCGGGTCTTGGTGGTGATGCGCAATATATTAAGACAATTGCTCGAGCCAGTGGTTATTATACCCTGTCTGAAGAACGCGATCTTGTTGGAGTGCTTGCGGTGGGTGCCGGTCATGTGATTGGTGCTGGTCAAGATTTGCGTATTGCCGATAATTTCTTCCAGGGCGGCGAAACCATTCGTGGTTTCTCCCGATATGGTATTGGTCCACGTGATCTGGATACTGGTGAGCCTTTGGGCGGAACAACCTACATTAATGCAACTGCTGAAGTTCAGTTTCCGTTGCCCGTGCTTTCACGTTCCTTTGGATTACGCGGCGCTTTCTTTGCTGAAGGCGGAACATTGTATGGCAACGAATATTCTGGCGGGTTTGCCGGTGCAAATGCAGCGGGAAGTCAGGCAACATTGAATGACATTAGCTTTAGAGCATCTGTGGGTGCATCAATTATCTGGGATTCCCCATTTGGCCCATTGCGGGTGGATTTATCCCATGCGTTGCTTAAAGAAACCTATGATCGCACTGAAATGTTCCGGTTTGGTATCAGTACAAAATTCTAACCCAATTCAAGGGTGAATCTGGGTCGTCACTGTCGGTGACGACCTTTTTTTTAGGCGCATTAGACTATGCAGGATTTCTCTTTTTTCGATTTGCCGGAGCCCGTATCAGTTGCTCTTATTGCAAAGAAAACCGGGTGTACTTTAGTCAATCCATCTGCTGGCGACACTACAATTTCAGCAATTGGCCCTATTGAAGATGCGCCACCTGACAGTCTTTGTTTTTTGGATAACTCCAAATATGTGGCCGCATTGCAGGACACCAGGGCAAAAGCTGTAATTTGTTCAAAAAAATATGTTGATCGGGTGCCTGATGGTATCGTTGTGTTGCAGTCGGCGGCGCCCTATCGCGCATTTGCAGAAGCGATGGGAATGATGTTTGCAGGCGCTCTGCGACCTTCCGGTATTACCGGGGAAGTTGGAATATCCAAAGGCGCATTTGTACATCCTGATGCAAATATAGAAGACGGTGTTACTATAGAATTCGGAGCTGTTGTGGGAGCCGGTGCCTCGATTGGCTCTGGCAGTTTGATCGCCGCAAATGCAACTATTGGACCGAAAGTACAGATTGGTCGCAATACGTCAATTATGAGTGGTGCGACGGTAATATGTTCGCTGGTCGGGAATAATGTAATCATTCATTCTGGTGTTTGTATCGGCCAGGATGGTTTTGGTTTTGCAATGGGTGCTGGCGGCCATTTGAAGGTCCCGCAGGTCGGAAGAGTTATAATTCAGGATGATGTGGAGATCGGAGCAAATACCACGATTGATCGCGGTGCTATTCGGGATACAATAATTGGCGAAGGTACAAAAATTGATAATCAGGTCGTAATTGGCCACAATGTTGTTACCGGTTGCCATTGTGTTTTGGTAGGGCAGGTGGGCCTTGCTGGTAGTGCAACATTGGGAAATTATGCAGTATTGGGGGCTAGGGCAGGCGTTGTCGGGCACACCAAAGTAGGCGATGGTGCGCAGATTGCCGGAAACAGTGCTGTTGCCGATGATGTGCCACCTGGTGCGATTTGGGGCGGTGTACCAGCACGCCCGATAAAACATTGGTTGAAGGAATTGGCGGCAGCGCGTGCGGGTGCCCGTAAAATGGCCAAAGGGAAGAAGTCAAAATGAGTGATGTGGACGATACCAATACATCAAATTTGGATATCATCAGATTGATGGAGTTGCTACCTCATCGGTATCCGTATTTGTTGGTTGATAAGATCAAAGAGCGCCGGTTAGATGAATTCGCAATTGGCATCAAAAATGTTACAATGAATGAACATCATTTTACCGGGCACTTTCCTGGAAACCCTGTAATGCCTGGTGTGTTGATTGTTGAGGGTATGGCGCAGACCGCCGGTGCAATTTGTGCAGCAACCCACTCTGGTGAAAGCGCCAGTTCAGTATTGTTCATGACAATTGATCAGGCAAAGTTTCGAAAACCGGTTCGTCCTGGAGATGTGCTGGAATATCATATGACCAAACTAAAACAGCGGCGCATGGTATTTAAATATTCGGGCGTTGCATATGTAGATGGTGTCAAAGTTGCGGAAGCGATTATTGGTGCCATGATTGCACCGGAAAAGAAGTGAGATCTGCACAATGAAAATTCATCCATCAAGCATAATTGAAGATGGTGCGATATTGGGAGATGATGTTGAAGTTGGGCCGTTTTGCCGCGTCGGGCATCAGGTCAAGCTTGGCAATAATGTCAATCTGCAATCCCATGTGGTCATTACCGGGAATACTATAATTGGCGATAACGCCCGCATCTTTCCCTTCGCTTCAATTGGCCAAGAGCCGCAAGATTTGAAGTTTGGCGGTGAAGAAACTTCGCTTGTGATCGGCAATAACTGCCTTATCCGCGAAGGGGTTACCATAAATACAGGTACAGAAGGTGGCGGTTCAAAAACCACCATCGGTGATAATTGCGTATTATTGGCCAACTCGCATGTTGCCCATGATTGCCATTTGCGCAACAATATTATTCTGTCGAATAATGTAATGTTGGCGGGGCATTGCCATATTGATGATAACGTCATTTGCGGTGGTGGCTCTGCTGTTCATCAATTTTCGCGAATAGGCAGAAATTCATTTCTTGGGGGTCTTGCCGGTATTGAAGGCGATGTTATTCCCTTTGGTATGATGATCGGGGCCCGTGCAAATTTAGTAGGCTTAAATGTAATCGGCATGAAGAGAAGCGGCATTGAAAGGGCAAGTATTAAGGCTGCTAACAGTGCTTATAAGTTGATATTTGCCGGTGATATCCCAATTCGTGATGTGGTCAAGCAGCTCCGTGAAACTGCGGATGATGCTATGGTTATTGAAATTCTTGATTTCATTGATGCTGCAAAAGACCGACAATTGTGTAAACCCAAGCCGTCAAATAAATAGTATGAGCTGGCGAAATATATGGTCGTGATGGAAAATACAGTTGCGATCATTGCTGGCAATGGAACTCTGCCTGTTGAACTGGCAAATGAGTTGGAAAGCTCTGGCAAAAAAATCTATATTTTGGGAATTTCCGGTGAGGCGGAGCCTATAATCGAGAAATTTGATCATGATTATGTTCATTTTGGCCAAATCTCCCGGATGTTTAAACTGCTTCGGTCCAGGAATGTTCGTGATGTGACGCTTGCCGGAGGCGTTGCCCGACGTCCGGCATTAAGTGAGATGAAGTTTGACCTGGGTGCATTTATTGCGCTCCCCCAAGCTTTGAGCTGGATGTTGTCGGGTGACAATGCTGTTCTTGTTGGTGTGATAAATAAATTCAGGGAGGAGGGGTTCATTGTGCGTGGCGCTCATGAACTGGTTCCGGAACTTCTTGTAAAAGCTGGATCTAACACCAAAAACAAACCATCGGCCAGTGATCTGGAACGTATAAAACTGGGCTTTGATGTTGCGCGTGCGCTTGGTCAATATGATGTTGGGCAGGCGGTTGTTGTTGTTGAGAAGAGAATTGTGGCGCTTGAGGGCGTCGAGGGAACTGATGCCATGCTTGAGCGGGTTGCGGCTCTGCGCGCCGGTGGCCGGCTGCCTAAAAAGAAAGGTGGCGTATTGATTAAATGCGTCAAGCCGGGGCAGGATTTGCGTGCCGACCTGCCGAGTATTGGGCCAAATTCTATTGAAAAAGTTGTCGAAGCAGGGCTAACCGGTATTGGTGTGGAAGCGAATTTGACATTGATGATTTCGCGCGATGAAACTTTATTGCGTGCAAACAAAAGTGGCGTATTTATCTATGGCGCCTAAAAATTTCAAATCAGATTGGTGGATGTTTGAATAATTCGAGCCCCAAAAAGATATTTTTCGTAATTGGCGAAGAATCTGGCGATGCGCTTGGTGCTGACCTTGTTGCGGCTTTGGAAATTAAATCTCGGTCTGGTGATATTGAGATTGAGGCTGTTGGCCTTGCCGGGCATGCAATGGGTGCGCTTGGCGTCAAATCTCTTTTTGATATTTCTGAAATAGCCGTTATGGGGATTTTGCCTGTTCTTAAACGGCTGCCAACTATTATTCGGCGGGTCTACAACACCGTTGATGCGATTGTGAGTGAACCGCCAGATCTGGTAATATTGATCGACAGCCCGGAATTTACCCATGCGGTTGCAAGGCGCGTGCGCAAGAAACTGCCGAATGTGCCCATTATAAATTATGTTTGCCCGTCTGTTTGGGCATGGCGGCAGGGCCGTGCCCGCAAAATGAATGCCTATGTCGATCATGTTTTAGCGCTGTTGTCGTTTGAACCGTCGATATTGAAAGAGCTTGGCGGTCCTGACGCCACTTATGTGGGACATAAGTTGGTGGATGAGATGAAGGGCTTTTCTATTGGGAAACCAATTCCGAAGGAAAGTACGTCTGCCGGGCAGTTACCTTTATTGCTGGTATTGCCCGGTTCGAGAAGGGGCGAAGTTGACAGTTTGATTGATGTTTTTGGTGAAACTGTTGAAATGATGCGTGCCAGGGGAGCCGAATTTGGCGTTGTTATTCCGGCGGTAAACCATCTTGTTGAGGTGATCACCGAGAAAACTGCAGATTGGCCGATTAAGCCAAAGATTGTCTGCGGTGCTGAGGAAAAAAAGGCGGCATTTATCGATGCAAGGGCGGCACTTGCGGCCTCTGGCACCGTATCGCTTGAACTGGCGCTTGCAGGTGTTCCAATGGTGCTGTCGTACAAACTTGATGCGATTGCGCGGCCGCTCGCGGGTTATTTTTTCTCGACCTGGTCGGCCTCTTTGCCAAACCTGATTGCAGATTATGTGGTGGTTCCTGAAGAGTTTAATCACGAGGTCACAGCAGATCGCCTGTCGCGGCAGGTGGAGCGATTGTTATGGGATTCCCCCGAGCGCAATGCGCAGATTGAAGGCATGAAGCACATTAAGTCAAAGATGCAAACAGATCAGCCGCCCGGTGAAAAGGCGGCTGATGTTGTCATTCGGTTTTTAGAGAAATAACGGCGAAAATTTAACGATCTTTGACCGGTATATAATCTCTGGAGGTTTCGCCGGTATAAAGTTGGCGAGGGCGACCAATACGTTGATGGGGATCCTCAATCATCTCTTTCCATTGGGCGATCCAGCCAACTGTTCTGGCTACCGAAAACAGTACGGTGAACATGCTGGTCGGGAAGCCAAGTGCCTTCAATGTGATGCCGGAATAGAAATCGATATTTGGATAAAGCCCGCGCTTGATGAAATACTCATCGGTCAGGGCAATTCTTTCAAGCTCAAGAGCAATATCCAGAATTGGGTCATCGGTTATTCCAAGTTCAGCCAAAACCTCATGGGTTGTTTGTTGCATGATTTTGGCACGCGGGTCGTAATTTTTGTAAACCCGGTGACCAAAGCCCATCAGGCGAAATGGATCGTTCTTGTCTTTTGCCCTTGCAATAAATTCGGGTATCCGGTCTGGCGTGCCGATTTCGTGCAGCATATTAAGGGCGGCCTCATTGGCACCACCATGCGCCGGTCCCCAAAGGCAGGCAATACCAGCTGCGATGCAGGCAAATGGGTTGGCGCCAGATGAGCCCGCAAGCCGAACCGTAGAGGTCGACGCATTTTGTTCATGGTCTGCATGGAGGGTGAATATCCGGTCCATGGCGCGGGCCAATACCGGGTTTGGCTGATAGTCTTCTGCTGGAACAGCAAAGCACATATGCAAAAAGTTAGCGGCATAATCGAGATCATTGCGCGGGTACATCACCGGCTGACCGATATGATATTTATAGGCCATTGCCGCAATCGTTGGCATTTTGGCAATCATCCGCAGGGATGCGATCATCCGCTGCTGCGGGTCTGTAATGTCGGTTGAATCGTGATAAAATGCCGATAAAGCGCCAACCACTCCAACCATGACAGCCATTGGGTGTGCGTCCCGGCGAAAGCCTGAATAAAGCTTTGCCATCTGTTCATGCAACATGGTGTGATAGGTCACGCGGTCGGTGAAATCCTGCTTTTCAGCCTTGTTGGGCAAATCCCCGTAAAGCAACAGGTAGCAAGTTTCCAGAAAATCACCTTTTTCAGCCAATTGCTCAATTGGGTAGCCTCGATAAAGCAAAATCCCTTCGTCACCATCGATAAATGTAATCTTGCTTTCACATGCCGCTGTTGAAGTGAAGCCTGGATCATAGGTGAAACGACGACTGTTTTTGTATAATGTGCTGATGTCTACAACGTCCGGGCCAACCGAGGCGGAGTACACGTCAAAATCATAACTCTCGTCGCCGATCGTAAGGGTCGCTTTGTCTTTAGCCATATCAAATCCTTTGTTTTTATGGGTGTGCGTTAACAACCGCGCGCGCTATTGGGAGCCGGTACGGTGATAACGAATTGTTTCGATTTGTATGGTGCCTTGCTATCCGATTTGGCCTTTGACTACAAGTTGTCCGAAAGAACAATGCTGAAAAATGTGGAAAAGCCTCGAAAAATCAGGCTTTTGCCATTTGTTGTTCAATGCGTTTTAGGCATTCGGTTTTCCCCAGTACTGCCAACACATCAAAGACACCTGGCGATGTGGTACGTCCCGTTAGGGCAGCTCTTAAGGGCTGGGCGACCGCGCCAAGTTTCAATTCCTGCTGCTCGGTAAATTCGCGGGTCGCGGTTTCAATGGTTTCCAGCTCCCAGTCATCAGTTGCGAAAAGCACCGGATAAAGCTTGCTCAAAATTGCTCTTCCAGCCCCTTCGTCCTTGTCCAGAATTTTCAGGGCTTTTGCATCAACTGGCAATGGGGTTTCCTCAAACAGGAAGCGCGCGCCATCAATCAATTGCAGGAGCGTTTTTGCACGCTCTTTTAAGCCGGGCATGGCAGTGGTCAGTTTGTTGCGCATATCGTCGGTCATGCGGCTTGCGTAAAAATCACCGCCTTCAATTTCACCAAGGATGTCTTCAATTGCTGTAACCAGCCGTTTGTCGCTTGCTGCACGAATATAATGGCCGTTCATGTTTTCCAGCTTGGTGAAATCAAAGCGTGAGGCTGATTTTCCAATTCCTTCCAGATTAAACAACTCAATCATTTGTTCATCGGTGAAAAATTCATCATCGCCGTGGGCCCAGCCAAGCCGAACCAGATAGTTGCGCAGCGCCTCAGGCAGATAGCCCATGGCCCGGTAGGCTTCGACACCCAATGCGCCATGGCGTTTTGATAATTTCGCACCATCGGGTCCGTGAATAAGCGGAATGTGGCTCATCACCGGCACGTCCCAATCCATTGCGTTGGAAATGATGGTTTGGCGTGCGGCATTGGTCAGGTGATCGTCGCCACGAATAATATGGGAGATGTCCATATCATGGTCGTCCACTACGACGGCCAACATATAGGTTGGAGTGCCATCGGAGCGCAGCAAAATAAAATCATCCAGGTCTTTGTTTGGAAAACGCACGATGCCCTGCACCTTGTCATCGACAATTGTATCGCCCTCATTGGGTGATTTTATGCGGATGACGTATGGCGCATCTACAGGCGCTTCAGATGGATCGCGATCACGCCAACGGCCATCATAGCGCGGTGGCCGCTTTTCCTTTTGCGCCTGCTCACGCATTTCGACAAGTTCTTCCCTGGTGGCATAGCAATGATAGGCCTGACCTTTCGCTACCAATTCTTCGGCCACTTCCATATGGCGGGCGGCGCGGGCGAATTGGGAAATTGGTTCGCCATCCCACTCAAGCCCCAACCACGACAACCCGTCTTTTATCGCCTCGATGGCTTCATCTGATGAACGCGCACGATCGGTATCTTCGATGCGAAGCACCATTTTTCCATTGTGGGCACGGGCGTAAAGCCAGTTAAACAAAGCGGTTCTGGCACCACCAATATGCAAAAAACCGGTGGGCGAGGGGGCAAAGCGGGTGATAACCTTTTTTTGAGCCGATGCGGTGCTGTTTTCATTGGTCATTGCAGTAAGGCTCCAAAAGGTTGTGGGGGTGCTTATTCGGCGCTGATGTAGCATAGTGAGAGGGTGAGGCAAGCGGGCAAATTGAGTTTAGTGTTTTGAGCGGGTTGAATTCAAACAGTTCTACAAAAGATAATTCGGTCGAAAAGAGCGGCGGGGAAGCGCCTGAGTTGGATAAACTGGCGTCTCGGCCCACGTCGCTTTTGGAACTTTCACCCGGTTTGAAATTTTTACCATCGCTCAAACGTGCGCTGCTTCCTTCATTCCTCCGGCATAACAGCTATCATCTTTCGCACCGTATTTATCAGGCATTGCGATATGAAAGCGAGACCGGCACTAAATTTCTAATGCTGCCGATTGCCTTTGGTCTTGGGGCTTTGGCTTATTTTTCGTTGCCGCGCGAACCGTTATTTATTGCCATAATGGTGGCATTGGTGGCGAGCATTTTGATTGCCATCAAACGCTATGGTGTGATGTCGGGCAATCTGGCGCTTGTCGCAAGTTTTGTATTTGCCGGAATGGCGGCGGGTAAAATCCGCAGCGATGTGCTCGATACAATAATGATAAGCGCACCGGTTCAGGTAAAATTGGTCGGTGTTGTGCTTAACCGCGAGGTGCGGGCCAATGGCCGCCAGCGCTATACGATTGAGGTCAAGGGATTTGAAAAATTCCGCGGCCGGGTGCCGCAAAAAATCAGGGTAACCGCCCATAAAAAACATGCCCGGATTGAAATAGGCCGCCAAATTTCCGGTCTGGCCCGGCTGAGGCCGCCATCGGGGCCTGCTTATCCGGGGGGATATGATTTTGCGTTTCAATCCTGGTACAAAAAGAATGGCGCCAATGGGTTTTTTCTCGGGAGCCCAAAGGGAGTAGAATATTCGGGTGAGTTGCCGATGTTAACCCGCATGTCGCTTTCAATTGCCAATATCAGATCTGCGATTGGCGGGCGTATTCGCGATGCGTTGCCCGGCGAAAGCGGAAGCCTCGCAGCCGCTCTGATTGTCGGTGATCGAAGCGGGATCAGTGATGATACGGTTGAGGCGCTTCGTCGTTCTGGCCTTGCACATATTCTGGCAATATCCGGGCTGCATATGGCGCTGGTGACAGCCATAATCATTTTGCTGGTGCGCGGGTCGCTGGCGATGTTGCCGGGCATTTCGCTTTATTATCCAATCCGTAAATGGGCGGCAATGGCGGCACTTTTGGTTGCCAGCATTTATTTGCTGATTTCAGGGGCGGGTATTGCCACCCAACGGGCATGGATAATGATTGCCATTATGTTGCTGGCGATTATGAGCGACCGGCGGGCACTGACCATGCGCAATGTTGGGCTCGCTGCTCTTGTGGTGCTTGCGTGGCGACCGGAATCAATTGTCAGCCCCAGTTTTCAAATGTCGTTTGCAGCGGTTGCAGCTTTGGTCGCGGTTTATGAATCGTGGTCGCGCTTCCGACGGGGCAGGCACTATCAGCCATCCTCAAACAGGTTTTGGGCTGTTGTCGCCAACATGAGCAAGTCGATCGGCGGATTAGCGGTTACCTCGATTGTTGCAGGATTGGCGACCGGGCTTTTTGCCGCCTATCATTTTCACCGGGTAGCGCCATTTGGTCTGTTGGCAAATCTGGCGGCCATGCCAATGGTCTCGCTTGGCGTAATGCCAATGGCGCTTGCGGGAATGGTACTTATGCCTTTTGGGCTGGAGGCTTATCCTTTGGAGCTTATGGGCATGGCGATTGATCAGGTGGTGAAGGTTTCCATCGCGGTGGCAGGTATTGGGCAATTTGGCAATACGGGCTTCATGCCGCTTTCAAGCCTCGCATTTGGCACCATTGCGCTGGTTATCGCGACGCAATTGAAGTCGATTTTGCGGCTTATGGCGGTTCCATTTGTGGTGCTGTCTGCGCTCACATTTTCCAATGCGGCCACGCCGGATATTTTGATTTCTCAATCCGGTTCGTCCATCGCGGTGGTGGATAAAAACGGGCAATTTCATTTGCTTAACCCGCGCAAGGAAAAGTTCATAACCAATATTTGGCGAAAGGCCTTTGCGCCCAACGCGCAAAATGATCAGAAAAAATCGCAGGTGTTTAAGTGTGATGAACTGGGCTGTATTGCAAATATTTCAAACAATCTGGTGCTTGGCTTTGTCAAACGTCCACTGGCTTTCCGCGAAGACTGCGCCAAGGTAGATATCATCGTCACAAGGCTGGCGGTTCCCAAATGGTGTACTGCACCGCAATTGATTGTTGATAAATCCATGCTGCAATCGCGCGGCGCTGTGGCCATTACGATTTCAAAACCTGATACGGCAAATGCAAAGCCGATAATTGAAGTTAGAACCGCGTTGCAAAAATACGCCCGCCCGTGGTCGCGCCACCGGAAGAATTAATTCACTTTTTTGGCGGTCGGTTGATTTCAATATCAATGCTTGGGCGGTTGATCACCTCACGCAGGGCGAAACTCGAGGTCATGCGCACAACTCCGGGCATGGTGGAAAGCCATTCCTTGTGGATGCGCTCATAGTCAGCCAGATCACGCGCCGCGATGCGCAAAATATAGTCGCTGGTGCCCGACATCAGATAGCAGATCAGCACATTTGGGCACTTTTTTACCGCTTCCTCAAACGCGGTCAGGTGGGCGACCGATTGCCCCTCAAGCGTCATATAGACAATAACAATAATCGGGTGACCAAGCGCGCGTGATGAAAGCCTTGCGTGATAGCCACGGATAATGCCAGACTTTTCCAGCGAATCCAGCCGCCTTGAACAGGCGGAGGGCGATAGTCCGGCGCGGTCGGCCAGGGTGACATTGGCAATTCGTGCATCGCTTTGAAGCTCACTTAGTATGGTGATATCAATCGCGTCTAGTTCAGACATTGCAATAATCCTCGAATGAATTGTAATTAATTGCAATAATATACTGAAAATTCATTCAATGGAAGTGTGTTTTGCAAGGACATTTTTCGAGTAATTAATTATGATTTCGCCAAGTTGTCGCATGCCAATTGTTGGGGTGGGGCTTTCTTTTTTTGCATCGCATTGCCGGGAATAGAAAACCCCGCAATTTTGGGAGAAATCAAATGCGTATTGGTGTGCCAAAGGAAATTAAAAATCATGAATATCGGGTTGGTCTGACAACTGGCGCTGTTCGTGAATATGTTGCAAACGGTCACGATGTTTTCGTTGAAACTAATGCAGGCGTCGGTATTGGCGCTGATAATGATGCCTATGCGGCGGTCGGTGCAACCATATTAGACACGGCAGCCGAGGTTTTTGATTCAGCCGATATGATTGTGAAAGTAAAAGAGCCACAGCCTTCTGAGTGGGTTCAACTGCGCGAAGATCAAATTCTCTACACCTATTTGCATTTGGCACCGGATTTGGAACAGACCAAGGGTCTGGTTGCTTCTGGTTGCACCGCAATTGCCTATGAAACTGTAACCGACAACAAGGGCGGCTTGCCATTGTTGGCACCGATGAGTGAGGTTGCCGGCAGGCTTTCCATTCAGGCGGCTGCGACCGCATTGCAAAAATCCAATGGCGGACGCGGTATTCTGCTTGGTGGTGTGCCGGGTGTTGCGCCTGCAAAAATTACCGTCATTGGCGGCGGTGTTGTTGGCACCCATGCGGCCCGTATGGCGGTTGGTCTTGGTGCGGATGTGACCATTCTTGATCGCTCAATTCCGCGTTTGCGCGAGCTTGACGAGATGTTTAATGGCCGGGTTCACACACGTTATTCAACGGTTGAATCACTCGATGAAGAGGTCTTTTCTGCAGATGCGGTTATCGGTGCTGTACTGATACCGGGTGCGGCGGCCCCTAAACTTGTTACCCGCGAAATGCTTTCCGGCATGAAACCGGGTGCAGTGTTGTGCGATGTGGCGATTGATCAGGGCGGCTGTTTTGAAACATCGAAAGCTACCACCCATGCAGACCCGACCTATGAGGTTGATGGCATTGTGCATTACTGTGTTGCCAATATGCCGGGCGCTGTGCCGCTGACATCCAGCCATGCGCTTAACAATGCAACTTTGCCATTTGGTTTGGCGCTTGCCAATAAAGGCCTGAAAGCCTTGATTGATGATCCAAATCTGCGCAATGGCTTAAATGTGCATCGTGGCCGCATTACCAATGCACCGGTTGCCGAAGCACTTGGCTATGAAATGACCGATGCCAAACAGGCGGTAGCTGCATAATTTAACTCACGGCAATGGGCTTTGCCCGGCCTGCCCCCTCAACAAGCTCGGGAGGCGCGGCGAGCTACGCCGGGCTGCTCTTCGCAGCCTTGGTTCACTCCAGGCAATGGGTTTTGCCCAGCCTGCCCATTGATAAGCTCGGGAGGCGCGGCTAAAACTAATCTAATACAAGCCGTCCGATCTGATCGGGCGGCTTTTTCGTTTCACGCAGCTGTGTTTGGGTTTGATAATGCACAGGGGAAATTCATGTATTATGGCATCTGATGAACACTCAGAAGGCTTGGTCATGGAACGCAGAACTTTTATCATCGGAATTGCCGCATTAGCAGGCAGCGCCGCATTTCCCTCATTTGGGTTTGCTGCAAAACGCAAGATATACGCCAATTCTTCTACCGGTATTGCGATCAACGGATATGATCCGGTTGCCTATTTTACCAAAAACAAGCCGGTTGAAGGCAAAGCTGAATTTTCGGCCCTTTGGAAAGGTGCTAAATGGCATTTCTCCAGCGATGCAAATCGGCAAACATTTCTGGCCATGCCAGATAAATATGCGCCCCAATATGGCGGCTATTGCGCCTTTGCGGTGAGCTATGGTTCGACCGCGACCACCGTGCCGGAGGCCTGGTCTATTGTTGATGGCAAACTCTATCTCAATAATTCGCTCGGCGTGCGCAGTCGCTGGAATACAGATCGACCGGGATATATTGCCAAGGCCAACAAGAACTGGCCAAACGTGTTGAAATAAAAAGATGGTGCTGGCGCCCTGTTGAATTGCGGTTAAAATTACCTTTGTCGATTCGGGCAGGGACAGCCAATGCAGCAATATCTGGATTTATTATCACGGGTTCAAAATGAGGGCAGCGATCGGGGCGACCGTACCGGCACTGGAACACGCTCGGTATTTGGCCATCAAATGCGGTTTGCGCTGGATCAAGGCTTTCCTGTTTTAACCACCAAGAAATTGCACTTAAAGTCTATTATCCACGAACTTTTGTGGTTCTTAAGCGGTGATACCAATATCCGCTATCTTAAGGAAAACGGGGTAAGGATTTGGGACGAATGGGCCGATGAAAACGGTGATCTTGGTCCGGTATATGGCTATCAATGGCGCTCATGGCCGGCACCGGATGGTAAAAGCATTGATCAAATTTCCAACCTTGTTGAGCAGATCAAAAATAATCCGAACTCGCGCCGGCTGATTGTTTCTGCGTGGAACCCGGCGCAGGTGGATGATATGGCGCTGCCGCCGTGCCATTGCCTGTTTCAGTTTTATGTGGCGGATGGAAAACTTTCCTGCCAGCTTTACCAGCGTTCGGCCGATATATTTTTGGGCGTGCCATTTAACATTGCCTCCTATGCGTTGCTGACCATGATGCTGGCGCAGGTTTGTGGGCTTGAACCGGGTGATTTCATTTTGACATTGGGCGATGCCCATCTTTATGCCAATCATTTTGAACAGGCGAAATTGCAGCTTGGTCGCGCGCCAAAACCATTGCCTAAAATGGTTATGAACTCGAACGTGAGTGATATTTTCTCGTTCAAATATGAAGATTTTTCGCTGCAAGGTTATGAGGCTGATGCCAGTATCAAAGCGCCGATTGCTGTATAATTGCCACAGGTTGTAATAAACTGTGTGGCCTACTTCTCACGGTTGTAAATTTTTGGTAATTATTTTTGAAAATTAAGTGGGGATTCTTAAAAATGAAATATTCAAGCAAACTCGTTACGCCGATGCTCATGGCAGTATTGGCAACATCTGCCGGTTGCGCAACAAAAGCCAACCAGGTTGATGCTAGCTACGTATCGCCGGTGCATTTCCAAAATTTCAGTTGCCGCCAGTTGAGTGCTGAAGCTGAAAGAGTTTCATTTCGCGTGCAAGACCTTTCTGGTATTCAAAACAAGAAAGCGACCAGTGATGCGGTGGCAACCGGTGTTGCACTGGTGGTGTTCTGGCCGGCGGTGTTCTTTGTGAAAGGTGACAATGCCTCAACCGCTGAACTTTCCCGGCTGAAAGGTGAAATGGATGCAATTGAGCAAGCCTCGATCAGGAAAAATTGCGGCATTGTTTTCCAAAGGCCTGATGTCGCACAATAGGCGGCAATAGCGAGAGCAGTGTCCTGACCCTACCGATTTCTATTATTGTTGCTGTTGCCGAAAATGGTGTAATTGGCAGCGATGGTGATATGCCGTGGAAGCTTTCAAGTGATCTGAAACGCTTTAAGGCGATCACCACCGGCAATCCTATAATTATGGGGCGAAAGACCTATGAAAGTATCGGGCGGCCTTTGCCCGGTCGTCACAATATCGTTATTTCCAGGAATGCGGATTTTTCGGCTGAAGGTGTTCATGCGGTGAAATCCGTCGAGCAGGCATTGCAAATTGCGCAATTGTGGGGGCAAGGCAATGGTGCGAGTGAGATTTGTATTCTTGGGGGTGGCGAAATATACCGCCTGTTTTTAGATCTGGCTCATCGGATTTATTACACCAAAGTCAAGGCAAAGCCCGGTGGGGATACGGGTTTTCCTGATATTGATGCGACTATATGGGAAGCCATCAGTAGAGAGAATGTACCTGCCGGGCCACGGGATTCCTGCGAAACAGAATTTATAATTTATGAGCGCCGCTGAACATGTTTTTCATGCTATGTCGGTAACGCATCTTAACGATGCGGCATTAAAGTTCATGGAATCGCCGTCTTCTCGTTGAAACATGGGCATTCCATACCTATAACCATTTGAAACTGGCAGAATCATGCACGGCGCGAGTAATTTGCGCCATCATACATGCTGAGAGGATATACATGCCCTGGAACAACAATAATGGCGGCGGCTGGCAAGGCGGCGGAAATGGAAACGGAAATGGCGACGGCCCCTGGGGTCAGGGACCAAAAGGACCGCAAGGTCCGCGTGGTGGTGGAAACCCACCCGACCTGGAAGAAATTTTGCGCCAGGGCCAGGAGAAGCTGAAACAGGTTTTGCCTGGTGGTGGTGGCAGCAATCCAATGATGATTGGTATTATCGCAATTGCGGCGGTTGGTTTTTGGCTGACACAGGCAATCTATACGGTGCAGCCGGATGAGTTGGGTGCGGAACTTTTATTCGGTAAGCCGAAAAAAGAGCTTTCAACTGCCGGATTGCATTTTCATTGGTGGCCGTTGGAAACAGTGGAGATTGCAAAAACTGCGGACCGGCAAATCAGCATTGGTTCAGTTGGTGGCGGACGGTCTTCGAGCCTGATGCTTTCGGGCGACCAGAACATCGTTGATGTTACCTTCTCGGTAATCTGGGCCGTCAATGACCCGGGTAAGTTTTTGTTTAATGTGCGTGATCCTGATTCTATGGTCCGTCAGGTTTCTGAAAGTGCGATGAGGGAAGTGGTGGGCAAACGGCCGGCACAGGATATTTTCCGTGATGATCGTACTGGTATTGCGATCGACGTTCAAAAAATTGTGCAGACAACGCTTGATCAATATGGGGCCGGTATCAGTATCAGCCGTATGGCGATTGCGGATGCTGCACCACCGACGCAGGTTGCTGATGCGTATGAGGAAGTGCAGCGTGCTGAACAGGACGAGGTTAAATTCCGTGAAAATGGCAAGAAATATTCAAACAATGTATTAGGTGCCGCGCGCGGTGAAGCGGCCCAGATTCTCGAAGATGCGGCTGGTTATAAAACCCAGGTTGTGCAGGAAGCTGAAGGTGAAGCGCAGCGCTTTATCTTGATTTACGACCAATATAAAATTGCACCGGAAGTTACCCGCAAACGGCTTTTCCTGGAAACAATGGAAGCCGTTATGAAAAGTTCAAACAAAGTAATCATGGAAAATGGTGCAGGTGGAACAGGTGTTGTTCCTTATTTGCCATTGCCTGAAATAGCGAAAAAGAAATAGGAGTTCCGTGATGAACAGACTTCCAATAATTGGCGGCATCGTCGCCCTTGTTTTGATCATTTTATCCGGCTCAATATTTGTGCTGAATGAGCGTGACCAGGCAATCGTTGTTCGATTTGGTAAAATTCAGCGGGTTGTAAGTGAGCCGGGTCTTTACTTCAAAATGCCATTGTCGATTTTTGACCTTGATTCAGTGCAAATCGTTGAAGACCGCCTTATCCGGCTGGACCGGGAAGACTTGCGTGTGCAGGTTTCTGGCGGTAAATTCTATGTTGTTGATGCGTTTCTGGTTTTTCGGATCAGTGATGCACGCCAATTCCGTGAAACTGTTTCGGGTAGTTTAGCGGTTGCTGAACGCCAGCTTGGTATTCGTTTCGAAGATGGTCTGCGTGCGGTTTATGGCCGTCGTGGTTTCCAGGCGGCATTGTCGGAAGAGCGACTTGCCATGATGCTTGAGGTGCGTGACCAGTTACGCCCGGAAGCGGCCAAGTTTGGTATTGAAATTGAAGATGTGCGCGTATTGCGGACTGATTTGACCAATGAAGTATCAAGCCAAACCTTTGAACGGATGTCGGCTGAACGTCTTGCAGAAGCTGAACGGCTTCGTGCGCGTGGTCGTGAGGCTGAACGCCGGATCAAGGCTGCGGCTGATCGTGGCGTTGTTGAAACCAAGGCGAAAGCTCAGCGAGAAGCTGAAATCTTGCGCGGGCAAGGTGAAGCAATACGAAACAAAGTATTTGCCGAAGCATTTGGCCGAGACCCGGAATTCTTTGATTTTTATCGCTCGATGGCCGCTTATCGCGAAGCATTGCAAGACTCAAATACAACTTTGGTGCTTTCACCAAATTCTGAGTTTTTCCGCTTTTTCAAGGATGCCAATGGCAGCAAGAAAGCTACTAGTGGTCAATGAATGACTTTTTGACCGCAATCGGTCTTTTACTGGTAATTGAGGGGCTACTGTACGCGGTGGCCCCTTTATTTATTCAAAAGCGAGCCATTGATGTGACCAAGATGCCAGAACAGACGCTGCGATTAATGGGCGTGGTTGTGTTGTGTATTGGTGTTGGCATAGTGTGGTTGATCAGAGGTTAGTAATGAATGACCGTGTTTGATCGCGGGCATTCAAATTGTTGTTATATGGATGGCGAAACTCGATCTATTGCAGACAAGCTGCTAAGGTTTTTTCAATCGTACTAATAACAAGTCCCAAAGGAATATTCCAGATGCTCTCATGGCCGCAGACATTGTCTTTTTCTCATTTTGGCGCCGCATTCCGTCTTGGAATTTTGGGCCTGGTAATCGCCATTGCGCCGGTTAGCCTGGATGCGGGCTTGAAAATATCGGGGACGAGTATCGCAAACGCCACGGGCCCTAAATCGGTGGCGGACCTGGCCGAACCATTGCTTGCAGCGGTGGTCAATATTTCAACATCACAAACGCTTAAAAACAGCAGCAGCGGTTCTTCCTCTCCAAGGCTTGGCGTGCCAGAGGGGTCGCCATTTCAGGATTTCTTCGACGACTTCTTTAATCGACAGCAGGAAAAAAATGGCTCAAAGCCCAAATCACGCGCGCGCAAGGTTCAGTCTTTAGGTTCGGGATTTGTGATTGATGCGTCCGGCATTATCATAACCAACAATCATGTGATTGCTGATGCGGACGAGATCACAGTCAATTTTACTGACGGCACGAAGCTGATTGCGGAACTTGTTGGCACCGATAAAAAGACCGACATTGCTGTTCTTAAGGTTAAGCCCGCAAAACCATTGGTATTTGTGCGGTTAGGAGATTCACGCAAGGCCAGAATTGGTGATTGGGTTATGGCTATCGGCAACCCGTTCGGGCTTGGTGGTACGGTAACACTTGGAATTGTTTCGGCGATTAATCGCGACATTCGTTCGGGGCCTTACGATAATTTCATTCAGACTGATGCCTCGATCAACAAGGGAAACTCCGGTGGCCCGCTGTTTAATATGGAAGGTGACGTTATCGGTATTAATACGGCGATCATTTCGCCTTCCGGTGGTTCGATTGGTATTGGATTTTCAACCCCGTCCTATCTTGCGACCAATGTGATTGAGCAATTGCGCGAATTTGGCGAAACGCGCCGCGGTTGGCTGGGTGTTAGAATTCAGCCGGTCACCGATGATATTGGTGAAAGCCTCGGCATGAGCGAGGCCAAAGGTGCGTTGATTGCCGGTGTTACGCGCGGTGGTCCGGCAGAAAAATCCGGTGTATTGCCGGGCGATGTGATTTTGAAATTTGGCGATCGTGATATTCCCAAAATGCGTGATTTGCCACGTATTGTAGCCGAAAGCCCAGTTGGCAAGGCCGTCGACGTGGTGGTTCTGCGAAAGGGCAAGGAGGTAACAATTCAGGTTACCCTTGGTCGGTTGGAAGATACTGAAAAACCCACCAAAGTATCGGTCTCAACTCAGTCTGATGAACAGCAGAAGCCCGCAAATCCGACAGTGCTCGGCATTACGGTTGGGGTGCTGGATGATGCGGCGCGCAAAAAATATGAAGTTGGCAAGGATATTTCCGGGGTGGTTGTGACGGCGGTCGATCCAAAATCAATTGCGGCTGAAAAAGGTGTTAAGGCCGGTGATGTTATTGCCGAAGTTGGGCAGGAGAGCGTGCAGCAACCTGAAGATATGAAGGCGCGGGTTGAAGCGCTGAAAAAAGAAGGCCGTAAGAATGCGCTGCTTTTAATTGCGTCCAAAAATGGTGATTTGCGATTTGCGGTTATTCGAATTGAGTAAATTTTACTTGAGGTATTGAATCTGGAAGTCGCTGCAATTGGTTGAAGTTCAACTGTTTTGTGCGTTGAATTGATCTTTGCTGATCGCGTATAATACGTGACGTTTCAATTCGGGATAGTCATCTGAAACCGATGGATGGTCGAAATCCAGTTCAGGAAAATAGCGCATTCCAAGGCGCTGCATCACAGCGGTTGATGCGGTGTTTTCAGCGACGGCGAAAGAAACGACTTCTTCTTTCTCAAGCGTGTTAAATGCAAATTCAAGCCATTTTAATGCTGATTCTGTGGCATATCCCTTGCCCCAATATTCAGGCAAAAATCGCCAGCCTATTTCAAGCGCAGGCGCAAAAGGCATATTGTCAGTGATGTCTGAAATTCCGGCAAATCCAATAATTTCGCCGGTTTGTTTCAACTCTACTGCCGCAAAACTGTAGCCCTTATCGGCAATCTTGTTTTTGACAGTCTCCAACAATAGGTCAGACTCAACCCTGTTGCGACGAAACGGGAAGAATTTCATAACGACCTCATCGCTGTTTAACCGATACATCGCGGGCGCATCTTTTGTTTCCCAGTTTCTCAATATCAAGCGATCCGTTTCAAGCGGTTTCATGTGCTGAATTCCGATTTTCTATAGCCTTGAATATAGAGAAGGGCGGTCAGATCTCCGTGGTCTATCTTTACGCTTGCCTGCCGGGCAACATTTGGTTTTGCGTGCAGGGCAACGCCTATTCCGGCCTCTTGCAGCATACCAAGATCGTTTGCACCATCACCAACCGCGATAAAGTCTGCCGCCGAAATATTTTGTGCATTGGCTATTTCATTTAAGGCATCAACTTTTGCATCGCGGCCAAGAATTGGTTTGGTTACCGCTCCAGATAGTTTTCCATCTTCTTCAACAAGCTGGTTTGCGCGGTTTTCATCAAACCCCAATATTTTGGATATGGCTCGGGTAAAATGAGTGAACCCGCCGGATACAAGAGCCGTATAGGCGCCATTTTGTTTCATGGTGCCAACAAGTTCGCGGCCACCGGCGGTAAGGGTAATTCTCTCATCCAGCACTTTTTCGATTACATCACTGGCAAGTCCCTTTAGCAGGGCCACCCGTTCAATCAGGGCTGGCTCAAAGGCAATTTCGCCATTCATGGCGCGAGCTGTAATGGCCGATACCTGCTGTTTCAAGCCAGCTTCTGCCGCCAGTTCGTCGATGCATTCCTGCTCGATCATGGTTGAGTCCATATCGGCAATCAGTGCCTTGCAGCGTCGGGTTTCAGGGTTGTGAATGACCAAATCAATAGGGTTGCTGCCGATAATCTTGCGAATTGTGGATTCGAGGTTCTCAGTGTTTACGTCATCTGCCAAAACACAGTCGCAGGCGATATTGTCCGCCAGCCAATAGGTGTTTTTGCTGTTGATGCTGCTGGATATTGCCGCTACCAGATCAGTGGTAAGTATTGGATTTGCCGGATTGGCGATAAGCGTGGCTATTTTTGACATGGAGGCCCGTAAAATTGACTGAAATACCTGATGCCATTTTGATAGCCGGGCCAACGGCCAGCGGCAAGTCTGTATTTGCGATTGAGCAGGCCGAAAAATATAACGGCACCATTATCAATGCTGATTCCATGCAGGTATATCCGATTTTGCGGGTCATTACTGCGCGGCCAAATGAGGCGGATTTGGCGAAAGTGCCGCATTTGCTTTATGGGCATGCGAGCCTGGAAAAAGCCTATTCAGTTGCCCAATGGGTGAGGGATGCTAAAATTGCGCTTGATGAGGTGCTTTTGGCTGGCCGGACACCGATTTTTGTTGGAGGAACCGGCCTGTATTTCAAAGCGTTGTCAGAGGGGTTGGCGGCAATTCCAGAAATTCCTGGTGAAATCCGCCAGTTTTGGCGCGATAAATCTGGTGAGGTTGATGTGTCATCGCTTTACGCGACACTTCAGGAGAAGGACCCTTCGGCAGCAAAAGCTCTGAAACCTAATGATCGACAACGTATTTTGCGGGCGTTGGAGGTTAAGCAAGCAACGGGGCGCTCGATCGTTGAATATCAGGCGCAAAACCAACCTCCAATTTTGAAGATGGCGAATATCAAGAAATATCTGATCCTGCCGGATCGCGCGATACTGCACCGGCGCATTGAAAGCAGATTTGACAAGATGTTGGACAATGGAGCGCTGGATGAGGTTAAGGCACTGGGAAAAATGGATGTTTTTTCTGATCATCCGGTTTTAAAAGCCATTGGAGTTCCGCAATTAACCAATTATTTGCAAAAAGTTGTCACACTTGATGAGGCACGTATTAGGTGCAAGGCGGCAACGAGGCAATATGCGAAAAGGCAATCGACGTGGTTTAGGAACCAATTGGGCGAAGATTGGGAGCAAATTGATAAAATAATATGACGAATATTTAGGGCCTTTTTATTTTTTTGAATTATTTTACTGCGAATGGTTTTTCCCTAGTGCGAGGGAAAACACAAACAGTTTTGTTGCTTGGGGGATGGATTGCAGATCAAGCTTAAAAACCTGCCTGAACTTGCTTATGGTATATATACGGCTGCTGTCACCCTTTCGTTGGGTTCGGCGCTATATATCTATTTTCGGTTGAGCCGTTCGGTGGATGAAATTGTATCTGATAGTTCGGGACCTGTTTCTGAAACTTTATCGATAACCTTTCATCAGTTGACCCTTTCGGCATTTTTTATTGCCGCCACAATGGTGGGTGGGTTGCTGGTGGTTATGCCGATTATTAAATTTCAGGCTGATGCAACCAAAAAACAAGAAAAACGCGCAGATATGCTGGCAGTTGAAGCCGCAACAGACTCGCTCACATCTCTTTATAATCGACGGTACTTCCACGAGGTTTTAGGCGAGTTTTTGAAAGAGTTCAGACGGATCGACAAGCCGCTTGGTTTGCTTATTCTGGATTTGGACTATTTTAAACAGATTAACGATACCCATGGACACGATGTCGGTGACATTGTGTTGAAAGAGGTTGCGCGCGTGCTCATGGACCTTTCGCGGGAACACGATATTGTGGCCCGAATTGGTGGTGAAGAATTTGCGGTAATTGCGCCATTTGCCAGTGATGCGCAAATTGGCCCATTTGCTCAGCGCTATTGCGATGCGGTGAGAAAACTGAAAATTACGGTCGATAATGTTGTTATTAATCCGACGATCAGTATCGGTGTCGCGGTCAGTAGCGAAGATCTGGAAGATGATCGGGCCTTGATCAAAGCGGCTGATATGCGGCTTTATGAGGCAAAAAATCAGGGCAGAAACCAGGTCTGCGCGTGAGCTGGATGCTGATTGCGACAAATTGGGTAAAAAATCTGCTTGCCTGTTGACGCATTTGGAAACGCGGTCTAGGCTTTATGGGTAATAGAGAGATTTGTGATGAAAATTGAAATTCTTGTAGTGGTGATGTGCGCGCTGGCGTGAAGGTGGATAACCTTTGCGAGTGATGGCGCGCATTCAGGCTCCCCCGGGGGCCTTTTTTAATGTCCAAATTTTGGATATATGAAAAGAGCTTAAGCAAGCAACTAACCGGCTGAATATAAGTGAGATGGATTATTTAAATGACTAAAGCTGAGGAAATGACCGGCGCGGAAATGGTTTTACGGGCAATGGTTGATAATGGCGTAAAAGATATTTTTGGCTATCCAGGCGGTGCTGTGCTTCCAATTTATGATGAACTGCACCAGCAGGACGCGATCAATCATGTGCTCGTGCGTCATGAGCAGGGTGCAGGCCATGCGGCAGAGGGATATGCCCGTTCTACCGGAAAAACCGGCGTGATGCTTGTAACGTCAGGGCCGGGGGCGACCAATGCGGTAACCTGTTTGCAAGACGCATTGATGGATTCAATTCCGCTCGTTTGCATTACCGGTCAGGTGCCAACATCTTTAATTGGATCGGACGCTTTTCAAGAGTGCGATACGGTTGGCATTACCCGACCTTGCACTAAGCACAACTGGCTGGTGAAGGATGTTAATGATCTTGCCGAAGTATTGCATACGGCATTTTATGTGGCGCGCGCCGGCCGTCCTGGCCCGGTTGTTGTTGATATTCCCAAGGATGTCCAATTCGCTACCGGCATTTATCGTGGGCCCAGTACTGCTGAACATAAAACCTACAATCCGAAAGTTGTGGGTGATGCCGATAAAATTCTGGATGCAGTTCAGCTTTTGGTTTCGGCAAAAAAGCCGGTTATTTATTCCGGTGGTGGCGTTATAAATTCTGGGAAGTTGGCCAGCCAATTGTTGCGCCAGCTGGTTGAATTGACCAATTTTCCGATAACGTCAACTTTGATGGGGTTGGGTGCTTATCCGGCCAGCGGTGATAATTGGCTCGGTATGCTTGGTATGCATGGTACTTACGAATCCAACATGGCTATGCATGATTGTGATGTGATGTTGTGTATCGGGGCCCGGTTTGATGACCGTATTACCGGCCGGCTTGATGCGTTTTCGCCCAACTCGAAGAAAATACACATTGATATTGATCCCTCGTCGATTAACAAAATTGTGCGGGTGGATGTGCCAATTATTGGCGATGTTGCGCATGTTTTGGAGGATATGGTTCGATTATGGCGGGCAAATTCTAAAAAACCAGACACGGTGGCAATCAAATCCTGGTGGTCAAAAATTGAAAAATGGAAAGAGCGGGACTCGCTTGCCTATAAAAATTCTCAAGAAGTGATCATGCCGCAATATGCATTGGAACGCCTTAATGCATTGACCAAAGATCGTGAAACCTATTTCACCACAGAAGTTGGTCAGCATCAGATGTGGGCGGCACAGTTTCTTAAATTTGAAGAGCCTAATCACTGGATGACCAGTGGTGGCCTTGGCACTATGGGCTACGGTTTGCCGGCAGCACTTGGGGTACAGATTGCACACCCGGATGCGCTGGTGATTGATGTTGCCGGTGATGCCTCAATTCAGATGTGCATTCAGGAAATGTCGTCGGCAATTCAACATGACGCGCCGATTAAGATTTTCATCCTGAACAATCAATATATGGGCATGGTACGCCAGTGGCAGCAATTGCTGCACGGAAACCGGTTGTCGCACACCTATGTTGAGGCGATGCCGGACTTTGTGAAACTTGCAGAGGCCTATGGCGGCATTGGTATCAGGTGTAACAAACCAGCTGAGCTTGATGATGCAATTATGGAAATGATTGATGCAAAACTGCCGGTGATTTTCGATTGCCGTGTGGCTCAATTGGCCAATTGTTTCCCAATGATCCCATCGGGCAAGGCGCATAATGAAATGCTTTTGCCGGATGAGGCAACTGATGAGGCCGTTGGCTCTGCCATTGATGAGAAGGGCAAGGCATTGGTGTGAACAAACCCAGCCTTACAGATTATGCACTGCTAGTTAGCCTTTCAGCGATGTTTGGGGCCAGTTTTCTGTTGATCAAAATTAGCATCACAGAGCTGCCAACTCTAACGATTGTTGTTGCCCGGCTGGTCATTGCCGCGGTGATTTTGTGGGGCGCCATGAAAATGGCCGGTCAACACCTACCACGCGGTTTGCGTATCTGGATGTGGATATTGGTGGCGGCAATCTTTGGTAATGCGCTTCCCTGGTGGTTGATCACCTGGGGGCAGGTGAGGGTGGATGCGGGTTTAACCGCGATTTTAATGGCGACGATGCCGCTCTCGACCCTGTTATTGGCGCATATATTTACTGATGATGAGAAATTGAATTTTTGGAAAATGCTTGGCGTTATTTTCGGAATTGCCGGCGTGGTGGTGTTGATAGGGTTTGATCAACTTAGTACACTTGGAGACGATACAATTAGGCAATATGCGATTGCGGCGGCGGCTATTTGTTATGGTGTGAATGCGATTATAACAAAGCAATTGGTTGGCTATCCAAGGCGGGCAATGGCCACATCTTTGATGTTAGTGTCAATCGTACTGGTCCTGCCATTTGCGATAGCTTACGATCCACTGGTGGTAAATGTTCCGTCTTTCGCGGTTATTACGGCGGTTATCATGCTTGGAATTTTCCCCTCCGCATTAGGGACCTTGATGATTTTTGCGATCGTTGCGCGACAAGGGGCCTCGTTCCTCAGCCAGATTAACTTGCTTGTGCCGGTATTTGGGGTGCTGTGGAGTTATCTATTTTTGTCCGAGCAATTATCGGGCAACGCTATTTTGGCGATGATCTTAATTCTTGCGGGTGTTGCGATTGCCCGTGTCAATCTGAACAGTCTAAAAAGTAAAAAACATAGGGAAGCTCTGGAAAGGGTTTAAGATTATGAACACCGATAAATTACCATCCGGCTCGGCTTATTTTATTGTCAAAGAATCGGAAACACCCGAAACTCATACGCTATCTGTGCTGGTGGATAACGAACCAGGCGTTCTTGCGCGGGTAATCGGTCTGTTTTCCGGTCGTGGCTACAATATCGACAGCCTCACGGTTTCAGAAACCCAGCATGAACGTCATATTTCGCGCATTACCATCGTTACCACCGGAACGCCGCATGTGCTTGAACAAATAAAGGCACAGCTGGAACGCATGGTGCCGGTGCACAAGGTGCTGGATTTAACCACTTATTCTGTTGAGGCCGGATTTGACAAGCCACTTGAGCGTGAGTTGGCGATGGTGAAAGTTTCTGGTACTGGCGAAAAAAGGGTGGAAGCCCTGCGCCTTGCAGAAGCATTTCGAGCCCAGGTGGTCGATGCTAATATTGAGCATTTTGTATTTGAGATTACCGGCAGATCCTCGAAAATTGAGCAGTTCATCTCAATTATGAAACCGCTTGGTCTGGTTGGCGTATGCCGCACAGGTATTGCTGCAATGAACCGCGGCCCCAAGGGCATGTGAGGGGTACGGTAATTATTCTGCATGTGGGCCTATGACGGGAGCCTCATTTTAGAGTATTTTGGTGTTTGAATTTTAGAATCGGCAAAATATTTATGACAGAAATTACCTTAATTCGGCACGGGCAGGCACAATCTGGCGCAACAGACGAGGCAAGCTATGACCAGCTAAGTGAGCTTGGTTTTCAGCAGGCCGGATGGTTGGGCGATCACCTTCGCCCCTATCATCAATATGAACGGCTATTATCTGGAACCATGCGGCGGCAGATACAAACGGCGCAGTCTCTGGCGTTGGAAGACATTCCGCATGATCAGGACGCGCGATTGAACGAGCTCGACTATTTTGGCCTTGCCAATAGTCTGAAGGAAAGTCACGGCGCAGAAATTCCAACGGACCTAGCCTCTTTTACAGCCCATTTTCCCCAATTGCTTGAGGTTTGGCAAAAGGGCGAGGTGCATTCTGATCTTGAAAGCTATGATGAATTTCGCGGGCGGATAATGGCTGCTTTGCGCGATGTGGCTGAAGTCCAACAACCGGCGGTGCTGGTGACTTCTACGGGCGTTATTTCAACACTTGTTTCAATGGCGCTAGGGCTCGACTTTGCTCAAAAATGCCAAATATTTTTGAGCATTATGCATACATCTGTTCACAAATTTTCAGTGGGCGAAGATGGCTTGCGCTTGGTTCAGTTCGGTGCAACGCCACATTTGGACACGAAAGATCGTCTGCACGCCAAAACTCACGTTTGATGAGTTTTAATGCGGTGATCTTAATGTTTTCGCTCACGGCTAATCGGGCTATTCTAATGGCTCAAGTTTTGCGCTTCGCGTTGCTCAACGTGCAACTTGAGCTGTGCCCGAGCCTCCGCGGGAGCGGTGCATAAGCACCGGGCCACTCTTTGTGGCCAGCCTGCTTCCATGTAAACATGAAAGTGTCTAAAACCGGTGCCCACCAACGGATCAAGTCCGAGGGCATGCTTTTAGGAGACAAGCTGTATTTATACAGGGTAACTATTCAGGCAGACGTTGTAAGCAATAGGCTCAATGGGGTTTGCTCGGCAATTTCGCGCATTCCGGCAATGCAAAGCTCGCTTTTATTATTGTTTATTCCGTGCCGTTGGCGGAAACTTTCAAAATAGCTGCCAAGTTCTTTGTTCACAGCCTTACGCTCTTCCGAAACTTTTTTTACGCCGTGTTTTTCAATATGAGCTTTTTCGAGTTTTACATATAGTTTTTTATCAAACACCATTGTTGGGCACTCATCACCAATAACACCTGCCATGGCGGCATTGAGGTAAAATTCCTCATTCATATTCGAAAGTGATTCCATGCGGGTGTCGGGCACTGCCGAGGCCAGTATTTGGGGCTGGGGGTCAGAAGAACTCTGACAGGCGGCGAGTGTTCCAAGGGCAATTATGGTGAGGAATTTAACGAACATCGTTGATGACATGATACAACCTTTCAACTACCCCCCATGGCAAATTATAATTTAAGCAATGCAACCAAAATGGGGCAGGCGGGGTTGGTTTTTATTAATATCCACATGTTGCAAGAATTTGGAATCGAGTGTTGTATTTTTGCAAGTCAATGCTCTTTAAAACCGTAAAATTGTATGGAGGGTTTGCAAAATTTTGGTCTTCTTTTTTTGAGACGCGGTTTACCCATATTTTATTGATTCGCTTTGCAAATGAATCATTGCCGTGTGGCTAGCGAATCCGTTATGCAGTTGCATGAATTTTTCTCCTGAACAAGATGATGCATTGCTGGCCGTATCGCGCTGGTTGAAACAGGGTTTTCCGCAGGTTTTCCGGCTGTTTGGCTATGCGGGAACCGGAAAGACCACTTTGGCTAAGCATTTGGCCGAAGGCATTGATGGCGAAGTGCTGTTTGCAGCCTTTACCGGCAAGGCGGCGATGGTGTTGCGTTCCAAGGGTGCCAAAAAAGCCAGCACCATTCATTCACTGATTTATCGCCCGCGTGGCGAGGAAATGGTGGAGAACGAGGATACGGGCAAATCCTCGATGACGCCATTGTTTACCTTGAACCGGCAAAGCCCGTTGGCGCGTGCATCGCTGATTATCATTGATGAATGTTCGATGGTCGACGAGGCCTTGGGGAAAGACCTTTTGTCCTTTGGCACACCGGTTCTGGTTTTGGGTGATCCGGGACAATTGCCGCCCGTATCCGGTGGCGGTTTTTTTACTGATCACGAGCCTGATATTCTGCTTGAGAATATTCATCGGCAGGCGCGTGATAATCCAATTATTGACCTTGCGCAAAGTGTGCGTGAGGGCCGCGACATTGATTTTGGTGCCTATGGATCAAGCAAGAAAATTCGCCGTGCCGAAGTTGATCAAAGCGAAGTGCTTGAGGCCGATCAGGTTTTGGTGGGGACAAATAAAACCCGGCGGCTGTTTAATCAGCGATTGCGCGATTTGAAAGGCTTTCAGGGGCCGTTACCGGCATCGGGTGATAAACTGGTGGCGCTTAGAAATGACCCGGCCAAGGGGTTGCTGAATGGCTCGCTCTGGCAGGTAATGTCGGCGCCGCAATCATCGAAACCGGCGATGAGCCTGCTCATTCGATCAGAAGATGACGGGATGGATCAGGTTAGCGCCAAGATCAAGGTTTTGAAGGCGGGGTTTGAAAACCCTTTGGAAGAAATTCCCTGGCAGTTGAAACGACGCCATGACGATTTTGACTATGGCTATGCTCTGACTGTTCACAAGTCTCAGGGGTCGCAATGGGACAGTGTTTATCTGTTCGATGAAAGTTGGGCTTTTCGCGAACATGCGCAACGCTGGCTCTACACTGCGATTACCCGTGCGGCGGTAAAAATCACTATTGTTAAGTAAGTTTGACATTTGTTCATTTGCATAACTGAAAATTAATGTTGATTTCGTATAATTCCGACCAGCAGGAATTTTCGGATAATTTGGCCATGAAGAAGATGTTGGTTGTCGCGACAGCTATCGTATTTGCCATTCAAATCGTCGTTATATCATTAACGACGCTTGGCCTTTACGTGCAAAATGAAATGTACCGGTTTTATAACGATGTTGGTATCGCTGTTGCCCTGACATTTTTTTGTGCCTACCCGATTATCATCTATTTTCTTGTTCAGCGGGATCAGCTGATCAGCATGAATACAGTTTTAAAAAGGGCCGAAAAACGGGCGAAAAAAGCTGATATTGCCAAATCTGCATTTATTGCAAATATGTCCCATGAAATTAGAACGCCATTGAATGGTGTGATGGGAATGGCCGAATTGATGGTCAATTCAGAGTTAAACGAAAAACAAAAAATGTTTGCTGAGGTAATTCAAAACTCCAGCATATCTTTGCTGATGATTGTTAATGACCTGCTTGATTTTTCAAAAATTGAATCAGATCAACTTATGCTCGATCCTGCTCCATTTAACCTGGCCGATGTTGTTGAAGATACGGTGCAATTTTTTGCACCTCAGTTTGAGCAGAAATCGATTGAACTAATTGTTCGAATATCGCCAGACATTCCAGTTCAAATTGTTGGCGACAAGGTGCGACTTGGGCAGATTTTGATAAACCTGTTGCGAAACGCTATTAAGTTTACTGAAATTGGTTATGTGTTGGTCGATGTTTCCGGGACCTTCGTCGATAATGGCAGCAAATTTGAACTGACCATTTCTGTTGAGGATACCGGAATTGGTATATCGGCTGAAAATTGCAATACGATATTTGAAAAATTTACCCAGGCAGACACTTCCGCAACCCGCTTGCACAGTGGAGCAGGGCTGGGGTTATCTATTTCATCATCATTGGTCAAACTGATGAATGGTCGAATTGGGGTTGATAGCAAATTGGGCGATGGCTCTACGTTTTGGGTGGACATAAAGTTTCCGGTTCATGGCGATGGCGTAAAAAAGCAAATGGCCAATTTCGATATTGCTGGCTCTAAAGTGCTGATCGTGGACGATAGTTCGGTAAACCGGTCAATTTTAGTAGAGCAGTTGACCCAGTGGGGAATTATTGTCGATGAGGCAGCCAATGGCCTGGATGCGATGACGCTTTTAACTTGCGCCAAAGATGCTGGCAAAGGTTACAATCTGGTTCTATTGGATCATCAAATGCCCATTATGTCGGGCGGGGATGTTGCAAAAGAAATCCGGTTGGATACCCATTTGGCCGATTTGCCTATTATCATTTTGAGTTCAGTGGATGAAGCGGGAGCCGAGCAATCATTTGAAGCCCTTAACATTACATCCTTTCTCGCAAAACCGGTTCGCTCATCTCAACTTCACTACCAATTGTCAATGGCATTGAGGGGGCGAAAAAAGGTAACCGATGCCGATTATGATAGCCTGTTTATTGACGAATTTGGCAATGCAGGTGAATGCCTGGTGGAAAATACGGCAAATGAACGGATTGATGTTCTTGTGGCTGAGGATAACGATGTAAATCAAATTGTATTCACACAAATTCTTCAAGCAACCAACTGGCGTTTTAAAATTGCCAGTGATGGGGCACAGGCTGTTGAATATTACAAACTGTATCGACCAAAATTGATCCTTATGGATATTTCAATGCCTATAATGAATGGGCACGAAGCCTGCCGGGCAATTAGAAAGATGGAGCGCGAAAATGAATATATGGTCGGCGCTCCTATAATTGCGGTAACCGCTCATGCTGTAAAAGGCGATCGGCAAAAATGTCTTGATGCGGGCATGGATGATTATATCACGAAACCCGTGAGCCCGGAAGTGCTTGAGAAAAAGATAGACCTTTGGATGGCGGAGATTGTTGAGCGCGAGTTCAGCGCTGAACAAGATGCGATGCTGCTGGCTTGATTGCCAATATTGTTACATCGCCAATTGGCCGAATTATAGGTTTGTTAACCATACGAGCGCAGGCTTAATCGATCAGGGGAAGTGGAGTAACGCAATGAGCGGAACGGAACTGTTCAGCTGTTGACCGTTTGAAACGGGTGCGACTTTTTTAAACGCTCGATTCAACCGTTAGCGGCTGGGAATGGAGCGATTATGAGATCTAATATCAGGGTAATCAGTAAATTCAGCACAAGTGTGTTGGCTGCATTGGCAATATTGGCCGCGACGACATTTTCATCGCAGGCGCAATATCGTAAATGCGGCAAACGTGCCTCAATGATCAAGGTGCTGATCGAAAAATACAATGAAACGCCACGGGCGCTGGGCCTTTCTTCTGCGAACAAAATTGCCATGGAAATTTATGCATCGAAAAAGGGATCATGGACCGTCATGATGACCATGACAAATGGCATGACATGTATCATGGCGGCAGGCCATTCCTGGCAGGAGGGACCGAAGGTCAACGACGATCCGCAGACCTGAGTATAATTGAACCTGATGCAAATTGGGCCTGTTGAAAATTGAGCCTGTTGAAAATTGAGCCTGATGAAAATTGAGCCTGATGAAAATTGAGCCTGGCGCCATCTTGTGTTCACAAGTCAGATTTTGGACAATGGGCGAAGGTAATTTCGTAAATAGATCAGATTTTTGTCCAACCCCTTATATTGCAATTGGGCTTTGTTCATTGAATCAATTTGCTCGAGCAGCAGGGATGCAATTTTGGCCGGGTTTTTCTGGCGTGCGATTATCTCAAGTGGCTCTATCAGGATCTTGATTGTAAACAAAATATCTTTGCTTTTTGGCAGTTTGTGCAGGGTTTGATATTCCCGGCGGATAAACGCGTTGTTTTCCAGAATTGCATGCTCAGCTTTTGCCTGCCGGTTGGATTCGGCTGAATCATGCCTCAAATTATCATCGCCATAAAACGACCAATTCTCACGCCATACGGGCGTATCCGGTTGGAGGTTGTTGAAAATACGGTTGATCATCGGGTCGAGCCGGTCGTTTATGCCCGGCACTGGGCGGTGGACCTCCGACAATGGTTTGCCAAATTTTTCTGCAAGGTTCCATGTTGAGGGAAAGCAAAGCGAAGCGGCCACCAAATGCCAGTTGTTGGCCTTGCGACGCATAATTACCAGATCATCCTGAACCAGCAGGGAGGCCAGCATTAGCGGGCGATCTGCATAATCAGCACGGTTATAGGTGTTGTGGCTAATTGGGCATTGGATGGATGCTTGACGCTGGTTTTGGGTGTGTTTCAAAACGAAATCCAGCACTTCATTTTGGGCATCCAGCGTGTCTGCCTCTGCCTGAAATACTTCATCTGGAATGTTTTTTAATAATGATTGTTTTTCTGCCAGATATTTCTCAAATTTCTGGTCCGGTTGAAAAACAACATTTTCATCCAGCAATTGCAGACCAATTGTAAAGGGGGCAGCAAAATTGCTGAATGGATTAAACTGGTTTTCGAGCAATATTGTTTTTCCTTTCTCAACCTATCAAGCATCATTATGAACCATATCACTATCTTTTATTTGTCAAAGTTCAATTGCTTCGCTATTGGTCGATTATGAAAACAATGCTCTCTGTCAACCTTAATGCAGTCGCCCAATTGCGCAATCGTCGTGATTTGCCCTGGCCAAGTGTGGTTGGGCTTGGACGTATTGCGCTTATGGCCGGCGCACACGGGCTGACCGTTCATCCCCGGCCCGATGAACGCCATATCCGGCGCAGTGACGTGCCGGAAATCCGGGCGCTGATTGATGATGAATTTCCCGGCGTTGAGTTTAATATTGAAGGCTATCCAACCGATGAGTTTTTGCAGCTTTGTGAGGCGGTCGAACCAGAACAGGTGACGTTGGTGCCGGATGATCCCAGCCAGGCAACATCTGATCACGGATGGGATTTTGCCAGGCATCACAACTATTTAAAGCCGATTGTTGCGAGATTGAATCAATCGGGAAAGCGGGTTGCATTATTTGCTGATGCGGATGCAGAACAGGTCAAATGGGCAGCGGATACGGGAGCAGACCGAATTGAACTTTATACCGGGCCTTATGCGGCGATGTATGATGATCCTGATGGGGCGGCGCGTGAGCTTGAACTTTTGGGGAAGACGGCGGATGCGGCAACTGCTGCCGGGCTTGGGCTGAATGCCGGCCATGATTTGACGGTTGCCAACCTGCCACCCTTGGTTAAGCGTATTCCCAATCTGGCCGAAGTCTCAATTGGGCACGGGCTAACTGCCGAAGCGCTTGAATTTGGCATGGCCGAAGCGGTTAAACGCTATTTGGCGGCGCTTGGGCAGTAGTGGATATTTAGTAAACTGTCACCATAATTAAATGCCCATTGGCGTGTAATGAATTAGATAAGGCTGGCTGCGCGTTACTTTGATAGGTTGACGCAATCATAACCCAAATCGGCGAGTTTCAAGGATTTGCAAGACTTCCCAGCTCTTACTTCGTCAAAATATGAGACGAGATTGGGCAGTCCTTTTCCGTTTGAAAATCCTCTTCCATTGATAGGCGCACCATTTGATCCAAACCCAGTGTTGTAGATACCAAATTTGAAATAGGGTTTTGTTCTTGTTCTAACGTTCTTGGCTGTTGCGCCCTTAAGTGTAAATGCTCGTTTTCCATTGATCCATACAGTTAGCGCGCCGTTTTTTTTCTTTGAGTGTTTAATGCGAATAACAAAATCATTCCAGCGATTCAAAGTTGCAGATGGTGGAATTAGGTGGGTTCTTGCGTATTTAAATTCGCGCTGGACAAATAATCCCTCACCAGTGTGATACTTGAATGACCAGTTGGGTTTACCGCCAGCCAGAAATTGGAAAAGGGTTGTCCCGATCCTTTTGGTGGTCTTGAAGCCCTTTGGCAAATACAAGCTCAATGCATACCATCGCTCCCTATTCCAAGGATCATTGCTGTACACCGCTGTGCTAAGTTCGTGTCTGGATCTTCCGTTCTTACAATCATTCCAGACTTTGCCATCCCAACCGCATACACCTTCTCTGGTCTCAAATCTCAAGCTGATGTCGCCCAGCCTAACTGGGAAACCCTTTTTGCTAGATACTTTTTGAACACCCCATCGTTGAAAATTGTTTGCCATGCTCAAACGGTATTTTTTACCGAAACCAAGGTCTTTTCCCAGCTTTACCGGTACTTTCCCCTTGAGCGATATTCCAACCAGTTTTTCCTTAGAATACACGACTGGCACAGGGAATAATATCGCCAAACCAAGACAGACAATCCAAAAATTTAACGCAATATTTCTTAATGGTATATGCAACGATATCTACCTTTTGGTTTTATGTTTGGTGGGTAATTTTACTGGTTCGACTCTCCAAGTCAAATTCTATACTTTTCTAGAATTGAATAACAGGCAACAATGAGTGATCTTGAATAGAGGTAGATGATTGCTTGGGGTCATTATTGCCATCTCTGCTATTGTTCAAGCACCCGGATTTTAATATGATTCAATTCATGACATTGGCTTCAAATGGTATTTTTGTACTTTGTAGAAAATGAAGCCCGGACGAAGAATTTTCTTGCGCTAAATATTCTGCTGCTATAGCGTGCGGCCGAACCGTACCGTACGGTTCTTGCGGGAAATTGTATGATGTCGAAAGCACAAATCAATGTTGAGGCCAGTGAGATCGGTGAGGCCAGCAAGGCAAGGGCCAACGAGGTGAGCAAGGTCATTGAACCTAGTGAATTCGTTGAAGCCAGCGAGGCCAGCGAGGCCAAATTCTCCAAACGCCAGCAGGAGGTGCTTTCGGCTGTTTTGGATTTGATGGTTCGCGACGATGGTGCGCTGACCATGGAGCGGGTGGCGAAAAGCGCCAGTTGTTCGAAGGAAACGCTGTATAAATGGTTTGGCGACCGGCAAGGTCTGTTAACCGCGACCGTTCCATGGCAGGCCTCAAAGGTGCGCATTTCGTCAATCGACGGCGATACGCTGGATGAGGCGACTTTGATTGGCGCGCTGGAACGGTTTGCGCAAGATTGGCTAACGGTTTTAACCGGCGACATTTCAATTGCGCTTAACCGGATGGCGATTTCCCATGCGGGGAGTGCATCTTCCGATCTTGGCACTATTGTTTTGCAAAATGGCCCCTTTGCCATGCGGCGGCGTCTGTTGCCTGTGCTTGTCATGGGCCGCGATGCTGGCCATCTGGCTTTTGACAACGGCGAAGAAGCGTTCAGCTGCTTTTTCGGGTTGGTTGTCCGGGATATTCAAATTCGGGTTTTATTGGGCGAGGAAATATCGCTGAATGAGGCTCAAATCACTAGGGAAGCTGGAATAGCGACCCAACAGTTCTTTTCCCTCTACGGGAAGAAAACTTAACTTAACCAACTGAAAGGATACTCCCATGCGGGTTTATTATGATCGCGATGCCGATCTCAATCTTATCAAAGGCAAGAATGTTGTCATTATCGGGTATGGCTCGCAAGGCCGTGCCCACGCGCTGAACCTGAAAGATTCAGGCGCTGAAAATGTTGTTGTTGCATTGCGCGAAGGCTCTGCTACCACTGCAAAAGCTGAAGCCGATGGCTTTGTCGTCAAGTCGGTTGCGGATGCGGCCAAATCCGCTGATCTTATGATGATGGCGGCACCTGATGAATTGCAGGCCGGTATCTGGAGTGACAGCATTCGTGACAATATCCGCGATGGCGCTGCAATTGCTTTTGCCCATGGATTGAACATCCATTTTAACCTGATCGAAGCACCGGCAAATATCGACGTGGTGATGATTGCACCAAAGGGGCCTGGTCACACGGTTCGTGGTGAATATCAAAAAGGTGGCGGTGTACCTTGCCTTATTGCTGTTGAGCAAGATGCTTCCGGCAACGCGCATGAACTGGCACTTTCCTATGCTTGTGGCGTTGGTGGTGGTCGTTCAGGAGTGATTGAAACCACATTTCGTGAAGAGTGCGAAACTGATTTATTCGGCGAACAGGTTGTGCTTTGTGGCGGGATCGTTGAACTGATCCGCGCCGGTTTTGAAACCCTTACAGAGGCCGGTTATGCGCCTGAAATGGCTTATTTCGAGTGCTTGCACGAAGTGAAGCTGATTGTTGATCTGATTTATGAAGGCGGGATTGCCAACATGAATTACTCAATTTCCAATACGGCCGAGTGGGGCGAATATTCCTCTGGTCCACGTATCATTACAGCTGAGACCAAGGCTGAAATGAAGCGGGTATTGACCGACATTCAAACCGGTAAATTCACCTCTGAATGGATGCAGGAATGGCATTCCGGCGCTGCCCGGTTTAAGGCCACTCGTCGGTTGCACGATGAACACCCGATTGAAGAAGTTGGTGAAAGACTTCGCGGCATGATGCCTTGGATTAAGGGCAATGCACTGGTCGACAAAGACAAGAACTAATCCAAGGATCTCGTTCAATTGCGCTCCCTCGCTTTGCTGCGGGGAGTTTGTTTTACGATTCGCGCTTCCTCGCTTCGCTGCGGGGAGCGCGGGTAAACACAAAAAAGGCCGCCTCACATGAGACGGCCTTTTTGTTTTAAATTGTATCTTTGCTTAACCGTAAGGTGAGCGGCAATACCGGCGTCCGCCACGATAAGGTTGGTAGGTGTTGTCGTAGGCGCGGTAAGAGCGATAACGATCAAAGCACCATTCTTCATGGGCATCACTGCCATAGCTGCGCCTTACAGGAGCTCTGCGGCGTGGCGGTGGATCATAGACGACTGGTCTATGCCGATGGTTGCTATATCGATAGCTATGCGAATGGCAATATCCCGCGTGGCAATGACGATTGCGTGACCGTCGACTGGAGTTTGCAATTGCGCCGCCAATAATAGCACCACCAATGATACCTGCGGCAACACCGGCTGCGGTGCCCCCGTGCCATCTTCTGTGCCTCGCATCAGCTTCGCTGAATGAAAGCACGACCATTGTCCCGGCAAGTAATGTTGCCAAAGACAGGGACAGAAATTTTTTCATTTATCAATCCTTTCCAAAATCCCCTTCATTTATCAATTGTTACCCTGATTGCCGCTAAGTGCAAGGCATAACGTCAAAAATTGATAATTTGAAGTTAATTGAAAGATTAGGACCTGCTGACAAATTGGTTTCGGGCGCGGCGCGAGTCCAAATCCAGTTTATCAACAGGTCCTAAGCCCCGCAATTTGCGAGATCAATTTAATCGTGTTCACCTGCGCCTATCTATGATGACGACGGTTATGGCGATGGGTGTGGCATTTATAAATCCGGCCTCTGCTATTGCGATGACAATGGCGATGCCCGTGGCGTGTGGCGCGTGAACCGGCGACAATCGCGCCGCCAATGATTGCGCCAGCTATAATGCCGGCAGCAACAGCACCACCGCGATGGTGATGACGATAACGGCGATAATGTGCATCAGCCGTTACAAATGATGACAATACAAAGAATGTTGCCAAAATGGCCGCAAGGCTCGCCGATGTTAATTTACTGGCAGATGGCAGTCTCATAATTTTTCTCCTTATTAAGTCTACAAGCAGCCCCTCAGTATTCACGTGCTGTTTGTTGTTGGCCTTAATCTAACGGCATCGATTCACTTGGTATGTGCTATTGGACACATTTAGGGTTTGGAGCCTAAAACCGGCAGCAAATTTTTGTAGCGCACCATTTGTTGCATTGGATCTGCTTTATCCGCATAAAGCTTGAATTGTATAATCGGGTATTTTCCCGAATTGGAAAATTTGACCAAATGACTTTGCGAATTGCCACATTCAATGTCGAGAACCTCATGGCCCGATTTGATTTCTCAGGGTTTACAAACGAACGCCATCGCGACCGAACCATTGCGATGATGAAAGTGGAGAGCGAAAGCCAGTATCGTGAGTTGGAGCGCGCCCGCGTCATTGCCCACGCTGATGACACCCGTCAGATGACAGCGCTTGCGATTGCCGATACTTTTGCCGATATAATTTGCCTGCAGGAAGTAGAAAATTTGCATGCTCTGGAAGCCTTTGAATATGGCTATCTGTATAAGATGACCGGCAAAGGCTACCGACAGAAGTTTCTGATAGAGGGCAATGATTCGCGTGGCATTGATGTGGCTGTCATGGCGCAGGAGCAAACCGCCAGCGGCGAAGAAATCGAGTTCATCAGGGCAACCAGCCATGCAAAACTTACCTATGAAGATCTGGATATCTATAATTCTGCATTGAAAGAGGTGGGAGAAAAAAAGCATGAAAAAATATTCAGGCGCGATTGTCTGGAGATTGATTTCAAGATTGGTGGTCGCCCGTTAACGCTTTATGTTTCGCATTTCAAATCAATGGGAACCTATAAGCGCAATGTTGTTGGGCGCGATTATACCATGCCAGTCCGCCAGGCTGAGGCAGCCGGGGTGCGCAAAATTATTGAACGTCGATTTGGCAAAGGAAAAACCGCCAATAAAAGGTGGCTGATTTGTGGTGATTTAAATGACTATCCCTCGCGTTTGGTCATCTCCGGTGATCGGCAAAAGGGCTTTGATTTTGACTATGTTAAATCTGAGCACAGCGGTGTTGACCCACTGCTTGATGGAGATTTTTGCGTCAATTTGATGGAGCGGCGGCCTGATGACAACCAGTGGACGTTGTTTCACTCGCGCGGGCTGAAAGAACGCCATCTTTGCCAGTTGGATTATATTTTGGCATCTCCCTCGCTTGCCCGCCTTAATGCCAATGCAAAGCCTGAAATTATCCGTTCTGGCCAACCGTGGCGCACGCCCTTTCCAAAGGGGCAGGAAGTAGAACGCTACCCCCGCACGGGCTGGGACAGACCCAAGGCCAGTGATCACTGCCCGGTGGTGATTTCGCTGGATATGATTTAGGGTCAGGACCTATTAATCTCACACAATTCTGTTTGGAAAGAAGTATTCGAATGGTTGTAACGAAGCGCAAGGGCAGATCGGGATCTTTTCGAGCATTTGTTGCGATCAGGCGGATGCTTATCTCCAAACCCTTTGGGCGCGGTTAATTTGATTGCTGAATACGTCGTAATATCTTGAAAATATTGATATTGCCTGCGATACTCCTTCTGTTCAGCAATCAAATTAACCAGCGCAGAATGGATGAAATTAATGGGCCCTGACCCTAGGTCTTACATCTTCGGTTCACGGTAATTGCGTTGCTAATGCCCGGTGAACCACCAACAGGAATATTGATTTATGCTCTCAATTTTTGAAATTGCCGCAATGCTGCTTGCGCTTTCGGCGTTTTTTGGCTGGTTTAACAATTATCTGCTTAAACTGCCGCATACCATTGGCCTTTTGCTGATGGCGCTGGTGGCATCTATATCTTTGCTGTTGCTCGAGTATTTCATTCCGTCGGTTGGGATCACAGATACTTTGCAGGCGGTAATCGGGCAAATCGATTTTTATTCGACAGTGATGGAGGGCATGTTGGCATTTTTGCTGTTTGCCGGTGCATTGCATGTGGATATTGCCTATTTACGCGATCAACGCTGGGCAATCGGGTTGATGGCGACGGGCGGGATTCTGATTTCTACCGCGTTGATTGGCACAGGGTTTTGGCTGGTAACCGGATTGCTGGGGCTTCAGGTGCCATTTTTGTGGGCGCTGGTGTTTGGTGCGTTGATTTCGCCAACAGATCCGGTGGCCGTATTGAGCTTGTTGAAATCAGTAAATGTGCCGCATTCGATTGAGGCGAAAATTGCTGGAGAATCCCTGTTCAATGATGGTGTTGGGGTTGTTCTCTTCACAATACTGGTGGCGATTGCAGCCGGTACTGCCGATCTGGAAATAAGCCATGTGGCGGAATTGTTCTTTGTTGAGGCTATCGGTGGTGCGGTATTGGGGTTTGCAACCGGTTGGCTGGCCTACAAAGCCATTGCAACAATCGATGAATACTCACTGGAAATACTTGTGACACTTGGTGTCGTTGCTGGCACCTATGCGCTGGCGCAGCGTTTTCATCTTTCCGGCCCTATTGCGGTTGTCATTGCCGGTCTGTTCATTGGTAATCACGGTGCACGTTATGGCATGAGCGAAGTTACCCGCAATCATCTGTTTGGCTTTTGGCAAATGATCGACGAGATATTGAACTCGGTACTTTTCCTGTTGATCGGGCTTGAGATACTGATATTGAAAATGGAGCCATCCTTTGCGTTTGTGGCAGTCGCCACCATTCCTCTCGCATTGGCGGCTCGCTATATTTCTGTTTCCCTGCCAATTTTATTGCTGTCGATCCGGCAAACTTTTGATAGTGGTGCAATTCCGGTGCTCACCTGGGGAGGGTTGCGCGGGGGCATATCGGTCGCCTTGGCGCTGTCATTGCCGGATATCCCGGAAAAGTCGCTGATATTAATCGCGACCTATGCGGTGGTGCTGTTTTCAATCGTCATTCAGGGGTTGACTGTTAAAGCGGTGGTTGAACGATTTGTTGATCCAAAATTATTATAGTGGAGCAGTAATTTATGGATCGTCGCTATGTGATATTGGATGTGTTTGCCCGGCAAAGGTTTGCCGGTAATCCACTTGCGGTGGTGTTGGATGGCGCAGAGCTCGATGATGATGTGATGCAAAAGATTGCCGGTGAGTTCAACTTGTCAGAAACTGTGTTTGTGACATCGGTTGATCGGCAAAATAAGTCAGCCAGTATCCGGATTTTCACGCCCCAGCATGAATTGCCATTTGCCGGTCATCCGACAGTTGGCACCGCCACATTGCTGGCGCGCGAATATTTTGCCGATGGCGATGATATCAATATTGTTCTGGAAGAAGAAATCGGCCCGGTTCAATGCCGCGTAGAAATTGGCGAGAACACCTCCTATTCTCAATTTACAATGCCGCAATTGCCGGAATGTGTGGGCGAGTGTGGATCGGTTAATATTATCGCCGATGCATTAGGGCTTTCGGTTTCCGACATCGGGTTTGAAAATCACAGGCCGCAACAGTGGTCGGGCGGCGTTCCCTATAGTTTGATCCCGGTCTCTTCAATTGAGGCGGTTCGAAAAATTGAACCAAACGGGGCTATATGGGCAAAGGCATTTGGTGAAGGGCACCATAATAATGCATTTGTGTATTGCCGCGAATGCGAAGATGCATCCCATCAATATCATGCCAGAATGTTCTGGCCGGGGGCAGGGGTTCGCGAAGACCCGGCAACGGGTTCTGCCGTTGCTGCATTTGCGGGTATTGTGCAGCAAAATGATAGTCTTGCTGACGGGAGCCATAGAATTGTCATTGAGCAAGGGTATGAAATGGGGCGCCCATCTTTGATAAATCTGGTACTTGAGATGCGCCAGGGGCGCCTTGATCAGGCAATGATTGGAGGCGATGTTGTTGAGGTTGCACGCGGAACAATCAGCCAATGACCTTGATGAGCCGGGAAAAAACAAGAATAGCTAGATGAAAACAACAGGAGAGTGAAATATGAAAACCAAATTGATTGCGGCGTTCGCCGTTTGCTCAATCTTTGCAGGGCCTGTAATGGCTGAAGACATGAAAAGCCTGGCGATGGAAGGCAAGGGCGTCATTAAAGCCTTTGCGGGTACGCTGAAGAAAGAACTTGTTGGTGCGATGAAATCTGGCGGCCCGACCAAGGCCGTAAAAGTTTGCAATATTGCTGCCCCGGAAATTGCCAGCAAAGTATCGGCTGACAAGGGATGGATTGTTGCGCGCTCAAGCCATAAATTGCGTAATCCTGCAAATGCGCCAGATGACTTTACCCGTGCTGCGATTGAGGATTTTCTCGCCCGTGAACAAAGTGGTGAAAAGGCTGTTGATCTGGTGAAAACTGCGATCGTTGAAGAGGACGGCAAGAAGATTTTTCGCATGGTCAAAGCCATTCCAACCGGTGGCTTGTGCCTGAAATGCCACGGCGGTAAATCTGTATCTGCTGAAACTGTGGCTGTTTTGAAAGAGCATTATCCTGACGATCAGGCGCGTGGATTTAAAGCGGGTCAGATGCGCGGCGTATTTACGCTGCAGAAAGTTCTAAGCCAATAAACGATTTTATCGGTGGCCTGCTGTGGCTGATGGCTGGCCATCCTATGCTGTGATTGTGGGTCAAGCAATACTGGGGAGATAATGATGATCAAAGGATTTGAAAAGTCGCAATTTTCATCCAATGCAATTGATGGAAAGCCCGCGACATTTGATGTTTATACCAAAGGTGAGGGGCCTGTTGTGGTGCTCATTCAGGAGCTTCCTGGAATTGGCATGGAAACCCTCAGGCTGGCCGACCGTTTTGTGGAGAAGGGGTTTCGTGTGGTCATGCCGCACCTTTTTGGACCGCTGGGTCGTTTATCATTTGCCGGAAATATTGCGCGTATATTCTGCATGCGACGAGAGTTTTCTATATTTGCCAAAAACAAATCAAGCCCCATCGTTGAATGGCTCAAGGCGCTTTGTCAGGATTGCCGGGACAAGTATAAAGTATCCGGCGTCGGGGTGATAGGCATGTGCCTCACGGGCAATTTTGCGATCTCCCTTATGGCCGATGACGCGGTGTTGGCTGGCGTTGCATCGCAGCCCTCACTGCCGATTTTCGCGCAATCTGCGCTGCATATGTCGGATGCGGAAATTGCAAAAGTTCGCGAACGGCTAGAAGAACATGGGCCGATGCTTGCCTATCGGTTCAAAGGCGACAAACTTTGTACGCAGGCGAAATTTGATGCAATTGGCAAAGCGTTTAATGACGATCAGGAGCGCATCAAACTTAATACAATAGAGGGTGATAAACACGCCATTTTAACCGTGCATTTTTCAAACCAGGAAGGCTCGCCAACCGAAGAGGCGCTGGGTGAGATTTTTGAGTACTTCTCTGACAAACTCGCATCCTGATTTGAGTTGATCAAACCTGGTCCGGGACGGCTATGAGCCGCCCCGTGCTTGTAGGTAATCCTTATTGGATTTTCAGGATCGTTTTTGCGACCATAAGTTCTGCCACACACCCATCTTCGTCACCTACAGCCTGCTTTTCAGCGGCCGCTTTGGTTGCCATTTCCACTTTTTCTTTGTCTTTGTCCGACAAAGCTGCGTCCGGTGCTATTGTTTTAACGCTTTCAATATCCTTCATGCAGTCGGCCAGTGCGGGTGTTGCTGCGAAAGCGAATGCGATCGCAATTGATGCGATGAGGGTTTTAAGCATGGTATTGATTGAAATATTCATGATGATCTCCACTTTTCAATAGGCCGCTTTTTGCGGTGAGAGATCAATATCCTGGCAATCTGGAATATTGGTGTCACAAATATGAACAACATTGGGTAAATTATGTTGTTGTTGTGTATTTTAATAATATACAATAATAATACAACTTCAAATTAACTATTAAAACATCAAGAAATGTATTTTGTTGTTTCAACTGTCGACCGTTGTTCAATTTATATTAAAATACTGCCTGATGTGATTTTTTGGCGATAAATGTCGCAGGCTGTTCATTCTTCAGGTAAATTGATAAGCTGGAAAAAACCGGGAGAATTATCATGGGTGACACTTTACAATCGAACAGGGCAATTGATTTGTTGTTGGCGGAGTATGGTGAAAGTCATCAAAACCCAACCAATAAAATGATACACTGGATTGCGGTTCCAACGATATTTTGGACAGTTGTTGCTTTTCTTTGGTCACTTCCGGTTCCTGCATTTATGGCATCATTGCCGATGGTCAATTGGGCAACAATCTGTTTGGCTTTGATGGTTGTGTATTATGTGATGCTGTCGGTGCCGCTGGCCATAGGGATGCTCGTTTTCTCACTGTTCTGCATTGGTGATATCTTGATTTATCAATCCCTTGTAAGCTCTTTTGCGCTTTGGAAAATGGCACTCATTTTGTTTGTAATTGCCTGGATTGCGCAATTTTATGGGCACAGGGTTGAGGGCAAGAAACCATCATTTTTTAAAGATATTCAGTTTCTAATGGTTGGCCCGGCCTGGCTCATGGCGTTTGTTTTTCGCAGATTTAACATCGACTATTAAATGCCTTGGAGCGATTCATCTTTAGATGGAATCGCTCAAGTTTATTTTTGCTCACGGCCATTCGAGCTTGCGCCCGGCCTCCGCTGGGGCGATGCATAAGCACCGGGCCACAATGCGTGACCTGACATGCTTCCATGTAAATGTGAAGCAGTTTAGGCAGTTGGTTCTCATAAGCCTTGAGTGATATGAGTAATTGGGTGCTGGACAGAATTGAATGCCGGGTCTATATCAGCCATCGTATGAAAATTGATTTTTAATTTTCTGCATGGGCCGTTAGCTCAGTCGGTAGAGCAGCTGACTCTTAATCAGCGGGTCGTAGGTTCGATCCCTACACGGCCCACCAAAATTCCCATAGTATCTCGTCGGGTTTCAAACGGTACAGCAACATTCTGGTTTAAATGTTTGCCACAAGGGGGGAATAATATTGGGCAACTCGATCAAGGCAAATGTTAGCTCATTACTGAATTGTTTCACAAAAGCAAAATCGACTGAAAAACCATTCCGACATTGGAATATGTCGAATTGTATTGCGCAAGACACTTTAGAAGAAATATTGGCGTTACCAATCACACCGCCGGAATTGAGCAGTGTTTCTGGCAAACGCGAATTGCACAATGCGACCAGAACATACTTCAATGCGGAAAATCGACAAAAATACAAATGTTGTGAGGTGTTTGCTAAGTCTTTGCAGGATGACCAGATTATTTCTAAAATCGAAAATGTAACAGGTGCTGATCTTGATGGGTCCTATTTGCGCATTGAATATGTTCTGGATACTGGTGGATTTTGGTTGGAGCCGCATACAGATCTTGGGGTGAAGATTTTCACTATGCTGCTTTATACATCGAAAGATCCTGCTCATAGCAATCTTGGTACTGACATTTATAATTCTGCTAAAGAACATGTGGGGCGTTCGCCATTTCACTCAAACGGGGCATTGGTTTTTGTGCCAGCTGATGATACATTTCATGGCTTTGAAAGGCGGGAAATCAGCGGGGTTCGCCGATCGATTATCGTCAACTACGTATCTAGTGAATGGCGTGAGCGCGATCAATTGGCGTTTCCTGACATGCCTATTTCATCTTAAAGTTAGGACGCCTTGTATTGCACAATTTTCAACAGGTTCAACGGCTTTTGATAATCAAGCACGGAGCATTTGGCGATGTTATTCAATCCTTTGGAGCGATTGAGGACATTCGTAAAAATTTCGCCAATGCTCATATTACCGTACTAACCGAGCCCGGGTTCAAAAAGATTTTTGAGCGATGTTCATTTGTTGACCAGGTGATGACAGATGCGCGCTTTCCGCGCTGGCGAATGGACAAGCTATTCTCACTGAAACAGGGCTTTGCAGAGATTGATCCGGAATTCGTCGTTGATTTACAAAACTCTTCGCGGACAGCCTTTTACCGGAAATATTTGCTGTCTAAACCAAAATGGTCATTTATTGCCAATGCAAATAGCCCGCAGGCAAAATATCCGAAATCATTGCCCAGTCTGGAACGTCTGGCCGGTCAGCTGGCCGATTTGGGATTGCGGTTGAACAAAACCAAAACCCCCGACATTTCATGGTTGGCAAATGATGTCTCCGACATTTTGCAGGCGGAAAACGTAAACGCACCTTTTGTCACTTTAATCCCGGGTTGTTCTGCCAAACACCCGAAAAAGCGCTGGCCCTATTATGCCCAATTGGCTGAAAGGCTGCTTGATGCGGGATATGGTGTGGTGACAGTGCCGGGACCTGATGAAATTGAATTGTGCAAAGCACTGCCGGGCAAAGCGCTAACGGGGACAAGTTTTCTAAACTGGTTTGATTTGGCAGGAATATTGCAAAATTCGGCGTTTGTGATTGGCAATGATACAGGGCCAACACATATTGCCGTCAATCTTGATGTTCCGGGTCTTGCATTATTTGGTCCTCATGTCTCTGCGCATTCAACCGGTATACTCGGGCGGAAGCTGGAGGTTTTGGAAGTGGGTGATCTGGCTAAGCTTGATGTAGATACGGTTTTTTCCAAAACCATTGAGCTGATGGCTGTTCATTCAAAAGAAGTGTAGGATTTCTCTTCGATAATTGATGAGCCAGCAAGCAGGTTGATTTCTTTTTTCAATTGGGCACGAATGTCATTTTCGCGATAAACGGCGCGCGCCAGAGTAATGAATTTTTCGCCAAAATCTTTGTCCGCTTCACATTGGCGAATATCATCTTCAATTTCCCAAAGCGCTTCGTTGACGGATTTCAGTTTGGTTTCCAAATTCTGCATTTCAGCAGAATTGTCGATGTGGCGCTTATGGGCGTCCAACAATACGCTGAGCTCATGGTTGATGTTTTTCAGCTTATCAGGGTCGAAAATCCGTTCTGACTTGATCTTCAAAATGGTGATTTTGTCGATCATCTCGCCGGGGCCGACTTCAAGCAAAATTGGTTTTGGTGTGGTGTTCATTGATCGGGCTTTCGCAATTCGAGAAACACTCGACTGGAACAAAGAAGAGTGAGTGAAGTCACGGTCTCATAAACGAATTTGTTAGGGGCATCAATTGGCAGGAATTTAAATGCTGCAAAAATACGATCTAATTATTCTTTATGTGTATTAATGCCAAAAAAATTGCGAATTACCGCAATGATGTGTACTGGTTTTAATGGATAGGTGAGTTAATATTAAAGGCGCTATCTGCGGTCATTTCTGACTGGAAAATTTAACCGGAAATTCCATTTCAAGAGCAGTGAATGTTTTTAAAACTGACCGAACCAATAAAGAACTGGCTGCTTCGTCTGCCGCGCTTGCAGAAGCGTATTATCCTTTTGGTCAGTGATTCTGTAATTATTCTCATTGCCTTGATGTTGTCATTTTATCTTCGTTTTGGTTTTCCGTTTATTCCTTCTCAGACCGGCGAGTGGGTTGCTGTTATTTCGGCGCCGATTATTGGGGTTGCCTGCTTTACTTTTGCCGGTGTTTACAGGCGAGTGACCCGGTTTGCCGGGCAATCCGGCCTGAAAAGAATTATGGCCGG
>JAJRQF010000053.1 GCA_024280375.1 Alphaproteobacteria bacterium | reverse complement strand
TGGCAGCGGATACATTACTTGAACGGGACCAGGAGAGGCAGAGAATATGGATAAAGCTGTTGGACAAAAAGACAAGGCAACATTGACAATTGGTAATGACACCTATGATTTACCGATCCGTCATGCAACTCACGGCCCCAGTGTGATAGATGTCTCCGCTCTTTATCGCGAAACCGGCATGTTCACTTATGATCCGGGTTTCACTTCAACCGCCAGTTGCGAATCAGAAATTGCCTATATTGATGGCGACAAGGGCATTTTGCTCTATCGCGGATATCCAATCGAACAATTGGCTGAGCATGGTGATTTCATCGAAACCTGCTACCTGCTTCTGTATGGCGAACTGCCATCAAAAGATGAATACAAGCGTTTCAATCACGCCATTATCAACCACACCATGCTGCATGAGCAGATGAGCCGCTTTTTCACCGGGTTCAGACGTGACGCCCATCCTATGGCAATTATGGTCGGAGTTGTCGGCGCATTGTCCGCTTTTTATCACGATTCAACTGACATTGATGATCCCCATCAACGCCTTGTTGCCAGTCGCCGCATGATTGCAAAAATGCCGACGATAGCCGCCATGGCCTACAAATACTCTATTGGCCAGCCCTTTATTTATCCCCGTAACGATCTCGATTACGCCGCAAATTTTCTCCATATGTGCTTTTCGGTACCGTGTGAAAAATATGAACCCAATCCGGTTTTCGCCCGCGCCATGGACCGCATTTTTATTCTTCATGCCGATCATGAACAAAATGCCTCAACTTCAACAGTCCGGCTGGCAGGTTCATCTGGTGCCAACCCGTTTGCTTGCATCGCAGCTGGAATTGCGTGCCTGTGGGGCCCGGCCCATGGTGGCGCCAATGAAGCGGCCTTGAACATGTTGTCGGAAATTGGCTCGGTTGACAGGATTCCTGAATTTATCGCCCGCGCCAAAGACAAAAACGATCCCTTCAGATTAATGGGATTTGGCCACCGTGTGTACAAGAACTACGACCCGCGCGCGCGCATTATGCAAAAAACATGTCACGAGGTACTTGATGCTTTGGGAATGACTGATGACCCAATGCTCGATATTGCCCGCGAGTTGGAAAAAATAGCGCTTGAAGACGAATATTTCATCAGCCGCAACCTCTATCCAAACATTGACTTTTATTCCGGCATAACATTGCGTGCTTTAGGCTTTCCCACCACCATGTTCACGGTTTTATTCTCTCTGGCGCGCACCGTTGGCTGGGTTGCTCAGTGGAATGAAATGGTAGAAGATCCAAAGCAGAAAATTGGCCGCCCCCGTCAACTCTATACCGGTGCTACCACGCGTGATTATGTGCAACCCGATGATCGCTAGGGCGTTGTTTGCGACGGTTCAAAATTCAATCGTTTAAGAATTGCCTCGGCTGCTCGTTCAGCTGTTTCATAAGGATCGTTGCACCCGACTTCGATTGCGGCCTGACAGAGAAATTCACGTTGTTTTTCCCTGACTGCGTCACTTTGATGGATTTCAATCAGTGCAGATGAAAGTGTCTCCGGGGTGCAGTCACGATCAAAGAACTCAGGCACGACATTTTCGCCCATAATCAGGTTTGGCAACACCATCGATGAGAAATCTATCAGCCATTTAAACAGATAAGGAAATCTGGCGATAAAGGAGGCAATTGCATCGACACGATAGCCCACGATCATTGGTGTGTGGGTTGCTGTCAGTTCCAGAGTAACGGTGCCAGAAGCCGCTAACGCCAGGTTAGCGGCCCGAAAAGCCCCCCACTTGTCACCCTCATCTTCTATCTGCAACACATCAATCTGCATGTCCTGTAGTTGCAAAGACACTTCAGCCTTCATATGCGGGATTACCGGCATAACAATTTGCACACCGTCAACAAGTTCAGCAAAACGTTTCACTGCCTCGGCAAATATTGCCATGTGGCGTATAATTTCTCCACGTCGACTGCCAGGCAGCATCAAAAGCAGGGTACGATCATCGGAGATATTATACTTCTTCCGTAATGCTTGCGCCGTCATCGAATTGCGCTTGGCACGATCTACCGCAGGATGACCCACAAACGTACACGCTGGGCCGCCGAGTTCTGCAAAAACGCGCGGCTCAAAAGGCAGCACCGCCAAAACCTCATTGATATAAGGATTCATCTTTCGCGCTCGCCACGACCGCCATGCCCAAACCGTGGGCGCCACCAGATTAAATATTGGCAATCCACTATTATCCGCCCGTAACCAGCGCGCAACCGGATGGTTAAACTCCGGGCTGTCGATAATAATCAGTGCGTCAATTTCTTTCGACACCAGGGTGCGGACCAGCTTTTTGGCTAAACGGTATCCTCTGGGGATAGCACCAATGACTGCCGCCGGGCCGATTACGGCAAGTTCTTCAATGTCAAAGAGGCTTTCTAAACCAGCCTTTTGCATGGAATTTCCACCAATTCCATAGAATTCAAATGACGTCCCGGCTCGTTGCCGTAACGCTATCATTAATTCTGCGCCAAGCAAATCGCCGGAGGGCTCGGTGGCTGAAATACCGATTTTTAACGTGATTGGCCTTATGGATTGAGATGACCCGATCAGCTGGCAGCCTTTCCACAGATTGACGGGTTGGCCCCTTCAACAAAAATACCCAGTTGATCAGCCCGCGTGACCAATTCCAAGCGGTCATGACAAAGGACGTTATCGGCTTGAACGACAATGCCCGACAAGCCAGCCGCAGCCACCAAATCAACGGTAACCGGTCCAATTACCGGCATATCAAAACGTTTATCCTGACTGCTTTTTGGCATTTTTACCAACACACCGCCGGTTTTGTGAAAAACGCCCTCTTTACGCAATTTTGCAACACGCATAAGCATTTCATCAGTTCCTTCGGCAGCCTCTATAGCTAAAACATAACCACCGCAAACAACAACAGCCTGGCCAACGTCGAGGTCGCCCATCACATTGAGAACATCAAAACCTTTAGCAATGTCGCCAACATCATCTGCTGTGTGACAAAGCCGGCCAACGGCCGCATTACCAATCAGGTTTTCAGGAATTATTTCATGTGCCCCGATCACCGAAAAACCCAGTTTTGCCAAAAAACAGGCAATGCCGGCAAGTATTTGATCATCACCGCCACCGGCACTCAATAACTCAGCTGCGGCATTATCCGGGCTGCTCAAGGTCGAAATTTCATCTGGCCTTTTTACATTGCCGATCATCACAATTTTTCGGCAGTTGGCAAGCTTGAGATGTTTTATGATTTCCTCGACCGATTGAATTGAAACCCATCGATGAGAAAAAGTGCTTAATTCCCGATCCCCGAACCCTTCAAGCGCACAGATAAAAACATCTCTACCAGATTTGATTACAGCCTTTGCAAGACTAACGGGCAGATGGCCCCCACCAGCAATAATGCCGATCGGTTGATTTGAATGTGCTTCAGGATTAGTTGAGTTTTCTGACATGTAAAGGACGTTGGTTTCAAACGTTTCTGGATAGCGGTGGAGTGCATAAGGAACGTTGCGTACCTTGATCAAGAAATTTCAGAATTTCATCAATATCGGCATTGCCCTCATAGAGTTCAGCCAATTGCTGCTTGCGTTCCTGAATGGTACCTTCTTCAGCAAATAAAAGTCGATAGGCATCGCGAATAAT
>JAJRQF010000052.1 GCA_024280375.1 Alphaproteobacteria bacterium | reverse complement strand
TTTGAATCCAGTTCCTATAATCATTTTTGAGTTTTTCAAAGGTTCATCCCATGGCAATCAGTGCCGCTGTGAACAGCGATCCAAATCGGCTTGCCCGGCGCAATGCTTTAATCCTTTCTGCAGCGCAGGCTCTAAATGGTTCGGCCGCACCAATCTCCATCGCACTTGGTGGCTTGGCCGGCATGTATTTGCTCGGCACCGACAAATCCTGGGCGACGGTGCCTGTAACCAGCTATAATTTGGGCGTTGCCCTAAGCGCGCTGCCTGCTGCCATGTTAATGCGTAAAATTGGCCGCAGGCTTGGTTTCATGGGTGGGTCTGTTGTGGGCATGTGTGGCAGTCTCATTTCGGCCTACGCGCTTGTTATTGGCAGCTTTTATCTGTTTTGCTTTGGCATGATTTTCAGCGGGGCCGGCGGAGCGTTTACCCAGCAATTTCGCTTTGCCGCCGCCGATGAGGGCGAAGATAGCTTTAAACCAAAGGCCATATCCTGGGTACTTGCCGGTGGTATTCTGGCGGCTGTCATTGGGCCGCAAACCGCCTCCTATTTTAAAGATATGTTTGCACCGGTGCAATTTGCCGGTGCCTATTTTGCTGGCACATTCCTTTTGTTTTTCGGAATGCTGGTATTATCACAATTAAAATTTGCCCAGCCTTTGCAACAAGATACCACAATTGATGATGCCAATACCCGACCATTAGCTGAAATTGTTATCCAGCCGCAGTTCATTGTGGCGCTGATGTGTGCAATTGGCTCCTATGCATTGATGAGTTTCGTTATGACGGCAGCCCCGCTTGCAATGGTGTCGAGCGGCATATCCCAGCACCATGCAATTTTGGGCATTCAGTGGCATGTACTGGCCATGTTTGGGCCGAGTTTCTTTACCGGGAACCTGATCGCCCGATTTGGTAAGAAAACCATTATTGCCATCGGTTTTGCATTGCTGGTTGCCTGCGCAATTGTCGCCATACAAGGCCAGCAGTTATGGCAATATTGGGTATCACTGATCTTGCTCGGCATTGGCTGGAATTTCGGCTTTATCGGCGCAACCGCAATGTTGACCGATACCTACACTCCGGCTGAAAGAAGCAAGACCCAGGGTATAAATGACTTCCTGTTATTCGGCTCGGTTGCGTTCGCGTCGATGATGTCGGGCCAGACATTGAATGCATTTGGTTGGACGATGCTTAACTGGGTTGTGTTCCCTGTAGTCGCCATTTGTTTGATTGCATTGAGTTGGCTACATCTAAAGTTGAAGAAAACGGCCTGAATTCACCGAAATCCAAACAAAAATCATATTGATCCCCGATCTTTTCCTAATTCACCTTGACGTGAGCGAATGTCGCGATACCTTGCCCGCGGAAGCTCCATTTTTACGTCGAATCGGAGCATTGGGAAACGACCTAACATATTCTAATTGTTGAATTTTTGAATATGTAGGATAGGAAAGGGATGAGAGCAATGGCTCCTCTTTATCTGGCAATCGTCTGCGGCATGCTTTCGATTGTTTATGCAATTTGGGCAAGTAAGTCGGTTATGAGTGCCGATGCCGGTAATGAGCGCATGCAGGAGATCGCAAGCGCAATTCAAGAAGGGGCGCAGGCCTATCTTTCGCGCCAGTATATGACCATTGGTATGGTTGGCGTGGTTATGTTGTTGATCGTCTGGTGGCTGCTTGGCAGCCTAGTTGCGGTTGGCTTTGCGATTGGTGCCATTCTTTCAGGCATTGCAGGCTTTATTGGCATGCTGGTATCCGTTCGTGCAAATGTGCGCACGGCGCAGGCAGCAAGCCAAAGCCTCGGTGCAGGCTTGAATGTTGCATTCAAATCAGGCGCTGTTACAGGCTTGTTGGTTGCGGGTCTCGCTCTGTTGGGGATTTCGGTTTACTATTATGTGCTGACAAGCCAGATCGGACTTGCGCCAGACAGCCGGACGGTTGTTGATGCGCTGGTCGCACTTGGTTTCGGTTCATCACTGATTTCGATCTTCGCCCGTCTCGGCGGCGGCATTTTCACCAAGGGTGCAGATGTTGGCGCGGACCTTGTGGGCAAGGTTGAAGCCGGTATCCCGGAAGATGACCCTCGAAACCCGGCAACTATTGCCGACAATGTCGGCGATAATGTTGGTGACTGTGCGGGCATGGCGGCTGACCTGTTTGAAACCTATGTGGTTTCTGTCGTTGCCACGATGGTACTTGCATCAATTTATTTCTCCGGCAGCGATCTGCTGTCTCCAATCATGGTTTTGCCTTTGGCAATCGGCGGTGTGTGCGTGGTGACTTCAATCATCGGCACGTTCTTTGTGAAACTTGGTGCCAACAACTCGATCATGGGAGCGCTGTATAAGGGCTTTATCGCCACTGCGGTGCTTTCAATGTTTGCGGTTGGCGGGGTGATTTACTGGGTTATCGGCTTTGATACAACCATGGTTGTAAATGAGAAAACCTTCACTGGCCTGGACCTGTTCTATTGCGGTATCGCTGGTTTGGTTATCACGGGCCTGATCATCTGGATCACAGAGTATTATACAGGTGTAAATTATCGTCCGGTGAAATCAATTGCGATCGCATCTGAAACCGGCCACGGCACCAATGTGATACAGGGCCTGGCGATCTCGCTTGAATCAACGGCTGTACCGGCCATTATCATTATTGTTGGAGTATTGGTCACCCATAGTTATGCTGGCCTGTTCGGCATTGCAATTGCTGTTACCACCATGCTGGCTCTGGCTGGCAACGTGGTAGCACTCGATGCCTTTGGTCCGGTGACCGACAATGCCGGCGGTATTGCTGAAATGGCTAATCTGCCTGAAGAGGTCCGCAAGACCACCGATGCGTTGGACGCAGTGGGTAACACCACCAAAGCGGTTACCAAAGGCTATGCCATTGGTTCTGCCGGTCTTGGTGCGCTGGTGCTGTTTGCGGCTTACACGGAAGATCTGAAGTTCTTTGCAGCCAATGCAGAGCCGGGGACTTTCTTTGAAGGTGTTAGCGTCGATTTTTCGCTTTCTAATCCTTACGTGGTTGTTGGCCTGATCTTTGGTGCAATGTTGCCTTACGTGTTCTCAGGCATGAGCATGACAGCGGTTGGCCGTGCGGCCGGTTCTGTGGTGGTTGAGGTTCGTCGTCAGTTTGCGGCAGACCCGGGCATCATGGCAGGCACATCTAAGCCGGATTATGCCCGTGCGGTTGATATGTTGACTAAAGCTGCAATCAAGGAAATGGTTATTCCATCCATGTTGCCGGTATTGTCACCGCTGGTATGCTTTGGCGCGATCTATCTGGTTGCCGATAAGAACTCCGCTTTCGCTTCTCTCGGAGCGATGTTGCTGGGTGTTATCCTCACCGGTATTTTTGTCGCCGTATCCATGACCGTCGGTGGCGGCGCATGGGACAATGCCAAGAAATACATCGAAGATGGCAACCACGGCGGCAAGGGCTCAGACGCCCATAAGGCAGCCGTTACCGGTGATACGGTAGGCGATCCTTACAAGGATACTGCTGGCCCTGCGATCAATCCGATGATCAAGATCACCAACATCGTGGCCTTGCTGCTGTTGGCAGTTCTTGCGCATAACTAGGCTTGGTTTCGAAAGAAACGGTCAAAAGCCAACAAGCTGGCTCGGCGTTTATACGCCGCGTCGCGCAGGCCGGAGCGTAGCTCCAAATGGCCGTGAGCGAGAAATAAACAAGCCCGTAGGTTTCGCGACTTGCGGGCTTTTTGCTTTTGGGTATAGATTTCTCATTCTTCTCTCAAAAGACGACAAGGAAGTGCTTTCAATTCCTCTTAAATATGAACAATGAGGCCTCAATCGATACAATGAACCCTTTGAAAAAAATTGGAGAGCAATTGTATCAATGCCGTTGGCACATTCCGATATGTTCTGGCGATATTAGTGTTTGGGGCCATCTTTGTTTGTCAGTAAAGAGGGAGCTGATGTAGAGTTATCACATCGACTTGCACAGGCTGCACCTATTATAATAAGTGATGACCATGCGATTTGTTTATGCTTATTTTAGCCTGATAGGTACAGCCTCTGAAAATCAGTTTTGCGTGATAAATAAGGGAAAAATGATAAAACTTCGAAAAATGAGGGCCGATGAATTTGCTGGATATGTGGCCTACTTCGTTCCGGACTACGCGGCGGAAATCTCGTCAAATTACGACGTGGACATGAAAACTGCTCAATCAAGGGCAGAAAGTGCGATAGAAGTAGATCTTGGAATGGGTGTCGAAACGCCAGGCCAACTTCTATTGTGCGCCACAGTTGAAGGCGACAAGAGCGGCACCCCTGTTGGTTATCTTTGGTGCAAGCCGAATAACAAAGAAAAGGTCATATTCATCAGTGATTTCTATATCTTACCGGAGCATCGGGGAAGAGGATATGGTCAGTCTGCACTGATTACGCTTGAAAGAAGATATTTGGATACTGTCTATGACGAAATCAGGTTGCGCGTAGCAACCGACAACAAGGTGGCTGAGCGCATGTATTTGAAGGCGGGATATCTGCCAACAGGTATAAATATGCGCAAAGCCATCGGAAGTACTGTGCACACGATGGACAATGGTCTTAATGCGGGAACTCGTTGCGGGAACCACCAGATTTAATGACTTACGTCGTGGTGTGCCCAAGATGTCGCCTGCGCTGCTTTCAACGCGCCTGAAAGAACTTGAGGCGGCGGGTGTGGTCGAGCGTAAACCGCTGAAGTCAGAGAAGGGCGTTTTTGGATACCACCTGACTGAAGCCGGAAAAGACCTGCGCCCGGTTGTGGAAGCCATTGGCATATGGGGGCAGAAATGGGTCGAATCTTCGCTTTCATTGAAGAACCTCGACCCCTCGTTGCTGATGTGGGACATGCGCCGCAATCTTAATCCATCGCCATTACCGCCGATCCGAACGGTGGTTCAGTTTCTGTACTCAGATTTACCTGCCGCAAAAAACTGTTGGTGGTTGGTCATCGAACCCGACGGTGAAGTTGATCTTTGCTGGTCTGATCCAGGGTTTGAGATCAATCTTTATGTAACTACCGATTTGCGAACGATAACGGCGATATGGATGGGATTGGGCACCATCGAAAGCGAAAGGGATAAGATGGAACTGTTAGGTGAGCGGAAAGTTGCAGAAACCATGCAAGTTTGGTTGGGTCTCAGCCCTTTCGCTAAACAGAAGAAACTCGTCAGATAGCAATCTCGGCTCCGCCGTCAGTGTGATTGGTATGCATCGGATGGACGGCAGGTTTGTCCCGCATATTGTTGAAACAAAATAGCCAATTCTGTTTCAAATGATGCACATACCAAAACTACACCCAATCTACCCAATAACCTCGCCAATCAATATTTCGGGTGTTACATTGGTGAAATTGGCAAGGTCTGCGAGCACCGGCCCGGCAGCGTCAAGGGCGGCTTCCAGTGCTTCGCACACTCCCAAATAGGGAGAAGTAAGTGTTTTCAACTGATTTAAGAGGTTTACATGCTCAATCGATTTCAATTTATTAGAGGTTATATACTCCAATTACGACGCGTTAGCTGGATGTTGGTTTTCACAACTATGGTGGCCGTACTTTTGACAGGCCCAGCAAATGCAAAATCAGCAAAACAGTTTTGCCGCGTAACGCCTTCGAATTACATGCAAGTCGGCAGAGGACAATGTCCCGGCAGTACAAGGGGATGGGCAAGAATTATTACTTTTGGACACCTCAAAAGAGCTTGCAGATTGCCCCGCGGCTCCACAGTTTCACAACTTAAAGTCTCAACCAAATTGTTATCCCATGAGCGGATAAAGAAAAATGGAAAAATGATAGGTTGCTCGGCAACTTGGCGCGTTTGCACAAGATGTAATGTGAGGAAGAAGAAATAATATAGACCATCATCAATGTCCTTGATGGTTGAGAGTCTATAGCTCGTCTCCTAAAAGTGGGCGCTGGTTTTAGGAATAAAGACCAAGCGAAAACAGATAGATAAAGCTTGTTGAGTGAATGCTAATGAACGCTATATGCTTTAGCAGACGAAAAGGGTTACTCAACCAGGGAGGGATTTCCTCGAATTGTTGTTGATTACATAATAAATAATGCAATCTATCATCCACCCTCATCTTGAGCACCGTCGAAAGGTGTGGTGGCCGGGATCACGCCATCATTTCCCTCGCCCTTCGACAGGCTCAGGATGACGGAGTTAGAGAATTTGGCTCAGGATGAGGGAGTGTTCAGCTCGCGCTCCGCTTGGCCCAAGGATGATGAACGCAAAAACCGCCGCATTGATTTCCTATCGTTCGATTTGCGAAACATCGCGCACCGCGCCCTTGGAGGCATTGGTCACCATCGCCGCATAGGCGCGCAGGGCAGGTGAAACCTTGCGTTTACGCGGCTTGACCGGTGCCCAGCCATCGCGGCCCTTGGCATCCATAATCTTGCGCCGTTCAGCCAAAACCGCGTCATCCAATTTCACATTGATGGTACGGGCAGGGATGTCGATTTCGATGATGTCACCCTCTTCGATCAACCCGATATTGCCGCCCTCTGCGGCCTCCGGCGAAATGTGGCCAATGGAAAGCCCGGATGTACCACCGGAAAACCGGCCATCGGTAATCAGCGCACATTCTTTGCCCAGCCGCATCGCTTTCAGGTACGAGGTTGGATAGAGCATTTCCTGCATGCCGGGCCCGCCTTTTGGTCCCTCATATTGAATGACCACAACATCACCCGCGCCAACTTCTTTCGATAAAATGCGTTTAACCGCCTCATCCTGGCTTTCACACACCCGCGCCGGGCCGGAAAATTTCCAGATGCTTTCATCAACACCGGCGGTTTTTACCACACAGCCATCCTGCGCGATATTGCCGGTTAATACGGCCAGGCCACCATCTTGCATGAACGCGTGTTCCTTGGAGCGGATAACGCCCGCTTCCCGGTCGAGATCCAATTTCTGGTAACGGCTTTGCTGGCTGAACGCCTCAATTGTGCGCACCCCACCGGGGGCAGCTTTATACAATGTGTGAACATCTTCGTGGTCAGTGCGCGAAATATCGTGCGCGCCCAAAACCTCACGCATTGATTTTGCATAAACAGTTGTTGCCTCGCCGTTGATCAGGCCGCATTTTTCCAACTCGCCAAGAATAGACATAATGCCTCCGGCCCGGTGAACATCTTCAATATGCACATTGGCAACCGCCGGTGCGACCTTGCAAAGGCACGGCACCTGGCGCGAAAGCCTATCAATATCATCGAGGGTGAAATCAACCTCGCCCTCGCGCGCAATGGCCAAAAGGTGTAAAATTGTATTGGTTGAACCGCCCATGGAAATATCCAGCGCCATGGCGTTCTCAAAGGCTGTTTTCGTAGCAATACCGCGCGGGGTGACGCTCTCATCGTCCTCTTCGTAATAAAGCCGGGTGATCTCAACAATCTGGCGGGCGGCCTGCAAAAACAGCCCCTTACGGTCCGCATGGGTGGCAACGATGGTGCCGTTTCCGGCCAGTGCCAAACCAAGCGCCTCGGCCAGGCAATTCATTGAATTGGCCGTAAACATGCCCGAACACGAACCACAGGTAGGGCAGGCGTTTTCTTCGAACTTTTGCAAATCTGCATCCGAAACATTCGGGTCTGCCGATTTTACCATTGCATCAATCAAATCAATGGCTATTTCCTCGCCATCGACAACGACACGGCCTGCCTCCATTGGCCCGCCGGTGATGAAGATGGTGGGAACATTCAACCGCATGGCGGCCATCATCATGCCGGGGGTGATCTTGTCGCAATTGGAAATACACACCATCGCATCGGCGCAATGGGCGTTGACCATATATTCCACCGAATCGGCAATCAGGTCGCGCGATGGCAGCGAATAGAGCATGCCGTCATGGCCCATGGCGATACCGTCATCGACGGCAATGGTGTTGAATTCTTTGGCGACACCGCCAGATTTTTCAATCTCGCGGGCAACCAGCTGACCAAGGTCTTTTAAATGCACATGGCCGGGCACAAACTGGGTGAACGAATTGACCACTGCAATAATTGGCTTGCCAAAATCGTCATCTTTCATGCCCGTTGCGCGCCAAAGGCCGCGGGCACCCGCCATATTGCGGCCGTGGGTCGAGGTTCGGGAGCGATAAACAGGCATGGTTTCACCTTTGATAAATTGTTTTCAGACATGGTAGCAAATGAACGATTGGGCCGTTCATTGCTTGTTGCTGATGTTGTAGGGGAATTATTTGTACTCATGCAATAGGCAGTTTGTTGAAAATGCCTATTGCAGAGCCCCGACTTCCGTTAAAAAACGGGGATATGCCAAGATATCAGCTGCCAAACGGGTTCACGACACCAGAGCTGGCTGCACCAAGAATCTGGCCAAGAAATGTAAGGTCACGACCACCGGTTGGCGTGGTGCGTGAGATGTAATCAAATACCTTGCCATCTTTCAACCCGTAATTGGCCAACTGGCTGACGGTTTGTTCTTTGTCGAAATAGATTGCCAAAACTTTCTGCTCGATAAGCTGAGGTCGTGAAAATGCCATAGAACGCTTTTTCTTTTGCGAGATGTAATAAAAAGTCTCGCTATTTTGGGTAAGCGTGGTTGAGGGTGTGCCAAGCGCTAAAAGAACCTGTTCGCGGCTGGAGCCCACTGGAACCAGATCGATAGTATCGTCACTGGCCTGAAAACCGTGGGACAATACCTGACCGCTCGAGTTACACGAAGAAAGTACAGGGGTAAGCGCAAGCACAACGCCAAGGCCTAAACCTTTGAGTAAACGCGAACCTGTCGAGGCCAAAACACGCGCATCATTTTGGTTTTGAACATCGCCAGATTGTTTTTGAAATAAACCAAAAGCCATGAAACTTTCCCTCATCTTATATTTGGGTAGCAATTTTTGTAGAATTGAGTAAACCAGCCTGAATGGATATGCAATGCCTGTCTTTAGGGACCTGTCTTTCAGCCGCGTGTTTCACCAAAATGTGACAGGAATATTTAATCCACCACACCGGCACGTTATTTCATTCTAAATCATATAGCGCAATCTGCGCAAGGAACCAACAAATGTTTGGACAACTATTCTCCAAAATATCGAAAGGAACAACCAAGCGTGATGTTCCATACGAGATTTATGGCAGTCTTGTGGCCAGGGCCCGCAATCCGGTGCTTTATCGAGATTTAGGCGTGCCCGATTCGATAAACGGCCGATTCGATATGATGGTATTGCATGTATTTTTGCTATCACATCGGCTTAAAGATGCGGGCGAGGAATGCCGGGAGCTCTCGCAAGATATATTTGATGCGTTTTTGCTCGATATGGACCGTGGCCTGCGCGAAGAAGGTGTCGGTGATACGTCGGTGCCCAAAAAACTTAAAAAAATGACCGAAGTTTACTATGGCCGCCTGCGCGCCTATGAACAGCCGGTCGAAAAGGGCGATAAAGAGCAGTTGATGGTCATTATCAATCGTAATATTTTTACCGATGAACATAATGATAATTGCGCCAAAGCCCTGGCCGAATATATGATCCGCCTTCACACCCATATAAAGGGATTGGCCGTCGAAGACATAGTAGACGGTAAAATCGCACTGGATGCGGTCGAGCCTGTCTCCGTTTAACAATCAAAGATATTATTGCCATGCAAGACCAAGCCTCACTGTTAAAACCGATCGAAATTGATGTTACCCGTTTGCCCACTAAAGGCAGGCACATGAAAATCGCCATTAGCGCTGAGGAAAAAAGCGCGCTGGTTAAATCCTTTAACCTCTCCGATATGGCTGATTTTACGGCGGAATTGCATATTTCGCGCTGGCGCCGCGATGGGGTAAATATCGAGGGGGAATTGAAGGCAACGATTGCCCAGCCCTGTGTTGTAACGCTGGAACCGGTGACCCAAATTATCAGCGATGGCATTGCTCAAATTCTGGTGCCGGAGGGTTCCCCCTTTGCCAAACCCAAGCTGGACGAAAGTGGCGAATTGGTTTTGGACCCTGAAGGCGCGGACCTGCCGGATACCTTTGAAGGTACGGTGATTGATTTAAGTCGGATATTGCTAGAGGTTTTTGCATTATCAATAGACCCGCATCCGCGTGCGGTGGGTGTGTCGCTGGATGATATTTACAAGAGTAAAGCCGATGAAGATGAAGCGCCTTTGTCGCCATTTGCGGTGCTCGCTCAATTGAAAAACGGCAAGAGCGAATAGGCTTTTAAAACCTATTCCTGATTTTTTCTTGCTAAAGAGCCGTGCATTAATCACATCGCGGCTTGTTAGTTTTTAATTAATCGCTATTTTTGCAAAGATTCTCTCAATTGCGGTGAGCGCCACCGCATTTAGAACCAAATTCAAAAATAGACAGCGAGATATATGGCAAAAACTATAACGATTTCGCTGGACGTAATGGGGGGTGATGTGGGGCCGGATGTGGTTATCCCCGGCGCAGACCTTTCGCTATTGCGCCACCCCAACATTCGCTATGAGCTTTATGGCGAGAAGGATGCCGTCGAGCCGATATTGGAAAAATATCCGCGCGTTAAAGCCGCATCAAACTTTCACCATTGCGAAGTCAGCATCACAATGGACGAAAAGCCAAGCCGGGCTTTGCGGCGCGGGCGACGTGATTCCAGCATGTGGAAATCCATCGAGGCGGTAAAAAATCACGAGGCCGAAGTGATGATTTCCGCTGGCAACACCGGCGCGTTGATGGTCATGGCCCGATTTTGCCTGCGCATGATGGCAGGTATCGAGCGGCCCGCTCTTGCCGCGATCTGGCCAACATTGAAGGGCGAAAGCATCGTTCTTGATGTGGGGGCAACTATTGGGGCGGATGCCCAGCAATTGATTGATTTTTCCCTGATGGGTTCTGCAATGGCGCGCGCCTTGTTTAATCTTGAAAAACCGACCGTCGGCCTTTTGAATATCGGGGTTGAGGAGGTGAAGGGGCTTGATGAAATCAAGACCGCCGGCGCCATGTTGCGGGAGGTATCGCTGCCAGGCCTGAAATATTCAGGCTTCGTTGAAGGCGATGATCTTGGCAAGGGCACCGTAGACGTGGTGGTGACCGAAGGCTTTACCGGAAATATTGCATTAAAGAGCGCCGAAGGTACTGCCAAGCAGATTGCCGAATATCTGCGCGCAGCCATGAGCCGAACCCTTTTGGCCCGCATTGGCTATATTTTTGCCAAACAGGCTTTTGACCGGCTGCGACAGAAAATGGACCCGCGGCGTTCAAATGGCGGCGTCTTTTTGGGGCTTAATGGGGTAGTTATCAAAAGCCATGGTGGAACCGATGCAGAAGGTTTTGCCGCAGCGATTGACCTTGGCTATGACATGATCCACAACGGTTTGATCAGAAAAATTTCTACTGATCTGGAAATATACGAGCAGTCAAAGATTGCGACTGACGAAAATGAAAAATCTCAATAACAGGAATTGAAGTATCATGATCCGTTCTGTTGTCATTGGCTGTGGCTCATATTTACCGGAAAATATCGTCACCAACGCAGACCTTGAAAAAACCGTCGATACATCTGATGAGTGGATCATTCAGCGAACCGGCATTAAACAGCGCCACATCGCCGGGGAGGGCGAAACCACCGCCGATCTGGGTGAAAAGGCCGCGCGCGCAGCACTTGCCGATGCCGGTGTGGAAATTGCTGATATTGATTTGATTATTCTGGCAACATCGACCCCTGACAATACGTTCCCGGCAACGGCGGTGGAAATTCAACATCGTCTGGGCATGAAGCATGGCGCTGCCTTTGATATGCAGGCGGTATGCTCAGGCTTTATATTTGCGCTGACAACCGCTGATCTCTACATTCGTGGCGGACAGGCGCAAAAAGTATTGGTCATTGGTGCTGAAACTTTCTCGCGCATTCTGGATTGGGAAGATCGCACCACCTGCGTGCTGTTTGGCGATGGGGCAGGGGCCGTTGTTCTGGAGGCGCAAGAAGGCGTTGGCCTGACCGCCGATCGTGGAATACTGTCCAGTCATCTTCGTTCCGATGGTTCGCACAAGAGCAAGCTCTTTGTCGATGGTGGCCCATCATCCACCGGCACTGTTGGGCATTTGCGTATGCAGGGGCGCGAAGTATTCAAACATGCGGTTGGCATGATCACCGATGTGATTGTTGCCGCATTTGATGCAACTGGCTTAAATGCTGAAACGATCGATTGGTTTGTGCCGCATCAGGCGAACAAGCGGATTATTGATGCATCGGCGCGCAAGCTAAAAATCCCATCGGAAAAAGTGGTCATTACCGTAGATATGCATGGGAATACCTCTGCGGCATCAATTCCGCTCGCTCTGGCGCAAGCTGTTGCTGATGGGCGTATCAACCAGGGCGATATAATTTTGCTGGAAGCAATGGGAGGCGGGTTTACCTGGGGCTCGGTGCTTCTTCGCTGGTAAAAGCATGGTCTTGGCAGCCAAAACATTCCGTAACGGCACCAGATAATTCTTTTATGCTATTGTTTTTTGTCGGTTATTTTGCAAAAATCAACCATCTGTTGCTTAAAAAACAATTTATTGGATGAAGTATGGCCTCGAAAACTTTAACTAGAGCCGACCTTTGTGAAGCCGTCTATCAAAAGGTGGGACTATCGCGAACAGAATCTTCTACGCTGGTTGAAAGCGTATTGGATGAGATTTGCAAGTCTGTGGTCGATGGTGATTCGGTCAAATTGTCTTCATTCGGCTCGTTTCTGGTGCGATCAAAGAACGAGCGTATCGGACGAAACCCAAAAACCGGAGAGGAAGTCCCAATTTCTCCACGCCGGGTGATGGTGTTTAAACCTTCAAATGTGCTTAAGCAGGCAGTCATTAAGGGCCATTCCAAGTAGCGGCCCAGGTTATCGCGGTCCAACAATTCATCCACAGGCTGTAAGCTTTATCTTTCTTTTTTCGCGTTCCAGTGAGATATTACTGTACTGATTCGCATTAGTGCAGTGTTCCCGTTGGCTTTTTTTGTTTATCGAAACGCCAAAGCGGAAAGTTGCACCAGGAGAAAGACAGAGCAATTGGCGAATAAAAGCCCGGATGCATTTCGTACTATAAGTGAGGTTGCCGAAAACCTTGACTTGCCGCAGCATGTGCTGCGGTTTTGGGAAACGCGATTCAACCAGATCAAGCCCATGAAAAGAGGTGGGGGACGGCGTTATTACCGGCCCGATGACGTGGAATTGCTGAAAGGCATCCGTTATCTGCTTTATTCTGAAGGCTATACAATCAAGGGCGTTCAGCGAATTTTAAAAGAGCAGGGCAACAAATTTGTCATGGCGGCCGCATCTGGTTCCTTCGATATGGCCGCCCTTGCCAAAAGCAGTGCGCCAGAATCAACCGCACCAACTGTTGCGGATCTCGGTAATGGCAAATCGGCCAAATCCAGTCCCGGACTGCTCGGCAAGCTTGTTGGTGGTCGTGCTTCTGCAAATGGCGATGATGACAGCCTTGTCGGTGCCTCACAAATTTCCAGCGATGATATTCAAGCGCTCAATGCCACATTGATGGAATTGCTGGAATGTAAACGCCTGCTTGATCAGGCGCGGTAACGCACGCATTTGAGGGAAATATTTCCCATCTGCAAACCATTTCACTGGTTGAATAATAGCAACCAAGAGGCTAAACAGCTCTTTAGAGCCCGTTATATTTACTTTGACCCGCTCAAGGTCGCAAAGGCGGCCCGGCGCTTATGTGCCGTACTCACGTAAGGCCAGGCGCGCCGCGCCCGAATAGCCGTGAGCGATATATAACTCGACTGATTCTATCAAGAATTGAAACAGTCTAGTCGGAGCATGGCGCAGTTCGGTAGCGCACTCGCCTGGGGGGCGAGGGGTCGCAGGTTCAAATCCTGCTGTTCCGACCATTTTTTGCTGGGTCCGACCCGGAGACATAGGTAACACATTTTGATTGAACGGGTCAGGTCCATACCGGACACATGGCCTGCTTGAAATTCAGGCCTCACACGTGCGCCAGATAAGTTACCAGCTACCAATTCCGAAAAAAATCCAAATATGAAAACTTATTGTTGGACTGAAATTGCCATTGGTGCAAAAATCCAAAACAATCAGGCTCCAACAAACAGGTAGGATTGTACATGTCGCAGCTATGGCAACTTTCGGCTTCAGAAATTGCATCCGGAATTCGTTCACGTAAATTTTCTGCAGTTGAAACCTGCGACAGTCATTTGCAAAGATTGAGCGACGTTAATGGCGCCTTGAATGCAGTTGTTAAAGAAATGCCAGATGAGGCGATTGCGGCGGCAAAAGAAATTGATACGCAAATTGCCAAAGGTGTTGACCCGGGGCCGTTATGTGGCGTGCCTGTTACGATAAAAGTGAATACCGATCAGGTCGGGCATGCGACTACAAATGGGCTGGTAATTTTAAAAGATCTGATCGCCGAAGCCGACAGCCCGGTCGTTGCAAATATTAGAAAAGCCGGCGCGGTTATTGTTGGGCGCACCAATACGCCCGCATTCTCTTTGCGCTGGTTCACCAGCAATAATTTGCATGGCGCGACTTTAAATCCACGCGATAAATCTCTCACGCCGGGTGGTTCATCCGGGGGTGCGGCCTCTGCAGTTGCAAGTGGAATTTGCGCCATTGGGCATGGAACCGATATTGGCGGTTCAATCCGCTATCCGGCCTATGCCTGCGGTGTGCACGGGTTGCGGCCAACTTTGGGGCGTATTCCAGCCTTTAACGCATCCGGTGCTGAACGCCATATTGGCGGACAAATTATGGCGGTTTCTGGCCCGATTGCCCGTACCATTGCCGATTTGAGGATTGGCCTTGAGGCGATGGCTGCAGAAGATATTCGCGATCCCTGGTGGGTTCCCGTACCGATTGATCAAGGTGAATACCCAAAACGCGCCGCCCTTTGTGTGGCACCCAATGGGCTTGTTGTAGCAAGCGAAGTTGAAGCCGCATTGCGCGATGCGGCCGAACGGTTGAAGTCCCAAGGCTGGGAAGTGGAAGAGGTGAAATCTCCGTCATTTCGCGAGGCCGCAGCCTTAAATGCGAAGCTGTGGATGGCTGAAATGCGCCGGGCGGCACTTCCCTATTTCGAGAAGGAAAACGAACCCGCATCACAGTTCATATTTAAACACATGACCGACCGCTCACCACCAATTGACGTGAGCGAATTGCTTGACGCACTGCAATCACGGTCTTATTGGCTACGCGAATGGCAATTATTTTTGCAAAAATATCCGGTGCTGATTTGCCCGATTTCGGCAGAATTGCCCTTTGCAGATCAGGCGGATGTTCAATCCAATGAAGCGTTTGAGGCGATCATGGAGGCACAGCTAACCCAGTTGGGATTGCCATTGCTGGGACTTCCGGGCCTGAGTGTAGCAACCGGGCTTATCGGAAAAACACCATTGGGTGTTCAGCTGATTGCCGGGCGTTACCGCGAAGATATTTTGTTGGATGCCGGTGAGGCCATCGAGCAAGCGGGCACACCGCCGTCACCCATCGACCCGCAATAATTCGAATTAATATTAGGATCAATCACAATGGAAAGAGTTCATGTCATTGCAATTTTAACGGCACAAGATGGCAGGCGGGCAAAACTGCTCGCACTTTTTAATGCCAATGTGCCTGCCGTATTGGCTGAAGATGGCTGCATTGAATATGGGGCAACAATAGATAGCGAAGGGGTTGGTGGGTTTCAAACTGAACTCGGCCCCGATTCATTTATGGTGGTTGAAAAATGGGCCAATCTGGATGCGTTGATGAGCCATGCTGCATCCCCGCATATGGTCGCGTATCAAGCTGCATCAAAAGATCTAACCGCCGATCGGGTAATTTATGTCCTGTCCGATACCGTATAAGGCCGCCAAGTTTCTGTGGTTAGATATGAAAAAATTCTTGCAAAAACCGGTAAAATTTTAGTCAGGTTTTATGAAAATTGTTCCAGTTGGATTTTCTGAATATTACAGAAAGTCAGTTAAGCTGTCAGTCTCACAACTATTTAGGGGGTTGATATGAAAGTCAGGAGCACAACTAGTTTTCAACGTATTGCCATTCTCAGTACTTTACTGATTTTGGCCGTAGTTCTGATCGTTATGCCAAGAGGGTTCGGAGGTTCGTTGTTTATCCTGTCCGTATCTGTATTGTCGGGATTGATTGCGGTTGCGTTATTTCTAAAAAATTCTGTCAATAAAATTAAAGACTTAGCGGAACAAATGGCGAGCGAATATCAGGCAAAGACCGAAGAGCTTGGAAGCCTTGATCACGATATTGACGATATTGATGAAAGAATATTCAAGTCCTGAATGTTGTTTATTTCACCGTCAACTAAGCGCCTTTGACAACGTCGGCATTCTTCGCGCTGCCCCATTCTGTCCAGGAACCATCATACATGGCGTGATCGCTGTGGCCGAGAATGTCCAACGCAAAATTTATCACACATGCGGTTACCCCTGAGCCACAGCTGGTGATAATTGGTTTGGAAAGGTCTACACCTGCCTTTTTAAAAATCGCTCGAAGATCATCTTCACTCTTAAATTCCCCCAATTTCATCAGCGGATTATAAGGCACGTTGATCGCGCCAGGCATATGACCGACCTTCAGGTTCGGATTGCTTTCTGCAACTTCGCCGCTAAAGCGTTCGCGCGCCCGTGCATCCAGTATCTGCGCTCCGCCCGTGGAAATTACCTGACGAATATCGTCGATGGATTTTACTCTGGATTTGTCGAAATTGGCAGTAAAACTTGCGGGTTCAGGCACCGGGCGGCCTGCTTCCAGTGGTAAATTTAACCGGTTCCATGCGGGCATGCCACCCGCCAATAAGCGCACGTCTTTCGCGCCCATGATTACAAAATTATACCAGACCCGGGATGCCGCCATGAACACCCCAATGCCATCATAAATAACAATTGTATCACCATCGCTAATGCCCATTTTGCTGACACTCGCAGCAAAGTCTGCCTCACTCGCCAACATGTGCGGCAGGCCCGAATTTGGCAATTCAATTTCATCAATATCGAACTGTACCGCACCGGGAATATGGCCTTCTTCAAATATCTCATGGGCACTCATCTCAGCCCCGGGCATGTACCACGACGCATCAATGATTTTAACGTCAGGATCTGTAAGGTGCTCGTTCAACCATTCCGCGGTCACTGTTTTTGCTGGGTTATTCATTGGGTCTGGTGCCTTTGTAATATTGGGTGTTTTTAAATGTTGTGATACTTATTGGGCGGGACGTATGCCCATCGCAACCCGAAAGCGGCGGTTTTGTTTGCCCTTTTTCTCAATTTTGGCAATATAAATATCACCTATTTCACCGGTGGAAAGCACATGGGTTCCACCACAGGGCTGGGTATCGATTTCACCATTTTCGCCGATGCAAACAAGCCGAATTTTGCCTTGCCCCCTTGGCGGTCGAACATTCTTGGATTTTACCAGGCCCGGATTGGCTTCAAGTTCTTCTTCAGAAATCCAGCGGGTAAAAACCTTATGGTCATCACTGACCATCTGCATCAGTTTTTCTGAAACCTCAAACTTGTCGGTATCGAGATCAGGAATATCAAAATCCACCCGCGAGACATCTTCGCTAACACTGGCTCCGGTGATAGGGTAGGGGGCAATAACGGTTAGAAGGTGAAGGGCTGTGTGCATTTTCATCAGTTTAAGGCGTCGGTCCCAATCGATTTTCAGAACCAGCTTTTCGCCGATTTCGGGCACGCCTTGATCTGCTTTTGGTACGTGGACGATTTCTTCCTTACTGTCACCGTAAACCGCAAGTGCTATATCAATTTTACTGCCATTCTCGCGCTCGAAATAGCCGCTATCGCCGGGCTGGCCGCCGCTGGTTGCATAGAAAATTGATTGATCAAGAATAATGCCGCCACGATCATTTATACCAACCACATTGGCATCAATCGTTGCAAGATAAGCGTCTTCAATAAAGCGCTTTTTGGTAACAAATGCCATTACTCAACGTCCTCGAATGGAATGTCGATTGTGCTTTTTTCTTCCATCCATTTGGGGTAGGGCAGTTCTTTTGAGCGCAGGAATTCCGGGTTGAACAGTTTCGCCTGATAGCGTGAGCCATAGTCCGCCAAAATTGTCACAATCGTATGGCCCGGCCCCATTTCTTTCGCCATGCGCACGGCTCCAGCAATGTTAATCGCAGTCGAGCCACCAAGTGCCAGGCCTTCATTTTGCATAAGATCGAAAATATAAGGAAGCGCTTCGTTGTCAGTAATCCGGTAGGGAAAATCGACTTCCAACCCTTCCAGATTTGCCGTAATGCGGATTTGGCCAATGCCTTCGGTTATGGATGTGCCCTCGGATTTCAATTCGCCATTTTTGTAATATTCATACAGCGCGGCACCGCCCGGGTCGGCCAGTCCGATTTTGATATCTTTCTTGCGATCACGAAGGGCGGTGGCAATACCGGCCAATGTGCCGCCGGAGCCTACCGCGCAAACAAAACCGTCAATCTTGCCATTTGATTGCTGCCAGATTTCCGGGCCGGTCGTATCAATATGGGCCTGCCGATTAGCGATATTATCAAATTGTTGTGCCCAAACAGCGCCGTTTTTCTCGCTTTTCGCCAATTGTTCCGCAATGCGATTGGAAATATGCACGAAGTTATTCGGGTTCCGGTATGGGGCCGCGGGCACCTCAATAAGCTCTGCACCAAAGGAGCGAATGGCATCCTTTTTTTCCTGGCTTTGAGTGTCCGGCATTACAATGACGGAGCGATACCCCAACGCATTGCCAACCATGGCAATTCCTATGCCGGTATTTCCAGCAGTACCCTCTACAATGGTGCCACCGGGCTTAATCTCACCCCTGGCAACCGCATCATTGATGATCGACAGGGCGGCCCGGTCTTTGATCGATTGACCGGGGTTCATAAACTCTGCTTTACCCAAAATCTCGCAGCCGGTTTCATCAGACACTTTGTTGAGCCGAATGAGGGGCGTATTGCCGATAGCATCGATTACAGATTTGCAGATAGCCATATATATCCCGATTGTTCAGAGTGAAATTGTATTCTTGAATATGAATATAAAACTATTCTGGTAAATCCGAGGATGCAAGAAAAGAGTTTGTGCTATTCATTCAAACCGTGGAATTTTGGACCAGAATTTCCGCACTTTCAGCCAAATTGTTGCAGTTGCGATAATGTGACCAATGGCACAATCCAACCAAACAATGCGTAGTACCTTCAACTAAATGTGCATAAAACACCGATATTAACACTTTATCAGCGGCAATTCGTTCATTATAGTAACCAATATTCCTCATGGCACCCGAGTGGCGGTAAACAGTATGAAAAATTATTTTAACAAACCAATACTGGTAGTGCTTGCGGCACTCACAGCGTCATTTACTGCACCTGTGCCAAATGTCGAGGCACAATCGCTATTTGAGTTATTGTTTAACGGAAACAATCGCCGAAACCGCCGGTTGCGGCGCGAGCAACCAATAACCCAACCTCAACAACTACCACGCGTGGTTGTAAAGAAACCACGGGTCAAGACCGCTCAATATTATAACTATCGTCCCAAAGCACAGAAAAAGGCAAATTTTACCAGCCTTGCAAAACTGGCACCCAGTCTGGGATATTACGGCCCGCAAACCAGCGAAATCGATCAAAACCGGATGGTATTCGCCGAGGCACTGCAATTTGTAAATGGTGTCGATACGCGTGCACGTGCAGACATTGCCAAGGCAATTATCACCCATTACAGCGAGAATCCTGAATTTATCTGGGTGACAGATTTAAAACCCAATGTGGATGCGGCCGATGTTATCGGGGTCTTTGGTTCAGCGGAGAAATATGGTCTGCAAAATAACGATTACCTGGTGAAATTACCTGAGTTTTCGCCCGCCGAAGAACCGTATTCTGATGTGCTTGCGAAGCTTATCAAGTTTGAGATGAAGATGTCGCTGCGCGCGGTGCGCTATGCACTTGATGCTAATGGCGGCTTGATAAATCCCAATAAATTAAGCGGTTACCATGATTTCCCAAAAAAGAAGTTGAAGCCGGCCGATGTGCTGGCAAAATTGCATGCCTCTCGCAACCGGGTGCGGGAAAATCTGGTTTCCACCCGAGAAGTAGCAGGCTCCATCCAAACAGCCAGCGTTGATGCTGCAAATATTCCTATAACACCTTCCTTGCCGGATAATTCCAGCTTTGATGCGCCCGCTCAATACCTGATTTCACTTCATCCTGAGCATCCGGCATTTGCCACATTCGTGAGAACTTTGGCAGAACTTCGCCAAACGGTGGATGATGCAATTGTTGTTGATCCTGATACATTTGTGCGGCCGGGCAAATCGCATGTCGAAATTCCCACCATCGTCAAAGCCATTAAACATCGTGGTTCGGAAGAATTGCTGAAAAAATACGCTGTTGAATTGTATTTTTATGACGGCACTGAAACCTATACGCCAGATCTTGTGGCGCTGGTAAAAGGGTTTCAGAAAGAAAACAAATTGAAGCCAGACGGTATTATCGGCAGCAGAACCGTATCAAAAATGAGTGATACACCGGTTGCAACCAAGATTAACAGCATCATTGTGTCAATCGAGCGGTTGCGTTGGCACCCGCGAAAATTTGGCAACCGTCACGTGTTTATCAACCAACCGGCCTATCGGGCGACCTATTTATCTGGTGGACGCGAAGAGCTGTCAATGCGGGTTGTGGTTGGTAAGCGTTCCAACCAAACCAACTTCTTTTACGATAAAATCGAGAAAGTGGTTTATAATCCTTATTGGGGCGTTCCACGCTCAATTCTGGTCAATGAAATGTTGCCAAAATTGCGCAAAAACCCATCCTATCTGGACCAGCGCGGCTATGAAATGACCAACCGTTCAGGGCGAAGGGTTTCGTCTGCCAGCGTAGATTGGTACAGTGTTGGGGCGAATTTTGGATATAATGTACGCCAGACCCCCGGACCCAAAAATGCACTTGGTGAATTAAAAATACTATTCCCCAACAAGCACAATATTTACATGCATGATACGCCAGCAAAAAGTCTTTTCAAACGCAATAAAAGGGCTCTCAGCCATGGTTGCGTAAGACTTAAAAGCCCAAGGGCAATGGCCGCAGCTGTACTGGGTACGAATATTGCTGCGATCAAGGCTCGCCTGAGCACCAAACGCAACAATACCCAGTTTTTGAATGAGCAAGTACCTGTTTATGTGGCCTACTTTACCGCTTGGCCAAGCGAAGCTGGTGAAGTCCAGTTCTATTCAGATATGTATGGGCGCGACAAACACCTGCTCAAAGCAATCAAGAAAACCACCAATGCGCGGGTAGACGTTCAAAGCTGACTTTATTGCTTGGCCGCCCGGCCTGCCGGGCGGCAATTTGAAACAAATACGAGCGTCATTTCATGCGCCGAACCGCGGTCGTCTGAGCTGGTTTAGATTTGCTCAACCGCATCCCATAATTGGTCAAAACCTGAAATTATTTTGCTCGCCCCCAATGATTGAACGGGCGTTGGGGAATATCCAAAATCCACCACGATTGAAGGGATACCGGAATTCTTTGCCGCATCGACATCCGTTGCGGTATCGCCAACCATAACAGAACCTTCCACGCATCCACCGGCCATAGATATGGTTTTCAAAATGTGGTCCGCATGTGGCTTGCTGACAGGGAAAGTATCCAGCCCGCAAATAGCTGCAAACTGGTCATCCATGTCAAGCGCTTTCAATAGCGCTTTTGCCATGTTTTCAGGCTTATTGGTACACACCGCCAAATGCCATCCGCTGTCGCTAAATGTACGCAGAGCGGTTTGAACGCCTGAATATGGCTTTGAAAAATTTGCGATATTATTGCTGTAATAGTTCACAAATTTTATAAACAATTCGTCCTGCAGCTCTTCTGATAGCGCCTCATCATAATGATTAAACGATTTTGATAACATCGCCCGCACGCCTTGCCCGACCCCATGCCCAATAAGTTCATCAGGGACAGGCGCAAGCCCAACGCTTTCGATTGCCACATTGAGTGCTGCAACCAGGTCAGGCTTTGTATTTACCAGCGTGCCATCAAGGTCGAGGACCAGAACCGGTCGTTTATTATCATTCATAACCTGTCGCCCAATATCTATGTCCGCCCGAAGATCAAGCAAATAGCTGGCATCAGTCCCGACTTCATGATAGCAGTCGATACACCAAAAATCCGCCTTTACCACGTTTACTCTAATTTTCAAATCCCGTTTCTTCCTTTGAAAATAAAGGGTAACAATGATCCGCAATGTGAATACACCTATAAGAGTTCGAGAAATATTGAATGTCCGATGATCTGAAAACCGCAGCCGCACGCGTTGCTCTTGATTATGTTCAAGATGGAATGAAACTGGGCATTGGTACAGGTTCAACAGCCGATGCTTTCGTCAAGCTGCTTGCTGAAAAAGTAAATGCAGGATTGTCGATTATCGGGGTGCCGACGTCGGAACGAACTGCCGCTCTTTGTCGTGAGCTTGGTGTTCCGCTGACAACGCTTGAGGAAACGCCCGTTCTTGATTTGACAATTGATGGAGCAGACGAAACCGATAGAGAATTAAACCTGATTAAGGGCGGCGGCGGTGCGCTGCTGAGAGAGAAGATTGTTGCAAAAGCATCTGCTTCAATGCTGGTGATTGCCGATGAAAGCAAATTGGTCGAAACATTGGGTGCTTATGATCTGCCGATCGAGGTAAACTCTTTTGGCCTTGCTGCAACAAAAATTGCGATTGAAAATGTCACGCGATCCCTTGATCTTAGTGGCGACGTGGTGTTGAGATTAAACGGTGAGAAAGAATTTGTTACCGATGGAGGTCATCTGATTCTGGATGCATCTTTTGGCCGTATTCCCAACCCAAAAGCGTTATCAGACGATTTGTTGCAAATTCCTGGCGTTGTGGAACATGGCCTGTTTATCAATATCGCTAAAACTGCTATTCTGGCTGGAACAAATGGAATTCAAATATTGAACGCTACCTAGGCGTTTTTAAATTCGGAACTTTGGAGTTAAAATGAAAAATACAATCAAATTTGCCGGGGCATTGGCGACAATTTTAGTGTTGGGAAGTCTTGGAATTGCACAAGCTAATGCCGCGGAGCTTTCTCCATCACATTTGAAAGCTTCAAAGTCAGCCCTTGCAGCGTCTGGTGCAACCGACCAGTTTGACCGTATTTTGCCTGCAATTTCCAACAAGGTTAAATCAGATATCATCGCTGCTCGTCCCGACCTTGCTGATATTGTTTCAGTAATTGTTGATGAGGAAACATTGAAACTTGCACCACGCCGTGGTGATTTGGAAAATGAGTCAGCTGTAATTTATGGGCGGGTGTTCAACGAAGAAGAGTTGAAGAAAATCCAGGATTTTTATTCCTCATCTGCCGGACAAAAATTGTTGAAAGAAGCGCCTGTTATCACCCGTGAATTGAACAAGGCGTCAAAAATTTGGGGAGCCGGTATCGTTCGTGATTTGAACCTGGCCGTTGAAAAAACCATGAAGGACAAGGGCATCAATTAATTTGCGCTTGTTGTCATGTATAATTGGGCGATCCAGACACCTTACCCATTTCAATAGCTGTGATGCAGTAAGTAGAATTCGGCCATTCACTCTTATTTGAGCGATTGTTGTTTGCAGGCATCGTGAAATCTCCCTTGCAGATAGATAGCGAAGCACTTAGGGTCAGGACTCATTAATCTCACACAATTCTGTTTGGAAAGAAGTATTCGAATGGTTGTAACAAAGCGCAAGGGCAGATCGGGATCTTTTCGAGCATTTGTTGCGATCAGGCGGATGCTTTCTACCAAACCCTTCGGGCGCTGGTAATTTGGCTGCTGAATACGTCGTAATATCTTGATGATATTGATATTACCTGCGATATTCCTTCTGTTCAGCAGGCAAATTACCTGGCGCAGAATGGATGACATTAATGGGTCTTGACCCTAACTAAAGCGCTCAATGATGTGTGGCGATGCCGGGGCTAAAATTCTATGACATATGATTATGATTTGTTTGTAATTGGTGGTGGCTCTGGCGGTGTGCGGGCAGGGCGGGTGATTGCCGGCCTTGGCAAACGGGTTGGTATCGCCGAAGAATATCGCTATGGCGGCACCTGTGTAATCCGCGGTTGCGTGCCAAAAAAATTGTTTGTCTATGCCTCGTCATTTGCAGAACATTTTGAAGATGCCAAAGGTTTTGGCTGGACTGTCGGTGAAACCAGCTTTGACTGGCCGACCCTGATTGCCAATAAGGATCGTGAAATCGAGCGGCTGGAAGGGCTTTATCGCAAAGGGCTGGACAATGCCAATGCAGACATCTTCAACTCTCGTGCCGTGCTTGAGGGGCCAAATGAAGTGCGTCTACTGGCCGAAGATCGAACGGTCACCGCAGAAAAAATTCTGATTGCTGTTGGCGGAACTCCAAACAGACAACCGGAACTTCCCGGACACGAATTGTGCATTACCTCAGACGAGGTTTTTCACATCAAGCAGCTGCCAAAGAGTATCGTAATTTCCGGCGGCGGTTATGTTGCCGTTGAATTTGCTGGCGTGTTTGCCGGTCTCGGTGTTGAAACCACCATTGTCTACCGTGGCCCTGAAATTCTGCGTCACTTCGATATGGATTTGCGCCAGCATTTGCATCAGGAGATGGAAAAGAAGGGCGTTCGCATAATATGTAACGAGACCTTTGAAAAGGTTGAAAAAGGCGATGGCCGGCTAATTGTAACGCTGTCAGGCGGCGAAGTTTTGAGCGCTGATCAGGTTATGCTGGCAATTGGGCGATTGCCGCTGACCGGTGAACTTGGGCTGGAAAAAGCCGGTGTTGAGCTCGATTGGAGCGGCCATATTGTGGTCGACGAGTATTCGAAGACCAGCGCTGAAAACATTTGGGCCGTTGGTGATGTTTCAAACCGGGTTCCGCTCACCCCGGTGGCTATTCACGAATCCATGTGTTTCATCGACACGGAGTTTTTAGGCAAGCCCCAAATGCCTGATCACGATATCATTGCAACCGCTGTATTTTCCCATCCAGAAATTGGCACAGTTGGTGTGAGCGAAGAGGAGGCCATTGAAAAAATTGGTAATCTCGATATTTTCAAGGCAGTGTTTCGCCCGATGAAACACACACTTTCCGGGCGTGATGAGAAAACCATGATGAAGCTGATTGTCGACAGCCAAAGCAACAAGGTTGTTGGTGCGCATGTGCTTGGGCCGGATGCCGGTGAGATGGCGCAGCTAATGGCGATCCCGATGAAAATGGGCGCAACCAAGGCTGACTTCGACCGAACCATGGCAGTTCACCCAACAGCCGCAGAAGAGCTGGTTACGATGTACCAGCCAAGTTACCGAATTGTTGATGGAATTCGTCAGGATTAGAGGCCGTGTATTCTAAGGAATTGGCGCTCAATAGCCGACTATGCATCAAAGCCGAGCGTTACACTCAGGCCATTTGACTGCCGGTTTTCGATCGTCATGTCGATGCTGTAGACTTCACAAATTTCTTGAACGAGCGATAACCCAATACCGGTGCCGGGAATTTTTTGATCATGGCGAATGCCACGTAGCATGATTGAATCAATCAATTTCGGATCCAGGCCCGCGCCATCGTCCTCGATAATCAGTGTGAAGCGGTTTGCCGTGGCATTACCCGTAATCGCGATCATCGAGTTTGTCCATTTAAGCGCGTTCTCAATGATATTGCCAAGTAATTCTCTCAAATCATCCGGGTCAACCATAACCGTGCTCATTTTCGGAACCGATACATTCCACTGAATTAATTCGCCATTTGGCATCCTTTGCAATGTTTTTACGATTTCAAAAACGATATCATGCGGACAACCATCGCTTTTGCGCTGGTTTTGCTCAGGCGTGATGCGGCTGCGAGCCAATTCATAATCGACATGGCTGCGCATTGTCCTGGCAAGGTCCATCAATTCTTTCGCCAGTTCGGTTTGGCCCATGGCCTCAATTTTTTTAGCATCATTGGTCAAAACCGTAAGCGGTGTTTTTAATCCATGAGCAAGATTTGCCGCCTGTTTTCGTGCCCGTGATATGGTCTCATCTTGAGAATCCAGCAGCTGATTAATTGCCTGGGTAAGGGGCCTTACTTCATCTGGAAAATCGCCATCCAGGCGCAATTTTTCCCGGTCCCTAACAGCATTAAGGCCGGTTTGAATATTCTTTAGGGGTTTTAAGCCCAGCGTCATTTGAATGGCCGAGCCAATCAACAGAAAAATGCCCAAAACAACCAGAAAAGGCACCATATCAAGTGCGAACTCGCTGCGTGCTTCGGTAATTGTCTTGTAATCCATTCCGGCGCTAATTCGAATTGGGCGCACACCCAAAGGTGATGCCACTGTTAGTTCCCGTTCCTCAACAATAACGGTGCTGTCATCTGGGCCATCAATGAAATACCGGTGAATTTCTCCGGCCCCGTGAGGATTGTCTGGCAGTGGCAAGGCATAATCCCATAGTGATCTCGAACGCAATTGCTTTTCTTTTGTCGTGTCGTCGATTTGCCAGTATAATCCGCTATAGGCGAGGTCAAACCGTCTATCCAGCAGGTTCTTGGGCGGCGTTAGCTGGCCATCTTTATCGAATGATAACTCGGCAGCAATCTGGTTGACAAAATTGGTCAATTCAGTTTCTACCCGGCGCTCTAAATTCTTCTCAAACAATCGGATCATGATGAATCCGGCCGCCGTGAGGGCCAAAGCGATACTGATTGCAGAAACTAAAAGAAAACGTACTCTCAAAGAATTCAAGAGTTATCTCCATCCGAGAGGGTATACCCGAATCCACGTTTGGTTTTGATTATTCCCTTGCCCAGTTTTCTGCGCATTCGAGCAATCAGCACTTCAACCGAGTTACTGTCCCGCTCAAAATCTTGCGCATAAAGCTGTTCTGTCAGTTCCATCTGCGAGACGACTTTGTCTCGATTTAAAGCCAGAAAATGCAGACAGCGATACTCCATCGGCGACAATTCAACGGGAGAACCGTTGACAGTCAGAGATTTTGTTCTTGTATCAAGTCTCATATTGCCAGCGGTGATGACGGGTGATGCCTGCCCGGATGCGCGGCGTACAATTGCCCTTAACCGGGCAAGAAGTTCTTCCATTTGAAAAGGTTTTACCAAATAGTCATCGGCCCCAGCATCAATGCCCTCAACGCGCTCGCTCCAGTTGCCGCGTGCGGTTAAAATAAGAACAGGAAAATTTCGGTTATTTTCTCGCCAACGCTTTAATACTGACAATCCATCCATGCCCGGTAAGCCCAGATCGAGTATGACCACGGCATATTCTTCGACATCGCCCTTAAACCAGGCTTCTTCACCGTTGGCTTCAGTGTCAACCAAATATCCGTTTTTGGATAGAACAGCTGCCACGTCCCGAGAAATCAACGGGTCATCTTCAACAAGCAAAAGCCGCATTTATTTTCCCCGTTTCCCTCGGTTCTTCGATTTGATCACTTTGCCGGTTGTGGCATTCATGTAGACTTCGAGCAGTCGGCCCTTTCGGTCAATGATCTTAAACTCGTATACCCAACCGAATCGTTTGTGTTCAAGTTCTATGGAGATTATTTCAGACTTAGTATATTTGGCAATTCGTCGCTTGATTTTATTTAGCGGTAATATCTGGTTTCGCTGCACTGCTTTGCGAATTGATTTCTGGTGAGATCGGCCAGACTTTCCTTTTGATGTCTTAAGCCCGCGATTTTTTGATCGTTCCTGATTGCCATCATCATCTGCGCTGTCATCATCATGATCTTCATCATTGCCTTCTGAATCGCCTGAGCTTCCAGCACCACCTTCTGAATCGCTATCGCCAGAACCGCCATCCGAATCACTATCACCACCGGAATCTCCCCCGGAGTCCCCATCGCTATCTGCATAAGCATGAGAAATCCCCACATTGCTTATGACCGCAACATAAGGAAGCGTAAGCAGTAATAATAATAAAGCAAAAATTCTATACATGCGGCCCCGTATCACGACGAACCTTACAATTTACTGACAATGATCATCATCTTTCAGTCAGTCGACAAGTGCTAAAACCTTTTTATCGAATACGAAACGGCCTGCAAATGGCCACAACATTTAAACTAAACACTAAGGAAACTATCCCATGAAACATCCTCTCAAAACAGTAGCAGTATCTGCAGTTCTTTCAATCGCATTACTTTCATCAGCCGCATATGCAGCGTTGAATACTAATGCAGGTTTCACACCAGATGCCAAGCCTGCTTATGCTGGCGAACAGCTTGCTGCAGCGGTCAAGACTGACCGTGACGGAGCACCTGGCCACAACGAAGATGACGACAAAGGCCGCAAGGGCGGTTCTCACAATGACAGCGACAATGATGGCAGAGGCGACAGCGACGGCGACGATGGCGAAGGTCACGGAAGTGACGACGGCAATGACGGCGACAGCGACGGCAATGATGGCGACGGCGAAGGCAGTGATGGCGAAGGTAACGACGGCGACAGCGATTAAGTCTTGGCTCTTGGTTCTAAACCAAAATTGATTGCCAGGGGATAACATACAACCCCCTTGAACCTGGCAGGTGTTGAAGTGATTTAAGCCATTTAAGGTCGGCAAACCATCGCCGGCCTTGAAATATCGCTTCAACACCACGTCAATTTACTCAAATATGGCTTGGCGGTATTAGAATTGCCGCGCTTTTAAAACTTTGCGGATATCAATGCTTTGGCCGCATGAACTTGGTTACCACTTGTGCCAAACTGACCGCTGTAATTGAAGCCAACATCCACCGTGGCACTTAGCGAAAAATCCACTCCAGCATTAACAATGACGGCATTTGATGAGATATTCGTACCACTGACAGCAAATTGCTGACCGTTTGCGAAGCTGTTTGCCGAATTAATCTTATTATCGAAAGCGTGCCGCCAACCAATTGTTCCATGCACAATTGCAGGTAGTTTTGCGGTGCGCGAAAACTTGTGAACCGCATCCATTCCAAGCGTTACAAATGTCGTGCGCGATGTATCCCCACCGCTTGTGATGGCGGCGGCACCACCGGTCTCTGTAAATGAATTGGTTTTGTGCATCACATGATCCACTTCGGCAAAGGGCGTCAGGATGGCCGTATCAAATGCGAAATCGTAAGAGAACTTGCTGAAAACCTGAAAGGTCGATGCATCATAGCGCCCAGATAACGATTCCGACAAACCACCAAAAGCCAACGTTCTGCTGGTTGAAATGCTGTGGCGCGAATAAGCCCCGCCAAATGCCCAGGTCGCGTTGCTGAATTCTGACGATCCATAAAGACTAACCCCATAATTTGTGCTGGTCCCGGAGCTGCTCAGGTCCGAAACGGAGAAACTGGTTCGCCCAATTTGAGCCGCCGAGCCGAAGCGCCAATTATCCAATTGGATACTGCCCCCGAAACTGTCGCTACCCCCGAGAGTTTATGTCGCGCCATTGGAAAAACCAAGAATCATTACGGTGTTGCCTATGCTTAGGAGTGATCCGCCGGTAAGGTATAAGGTTCCGTTGACATTGTTATTAATCCCAAAAAGCACACCACTCAATGCGTGGACAGTGCCGCCAGCAGAGATATTGAGTGTGCCATCGCCAAAGTTTCCCAGTGCGAGTTGGCCCGGCGTCCATGGGCTAACCTGGGTGCCTCCACCAGTGCCAATTACCGTTTCAATCGCACCGCCTTGAATTACCGTCTGTGCCAGAATGGGTGCTGGTGTAAACAACAAACCTCCAGTCAAAGCGGTTGTGGCAAACAGGATGTTTCGCAAGCTGCCGGCTAAGTTGCCGCCGGGCCAAAAAGATAGGGTAATATTTTTTTGGCTGGAAGATACACCGTCCATAGACGGTTTGAAATCCACTTTCCCCGGCAACAACCTATTCATAGACATTCGCGATTTCTCCATAACTGAGCCAAAAATCCTGACGGAATTTTCAAATGCAATGCAGCTTGTTCAGGGGGTGAAATTTGGTCGCGAGAATTAATCAATGCAAATTACCAAGAATCTTAACCCACCAAATAGTCCTGCGGATGCTGTCTTTGGGTAATTCACCCCCAGTAATTCACCTAGGGTTATTGGTTATGGAATTTGGGTAAAGAGTTATGGATTCTTGTTTTTGTCCATTTAGCCCTTGTGCGAGAACAGGACCTACTTATTATAAATCTGTAGTTTGTTACGAATAAGTGTAATTCGACAAACAACAGCGCCGTTTTAAATAGAAGTAACAAGATGGCAATTAATAGAATTGGATATTTGGCCTGGGGAGTTCAAGTATTCTGTCTGCGTATTGCAGATTGTAAATATTGAAAGGCAATTATGGAGTTGCACCAATCCCCACCTTCGGCTCAAATGCCGTTGATTGTAGTTGAAAAAGAGCCAACAGGCCCGGTTGTCATTGATAGCCCAACGCATACCATATTCGGAGAAACCGTCTGTTTTGGAGATGGTTTTTTGCTGTCCTCGGGAAAATTAAATACATTTGCTCCAGTCGAGTTTGATGGAACGGCGCCAGAGAACACTCACTTTCATCTTTTTTCCCAAACCAGAGGCAGCAGCAAATTTCACAGTAATGATTTTGCGCCTTTGGAGTTTGTCGGCGACAATGTTGCCCTGTTTCGTCCAAGGGAAAATCCTGGCGGCTATTCTTCGATAGCAGAGGGCGAAGAAATTCATTATTTTGAAATCCATTTTTCAATTGACCGCCTAATCGAATGGTTTGGTGAGGATATACCAAAAGAGATTTGGCCATTGCTGTCGCCGGATCTCAAAGTGGGGCTGGGGCTGCCACTGCCAGTATTAAATGCGCAATATCAATTACGAAATTTACTGGGTACGAAGCCATTTCTTGGAAACCTGGCCAAGGTTGCTTTGGAAGGCGCCGCTCTGCATATGTGCGCGGCCTATCTGTCGTATCTTGGCGATGAAAATATTCGAGATTGGCCGGCGATCGAGTTTCGTGAAGAACGTATCGCCTATAGCGCGAGAGAAATTTTGTTGTCCGATTTGCGCAATCCTCCAGGTGTTTCTGAATTGGCCCGCATGGTGGGGCTTTCCCCGCGCCGGTTAAGCCTCGTGTTTAAAGAGGTTTTTGAAATGAGCATATTCCAGACCTTGACCCAGGCAAGGCTTGATTACGCCCGAACCAGCCTGATGGCTGGCGGTGCAACCGTGAAAGAAGTGGCCTATGAGACGGGATACAGCCATGTGAGTAATTTCTCAGCCGCATTCAAAAACCGGTTTGGGTTATCGCCATCTCAGGTTGCCGAAAATGAAGCTCAGAATAATTAATCATTGGGCGCTGGCCGTATGAACAGCAAATCTGCCAGTCGGGCCAAAATTGCATGGCTGTTGTTCGACAATGCAACAATTCCTTTCTTTGTGCTGATCCTGATTTTTATTTTTGGTCCGTATTTCGTTTCGCATGTGGCATCAAATCCCGTTGAAGGACAACAGATATGGGGGTACACGATCGCGATAGCCGGGTTTTTCGTCACGATTTCAGCACCGGTTTTAGGGGCGATTGCCGATAAAACCGGTCGCAGGAAGCTTTGGATCGGCGGCTTCTCCCTATTGATAGTTGCAGGCCTGTTACCGCTTTATTATGCGGTCCCCTCCGATGACCGGAAAATGACCGTAACGCTGGTTTCTCTGGTGGTCGCATTTGTTGGTGTGCGGCTTGCGACAACATTCAACAATGCAATGCTGCCTCAGATCGTCCCGCCAGAAAGCGTCGGCCGATATTCGGGTTTTGGCACGGCAATTGGAAATTTTGGCGGTTTGATACTCATTATTTTTGTGCTTGGTTTTATGGTTGCCGATGTGGAAACCCAAAAAACGCTCTTTGGCATTCAGCCAATATTTGGGCTGGATGCTTCAACCTTCCAGGGCGAACGCGCAACGGCACTTTTATCGGCAGGCTGGTTTTGCATATTTGTAACGCCATTGTTTTTATTTGCCCCGGATACAATTCCGCAAAAAAACACAGGCCACCCAATTCGTGCCGGGATGGAAAAACTTGTTCAAACACTCAGAACCCTACCGCAGCGAAGATCGTTATTTAACTTCCTGATGGCCGTTATGTTTTACCGAACCGGTATTAGCACCCTGTATGTTTTTGGAGGGATTTATGCGGCTGGCGTTCTTGATTTGCCTATTTTAATTGTCGGCATATTCGGAATTCTGGCAATTCTGTTTGGCGTATTCGGTGGAATTGTCGGTGGATTGTCCGATCACCTTATCGGCCCAAAGCGCATTATTCAAGCCGGCTGCCTAATTCTTGCGTTGGATTGCCTGTTGTTTGTATCAACCACAAAATCAACCGTGTTATTCGCAATTGCAGTTGAGTCGAAAGATATTTTGATCATAATTTATCTTGCAGCAGGTGCTGTTGCGGGCTTTGCCAGCAATGCGGTTCAAGCAGCGTCCCGCACCTTGCTGGTTCACCACATTGATGTATCAGAATCAACCGAAGCATTTGGGTTGTATGATCTGGCCAGCCGTGTCGCCGCATTTACCGGCCCACTTGCGGTGGCATTTCTAACGCAGTTTAGCGGCAGTCAAAGAATTGGAATTATTCCAATAATCCTGTTTCTTGTTATTGGTATGGTTTTTCTAAGAAGGGTAGGCGGCAGTCATGAGCAATAAGCGAGATCGCCGTGAGACAATAGAAATCACACGAAGTGTGTGGTGCAGCGGGACAGAGAAACCTAAAACACCAAAGCGACCCAAGGGTCGCCGGGCGAGCAGCCCGCGCAGTCGCAGGCATGAGCGATAATCGAGTTTGCCGTGAGACAATAGAAATCACACGAAGTGTGTGGTGCAGCGGGACAGAGAAACCTAAAACACCAAAGTGGCCCAAGGGTCGCCGGGCGAGCAGCCCGCGCAGTCGCAGGCATGAGCGATAAGCGAGATTGCCGTGAGACAATAGAAATCACACGAAGTGTGTGGTACGCCCTAGGGGAATCGAACCCCTCTTTCCAGGTTGAAAACCTGGCGTCCTAACCGATAGACGAAGGGCGCACAATGAGCCGCGTTATAGAGACGATTGATCTTCGCCGCAACCCCGATTTAATAGCAATTTCAAAAAAAACACCTGGACGCGATACGTTGAAAAATCAGCCCATACATTTTATTCCTTAACCCCGTTTGGCAACCCTTTTTCCACGACGGCAACGCCAGTTCCAATCGCGCTTTGAACCGATGTCAATATGAACAGATTTGGTGTGGCAGTAGGTGCCAACGCCACCCCGCCCGGGAATTGAGCGCAGATATTTTGCCAGCGCCCATTTTGAAACACCGGTAACCTGGATATCAGCCGCTTTGCAGTAAATATGCATTGAGTTTCTGGCACCGCGGGCGCGCCGATTAGCCGATGGGCTGCGGTAACCTGAAGTTACAATTGGCACCCGCCCATAACGTCGCTGGACCTGCTTTATAATGCGTACCAGCCCCGGTCTTAAACATGCGACCTGCACACCGGGACGCTGTATGCGCAACCCATTTGGTGACGTGCGGGCAAGCCCTCCGATTGATGCCAGTTGCACGGAGTTGTCATATCCCTCGCTTGATCCTTCCTTGGCATCGTAAATGCCAAATAGTCCAAGCTTGCGAACACCTGGCAACACGCCCTTGGAAACCGGCCGGAAAACAGCGACTTTTCTTTTGTCGGCTTTTCGGGACTTCGATTTGATGCTACCCGTTATGGTGCGTTTTGGCCGAGGTGTTTTATTGGATTTAAACAGCGATGCAAAAAATCCGCCGCTCGATTTCTTTTTTGGTGGAGCGGTTGAAGCAACAACAGGCGCAACAGATGTATTGATGTTGGAATTTTGTTTTTGTACATTCCCATCTGCCTGGGCAACTGTTTCGGCTTTTTGAGCAGCAATGCTAGCAGTACCCGATGCCGCTAAGGCAAGTTGCGGTGGGTCGCCGGCCAATCCTGGCCGTTTAACCGGGATCGTAGCACCTGATGCGCCGATACTCGATTCAATTGGTTGCCCGGCGCTGTCGGATGTAGCATCAGTTGGTGAGGCAACATCGGAACTTTGCGGCGCGAGTGCAAGCTGGGTGTTGAGTGCAGGTGAAGGGGTGCCGGCAATTGGTGTTAGCGCGGTTGCAACGCAGCCAGACAACACCACGCCAATCGCGATTGTAGAAATCGCCCTGGCGATTCCAGATATGCCAATTCCAGAAAAACCGCTGGATTGAAGGCCAAATAAATAGCTGGATTGAAGGTAAGAGTAGCCCCGAAACACACTTTACTCCTTGGATCGATCAGCGGATATTCAACGAATCATCTAAGATCAAAAATTTATTAACCATTCTATTGCGCATCAAAATGAACGAATGGTTTCATTTGCTCGAAACATGACCATTATTCATAAGAAATAGAAAATCCGCGAAAAATAAAACGCAAAATTCCCAACCAGATAAAACCGGAAAAATAGACCTATGCGACTTAACACATTGAAATAAGTCAGGTTTTCAGTGCCCGAATATAATATCATCCCCACACTGATTTAGTAGTCGCGAATTTGGGCAGGAAAAAGGCCAAACCTATACAATTTCGCCACAATTGCTGAGATGGCGGATTTCAGCTTACCATTCGCCGACATTTTCCATTGATTTCCATGGCTCTTGCACCGGCAGAGCATCACCTTCTTGCAATATTTCAATAGAAATATTGTCAGGTGACCGCACAAAAGCCATTCGTCCATCGCGGGGAGGGCGGTTAATAGCAACCCCATTGTTCATCAGGCTTTGGCAATATTCGTATATGTCGTCGACCTTATAGGCCAGATGCCCGAAATTTCTGCCGCCATCATAATCTTCGCTATCCCAATTATAAGTCAATTCGAGTTCAGGAGCACGTTCGTTGACTGCGCGCTCTTTATCTCCGTCAGCGGCCAAAAATACCAGAGTAAATCGACCCTGCTCATGGTCAATTCTACGGGTTTCAATCAGACCCATTTTTTGAATATAAAAATCAAGCGATTCCTCCAGATTATTGACCCGTACCATCGTATGTAAAAAACGCATATGTTGTTCCAATCATTATTAAGCGCGATCTGCTGGGTAAGAATGTTAAGCGCAATGAGCGAGCAGATTATTGAGAAAATAGTCACGAATTCGGAAATAGCAGAATATCATGGGGCAGTTTATCCCCAAAGTGCAAAATTGCTTTTCTTTAGGTAAAATTTTCTAACGAAAAGGCTTGCAGGATAACCGAGCAGTAATGCTATGCTGCATACGAATCAATTAGGCAACGAATTACAAATTTTTGGGGATTTGCGTAAAATTGCGGCGCGTCGAGGGGTTAGTGTAATGGGAGAAAAGTTCTCTCCGGATGTAAAAATTCAATCTAAACAGGAAAATCCGGGTAATGATCTGGATAATTCTGTTGATGTAGTAGTGGTTGCTGGTGCGATCAAATGGTTTGATGTGGCCAAAGGTTTTGGCTTTATCGTGCCGGATGGCGATTTACCAGATGTTCTATTGCATGTGGCCTGTTTAAGACAGGACGGGTTTCAAACCGCCTATGAAGGTGCGCGTGTTGTTTGTGAAGTTGTTTCACGAGAACGTGGCCTTCAGGCATTCCGTGTTTTGTCGATGGACGATTCTACAGCCGTTCATCCATCGCAGCTTGCGCCAGCGCGCACCCATGTCGATGTTGAACCAACCAGTGAAATGGTCCGCGCGGAAGTGAAGTGGTTTAACCGTACCAAAGGCTACGGATTTCTGACCACCAATGACAATTCAGAAGATATTTTCATTCACATGGAAACTCTTCGCCGGTTTGGGTTGACTGAATTGCGTCCGGGTCAGTTTGTAATGGTCCGGTTTGGCAAGGGTGAAAAAGGCTTGATGGCCGCAGAAATTCATCCAGATGGCGGCGGAACGATGCCCGTGTCCCATTGATCAAAAGCTTGTTTTGATCAAAATTATTGGGATTGGCTGCATCACTTGTTCTAATAGCTTTAGAGACCCGACCTTGTGCCGGGTCTTTTTTGCGAGCTAAAGCATATCGCATTCTATCGTCCTCATCCGATATGCTTTAGTTATTTGTTATCGCATGTCTTTATTCCTAAAACCGGTGCCCACTTTTAGGAGACAAGCTTTAGGCGCCGACCAAACTTCAATTTTAATTGTGATTTACCGGCTTGTTAGATGCGCTGTGTTGTATAATCATGAGGTTGAATAATCAGGTTGGTTTTGAGCACATCAATGATAAATTTCTTCCCCAAAATTCCTATCCGCTGGGCATTTGCCCCCATGCTATTCTTGGCCATGTTGTTGTCACCAATACATTCTTCGCATTCATATGCCGGAACATCTGATACCGGTTTGTTGTCGCCTTTGGTGGCAACCACACCTAAGGGAACATTCATCTATAATATAGAATTGGCCGTCTCTAGCGAGCAACGCAGACGTGGATTGATGTTTCGTCGGATAATGGCAAAAGACTATGGGATGTTATTTGATTTCGACCGCACCCAAAAAGTCGCGATGTGGATGAAAAATACCTACTTGTCGCTGGATATGGTTTTCATGCGGGCTGATGGAACCATTGCGCATATCGTTGAAAACACAACACCACATTCACTGGCAATAATTTCCAGCAGATTTCCAGTTCGCTATGTGCTGGAGCTCAATGCAGGCGAGGCGTCGCGCACAGGCATGCGCCCAGGCCAGATAATGAAACATTCAATATTCCTGAAGCCGGGCGGGTAGAAGCGGCTAATTTAACCAATTGAAACAATCAGGCAAAATTGCGAAATTTTAGGCTTGTGTTTGAGCCGAAAACTGGTATTACGACCCCAGTTTTTCGAGTTTATGACTTGAAGAATATTGGCTTGAAAAGCGATTGACTAACGATCTGAAACAAGCCATTGAAACTAAATGCTCGGGGCATGGCGCAGTTTGGTAGCGCACCTGGTTTGGGACCAGGGGGTCGCAAGTTCGAATCTTGCTGCCCCGACCATTAGACTGCTTCATGTTTACATGGAAGCGGTCAGGCTGCGATTGCAGCCCGATGCGGATGCATCGCACCTACCGAGCTTGTCGAGGGGCAGGCTGGGGCACAGCCCCAAACGGCCGTGCGCGAAAGTATATGGAGCGATTCCGTTAAAGACGGATAGGCTCTAGTATCAAGTAGGGTATGATTTTATCATACGACCCAAGGGGAACATCATGGTTGCAAAAATTTATCGCCCTGCAAAGACTGCCATGCAATCTGGTAAATCTAATTCCCAGGAATGGGTTCTTTCCCATGACCCTCAATCTCCGCGAAATGTGGAGCCGCTGATGGGCTATACATCGTCCTCTGACATGCTTTCCCAAATCACGCTGAAGTTCGCCACCAAAGAGCTGGCTATTGATTATGCAGAACGCAACGAGATCGAGTATTATGTGTCTAAGCCACATGAAACAAAACGCCGCCAGGTTTCTTATTCTGACAATTTCAGCCATGACCGAAAAATTTCGTGGACCCATTAGACTGTTTCACATTCAAATTGAAGCAGTCAGGCAGCGTAGAGCTGCCCGGTGCAATGCGCCGCCTCGCGTAAGACCGGGTCTTTGCTCAAGTTGCACGTTGAGCAACGCGAAGCGCAAAACTTGAGCCATTAGAAAAGCCCCGAATAGCCGTGAGCGAGAGCATTCAGAGCGTTCAATCAATTGATGAAACGCTCTAAGGCAGACCGCCCGATAGGTGCGCGTCTAATTTTGATGAATGGATAGTGCCGATTTCAGGCCATAGGTTGTGGGTGTCCACGAGCCTGCCTGAATTCCGGCAATTTTCAACGCTTTTCCTGTCCAGACATTGCAGGGCTTGAAAATATTGAAATCACCGACGCCCTGATAAAATACATCCCCATATCCATGGCTTTCACCTTCGAGCCAAATTGGAGCGCCGCTATCATCATTGATAAAAGAACGACGCAAAAATACCAGCAGCTTTGAAAATCCGGCACTCCCCACATTAATTGCAATAGAGTTGTCACTTTTGCCGATTTTGCCAGAGGGAACCACGTGCATGACGGAACGGTCTCCGGTGATTGCTTTGATTGTCGCAGACACTGTTATGTCTGAATAGGAACCAGCGGTCGTGTAAAATTCCCTGGAGCCCCAACCAAAAACCAGATATTGCAAGCCGGGATGATCAATCTCAATGCCTGACTGCGCCAAAAAACCAAACCTATTCAGCACGTCCTCATCAACCGGTATAGCAATATCCGCGTGCAAGGGACTGGTTAGTAAATAAATTTGCCGGGTATCACCCGGAGTGGTTTTGCCTGCTCCGGTTTCAATGGTTCCCGGAATCAAAGCCCCAATTACTGACGCCAACAGGTAAAAAGCCGGAATTGCAATGAGCAATCCCGGCAATCCAAATATGAAAATTTTCCTGCGCAATGCGATATTTGCTAAAGCTTGTCTCCAAAAAGTGGGCACCTGTTTTAGGAATAAAGACATGCGAAAAAAGATAGATAAAGCATATTGAATGAATGCCAATGAATGCCAATGAATGCGATATGCTTTAGTGCAATATCTGGCTCAGGAATAATTTGGTGCGTTCATGTTGCGGATTGGTAAAGAACTCTTCCGGTTCATTTTGCTCCACAATTTGCCCTTCATCCATGAAGATAACCCGGTTTGCCACCTGGCGGGCAAAGCCCATTTCGTGGGTCACGCAAATCATGGTCATGCCGTCTTCAGCCAGACCCACCATCGTTTCGAGCACTTCCTTAATCATTTCAGGGTCAAGCGCCGAGGTAGGCTCATCAAACAGCATAATGCGCGGATTCATGCAAAGCGAACGGGCAATTGCCACACGCTGTTGTTGGCCACCGGAGAGCTGACCAGGATATTTATGGGCCTGCTCGGGAATTTTCACTCTCTCAAGGAATTTCATTGCGATTTCTTCGGCTTCAGCTTTGGGCATATTTCGAACCCAGATTGGCGCCAGTGTGCAGTTTTCCATTATTGTCAGGTGAGGGAACAGATTAAAGTGCTGGAACACCATGCCAACCTCGCGCCGAACCTCATCGATTTTTTTCAAATCGTTTGTCAGCTCAATACCATCAACAGCAATCATGCCTTTCTGGTGCTCTTCAAGTCGGTTAATGCAGCGAATTAGCGTTGATTTACCTGAGCCTGATGGCCCGCAAACAACGATTCGCTCACCCTGCATCACACGCAAGGAAATATCCTTAAGCACATGAAAATCGCCATACCATTTGTGCATGTCTTTGATATCGATAGCGACATCAGTTTCAGATACTTGCATTTTAGTTGATTCAGTTTTTGGTGTTGCAGCCATTTTGGCGCCTCCCGTTCCATTGGCTGTAGCAGATTTACCTGCTTGCGATGTGGAGCTTTTCGCTCCTGATTTTGATTTTGCGCCGTCATCAGAATCAGTCGTTTGTTTTGCGTCCGGCTCTGAACTCGACATCAATGCAGCTGAGGGCACGGTTGTCTTGGCTGACGATTTACTCGCCGACGCGACGGCTTTTGCCACACCAGCATTATTGCTGTCTGAGCTCTTGGATGATGATGAAGTACCCGAACCTTTTGATTTGATAGCAGCTGTTTTGGCTGAAGATTTTTCGGCCGCAGGATTTGAACCTGCAGAAGAGCCATCGCCTGCCGTTGCCACCTCTTCTGCGAAGGCTTCACACTGCGGTATCCACTCATCGCGGTCGATGCGTCCACTAAAGTTGAGGAAGTTATCCACCCATTCAATATTGTCTTTGTTCCAAACGGCGATTTGGGAAAACTTATAAACCCCAAATCCGTTCAGTTTTTTCTCCAGAACCGCTCCAACACCTTTAATGCGTTTCAAATCATCAGGGTTGGCCGGTTTACTCATTTCCTCTGGCTTCATGCCGGAAACGGCCTCATTGCTTTCATTAGCCATTTTATGGTCCCTTTACGATTTATGTCCGGTGTCTAGTCTTCTCTCCATAAAGATCGAATAACGAGACATCATGAAACAGAATATCCAAAATAAGCCCGCACCAAACAAATAGCCGCTGAGGGCTTGAACCGGTGTTGCCCATTTGGGATCAGATAAAGATGAATTTATCATCCCAAGCACATCAAGCAGGCCGATAATAGAGACCAGCGTCGTATCTTTGAAAAGGCCGATAAATGTATTCACAATACCAGGAATAACGATTTTCAACGCCTGCGGTAGAATGATCATCCGCATTGATTGCCAAAAACTCAAACCAAGCGCCATTGCGCCCTCATACTGGCCTTTAGGGATCGCCTGAAGGCCACCGCGCACCACTTCCGCCATATAGGCAGCGGAGAATAATGCTACGCCGATGAGCGCCCGGAGCAATTTGTCGAAGGTAACGCCGTCCGGCAGAAACAAAGGTAACAATACGGATGACATGAACAGCACGGTAATCAGAGGTACACCGCGCCAACCTTCGATGAAGATTACTGAGAACAATCGCACAAATGGCATTTCTGATTGCCGACCTAACGCCAACATAATGCCAAGGGGCAGGGAAGCTACGATGCCGGTAATGGCGATAACCATTGTCAGCATCAGTCCGCCCCATTTGTCGGTTTCGACTTCTTCCAAACCAAAATTGGTTGACGCAATTAACATCACTAAAGCAAACACACCCATGGCAAACAGTGCTTGCCGGACTGCAGGTTTGGGGTCTGAATCTGTCGCCCGCTTCAATGCAATAACAACACCAACGATGACCGCTGATAAAATTATGAAATCAACCCAGAATTTCAACAATGACGGAGAGATGATGGAATTTGGCAGAAGGAAGCCAGAATAGTTCAGGCTGCCACCGGTCAAAAGAATAAACGCGACCAATGGGAAAACACCGAGCATCAGGATCAGGTTCAACTTTTTATGGCCGATTGATGGCATCAGCAGCGGAGCAAGACCAATGACAAACAGAACAAACACAAGGTTGACCCGCCAAAGTTCATGATCGGGATATCTGCCATAAATGAACTGCTTCATATAGGTGCCGATATACGGCCAACAGGCACCGCTCCAGCCAACCGGCAATTCGCCACCCTGTTGTGTGGTGGCGCAAGCCAGCCTGTCGCTGCCACTCCAGACCGCGTCAAACAGCGACCATTGAAGGAACCCTGGCACAATCAGATAGATGAGCCAAATAGCAATAAGGGTGAAAATTGTGTTGCTGGTGCCGGAAAACAGGTTTTTCTTCATCCAACCAACAATGCCAGACTCAGAAGCCGGAGGCGGCAGGGCCGGATCCATTTTTCCTCGTACAAAACTGACATTTTCAACTGATATATTTGTATCTGTCATCGTTTCAGCCCTACCGTTCGACCAATGACATTCTGGCATTATACCAGTTCATGAACATCGAAGTTAAAATGGATATGATGAGATAGGTTAACATTGTAATTGCCAAAATCTCGACCGCCTGTCCTGTCTGGTTCAAGGCGGTGCCGGCAAATACCGATGTCAGATCGGGGAATGCAATTGCAACCGCAAGAGACGAGTTTTTGGTAAGGTTGAGATATTGACTGGTTAGCGGGGGAATAATCACCCGCATTGCCTGGGGAATAATGTTCAATCGCAATGTTTGCCCCGGGCGGAGGCCCAAAGCGTAAGACGCTTCTGTTTGCCCGCGATTAACGGCCAAAATTCCGGCGCGCACAATCTCAGCGATAAATGTCGCGGTATATGTGGTCAGCGCCAGCAGCAGAGCGGTAAATTCCGGTGGAATTGGCATGCCGCCTCGAGGGCCAAATCTGCCAACTTTGGCATATTCAAATGATAGCGGCTGCCCCACAATGAAATAGACAATCAGTGGAAGAAGAATGATCAATCCAAGTGAGGTCCACAAAACAGGGAAACGCTCACCAGTGGCCATTTGGCGCTTTTTAGCCCACATGCCGATCAATATGCTCGCAACAATTGCAGCAAGGATAGCAATACCCACATATCCGGCGCCATCCGCCAAGACGGGTTTGGGGCCAAACCATGCTTTCACATTCAAAGCGCCCATAAAACCTAAATCTATTGAATTTTTCGCTGTCGGTAGCAGCGCCAAAACGCCCTTGTACCAGATAAAAATTTGCAGCAGCAGAGGGATGTTTCTCAATATCTCCACATAGACATAGGCCATGCGACTGATAATCCAGTTGCTGGATAATCTTGCGACACCAAGGGTAAAACCCAGCAGCGTGGCAAGGAAAATTCCGACAACCGCAAGAACAAGGGTGTTTTGCAAACCGACCCAGAATACTGTGCTGTAACTCGATGTCTCAGAATAATCGATAAAAGGAGAGAAATTGATCGCAAACCCGGCTTCGTTGGTCAAAAACCCATAACCGCCTGCAATTCCCTGTTTCTCCAGATTGGTGGATGCATTGACCACCATACTGTAAATCACCCAACCGATCACTGCGATCAGCAAGAACTGAAAAATCCAGCTTCTAATTTTTGGGTCGTTAAACAGGGCTACTTTCGGCTCATCTGCGGCCGAAGCTACTTCTTGTACTGCCATTTCCCCTCGCTCGTACATCTCAACCGGGTACATAATTCCCGGCCCGACGGCACTTTAAAATATTTTGCTATATCCAATTCCATCCAGGCAAATCTTATTGCAGCCTTGGCCGTATATTTTTTGGATAAGCATATAAAAATTGGATAAAACCCGGCCGAAAAATTCGGCCGGATTTCAATTGAGGCTAATTTTTAGCGAACTGGTGGTGCGTATTGCAGACCACCTTTTGACCAAAGTGAGTTAACACCACGTGGCAATTTCAGCGGAGTGTTCTCGCCAACATTGCGCTCGAATGTTTCGCCGTAGTTACCCACTGCTTTGATGATGTTTGCAGCCCAGTCATTGCCGAGGCCGAGTTTTTCACCAAATGCACCTTCTGTACCAAGAAGACGTTTGATAGCTGGGTTGTCAGCGTTCATCATTTCACCGACATTTGCCTGTGTAACACCAAGTTCTTCAGCGTTCAGCATAGCATTGTGGGTCCATTTAACGATGTTGAACCACTGGTCGTCACCTTGACGAACCACTGGGCCAAGAGGCTCTTTGGAAATGATTTCCGGCAGAACAACGTGGTCAGCTGGGTTTGTCAGTCTTAGACGCTGTGCAGCAAGACCAGATTGGTCAGTTGTGAACACGTCGCAACGGCCAGCGTCATAGGCGCCAACAACTTCGTCGGCTTTTTCAAAAGCAACGATTTCATAGTCAAGCTTGTTTGTGCGGAAATAGTCAGCAACGTTCAGCTCTGTTGTTGTACCAGTGTTGGTGCAAACTGATGCGCCGGAAAGCTCAAGTGCGGATTTCACTTTAAGTTCTTTACGAACCATGAAGCCCTGACCATCATAATAGTTCACGCCAGCAAAGTTCAAACCAAGCTGTGTATCACGGCTCATAGTCCAAGTGGTGTTACGTGACAAAATGTCAATTTCACCAGATTGCAGAGCAGTAAAGCGTTCTTTAGCGGAAAGTGGTGTGAATTTTACTTTGTCGCCGGATCCAAATACTGCAGCAGCAACGCCGCGGCAAAGATCCACGTCAAGACCAGTCCAGTTGCCTTTATCGTCTGGGTTTGAGAACCCTGCAAGGCCCTGACTAACACCACACTGAACGAAGCCTTTGGCTTTAATGTCGTCGAGTGTAGCAGCGGAAGCGCCGGATACTGCGCCGAATGCGACAGCGCCGAGCGCGATGGAAAGAAGTTTAAGTTTCATAGGATGCAGCCTTTTCTAATGCCCTATTGATGATTACAAGATCGCAAGGCAAGGCACACTGACAGATAAAACTATCTGCAATTAAACTCGAACAAAACGCTGGATTACCCAATTCTAGATTCTCCCTACGTCAAACTCGAACTGATGCCATGATCTTTATATCTTGCACTTGTCGATTTATTTCGACTATTTGTGCGGTCATGTGCATCGCCCTTTGACCTTCTTATAACATGCGATTATGGAGCGTGGGTCAAGGAAATAGTTAGCCTTTCGTTAATTTGATTCAAGAACTCGCCAAAATGTCGCAATATTAAAGAGAGCAGCGCCGATGAAAAATCAGCAAACAGGGAATTCCAGCAAACAAAAAGGGAGTCAGGGCACCAATACCAGGCTCGCCCATGGCGGATATAACCCGCGAGATTACCACGGTTTCATAAATCCGCCGGTTGTTCATGCCTCGACGGTCCTGTTTCCTGATACGGAAGTGATGCTGGGCCGATCAGCAAAATATCTCTATGGAACGCATGGGTCACCAACCTCAGATGCCCTGGGCGATATGTTAAGCGAGTTGGAAAATGCCGCCGGTACAATTCTGGTTCCTTCCGGGCTTGCCGCAATTTCCATTCCGATGATGGCCTTTGCCAAGGCCGGTGACCATGCGTTGATTGTCGATAGTTGTTATGATCCTACCCGGTATTTTTGCGATACAGTACTCAAACGTATTGGTGTGGAGGTTGAATATTTTGACCCGCTGATCGGCGGTGGTATTGCATCTCTAATCCGCCCGAATACCGGCATTGTATTGACGGAAACGCCAGGATCCAACACATTTGAAATGATGGATATTCCGGCAATTTGTGAAGCTGCTCACACGGTCGATGCGGTGGTTATGCTGGATAATACCTGGGCAACGCCGTTGCTTTTTAAACCGCTTGATTATGGTGTCGATATATCAATTCATGCGCTGACAAAATATCCATCCGGCCATTCTGATCTGGTTCTGGGGTCAGCATCTGCCAATGCCCGAACTTTCGATCAATTGCGTGATACCCATTTGGCAATGGGCATTTGTGCCGCTCCTGATGATTGTTATCTGGTTTATCGCGGCATTAAAACCATGAACTTGCGCCTCAAACATCACGAAAAAAGCGCCTTGGAAGTAGCCCGCTGGTTGCAAGGCCGCGATGAAGTTGCCCGTGTACTGCATCCGGCCCTTGAAGATGATCCGGGGCACGAATTATGGAAGCGAGATTTCAAAGGCTCATCGGGATTGTTCGCGTTTGTGTTGAAGGATAAATCGCGCGAAGAGGCACGGGCATTTTTGGATGGGCTGCAGTTATTTGGTCTTGGCTATTCATGGGGCGGTTTTGAAAGCCTGGTAACGCTGCCTGATCTGACCCACAGAACCATTGCAGCACCGCCAGATGATGGAAGCCTCATTCGGGTTCAAATTGGTTTGGAAGAAGTGGAAGATCTTATTGAGGATCTGGAACGGGGCTTTGCGGCCGTTGCTTGATTTTTCTGGTAAATAATATTCAGCCGGGCTAATAGTCTGGCTGCGAAGAGCAGCCCGGCACTTGTGTGCCGCGCTCGCGCAGGCTTGGGCATAGCCCAAAATTGCCGTGAGCGAAAAACTGCTTGATTTTTCTGGCAAATAATATTCAGCC
>JAJRQF010000051.1 GCA_024280375.1 Alphaproteobacteria bacterium | reverse complement strand
CGAATAAACGGCTCTTAAAGTTTAACAGGGAGGTCATTCGAATAGTCTTCAAAGAAGGCTATGAATGGGTCCAGAAAACTGGATGAACATAGTTAACACAGAATAAACTTAATGAAGTGTTAACAAATGCACTTATGAGTGCTTATTCAAGCATAACTGCAATTTTTTTGACATTAAGTTGTAATATTTAAGAATATATCCGAAAAATTTGGAAAATTTGATTGATTTTGAAATTATTTTCGAATCAGTCTTGCGCTTGCTATAAGCCAAATTACTAATAGATTGACCGCGCCCTGCGCCCTGAACGCAGCAATGAAAGCCAAATAATGAACGAGACAGCAGCAAATATTCCAGCCAACATGCAGGCAATTTCCATTGAAAAACCCGGTGGCCCGGAAGTTTTGGTAGCGAAGGAACATCCGGTTCCGATAATTTCCACCGGGCAGATGCTGGTGAAAGTTGAAGCTGCGGGCGTTAACCGTCCGGACGTTTTGCAACGGATGGGGGCTTATCCGCCGCCGCCGGGTGCGCCTGAAATTCCTGGTCTGGAGGTTTCTGGTACGGTGGTGGCTAAGGATGATACGGCCATACGGTTTGCAATTGGTGATGCGGTGACGGCGCTGGTTCCAGGTGGAGGATACGGCGAATATGTTTGTGTTGATGCGATTAATGCCCTGCCGGTGCCAAAGGGGCTTAGTATGGTTGAGGCGGCAGCGTTGCCTGAAACATATTTCACCGTATGGCATAATGTGTTTCAGCGCGGGAAATTGAAGAAGGGTGAAAGTTTTCTGGTGCACGGCGGCTCGTCTGGTATTGGCACAACTGCGATACAATTGGCCAAAGCGTTTGGGGCGCGGGTTTTTACCACGGCGGGATCGAACGAGAAATGTGCCGCTTGTGTAAAACTTGGAGCTGAAGTTGCGATAAATTACCGTGAGCAGGATTTTGTTGAAAAGATTTCCAAACTGACCGAGGGCAAAGGTGTGGATGTTATTCTGGATATGGTTGGTGGTGATTATATTCCGCGAAATTATACAGCTGCTGCAATTGACGGGCGAATTGTGCAAATTGCATTTTTGAATGGCCCCAAGGTTGAAGTGAATTTTGCTCAATTGATGATGAAACGCTTAAGCCATACCGGTTCAACCCTGCGGGCGCGGGATATTGAATTTAAAGCCGTTATTGCCAGCGAACTTGAACAATATGTCTGGCCATTGCTGGAAAACGGCACGGTTCGACCGATTATAGATCAGGTGTTTGCGCTTGATGAGGCGGCAAAAGCGCATGCGCGAATGGAAGCAGGCGACCATATTGGCAAGATTATGTTGAAGCCATAATTGGCTGGCGCGCAATCAGTAGTTCAAAAATCGGATGACCAGGAATTGGTCGTTGCTAAATATTAATTATGCGCATATATAGCAGTTATTCCTTACATCGTGGCGATCCACGGCTCCTCCAAATTCGGGCGAGCGCACACTCAAGTTATATCTAAAGGGGACTGATTTAATGGCGACAACACTTCTTATGCCCAAGGCAACCGCGGTCTGGTTGGTCGATAGTACGGCTTTGACCTTCAAGCAAATTGCTGATTTTTGTTCGCTGCACCCGCTCGAAGTAAAATCCATTGCCGATGGCGATTCTGCCCAGGGTATTAAAGGTCTGGACCCATTGGCAACCGGCCAATTAAGTCGGGAGGAGCTTGATGCGGCTTTGGCTGATGAAGATCATAAATTACAACTGCTTGAGCCAAAAGTGAAAGTGCCTGAACTGAAAAAGAAGGGGCCGCGCTATACGCCTGTGTCTAAGCGTCAGGACCGGCCAAATGCTATTTTGTGGCTGGTGCGCAACCACCCGGAACTGAAGAATTCACAAATAATCAAATTGGTTGGAACCACCAAGTCTACCATTGATGCTATTCGTGACCGGACCCATTGGAATTCTGCCAATCTGCAACCAATGGATCCTGTTAGTCTGGGTTTGAGCAGCCAGATCGAACTGGATTTTGAAGTTCAAAAGGCTGAAAAATATCTGCCGAAACCGGTTGAAGGTGCAACGGATACTTTGCTTCCTGCATCCGAAACCCAAGAACCTGATGATATCGAAGAAGCTGAAGAGCTGGACGCGGAATCCGTGTTCAAGAACTTTGCTGATGCCGAAGAGGGTGAAACCGAGGACGCGCCAAGCGGAAGTTAGTGCGTTTCATTTGTTGTTTGAATTCGGGCTGCCCTGACAATTGTCGCGGTAGCCCTTTTTAATCGCCAGGAACCGGAACCGTGTAGTTTAACCCCAACCGACCACCATCGGCATAAAGCGTTTGACCGGTGATATAGCTCGCATCACCGGAGGTCAGAAATGCTGCAATAGATGCAATTTCTGAAGGCATGCCAATTCGTCCAAGTGGTGTTCTGGACAGGATTTTGTCTTTTGATTCCTTATCGGAAACAATGGTTGCCAACATATCGGTCATGATTGAACCTGGACCAATTGCATTAACCCGAATACCGTAAGGTGCGAGTGATTGCGCCATGACATTGGTGAGCTGGCGAATGCCACCCTTGGAGATGGAGTAGGGCACCTGATTGGGGATCGCAAATTTGGCATTGACCGATGACATATTGACGATCGAGCCTGCGGGGCCATCATCCTTGACCCGGGCAACCATTTGGCGGGCAACTGCCTGGCCACAAAGGAAGGCACCCTTAAGATTGGTGCGCAAAACCCGGTCAAAATCTTCTTCACTTATTTCCAGAAAGTCGGCGCTTACCAGAATACCGGCGTTGTTTATTAAAATATCAATATCGCCAAATGCATCATTTGTGGTGGCTAGAAGATTGTGAACATCGAGCCGCTCTCCCACATCGGCGTGGACGTAGCGTATTTCACCGAGTTTTGATAATTCGGAAACCGCGGTTTCTCCGGCACTATCATCCATATCGCAAATAACCACCTGCGCACCATCTCGCAAAAATCTCTCCGCAACTGCATAACCAATGCCGCGCGCACCACCGGTGATAATGGCTGTCTTGTTTTCCATGATTGATAATTGCCGGGTTGAACCCGCCCCTGTTGAAGTGCCCCTGTTGAAATGCCTGTGCAATGTGTGCCGGAAATAGACCAAGGTCAATATCCCAATGGTGAGGGGAATACATAATTGGATAACTTTTGATGTCAAAGCCAAGGTCGGGAATATGGTTAAATCCTAACTCTTCATTAACCATAATAACGGCTTATTCAATTGTACATAAAGTTGCTTAGGGGGAATGCTTAACGCCTTCCTTTCGACAAAGTTAAGGCGATAACAGAAGCTATAGGGCGATTGCTTATGTTGATATTGCAAATCTTAAGGCCGCAAAAAATATGAAAAAACTGATTTCCGCGATTATTCCAATGGTGCTTTTTTCTGGAGCATCATTTGCTCAAAGTGTTGAGCGGGGCGGGCTTGCCGTTGCCGGGGCGGATGTATCATTGCTGGCATTGTTTTGGGAAGCTTCATTTGTGGTGAAGCTGGTTATGATTGGCTTGCTTGTGGCATCTGTGTGGTGTTGGGCGATTATATTTGACAAGATTGTGCTTTATGCGCGTACCAAGCGGCAGGTTGACCGGTTTGAAAAAACCTTCTGGTCCGGCCAATCGCTGGAAGAGCTTTATCAGTCGCTGTCGGAGAAAAACAATCACGGCATGGGCGCCTTGTTTGTGGCTGCGATGAAAGAGTGGAAACGCTCGTTTGAACGCGGCGCGCGCTCTTCTATCGGTCTTCAAATGCGCATCGACAAAGCACTTGATGTATCGCTATCACGCGAAATGGAACGGTTGGAAAAGCGGCTGTTGTTTTTGGCAACCGTTGGTTCCACTGCACCTTTTGTCGGTTTGTTTGGAACTGTTATTGGTATCATGACCTCGTTTCAGGCGATTGCCGGATCGAAATCAACCAATCTTGCTGTTGTGGCACCGGGTATTGCGGAAGCCTTGCTTGCAACGGCTCTTGGCCTTTTGGCCGCTATCCCCGCCGTTATCGCCTATAATAAGTTATCAGCGGATGTGGCAACAATTGGCCTTCGACTTGAAAGCTTTGCGGACGAGTTTTCAGCGATACTTTCGCGACAAAATGATGAAAAGTCTGGTGATTGAATGATGTTTGTCAGGGCAGAATAAATTATGGCTATGGCCTCACAAAATACAGGTGGCGGTGCGCGCCGTCGGCGTCGCTCCAGACGCCATGTGCCAATTTCGGAAATCAATGTGACTCCCTTTGTGGATGTTATGCTGGTATTGTTGATTGTGTTTATGGTGGCAGCACCTTTGCTGACTGTCGGAGTGCCGATTGATCTTCCTGAAACGGAAGCCAAATCGCTGAATTCCGAAACCCAGCCGATTACCATATCGGTTAATCAGAGCGGACAGATATTCTTGCAGGAAACTGAAATTCCGCTCGAGGAACTGGTGGCAAAGCTCGATGCAATTGCTAAAAATGGCTATGAGGAACGCATCTATATTCGAGGTGACAAAACGACTGATTACGGCATAGTGATGAAAGTCATGGCACGGGTATCGGCGTCGGGTTATCGTCGAATTGGACTTGTAACTCTACAGGAGCAGACGCAGTGATTGCGTCCGGTGATTGATGAAACTTGGCGCTACGGCATCAGTGATTGCTCACACGGTGGTAATATCGTGGGGGCTGCTTACAATTACCGCTCCCAAACCGCTGAGTGTGGCGGATGTGGAAGCGCTGCCGGTGGATATTATTCCAATCGAGGCGTTAACCCGAACCATTCAGGGGGATAAGAAGGCACCAGTGGCTGAAACACCAGCCCCTAAGCCAACGACTAAACCTGTTGTCGAAGAAAAAGCCACCAATGTTGGAAACTCCAAGGTGGACGCGAAATCGTCGACCAGCAAAGAAATTGCCCCGCGGCCAGTTGAAGCCGCCGCGCCGCCAAAATCTCAGCCGGAAACCAAGGTAAAACCTAGCCAGGTTGCGGAAACTCAACCGGAAGAATCGAAAGAAAAAGTACCGGTTCCAACCACGGAACTTGCGGTGGATCCGCAGGAGAAAATCAAGGTTGCGGCTATTGAACCAGATGAACAATCGGCAACCAGCAGAGAGGCGGAAGTGGTTCCGCAGGAGGAGTTTAAAAAACTTCCCGACGTGGTGCCAACGCCTGTTGCGAGACCAACAAATGCAAAATCTAAAGTCGCCAAAACCAATGAACGCAAGGAAGCGGAAAAACCTGCCACAAAAATTGCCAAGGCGGCACCGAAGTCAAAAAGCAAAAAGCAGGCGGATGATATTGCTGAATTGCTAAACCGGCAAAAATCTACGGCAAGTGGTGCCAAGCGATCTAAAAGGCAAGCTGCACTTGGGGCAAAGAAAACCACAGGCGAGAAACTGTCGCAAAATGAAATGGACGCGCTTCGTGGCAAGATACAGGGTTGTTTCAATCTAACCGCCGGCATGGCCGATGCAGAGGAATTGCGCGCAACCGTAAAAGTGAGACTTACGCCTTCTGGTGAACTTGAGGGCAAACCAAAGGTTACCGCATCTGGCGGCAATGCCAGCGTTCGCCGCGCATTTAAGGGTGCGGCACGTCGGGCCGTGCAAAAGTGTGCACCTTACGATAAGTTGCCTAAAGACAAGTACCAGACCTGGGCCGAGTTGGTGGTGAATTTTGATGTGAGCGATATGCTCTAGGTCTATGAACTCGGGAACAGAAATACTGAATGGTAAGACGGGATACTTATTTTGATGTTTGGACGTAACACATCTATCTGCCGGGCTAATGTTTTTGCATTGGTTCGATTGCTGACAATTGCAGTTCTGTGGACCGGCATTGCATCGCAGCAGGCCAGCGCTTTGGTAGAGATTGATATTACTAAAGCCAATGTGGAACCGCTGCCGATTGCTATTCCGGCATTTGTTGGTGCGGGCGGAGAGGCAGAAATTGCCCGAAAAATCGCTGCGGTGGTTGAGGCGGATCTTAAGCGCTCGGGACTTTTTGCCCCTATAAACCATAGTGCATTTATCGAGAAAATTGGTAATCCAGATAATACGCCACGGTTTGCCGACTGGAAGGTCATTAATGCGCAGGCCGTTGTTGTTGGCCGGGTGGCGCGTGAGGCTGATGGTCGGTTGCGCACTGAATTTCGCCTGTGGGACGTTTTTGCGGCCGAGCAATTGACCGGACAACAGTTTTTTACAACCAATAAAAACTGGCGGCGGGTGGCGCATATTATTTCCGATGCAATTTATGAGCGATTGACCGGTGAAAAGGGCTATTTTGATACGAGGATTGTATTCGTCAGTGAAACCGGCGGTAAAGCCAAGCGCCGCAAGCGGTTGACCATTATGGATCAGGACGGCGAGAATCTTCGTTTTTTAACCAATGGCAATGACCTGGTTTTAACGCCAAGGTTTTCGCCGTCACGGCAAGAGGTGACCTATATGTCATTTGCCGGTGGGGAACCCCGGGTTTATCTGCTTAATATTGAAACCGGCCAACGTGAGATTGTTGGTAATTTCCCTAACATGACATTTGCCCCACGCTTTTCTCCCGATGGGCAGCAGGTGATCATGAGCTTACAGCATGGGGGCAATGCAAATATTTATACGATGGATTTGAGAACCCGCAAAACAACGCGGCTGACAAGTGCATCAGCGATTGATACCAGCCCATCTTATGCGCCGGATGGCACAAAAATTGTATTTGAATCGGATCGTGGTGGCCGGCAACAACTCTATGTTATGGCGGCAAACGGGGGAGGGGCTAAACGAATTTCCTTTGGCACCGGGTCCTATTCAACACCTGTTTGGTCGCCGCGTGGTGATCTGATTGCGTTTACCAAGCGTTCGGGGGGTAAGTTTTTGATAGGTGTTATGAAAACCGATGGTTCAAGGGAACGTATTTTGACCGAAGGATTTCATAATGAGGGGCCGACCTGGGCACCGAATGGTCGGACATTGATGTTCTTCAGAGAAACCCCTGGTGCCAATGGCGGGCCTAACCTCTATTCAATTGATTTGACCGGCTATAACGAACTTAAAGTTAAAACTCCGGGCTTTGCATCCGATCCCGCATGGTCGCCTTTGCTAGAGTAAGGGTTCTGGGTTTGAATGAAGGGCGCAGAATTTTAGGCGCTTTAGACTCTTTCATGTTTACATGGAATCATGTCAGGCTACTAAGAGTGGGCCGGTGCTTATGCACCGCCCTCGCGTAGGCCGGGGCGTTGCTCAAGTTGCACGTTGACCCCGGACTTGATCCGGGGGAAGCGCAAAACTTGAGCCGTTAGAAAAGCACCAAATGGCCGCGAGCGAAAGCATTCAGGGCGATTCAAGTAAATGTGAAGCAGTCTGGTATGAAAATGAATTAAACAATAATGAACTAGACAATAAAAAGGGACGAAGCCGCCGCTACGTCCCTAATGTTTTTTTATTCAGAAATAACTGAACTTAAGCTTACGCGTCGCGCAGATTAACAGCTTTTGGGCCACGTGCTTCTGGTTGAACTTCAAATTCCACCTTCTGTCCGTCTGAAAGCTGGCTCATGCCGGAGCGTTCCACATCGGAGATGTGAACAAATACGTCTTTTGATCCATCTTCTGGAGAAATAAAGCCGAAGCCTTTGGTTTGGTTGAAGAATTTTACAGTGCCGATAGTCATAGTCTTGATAGTCTCATATTGGGTGTTTCCCCCGGTTCATTGTGTTCCGGTGGGGTGAAATGAGTTTAAGTCAGGGAAATTGGGGTGGGAGCAAAACTCACTTAGCCGAAATTCACCGACTTGCGCCGATTTTCACATTATTCAGGTAGGTGCATTAGCGCTGAAAAGCAAGTTATTTCATAGGCTGCTGGCGAAATAGTGAACTGAGGTGTGAGATTTTACAAGTTTATATTCCTATTCTCTATTTTTTAATTCTGAATATTTCAATCGCACATTTATGTGATCCCATGGCCGTAGTTATTGCTTTTGGTTAGGTGTTAATCTGTAATTTGTCTTGATTTAATCGCCCTTAGATTGCCTCATTTTGCCCTTTAACAATCAAGCTGTGGGCGCACAAAGTTCGAGTTTATTACAGTATTGCGCCCAAATCGTATAATAGAGTGTACCAAAGTGTGTATTTGAGTAACTTCAGGTTTGGGGATGGCAAATTTTCCATTTTGCAATCGGTGTCTCAAGGTCTGAATTCAAACCAATTTGTATTCCAGATTATGCCTAGCCCCTAACGGGTTAGGAACTTGAATTCTTGTATTTTATTAACCATGTTTCTTGTGCGGGGGTTAACCCCTTTTATGGTTACTAAAGTGCAACTGATTTTGATAAAGGAGTAACAGCCTTGCGAGTACTATCACCAAGGGTTTCCAACATGGCATCCGGGAAGATCGCTGGTATTATACTGGTATCGGCAATGTTGGCCTTAACCGGTTGTGCATCGAAGAAAAAATTGCCGAATTCGGCCGGTGAACTAGGGCTGAATTCAGCTGCACCTGGTACGCAACAGGACTTCACTGTTAATGTGGGGGATCGTGTGTTTTTTGAAACGGATTCTTCCTCGCTTACCACGACAGCGCGAACAACGCTTGACCGGCAGGCAACCTGGCTGGCGCGATATACCAGATATCCGGTCACGGTTGAAGGTCATGCGGATGAACGCGGCACCAGAGAATATAACCTTGCATTGGGGGCGCGGCGCGCTGCGGCAACCCGAGACTATCTGGTTGCGAAAGGTGTTCGCCGTGGCCGCATTAAAACCATATCCTTTGGTAAAGAACGTCCGGTAGCCGTTTGTAATGATATTTCATGTTGGTCGCAAAATCGCCGGGCTGTTACATTACTAAGAGGCCCAACCAGCTAGGGCTTTTTTAATGGCTCATGTTTTGCGCTTCCCCTGGCGGGGTCAACGTGCAACTTGAGCTACGCCCCGGCCTTGCGCGAGGCGGTGCATAAGCACCGGGCCACTCTGAGCGGCCTGACTGCTTCCATGTAAGTATGATAGAGTCTTGGTTGGCAGCTTAGATTTGAAAACTGAGAACGGCGATCTTTGGGTCGTCGTTTTTGCACATGCTAGACTTGGCCAGACTTGGCCAGACTTGGCAATTTTGATGAGCTTTTGGGCAAAATGAAATTTTGCATTTGTCGATACAGGCGATATATCTGCGGTGAATAAGTTGAATAGCCATTGGACATGCAATGGAGTTTAAATGTCAGGAGGTTGTGAGTATGAAAAGAATTGTTGGAACAGCGAGCGGAATATTGCTGGCCTTATCACTTTCAACGCAAGGTAATGCCTTTAGCGTAGAGAATGTTGATGGGCCGGAAAGCAGCTTGCAAAAGAAACAAGTTATCACACTGGGTATCATTTCGAAAAAAACGACGTCAGCGAGGCCTGTCCTGTTGGCGCAGTCGACGGCGGATAATGCGGTTCAGGTCAACCAGCTACAGGAACTGGTACGCAAGCTTAATGGACAGGTCGAAGAGCTGACATTTCAACTGCTGCAATTGCAGGAGCAAATCCGCAAAATGCAGGAAGATAATGAATTTCGTTTTCAAGAGCTTGAAGACAAGCACTCAGATGCCAGTGCAGGGAAAAGCAAAGTGCAGAAAGTGGCTGCAAAAAAAGGAAAAAACCGCCTGGGAAAACCAAAACCGTCTGAAGTCGCGCGCGCGCGCCGTTCTTCAGGCGGGAAAAAAACCAGCAAAACTCTTAGGGATGCCGGAAGGGTTTTGGGATTGCCGGTTCAAAACCTCGGAACTTTGAGATTTGACGCAAGTGGCAATGTGATTGATAGCGCAGTTGGCAAACCGCTTGATCTAACAAGTATCGGCAAGCCGCTTGATGGCCAAAATGTTCCAGGTGTCGATGTTACAGATTTAAGGCCGGCAACATTGCTCGCCCGCGGCCGAGATTTTTTTGATGCGGGTGATTATGTGCTGGCGGAACGCACGCTGCATCAAATGATCAAATCATTTCCTGAAAACCAACGTCGCCCCGAGGCGCAATACTGGATAGGGCGTAGCCTGTTTGCCCGCGGCAAGTTTCATGGGGCGGCGACAATTTTTCTTGATACGCATAATGCCTATCCAGACTCACGTCAGGCTCCCGATACTTTGCTGCGGTTGGGGCTTTCGATGGCCGGGCTTAACCAGCGTGAAATTGCCTGCGCCACCTATGCGGAGATTGGAAAACAATTTCCAAACGCTGATAAAATTGTAAAAGCGCAGGTTCGGGTCGAGCAAAAAAGTGCTGGATGCCGATGAATGCGGAATGCCAGCACAACAATTCGTGGCGATTTTTCAGAACATCTATTTAAAGACCTGGTTGATGAAACCCACATTTTGGTTGCGGTGTCTGGTGGCAGCGATTCGATCGCACTTTTGTATCTGTTAAATGACTGGGCAAAAGCCCCAAATCGAGCAAAACTAACGGTTGCAACAATTGATCATGGTTTGCGCAAGGCCGCTAGCGGTGAAGCGAAGCAGGTGGGTGAGATTGCCCAACAATTGGGCCTGCCGCATGTGACAAAGCGGTGGAAGGCGCAAAAGCCTCAAAGTGGTGTGTCGCAAAAGGCTCGCGAGGCGCGCTATGCTTTGTTATCGGAAATCGCTAGGGATGTGGGGGCTACAGTAATTGCCCTTGGCCATAATCTGGATGACCAGCGCGAAACCGTATTAATGCGGGCTGAACGCAGCGGATATTCCAATTTTGAGAACCTGCACGATGATTTTTCCAATATTGGGCTTTCCGGTATTCGGCCAAAATCCACCTATTGCGGGCCTCCAAGTTTTAAACCCGTTGGTTTGGCCCGCCCATTATTGACGATTACAAGGCGTGAATTGCGATCCTATCTCGGTAAAATAGGGATAGGCTGGATTGATGATCCGAGTAATGAGGATGATCATTACGAGCGAGTACGGTTGCGCAGGGCGCTGGAAGCGCATCCGGAGACCTACCCAGGTGCCGAAAAAATCAATAAATTTACAGATCAGGTTGCGTTGTTGAGAGAAAATCTGGGGCGGGAATGCGTTGCTGTCATCAATAAACATGTCCATTGGCAGCAATATCTCGAACTTGCCGATGGGGTTTTGATGATCGACCGGGGTGCATTTGCCGAAGGAAACGTATCGGTGATGCAATATTTGTTGCGTGTTTTAATTGGAATTGTTGGCGGGCGAGATTTTTATATTGCACCCAAAAAAGCCTTGCAGCTTGTTGATGATATTCAAAATGGCCTCTTAAATCGGCGCAGTCTTGGTTCTACCATTGTCGATTTACAGCGGGATCAAATTCATATTTGGAGGGAAAACCGAAATTTACCGACAATTGAAACGGATGAAACCAGCGAGGCTGCAATTTGCTGGGATGGACGCATTATATACAGATTTTCTGAAGCGCAGTTTAGGCAAAATCTGGTTTTGCGCGGGCTTGGGGAAGAAGGGTTTGAACAATTTGAGGATGGCCTGCGACAACTGCTCAAGCCCTTGTCGCAAAAATCACTCATTACGCAACCGGCTATTTTTTCACAAGGCCGGTTGGTGTTTGCGCCATTTTTGCCGTGGAAAGCTGATGGTTTTGTTGCGCCCGAATTTCAGTACTGGTCACCTTCTATCGAGCAGTTTTTACCAGAATGTGACTTTCTGCTCGCTAGAGAAATAACACAATTACGTTATCGGATCCACAATCAGGCCGATATCGCGTAAAGCATAAATGCATGAATTGACGCATTTTTGCCTTTGCACCTTGGCAGGGGCGGTTTTGAGTCTTATCTTGTAGGTAATGTGGTGCCGGATTGGTGCCAAAACATCTTATTCAGCCAGGACATGAAATGAATTCGAATTTTCGCAATCTTGCCTTGTGGGGACTAATAGCACTGCTGCTGATAGCCCTTTTCCAATTGTTTCAAGCGCCTCGGCAAAAGGGGCAGACAACAGATATAAGCTATACTCAGTTTATTGAAGCTGTTCAAAATGATCGTGTGCGTTCCGTGACAATTTCGGGCGATGCGATTACCGGGAAATTTGCTGACAGTAATGCCAGTTTTCAGACCTATTCTCCTGGCGACCCTGAGCTTGTTAAACGGCTGGAATCTAAAAATGTGGCAATCCGGGCGCGGCCCGAGGTCGATGCGGATAATACATTCTTTGGTTATTTGCTGAACTGGCTGCCAATGATCCTGTTGATTGGCGTTTGGATTTTCATCATGCGTCAAATGCAATCCGGCAGCGGCAAGGCCATGGGATTTGGAAAATCAAAAGCCAAATTGCTGACCGAAGCCCACGGCAAAGTAACCTTTGATGATGTGGCTGGTATTGATGAGGCTAAAGCTGATCTGGAAGAGGTTGTTGAATTTTTGCGTGACCCGCAAAAGTTCCAGCGTCTTGGCGGGAAGATGCCCCACGGTGTTTTGCTTGTTGGACCTCCTGGAACCGGTAAAACCCTGCTTGCGCGTTCCGTTGCCGGTGAGGCGGGTGTTCCGTTCTTCTCGATTTCCGGCTCTGACTTTGTGGAAATGTTTGTTGGCGTTGGTGCAAGCCGTGTGCGCGACATGTTCGAACAGGGCAAGAAAAACGCGCCCTGCATTATCTTTATTGATGAAATTGACGCGGTCGGTCGTCATCGTGGTGCCGGTCTTGGTGGTGGTAACGACGAGCGCGAACAGACCCTCAACCAGCTGCTGGTTGAAATGGATGGATTTGAAACCAACGAAGGTGTGATCCTGATTGCAGCGACCAACCGTCCTGATGTGTTGGACCCTGCATTGTTGCGTCCGGGCCGTTTTGACCGTCAGGTTGTTGTGCCAAATCCTGACATTATGGGCCGTGAGAAAATTCTCAAGGTTCATGTTAAAAATGTACCGCTTGCGCCAAATGTTGATTTAAAAATTGTTGCGCGTGGAACCCCTGGATTTTCCGGTGCTGATCTTGCCAACCTTGTTAATGAGGCCGCATTGCTTGCGGCGCGCCGTGAAAAGCGGGTTGTAACAGCGCAGGAATTTGAAGATGCCAAAGACAAGGTCATGATGGGTGCCGAGCGCCGTACCATGGCCATGAGCGAGCAGGAAAAGAAAAATACCGCATATCACGAAGGCGGTCATGCGCTGGTTGCGATTACCGTGCCGGCGGCTCATCCAGTGCATAAGGCAACCATTATTCCGCGTGGTCGGGCTTTGGGTATGGTAATGCAAATTCCTGAGCGTGACGAAATCTCCATGTCATATGAGCAAATGACATCGCAACTGGCCATTATGATGGGTGGACGGGTTGCAGAGGAACTGACCTTTGGTTCAAGAAATGTAACTTCCGGTGCTTCATCTGATATTCAACAGGCAACAAAACTGGCCCGTGCGATGGTGACCCAATGGGGTTTTTCAGACAAATTGGGTAAAGTGTCATATGGCGAAAACCAGCAGGAAGTCTTTTTGGGCCATTCGGTTGCGCAGCAAAAGAATGTATCGGAAGAAACTGCTCAGGTGATTGATGAGGAAGTGCGGCGTCTGGTGGATGAAGGCTTTAATGAGGCCAAAAAAATTCTGACCAAAAGAAAGAAGGATTTGGAGACACTCGCTGAGGGTCTGCTTGAATATGAAACTCTTTCTGGTGATGAGATAATGGACTTGCTTGCCGGCAAAGCACCAACGCGCGATTCGGGCGATGATACGCCTTCTCGTGGCTCTGCTGTTCCAAAGACCGGAGCCGCTGCTAAAAAAGGCAAAGGCAAGTCTCCTGATGCTGGCGGTCTCGAACCTCAACCCTCTTAAGAGCGCTATTTAAAAGATGGTTTTTCGATTGCAAATGCCCGCAGTAAAAAATACTGCGGGCTTTTTTGTGTGAATTGCTGTTTTTACTATTTATTTACCAAGATATATATCGACATAATTATTGAAATAATTTGTTTCCAATTAGAACTATATTGTTAATTGTGGGGTAATCATTATTGATGGGCTGTAAGCTCACCAACAATTTTTTGAGTTATTGGGGTAATTATGTCCAGACGATATTTTGGCACAGACGGAATACGGGGATATGCCAACCGCTTTCCTATGACACCGGAAATTGCCATGAAAGTTGGCATGGCGGCGGGTTTGGCGTTTAAACGCGGCGAGCACAAGCACCGGGTTGTTATCGGTAAAGATACGCGGCTTTCTGGTTATATGCTGGAAAATGCGATGGTTGCCGGTTTTACCTCAGCCGGGATGGATGTCTTTATGCTTGGCCCGATACCGACACCTGCGGTTGCTATGCTTACCCGTTCCATGCGCGCCGATATTGGCGTTATGATATCTGCATCGCATAATCCCTATCATGACAATGGCATAAAACTGTTTGGCCCTAATGGCTATAAATTATCCGATGAAATTGAATTGCGCATTGAATCAATGATTGACGAGGATCTTTCCTCAAAACTTGCTGAAAATGGCGATATCGGTAAGTCGAAGCGGGTTGAAGGTGTTCATGACCGTTATATTGAATTTGCCAAACGCACCTTGCCACGCAAGATTTCGCTGGAAGGATTGCGCATTGTAATTGATTGCTCAAATGGGGCAGCGCACAAGGTTGCGCCAGCAGTTCTTTGGGAACTTGGTGCGGAAGTTATCGAGATTGGCACCAGCCCCAATGGTATGAACATCAATCAGGATTGTGGTTCGACCAGCCCGCATTTGTTGGCTGAAAAAGTGCTCGAAGTGCGCGCCGATATTGGTATTGCGCTGGATGGGGATGCGGACCGGGTGATTCTTGTCGATGAAAAAGGCAAAATTATTGATGGGGATCAGCTTATGGCGGTGGTTGCCGAATCCTGGAGCCGAGATAATAGGCTTACCTCTGGCGGCATTGTTGCAACAATAATGTCGAACTTGGGGCTTGAGCGGTTTTTAGATGATATTGGGTTAACTTTGGCGCGCACAGCAGTTGGCGACCGCTATGTGGTTGAGCATATGCGCAATCACGGTTTTAATATCGGTGGCGAGCAATCCGGGCATATCATATTGTCTGATTATGTAACAACGGGTGATGGTCTTGTTGCGGCGCTGCAAGTTCTTGCGGTTGTTAAATCTGAGGACAAACTGGTTAGCGAAGTTTGCAACCGTTTTGAGCCAGTTCCGCAAATATTGAAAAACGTTCGCTATAGCCACGGTAAACCGCTGGAAGACAAGCTGGTGCGCGAAGCGATTGACCACGGTAATAACACATTGGCAAATTCCGGTAGGCTGGTTATTCGTCCTTCGGGTACGGAGCCGCTCATTCGGGTTATGGCCGAGGGCGATGACCATGGGCTAATCGAGGGTGTTGTCGACGATATTGTTGGCGCCTTGAATAAGGCCGCGGCCTAAAGCATTCAACCTTCGTCATTCGATATGTTTTCTCTATTGATTATCGCATGTCTTTATTCCCAAAACCGGTCGCTACATTTCAGAGACAAGATTTAGTCCCGAGTATTACCTTGGAAGACCTCTGCAAATTCCAGGCTGGAACGTCGTGATTTCGGTTTATCTAAACCGGGTACAGATCCAATAAATTTTGTATTTTCAGTGCAAATATTGAACGGCAAATTGCGTCGTTCATTGATGATTTTCCAGTAAGATTCGCCAAAATTTCCAATTTCTATCCAGCGTTTATGGGTGAAACTGGATATTTTGATGCCAGTATTCTGATTTTTCCATTCTTATGAGAATTCTGACGATTTCTATTCTCAAATATTTTGGTATAATTTTCAATGGCTTAAGCCTGATTAGTCTCGATTTCACTTTTCAGTAAGGTTAAAAAACACAGTAAATAAACACGGTTAAGCCCAACTTAACCAATTCCGCGCAGAATCAACTCAACGTCAAAGGACCGTGTGCCGATTGCAGGCGGAAAATGTTTTAGATGTGTTTGAAAGGAAGTCGGCTATGGGAAGCCACAAAAATTTGTTTATCGTAAGTGCCGTTGCATTAATGGCATCGACATTTTCAGCCGGTGCGGCTGATTATCTTCCTAACCCGCCTATTGTAGAGGCACCCGCTGAACATTTTGGCGGTTGGTACTTGCGTGGTGATATTGGATATGCGGCCATCAGCGTTGACCGTGTTTCGTATTTTCAGGGCGCGAGTCAAACTGGCCTCTTTGATATACATGAAATTGATGACACCTGGATGATTGGTGCTGGTATCGGTTATCAGATTAACCAGAATTTCCGGGTTGACTGGACAATTGATTATTATGCCAGCTCTACCTTCACCGGCGCATCGGCATTAAATGTTGCATGTTCTGATGGAACGGTCGGAGCGGTTTGTAGTTATTCCGACAATGGTTCATTTGCAGCAACGACAATTCTCGCCAATGCATATGTGGACATTGGCAACTGGAATGGCTTCACGCCTTATGTCGGTGCCGGTATTGGTGGCGCATATGTTTCGTGGGGCACATTGAGCAATGTTGAGCGCCAGGTATCCGGCGCTGTTCCTGGCACCCTTGCTGTTGATACGCATGCGGGCCGGTCAGGCTGGCGCTTTGCTTATGGTCTGCACGCTGGCGCGTCTTACGACATCAGCGCCAATTTGAAACTTGATGCGGGCTACTCCTACACCAATATTTCAAAGGGCGAGATGGTGGGTTTTGGATCAACCAGCGGTCTGGTTGGTACTCAGTCATACCATAGCGATATGGATATTCATGCATTCAAACTCGGACTTCGCTACCAGATTTGGTAGGCGTCTGAAGTTTCCTGTTTGTATTGTTTGAAAGGAATAAGGCTATGAATAGTCTGCAAAAGCTAACTATAATTGCCACTGTTGCAATTCTTGGTGTTGCGCGCTCTGCCGGGGCTGCCGACATAATTGGTGACCCTCCGGTTGTGGAGCTGCCGCCGGTTGAACAATTTGGCGGCTGGTATCTGCGTGGTGATATTTCGGCCGATTGGGTCGACACATTCACCTCAACTTATGTTGGGAACTCCTACACGACATCTGACATAGATCAGGGTTATAATTTTGGCATTGGTGCCGGGTATCAAATCACTGAGTTTTTGCGGGCAGATTTGACCGTCGAGCGATTTGGTTCTGATTTCAACGGATCAACAGCCGGTAGTTGCGCGTTCACCGCAGGCGGGACTGCAATTGTGGGTTCCTGTACATCGGTTGAAAGCGCTAAATTTTCAGCCTGGACCGGTATGGCTAATGCATATGTCGATCTTGGAACATTTTCCGGAATTACGCCGTATGCCGGTTTAGGGGTCGGGGCCAGTTATGTTTCCTGGGACAGCTATCAGTCGATCGACACTTGTACACGCGCAAGTATTGCAACAAATTCATGTTTCATAGCTGGAAGTGCCGCCTATGTGGCACCTGGTGCTGGGGGTGCAACTTCAACCAGAACAACTTCGTTTGATGGCAATCAATCATGGTTGTTCACCTACGCATTCATGGCAGGCTTTAGCTACGATTTGAGTGAAAATCTCAAACTTGATGCAGGGTATAAATATACCAATATCGCAACAGGCGCGGTCATCGATGATATCGGTGGAGGTATTTCGGTTGACCATACTGCACTTGGCATTCATGCGGTTCGCCTCGGGCTTCGGTATCAAATTTGGTAGACTACCAATTAATAATGGCCGGGATTGCAGTTCTGTAAACCCGGCTAAATCACAAGGTGCAGATATAAGGGCCACTTGAATATGGGAAATTTTCGAAAAGTTACGGCGCTCAGCATAGCGATGCTGGTTGCTTTTTCATTTAATGTACGGGCGGGCGACTATTACTCCCCAGGTCCGGCAGATGATGCACCGGAAGTTACTGTAGTTGAGTTTGGAACCGGATGGTATTTGCGCGGCGATGTCGGATATACTGAAGCAATTGATCCTGATTTTTCGCTTGGTGGCACAGCAACCGGGCTTGACCTTGGAAATGCCAACACATTCGGTATCGGTGCCGGGTATCAGGTTAACCAGTTTTTTCGTATTGATGGAACGCTGGAGCAATTTGCCAATCTGGGTTTTTCAGATCGCCGAGTTATAAATTGCGGCACATGGGACCATGATGTGAGTGCCTTGACCCCAGAAATTCCAATTACCGGTACGTGCAATGAATCTCAGGCAATTACTGTTGGTGCAACAGCCGTAATGCTAAATGCATATTTTGACCTGGGTAATTTTGCAGGCTTTACCCCCTATGTGGGTGCTGGTGCTGGTGCTGCCTATGTGCGTTGGGAAGATTATACGCTTGTGGGAACCTGCGCGATTACAAATCCGGTTGATTGCCAAAACAGTGGCGTAACTTCGATATATAATTCGGTAAATACTTCCAACACTGGATGGAAGGCTGCAGGTTCAGTTATGGCCGGGTTTGCCTATGATCTAACCAGAAATCTCAAACTGGATTTGGGCTACAAATTTACCTATATCGGTGGCGGCTCAGCGGTTGATAATATTCCAAACGGTGCAAACTTCGCAAATTTGAATTATGATTCGTTTCAAATTCATCAGGTTAAAGTGGGCCTGCGTTACGAAATCTGGTAGACCCCGAACAATTTTTGAGAATACCAAAGCCCGGCAAGACCTGTTCTTGCCGGGCTTTATTGTTCGTTATTCACAGTTCGGAAACCAGATTGCGACAATTCCTGTCTTGCAAGCGAATAGTGCTTGACGAATTTAATTTCTCTCATTAATGGCAGCGGTGGGCCACCCCTCCCCAACGAGGGGCAATTACCAAAGGAACCTGATATTGACTCAAATGACCGGAAATTCCATTGAATTTGGCTAGGCACGATTGGCGATTTGGTACTGGTACCATGAGCCAATTGTAACACCGTCCAAATCCAATGTAATACCGGCCTTCGGTGATACAGATTTGCCCACCGAACATTGTTGCGTCTCTTGAACGATGACCCGTATCGCTCTGCGAAACGCGCCTCGTCGGTAGACAAATCTGTATCATCATCTGGGTCAATATCAGGTTTCTTTGGTATACCTATCTGAGAGGATAGACTATGACTGAACCTACCAGGCCGGCAGTGCGCCCGGCCAATCCACGTTTTTCTTCCGGACCAACAACCAAGCGTCCGGGCTGGTCTCCAGAGGTATTAAAAGATGCCACACTGGGCCGCTCACACCGAAGTAAACCTGGAAAATCCAAACTTAAATTAGCTATCGATCTGACCCGGCAAGTGCTGGATATCCCGGATGATTACCGTATTGGCATAGTGCCCGCATCGGACACCGGCGCGGTTGAAATGGCGCTCTGGTCAATGCTGGGTGAGCGCGGTGTTGATATTGCAGCATGGGAAAGCTTTGGCGCTGACTGGATTACCGATGTTTTCAGCCAGCTTAAACTTGAGGATACCAGAAAAATCCTGGCCGATTTCGGAAAGCTGCCGGATTTAAATCAACTGGATTTTGACCGCGATGTTATTTTCACCTGGAATGGCACCACTTCCGGTGTAAGGGTTCCCAATGGTGACTTTATTCCTGATGATCGAAAAGGGCTGACGATTTGCGATGCCACATCGGCGGTATTTGCTCAAAATGTAGATTTTACCAAATTGGATGTGACAACATTTTCCTGGCAAAAAGTTATGGGTGGAGAAGCTGCTCATGGCATGTTGGTTTTATCGCCGCGTGCAGTGGAACGGCTGGAAAATTATACCCCGCCCTGGCCATTGCCAAAAATATTCAGGCTGACCAAGGGTGGTAAGCTGAACGAGGGCATTTTTGAAGGTGCCACGATCAACACCCCGTCGATGCTCTGTGTTGAAGACTATCTTGATACCTTGAACTGGGGAATATCAATTGGCGGGCTGGACGCATTGAAAGCGCGGGCGGACGCTAATCTTGCCGCAATTGCCAACTGGGTTGAGCAGACGCCGTGGGTGGATTTTCTGGCTGAGGACGCGGAAACGCGCTCCAATACGGGCATATGCCTGAAAATTGTTGACCCGCAAATCACCGGGCTTGAAGATGTACAACAGGCAGCTTTTGCTAAAAGCATCGCCACGTTGCTGGATCTTGAAGGTGTTGCATATGATATTGGTTCCTATGCAAAGGCGCCTCCGGGACTTCGTATCTGGGGTGCGGCGACGGTCGAATTGTCGGATATAGAAGCGCTGCTTCCCTGGCTGGACTGGGCTTTCAATATTGGCAAATTGCGCCTGAATTAAAGTTGAGTTCTGTAAATTAATTCTTGCTCGCAGCTTTTGCGGGCAAATCTTCCAAAACAATCAACGACCAAAAATATCAACAATTTGTCAGCAGGCAGGCACGAAGCCGCCGCGACATATTTATAAGGAATGATCATGACCAAACCTCGCGTACTTATTTCTGATTCACTTTCAAAAACCGCCGTCAAAATTTTTGAAGATGCCGGTGTCGAAGTGGACTTTCTGCCGGATGTTGGCAAAGACAAGGAAAAACTGCATCAGATTATCGGTCAATATGATGGTCTGGCCATTCGCTCGGCAACCAAGGTGACCGAGAAAATTATTAATGCGGCTGAAAACCTCAAGGTTGTTGGTCGTGCCGGCATCGGGGTGGATAATGTGGATATTTCGGCGGCCTCTCGCAAAGGCATTATCGTGATGAATACCCCGTTCGGGAATTCGATCACAACGGCCGAGCACGCTATTTCCCTGATGATGGCGGTTGCCCGCCAATTGCCTGCGGCTGATGCCTCCACCCAACAGGGGAAGTGGGAGAAATCGAAATTCATGGGGGTTGAGCTTACCAATAAAGTGCTTGGCCTTATTGGTTGCGGCAATATCGGTTCGATTGTGGCTGATCGTGCCAAGGGCTTGAAAATGAAGGTTATCGCTTTTGACCCGTTTTTAAGTGTTGAGCGGGCGGCTGAGTTGCAGATCGAAAAAGTTGAGCTGGATGAATTGTTTGCCCGCGTTGACTTTATCTCCCTGCATACGCCCTTGACCGACAAAACCCGTAACATCATTGATGCGGCGGCACTTGTGAAAATGAAGCCCGGTGTTCGCATTATCAACTGCGCGCGCGGTGGATTGGTGGTTGAGGCCGATCTTGCCGACGCGATTAAATCGGGCCAGGTGGCCGGAGTTGGTTTTGATGTGTTTGAGGTTGAGCCGGCGGTCAACAGTCCTCTATTTGGCCTGCCGAATGTTGTTTGCACCCCGCATCTGGGAGCATCCACCACTGAGGCGCAGGAAAATGTCGCCATTCAGGTGGCTGAGCAAATGGCCGATTATCTGGTCAATGGTGCAGTTAGCAATGCGCTGAATATGCCCTCAATTACGGCTGAAGAAGCACCAAAGCTTACGCCATTTGTTAAACTTGCCGAAGTGCTTGGCTCGTTTGCCGGCCAATTGACAGAATCGCCTATCACGGAAGTGGAAATTCTGTTTGATGGCCATGTGGCTGGAATGAACACCAAAGCGCTTACAAGTGCAGCACTTGCGGGCCTTCTGCGACCGCTGGTCAGTGTGGTTAATATGGTTTCTGCGCCGGTTATGATTAAAGAGCGTGGCATTAAGTTATCTGAAGTGACCCGCGATAAAAGCGGCGTATTCGACGGTTATATCAAAGTGAGTGTGGTGACTGAAAATCAGAAGCGTGCTGTTGCCGGCACGGTGTTTTCTGATGGTAAGCCGCGCTTCATTCAGATCAAAGGTATCAATATGGAGGCGGAAGCCGGGCGGTATATGCTTTATACCACCAATAATGACGTGCCGGGTATTATCGGAATGTTGGGAACCACGCTTGGCAAGGCAAAGGTCAATATCGCAAACTTCCACCTTGGCAGGGGTAGTGAAGGGGGTGATGCGATTGCTCTTTTGTATCTCGATGCGCCAATGCCGGAAGATGTACTTTCAATCGTTGCGGCACAGCCGGAAATTGAGCAGGCAAAATCGTTGGAATTCGATCTGTAATTGATTGGACATTAGAGACTGCTGGTTCGGCCTATTTGCGCTGAACCAGTGTAATACCGGCGATGACCAGAACCAGCGCCACCACATGGAATATGGCCAATGTTTCATTCAATAAAAGAACTGCCAAAATGGCTGCAAATATTGGTAGCAGATTGATGTAAATGCCGGCGGCGTTGGCGCCGAGTTTGCCAACGCCTTCGATATAGCAGGCTTGAGCTACGATCGATGGAAATATTGCGGTGAATGCCACCACAGCATACCCGGTCGTGGTTGAGGGGAATTGTGCTTGGCCCACATTAATTTCCCAGATTAATGCTGCAATGGATGCAATTAACGCGCCGGCAAAGAAGGCCGCGAGCAGGCTTAACCAATGCATATCCGGCTTTTGCTTTAAACCAATTGAATAGGCAGAATAGCAGATTGCCGCAAAAAACATCATTATGTCGCCGCAATTGAAAATTTGGGCCTGTAATTGTGAAAGATCGCCACCTGTAATTACGATAGCCACACCAATCAGTGTCAGGGTAAAACCGACAACCTGTAACCAGCCGAAGGTTTGGCGGTATAGCAAGAGACTGCCGATAAAAATCATCAAAGGCATGGCTGATTGCTCAATGGCAACATTAATGGCGGTGGTGAAGTGCAGGGCAGAATAGAGCAGTAAATTAAAGCCACTATAGCCGATTGTGCCCATGATCAGTAGATAGGGCAGGTTTTTACGAATAATTGGCCAATCTTGCGCGATTTGCCGGTGGGCAAACAGGCTGACGATTATGAAAGCGAGTGACCAGCGGGAAAAGGTCAAAACCATAGGCGAAATATGGCCAACAGCGAATTTTCCGGCGATTGCGTTTCCAGCCCAGATCATCACCGTTATTACCAGCAGGAAATGCGGCCTGATATTTGTCCATAATTTTTCGTTCGCATCGGTCATACAATTAATTTTCGGAAATTAGGTCGTTTCAGTAGGCGTATCCTATACTCAACTAAAATACAGGCAAGATACTGGTAATATACAGCCCAATGAACGGTGAATTTATCGGTGCAGGGGTCGCCATTGGTGTCGGCAAGCGCTATAAGCCTTACGCTTTCATGACATTATTGTCTTCTGATTAATTTGTCGAAACTGTTATTTGTGGGGAAATATGGTCAATGTAGTTGTTGTCGGCTCTCAATGGGGTGACGAAGGCAAGGGAAAAATCGTCGACTGGCTTTCGGAACGTGCCGATGTTGTGGTCAGATTTCAAGGTGGCCATAATGCGGGCCATACACTTGTCATTGACGGAGTGACCTTCAAATTAAGCGTTTTGCCTTCCGGTGTGGTGCGAAAAAATACCGTTGGTGTTATTGGCAATGGTGTGGTGATTGATCCGCATGCGCTGATTTCAGAAATTGATCGTTTGGTAAAACAGGGCGTTGGCGTTTCGCCGGAAAACCTGAAAATTGCTGACAATGCAACGTTGATATTGTCTGTACATGGAAATCTTGATGCATTGCGCGAAGATACCAGCGCCAGGGGGACAAAAATTGGCACCACCAGGCGCGGTATTGGCCCTGCTTATGAAGACAAGGTTGGTCGCCGTGCCATTCGTGTGATGGATCTGGCTAACCCGGATACGTTGCCTGCAAAGGTTGATCGGCTGCTTTCGCATCACAATGCATTATTGCGCGGATTTGGCCGTGAGGAAATTGATCCTTCAGTTATTCTGGATGAACTTGCCTCGGTTGCGGCGCAAATATTGCCGTATCGCGAAACCGTATGGCGTTATCTTGATGATAAGCGCAGGGCTGGAAAGCGCATATTGTTTGAAGGTGCACAGGGCACATTGCTTGATGTGGACCATGGCACCTATCCATTTGTAACCTCGTCCAATACGGTTGCGGGGCAGGCGGCGGCTGGTTCGGGCCTTGGGCCCAACGCGCTGCATTACGTTTTGGGCATCACAAAAGCCTATACCACGCGGGTAGGAGAGGGGCCGTTTCCGACTGAGCAGGAAAATGAGATCGGTCAGTTTCTGGGTGAAAAAGGTCATGAATTTGGCACTGTTACCGGCCGTAAACGGCGCTGCGGGTGGTTTGATGCCGTATTGGTGCGCCAGGCGGTTTCCATCAATGGTATTACCGGTATTGCACTGACAAAACTTGATGTGTTGGATGGGCTTGAGGAAATCAAGATCTGTGTAGGCTACCGGCTTGACGGAGAAGTGATTGATTATTTTCCGGCAAGTCAGGGACAACAGGCTCGGGTTGAACCAATTTATGAAACCATGGAAGGCTGGAAAGACACCACAGCTGGCGCGCGTTCGTGGAATGAATTGCCGGCACAGGCGGTTAAATATGTACGTCATGTTGAAGAATTGATCGGCGCACCGGTGGCCTTGCTGTCGACCAGCCCCGAACGGGATGATACAATACTTGTTCACGACCCGTTTCAAGATTAGATTAACTATTTGGGGCGAATCACTTCTGAAACCATATTCTTGTCGGTATATTGGTGTTCAGCATATTGGGGAAACTTACTCGGAAATGAATTTTCAGATTTTTGGAGAGCTAAGTTTAGGGATAGTGTTATTATATGGCTGATTATCACGCCGTTTTATTGCGGACTCTTGACGGGCTGGGGCAGACGACTCCGCAGCTGCGTGCGAAGCTGTATGAGCGCGCGCGTATTACAATCGGAAAGCAGCTGGAATCTGCAAAGCCGCCCATGGCAGCCAAGGCAATTGCAACGCAAAAGGCCCATTTAGAAGCTGCAATCGCCAGTATCGAGAGCGAATATCAAGGTAGCGAACAAGGTTCGGCAGCGGCCCAACCCGCGCCTGCACCGGCGGCAAACCCGCAGCCAACTCCGGCACCGCCGGCGGTTGAACCGATGTCTGCGCCAATGCCTGTTTCTCCTTCGGCAGGTTCTCAAACAGCTCCAGCCAGCCCTGCGCAAGGCGTGCAGGGGACGCAAATTCCGCAAAACCTGCCTTCTGCGGCGGCTGAATCAGTTGCACCTGCGATGCCTTCATTTAGAAATGAAGAACCGGTTGCTGACCTTGTACCTGAATTTGGCGGTGATCCGGTTGGCATTCCAGCGGCTGAGGATGAATATTTTGAACCTTCAGCCGCAGCCCAGTCAGGCGCACGTTCAGGACGGCTTTCCACAATAATAATGGCCGTGGTTGGTGTGATTATTATTGGCGGCGGCGCAACCGCACTTTGGGCCAATCGGGGTTCGTTGTCTGAATCCTATGATCAAATGGTCGGTGGTAGCGGCACAATGAAGGTTACAAGTTCCGGCTCGCAATCCGGATCCGGTAGTAATTCATCAGATGCCAGCCCGATAAAAAATGGCAACGGGCTGGCTGCATCAACCACAGTTGAAGCAACAAATGTCGAGAAATACGACCAGCGCTTGAATTCAGATGGGAAGGAAGTGGCGCCTGCGCCTATTCTTGAAAATAACGACAACTTGCCCGTCGGCGTTGAGCCCTCTCCGGTTACCACGACCAGAATTGTTGTGCCCGATAATAATGGATCCAGAATTGGGCAACCGGTTGTTGGTAATGGTACGCTAACTGCGGCAACCACACCGGATACAGGTAATGCCAGTTCCGGGCCGGTAATTGCGCAAAAGGGCTTTCTATACGAAGAAGGATCAGCGCGCGGAAAGAACACTGTCGATGTGGGCAGTGTTGTGTGGTCGGTCGTTCAAGAGGCTCCTGGCGAGGGATTGCCGCTTGAACCTGCAATTAGGGCCAAGGTAGAAATTGGCAGCCGCGGACTGATTTTACTGGTTACTATTAAGCGAAATGCTGATGCTGCACTTCCCGCCAGCCACTTAATTGAACTGGTGTTTTCTGTCCCGGATGATTTTGTCGGCGGCACAATTGATAAAGTTCAGCGATTTGTTTTCAAGGAAAGCGAAGAGGCACGTGGCGAAGCACTGGTTGGAGTTCCGGCCACCATTGCCGATGGTATATTCCTGATTGCCTTGAATAATTTACCACAAGCGGTTGAACGCAATACACAATTGATGAAGGGCCGCGAGTGGATTGATATTCCGCTTGGCTATCGTACGGGCCGCCGGGCGCTGATAACGCTTGAAAAAGGTATTCCCGGCGATCGGGTATTTAATGAAGTATTTGCGGCCTGGAGCACTGCTGGCTGAATTCTGATTTAGATCAGTAATTTTTCCTAAAGCATATCGCGTTCATTTGTATTCACTCAATATGCTTTATCTATCTGTTTTCGCTTGGTCTTCATTCCTAAAACCGGTGCCCACTTTTAGGAGACAAGCTTTAGAGCGTGTCATCGCAGCCTGACATGCTTCCATGTGAACACGATGCGGTCAGACAGACACCTATTGTGGTTCCTGCAATTTTATCTATTTCATGAAGATTTTGTTAACCTCTTTGAAAAGGTTTGGGTCGATAGTGGGTTCAGCTATGGGGTTACCTGCAGCACAGGAATACCTTATTTCTGCTGTAGTGATCCAGGAAATGTAATGTGTACCAAGTAGTGAAGGATTACTATTATGAGAGTGATCATTAAAAAACTCAGTAAAATTACGGCCCTGTTTTCGACATTTACGCTGGCATTTACAATGCTGTTTGCGCAATTGCCGGGCGCAAATGCCGTTGAAAATAACTTCTCGCAATCTGAAATTGTTCAAACTGGCCATCGGTTTTTTGGAAGAACCACAACCGGCCTGGCAACCATGATTGAAAAAATCGTCGCTGACCGCGGCATGCCCAATGGCTATATCCTTGGTGAAGAGGCAAGCGGCGCATTCTTTGGCGGTTTACGCTATGGCGAAGGCACGTTGTTTACCAAAAATGCCGGTGATCATAAGGTCTATTGGCAGGGACCTTCGATTGGTTGGGATTTTGGTGGTGATGGCAATCGCACCATGATGCTGGTTTATAATCTAGATGATACGGAAGATGTTTATAAGCGCTTTTTGGGCGTAAGCGGCTCGGCCTATCTCGTCGGTGGCCTGGGCATGACGGTTATGAAGCGGGGCAGGGTTGTGCTTGTTCCTGTTCGAACCGGCATTGGCGCAAGACTTGGTGTGAATGTTGGCTATTTGAAGTTACGTCGCGAAGCGACCTGGAATCCCTTTTAAAATATAAGCTTATGTCTTTAATTTTATAAGCCGTCGGGTCCGTGATCCGGCGGCTTAATCATGTTTAAAGCATAGCGTGGATATTGCTGCAGAATAGTGGCATAATCGCATTACTCGTGTATTTGTAATTTTGAATGATTGGGAAAATCTGTGCTGGAAAGTGTGCTTTATTTTGCGCTGGGTTTTTTGGCCGCCGCACTTTTGGCGCTCATGGTCGCGCCGGCAATCTGGCGCCGGGCGGTATTGTTGACCAAACAGCGGATTGAAGGCTCTGTACCTTTAACGTTGAACGAAATTCAAGCCGATAAGGATCAATTGCGGGCAGAGTTTGCGATGAGCACAAGAAGGCTGGAACTCAGCGTTGAGAAATTACGCAACAAGGCGGCTGAACAGCTCATTGAAATTAGTCGTAAACGTGAAGAACTGACCGAACTTTCTGATGAAACTGAACATAAATCGGAAAATTTGACGTCCCTTGAGAGCGAAGGAAAAGAGCTGCGCAGCCAATTGCGCAAGCGTGAACAGGATCTCGCCGATGTAAACCGTCGATACCGGGCGGCTGAGACGGCGCTTGAGGAACGATCGGCCGAGTTGGGTGAGATGGAGCAGCGTTTCAGGGCTGCAACTTCGGAATTTGACGGCCGCCGCATTGAACTTGCGGCACGCGATACGCAACTTCAAAACCTCACTGATCAGGTGGGGGATTTGAATAAAGTGCGTATTATGGGCGATAAAAATTCAGGACAGCTGAAATCTGAAATCAAGGCCTTAAAACGCGAATTGGCGACGGAAACCAGCCGGGCCAAGGACTTTGAAACAGAGTTTACAAAAACTCAGGCGTCTTTGATTGATCGGGAAGAGAAGCTTGAGCGGCGGGAGCGTGAGCTTGCAAAGGCGCGTGAGAAAAGCAAAGAAAGTTCTTCCTCAACCACAAAAATTGAATCAGAGTTGATAAAAATAAGATCTGAAAAATTGGATATTGAAGCTGAGTTGGCAAAATCTAATTTGCAAATGGAAGCCCTGCTGGAGGATGCCTCGAATGACAATGTTGAAAAAGCACTGTCAAATATCCGTCAGGAAAAGCAGGCTTTGCAAATGAGTTTGCAGTCTATTGAGAGCGAGCGCGATGCGTTGAAGGTGGAATTGAGCGCCATTCAATTATCGTCTGGAAATGAATGGGATACGGAGCGGCATGAAAATGCGGTTTTGCGCGAACGGATTAACGATCTTGCTGCGCAGGTGACTGCAATGACAGCGTTGCTTGAAGGCGATACGTCAATAATCAATTCTATTCTGGCTACGGAAAAGAATGTGAAAAATAATTCGCCCGACGGGGATGGTAATCCTGCGCCAAATGGTAAGGCTGCAAGCCTTGCGGACAAGATCAAGGCTTTGCAACTTGCGGCTGGAGAATAGTTTTCCTTCGCTATATAAAACGCCAGGGCCACTCTTGCTTATTCCCGGCGAGCCTATAAATTAAAATTTCATTCATTGCAAAACCAGACCGATAGCAACAATGTTATTGGTGTTTGCCCTAATGTTTTTGCGTTATCCTGATGCTGTTCTGCGGCTTTTGTCTGGCAGAATTGTATTGGAGCGCCCTTAAAGCGAGGTTATTACCATGCCCACAATTAACCGATTTGCAGACTTTCATGACCAGATCACCGAATGGCGGCAGGAAATTCATGCCAATCCCGGCTTGCTTTATGAGGTTGAAGAAACGGCAGCTTTGGTTAGTGAAAAGCTGAAAGAGTTTGGCGTTGACGAGATTATTGGTGAAATTGGCAGGACCGGTGTTGTTGGAATTATCAAGGGCAAATCTAATAATAGCGGCAAAGTAATCGGGCTTAGGGCCGATATGGATGCATTGCCGATATTGGAGAATACCGAACGCCCCTATATGTCGAAAAACAAAGGGCTGATGCACGCATGTGGTCATGATGGGCACACGGCGATGTTGCTGGGTGCCGCAAAATATCTGGCAGAAACCCGCAATTTTGACGGCACTGTTGTGGTGATTTTTCAACCGGCTGAAGAGGGCGGTGCCGGTGGCAAAGCTATGGTCGATGATGGCATGATGGAGCGCTGGGACATTCAGGAAGTGTACGGTATGCACAATATGCCTGGCCTTCCGGTTGGCGAATTTGCAATTAGACCGGGCGCGCTTATGGCCGCAACTGACGAATTTCATGTGACAATCGAAGGACTTGGCTCGCACGCGGCCTTCCCGCAGGGTGCGGTTGACCCGGTCATTATTTCCACCCAGATAGTTCAGGCATTGCAGTCGATTGTTTCGCGCAATGTGGACCCGCTGGATTCAGCCGTATTGTCGGTGACTGCGATTAATGGCGGCAAAGCACATAATGTAATTCCGCAAAGCGCTACCTTTTTAGGCACTGTCCGCACACTGAAACCGGAAACGCGTGAGCTGGTGGAGAAGCGTTTTAGAGAAATTGTCAACGGCTTTGTTGCTGCCCACGGGGCCAAGGCCGAGATTGTCTATAAAACCGGCTATCCAGTGACTTTCAATCACGATGCGCAGACAGATTTTGCTGCAAGTGTTGCCAAAGAAATTGCTGGTGATGCCAAGGTCAATACAGATCAGGCGCCGGTTATGGGGGGGGAGGATTTCTCTTACATGCTGGAATCTCGTCCTGGTGCTTTTATCTTCATGGGTAATGGAGACACAGCCGGGCTGCACCATGAGGATTATGATTTTAACGATGATGCCATTCCGATTGGATGTTCTTATTGGGCAAAATTGGTTGAAACGGCGATGCCTGCCTGACATGGCTGCGCGTAGTTTTACCTGTCGTTTTAATGGACGGTGGCGCATCCGGCGCATAATTATTGCAAAGTTATCATGCGCGTTAAATTAGAAATTGCAGCCCGGGATATGAAATCTCGGGCCGTGTTTTCTGGTATTTATAACCGCTATGCTTCTTAATCTGAATTTATCAACCAGGTAATTGAGCTCTTTGTTCAAACAGACCTTCAACGAGGCGCGAGCTGGTTGCTCAAACATTATGTTGATCAGGGGAAGTCTCTTACTTCAGATCAATTGTTGATGCGCTAGCCTTTTTAATGGTTCAAATCTTGCGCATCGCTGCGCTTTACGTGCGATTTGAACTAATGCGCCTCAATTTGAGCCGAAGGTTTGGAAAGCGATTTTGCTGCTGCAACCATCGCTTTCTGCACTTTCTCGAAAGCCCTAACTTCAATCTGGCGAACCCGCTCACGTGATATACTGAACTCGCCTGAAAGCTCTTCAAGTGTCAGTGAATCTTCCGACAAACGACGGGCTTCAAAAATCCGCTGTTCGCGCTCATTCAACACTTCGAGTGCATCTTTCAGCATTTCACGGCGGATTTCCAATTCGTCCTGTTTGATCAGCGTGGTTTCCTGGCTTTCGCTGTCATCCACAAGCCAATCCTGCCATTGGCCGGATTCACCGTCCGCTGATCGAATTGGTGCGTTGAGTGAGGCGTCGCCGGAAAGACGCTGGTTCATGGAAATCACTTCGTCTTCGCTGACACCAAGCGTTTTGGCAATTTTCTCCACATGTTCATGCTTCAAACTGCCGCCTTCGATGGCTTTGATTTTGCCTTTCAGCTTGCGCAGGTTGAAAAACAGGCGCTTCTGGTTAGCCGTGGTGCCCATTTTAACCAGGCTCCATGAACGCAATACATATTCCTG
>JAJRQF010000050.1 GCA_024280375.1 Alphaproteobacteria bacterium | reverse complement strand
GTGTCAGGCATTGGCTGCGCTCCAGATAATGGCCTAAAGCATGGTGCGAATGATTGATTTGCTTCCATGCTCTATTTTAATTTCGCGTGGTCTATTTCCCAAAACCGGTACCCGCTTTTGGCAGATAGGTTTTACCACGCCAATCTACTTCATTCAAACCGCACTCCAATAGTTACTTTGGGTTCGGACCCTAAACCATTAACAATCCTTACTAAAACGTTGATAGCAGCTTTAACAATTATTAAGTCGTTCCGCGTAGGGTGTCTTTAGTCAGATCTGTTTGTAGTGTATTGAGTAGAGAGTAGAATGACCGAATTAATGCGTCCACGCGTAAAATATGTAATAGGCCCCGATGGATCACCTTTGACCGTTGCGGACCTTCCACCCACATCAACAAAGCGATGGGTAATTCGTCGAAAGGCGGAAGTTGTTGCAGCTGTTCGCGGCGGACTACTAAGCCTAGATGAAGCTTGCACCCGATATACTTTGACGGTTGAAGAGTTTTTGTCCTGGCAGGCATCAATTGATGGCCATGGACTGGCCGGTTTAAGAACCACCAGAATTCAACAATACAGACATTAGTATACTTGACGCTGAATTTGGGTCTTTGTCCCAAATTAAGCAGTGTCTGGTTTAGATTGTTCGACAAAACTGTCTGAATAATGTCCGTTTTTTCAAAAAGGGCTGCCTATTGGGTGGCCCTCTTTGCGTTTTATTCTTTTAAATCCATATTCCCTCGTCAAATTAACCAGCGGTTTACCATAATCAGCCAAAATTTTGATTAGCAGGATAAAATTGACCAACTGGACTTCCAGATAATTGGTTCTACAAAAAATAGGGCGACAAAATGCAGATCACCATAATTGGTAACTTCAATTCTGGTTCCGGGGGAAATTCCTCCATTGGCACTGACTTTTATTTAAGCGATAGAAGTGCAGTTATTTCCTGGGTGGCAAATGCTCGACAGGTAGTTGAGGAATTGGATTCGGGATCCGTTGCAGATTTGTTGATTTGTGGATCAGAAATCAATGTCGATGAACTCACCGAAAGTTTGTTGGCGCTTGGAATTACCGTGCCGATTATAATACAGCCAAAGGCGACGCCTGCCAGCGAGTATGTTGAAAATTCCCAAATGGTTGGCACCCGCCTAAGCTCGGAAAATGACCCATCCGGCTGGCTTGGTAATGAAAAGGATCCGGTTCGCATTGGACAAAGATTGTGTGATATGGAGCGTGCCCTGATTTTGCAAACACTTACCCATTGTGGCGGAAATCGTACCTATGCCGCCGATATTCTGGGCATTTCAAGCCGCACATTGCGCACAAAATTACAGCAATATTCAGCTGAAGGCTGCACAGTAAAAGCCGCCAATCCGCGCCAGTCGCCGATCGCCACCCATGCGCCCACGGGCACATTACTCTCCTGAGTTTTTGCTTCTGATCTTTAGAAGCTCCGCCGCGATTACGCTCAAAATAGCAGCACTTGCATAAAACCAAATGCCCGGCTGGGCAATTGCGGTTGCAATGCCAGAGGTTTTGGCACCAAAAATTATCAGTGCCACCAGCAATACATCCATCATCGACCATTTTGACAGATATGAAAGCCAGCGGGGAAATTGACGGCTGCTTGGTTCTGTCGCCGTATGAACCACGATCAGCATTTTGACAAAAGGCGAGATTATCGAAAATACCGCCACCAGTATCGCAATGGCGAGGTCTCCTTCGATCCACAAGCCATATACCAGTTGAATGAGCGAAGGTGATTCGGAGAAAAAATAGAATTTCTCAAATTGTATCAATGGCAGGCTAAGGCCCAACCCAAATGCAATGCTGGCGCAAACCAATGTAAGTGAAATATATATATTGAGCATGATAGACTTATTGTTAGACTGCGTCATGTTTGCATGGAAGCAGTCAGGCTGCGAAGAGCGGCCCGATGCGAATGCATCGCTCCCGCGGAGGCTGGTGCGTAGCACCAAATGGCCGTGAGCGAAAGAAAATAGAGTGTGACCGTCAAAACGGACACGCTCTAATGAATTTGGCACAATTTATTGCGTGCCGCTTTAATATAACTGGATCAGATAAAATAGAAACGGGCCGCAGGATTTTCAACACCTGCAGCCCGTATTAGATTATTTCACATTTCAATGGAAAATAATCATGCCGACAAGTTCGGCCCGGCACTTATGTACCGCTCCCGCGAAGGCCGTGCAAAGCACGAGTTGCCGTGAGCGAGAAGTCTAATGGAGCGATCCAATCGCTCCAATAAAGTCAGTTTTTAATATGTCAGCTCCAGCCAGGCGGCGTGGCCAGCGACCGGCCATGTTTGACCGGTGATTTTCTCACCGTTGAACGAACCGGTAACAGAAACAACACTGTCAGAATTGGAAAATACTTTCCAGTTGGCAGGCACATCATGATCAATCAGGCCTTTGGCCGTTTTCCCATCAAACTCAATCTTGTCCTGACGGGCACCATAGTAACCGCGCGGACGCATCATGCCGAGTGAATTTTTGGCTTTCAGCGCATCGCCTTCAAGCGGGTAAAGCCGCAAGTTCACAAAAGAAGAGGAGCGTGGAAAAGGAGAGCGATAAATATGCGTTGTCGGATGCCCATCGGCGGAAACGACAAATTCATATGTAGCATCAGAAACACCGTCAAACGGACCCCATTGGCCATTTTCACCAATTGTTTTCTCATGAACCGCATCGCCCATGCGTTTGCCGGTTGCCGGATCAGTTTTATAAACAGACACTTTTGCACCAACCAGCGGCATGTTGGTTGGCCTTTCATTGGCCCAGCCAGACACTTTGCCATTTAAAGCAACGGCTTTTTCAGCTGCAATTTCAGTCGTTTTTGGTTTGCTTCCGGTTACTGCCTCATAAATCAGCGAAAAGGCCTCGGGTGAAAAGGCAGTTTCACGATGATCAACATTAGGGATCATGTGGTTCATGGCGCCTTTAAGCTCTGGACCGGTATAATTTCCGCCGATTGGTTTTCCGGCCATACCAATAAAATCGCCCATTGGTTGGTTATATAGATCAAACTTATCGGAACGAATTGTTGATACCTGAACGCCGTCAGGAATAATAACGCCGGCATTGAGTGTTTTCAAAAAAGTACCAGACGCGTTATATTCACTGCCTTCTGCGGCTCCAGGAAAATTGAATACGCCATTATAGACGCAGCCGGTCATGACCATTTTGGCAACTTTTGCCGCACCACCAAAGTTTTTGACATAATTGCGGATGGTACTGCAGCCGCGAGAATTGCCCACAAGTGCCACTTTTGCAGCACCGGTAGATTTAAGCGCCCGGTCAACCACGGCACCAAGTGCAGTTGCAGCATCTTTGGTGGTTGATCGATTGTCTTCTTTTTTGGTGTTGTCTTGCGGCGCACCGGGATGTGCCAGATCAAGCGCAAACATTTTGTCTGCCGCATATCCATTTGATTCAAACCGCCACATTTGGGTGATCCACAATGCCGATGTATCGCTATCGCCGTGCACAAATACGATCGGCAGATTTTCACTATGTGCCATTGAACTGCTCATTATTACGGCCGTGGACATTGCCAGTCCGGTTAAATATATTCTTGTTTTTGTTAAATTCATTCTATCCTCCCATTAACAGGAAGGTATGATAGGCACCTTTTGTCGCAGTTGAAAAGACAAATTGGTTGATAGTTTCTCAAGTTATATTCAAGTTGTAATACCGGCTTCCCAACCGAGCATTGCTCGCTTGCGGGTGATACCCCAATGATAGCCGGTTAAGTTGCCGGATTTACCCATGACCCTGTGGCAGGGAACCACGAATGAAATCGGGTTTCTTCCAACGGCTGCACCAACCGCGCGCGGTGCTTCTGGTTTGCCAATGCGGGCAGCAAGATCGGAATAACTTGTGGCAGTGCCAACGGGTAGTTTCATGAGGCCTTCCCATACCCTGATCTGAAAATCAGTACCGATCAATACGATGCGTAACTGTTGATCTTTTTGCCAGTTTTGCGGATGAAAACTACGGTCTGCGTAAGGAGCAGTGAGCGCAGAATTTTCGATATAGCGTGCCTTCGGCCAGCGAGAGCTCATATCTTCAAAGGCGGCTTTTTCCTCGCCCTCATCGCAAAATGCCATGCCAGACATGCCCCGATCGGTCGCCATTATCAGCGATGTACCAAATGGACTTGGGTGAAAACCGTAATATATTTCAAGCCCTTCGCCCTTGGCTTTGTAAATACCGGGCGACATGGCCTCATGGGTGACAAAAAGATCATGCAATCGACCCGGGCCAGAAAGACCCAATTCAAAGGATGCATCCAAAAGCGGCAAATCGCTTTCCAGCAGACGTTTTGCATGATCCAGGGTGACAGCTTGCAAAAATGCTTTCGGGCTTAAGCCCGCCCAGCGGGTAAAGGTCTTTTGTAATTGGGTGGTGGAAAGGTTTACTGCCCCGGCCAGCGCTTCCAGCTGCGGTTGATCGCGCCAGTTTTCAGTGATCAGCTCAATGATCTTGCTCACAACATTATAGTCGTCAACATTTGAAACATCGGACGCATCCGGCAAGACGAGTGTTGAAAGTGAGTTTTCATTTTTTGGCATAGGGCTGATCTAGGGTCTGGTGCGGGCAATTTCAAACATATGAACATGATGGCCGGTCATCCGCCACCCGATTCTTGCAAGGCTGGGAATAGAGTTCTTAAAACGGCTTAGCGTTTGGCCGATGCAAGGGCGGCACCAAATTCACGGGCAAAACTTTCCCGGTCATGCGGATTTAGAAAGTCGCCAATTCGAAGCCGCATTTTCCGCGACAGGATTTCCATGCTGGTAATACCGATCTCATCATGTCGCTTAACCAGAAATCGCGTCCATATCGGGTTAAAAGTGTATGTTTTGCATGTACCGCTGGGGCTGGTTTTCAAAATCCGCATTTCCTGACGCGAAATTGAAACCTCTTCAAAAGCGCGCGCATCGCGGTAATTCACTTTGAATGCGATATAGATCGCTAAAACATCAAGCCCCAGAAATCCAAATACCGGCCAGGCACCAATCGACCAGAAAAAGCCGCCAATTGCCAAACATATGACCGCAATGAAGCTGATCAAAAAGACAAAACCCTTTCGCCCAAGCGAACGGTGCGGATAGAGTTTGGCGGAAAACAGGGTCGGCTGCTGGTTTTCATCAGCGGATTGTTGTTGGCTTGCAGATTTCGGATTGTGATTTTTCATATCCGATGTTTATAACGAATTTATGAGCAATTTTAAGTCCAAAAACACGCCCGCTTCGTCGCAGTCTGCAAAAAAGGCCAGACCGGCAAAAAAGCGCCTGCCACGCTCACGTTATAAACGTGACGAGATCATAGAGATTTTTTCGCGTTTCAAACAACAGCGGGAGGCGCCCGAAGGCGAGCTGGATCACGTCAATCCATTTACCCTGTTGGTTGCGGTTGTCCTATCTGCGCAGGCAACAGATGTCGGCGTCAACAAGGCAACGAAGAAGCTGTTTGAAATTGCCGATACGCCGGAAAAAATGCTGGCACTGGGGGAAGATCAGGTGCGCGAACATATTCGCACCATCGGGCTTTACCGAAACAAGGCAAAGAATGTCATTCTGCTTTCAAAAATGCTGATTGTTGATTTTGATGCGCAGGTTCCAGAAGACCGCGATCAACTGATAAAGCTCCCCGGCGTTGGGCGAAAAACTGCAAATGTGGTGGTATCCATGGCCTTTGGCCAACCAACAATCGCGGTTGATACCCATATATTTCGTATCGGCAATCGGCTTGGTTTGGCACCGGGTAAAACACCAGATGAGGTGGAGGCAATTCTGGAAAAAATCATTCCTGAAGAGTTTTTGTTTCACGCCCATCACTGGCTTATTTTACACGGGCGCTATGTGTGCAAGGCGAGAAAACCCGATTGCGTGGCCTGTATTATCGCGGATCTGTGCAAATCCAAAGAAAAAACCTGCGATGTCCCGGCAGCCATTGTTCGGCTGGCGAATTAATATTTTCTCTGTATTTTCTTAAATACGTGCATCATAAGCGCTGCTGCAAATAGCGGTGTTAAAAGATTGAGCAGCGGAATGCTTAGGAAAATGGTGATCACCAACCCGCCGATAAACACCGTTCCAGAAGCCTTGTGCCGAAGATTATCCGCCTCTTTGGGAGATAAAAAGCGCAGGGCGGCAAACTGAAAATATTCCCGCCCCAATAAATAGCCATTTGCCACAAAGAAGATAATCAGATTGACCCCCGGAACCAGCAATAACATGAGTGCCAAAATATTGGTGCTGATAACCAGTAGGGTGAATTTAAGCGATAATAATGCAGATTTTGCCACTGGCAGCGGTTCGCCTGACGGGTCATTGGGATAGTGTTTTTGCTCAACCGCCTCAGCAATATCATCAATAAAAAAACCACCAAAAATCGAGGTGACGGGGGCGATCAGAAATCCCAGACTGAGTACAAGTCCTGCCCCCAGTATCCAGGATAAAATGGCTGCAATCCAGGAATCAGCGCCAATCATCGGCAAGGCAAATGATTGATAGGCGAGATCAAAAGCAAACCAAAGGCCAATAAGCATGGCGATGGTAAGGCCGAGGGATTTCCATAAAACGACCCTGAAGCTTTTAGAAAAAAGTTGGTTAAGGGCAAGACTTGCGGCGCTGAATATCAATTTTCTCTCCCAGATAGGACCTGATCCTTGGCCATAGATAGGTGCAGTAACTAACAACGCAAGGCTTATTCAGGCTATGCGGTTGCACCATTTGCAACTTTACGATAATCCTCGCTGCCAATACACAGATTTCTATTCCAGACATAGTGATTTTCAATGAGTTCTGCAAAATATGACGTACTGACAATTGGCAATGCAATTGTTGATATTATCGCCCGCGCCGAAGATGATTTTTTGGTCAAACATAATATCAACAAGGCGGCAATGAACCTTATTGATGCCGAGCGCGCCGCAAAGCTTTATGATGTGATGGGCCCAGCTATCGAAACATCAGGTGGCAGTGCTGCAAATACCGCTGCCGGTGTTGCCAGTCTTGGTGGGACGGCAGCCTATTTCGGCAAGGTTTCCAATGATCATCTGGGTGGAGTCTTTGCCCATGACATCAAGGCAATTGGTGTGGATTTTGCCAATAATCCGCTGGATGGTGAACCAGCCACTGCCCGCAGTATGATATTTGTGACACCTGATGGCGAGCGTTCGATGAACACCTATCTTGGGGCCTGCGTAGAACTAAGCCCGAATGATATTGATTCTGACATGGTGGCCGATGCCAGTATTACCTATTTTGAAGGCTATTTGTGGGACCCGCCATTGGCAAAAGACGCCATTCGTCTGGCTGCAGAAATTGCCCATAAAAATGGCCGCCAGGTCGCCATGACCCTTTCTGACAGTTTTTGTGTGGACCGTTACCGCGAGGAATTTCTCAATCTTATGCGTTCGCGCACGGTTGATATTGTTTTTGCCAATGAGGCCGAATTGAAATCTCTTTACCAGACCTCCTCATTTGAAGAGGGCATCAAGGCCATTCGCGAAGATTGCGCATTGGGTATTGTTACCCGCGGTGAGGCTGGTTCTGTGGTTGTGACCTATGAAAAAACCCATGTGGTTGAAGCAATACCGGTAAAAGAGCTTGTGGATACTACCGGGGCTGGCGATCTTTATGCGGCCGGTTTTCTTTTTGGCATGACCCATGGAATGAGCGAGCAGGATTGCGCCCGGCTTGGCGGCTTGGCGGCCACCGAGGTTATTCAGCAAATCGGCCCAAGGCCGCAGGTTAGGTTGGTTGATGTTGCCGCCGAGGCAGGTTTTTAAACAGCTTCACAAATTTGCGCTGATCGGAATATCACCGCCCGGATTGCGAAGGTTTTTCAGTTTTTCTGATACGGCTTCATCCGGGCGTTTTATCACTGATACAATGAATATCTCCGCGATAACGATTATCATCACAACTAGACTGACAGGAATGCCAAGATAATTTCCAGCAATTAATTCTGATGAAAACCAGGATTGTGTGAATGATTGGCCAAATTCGGTTTCCAGACCAACAAAGCTGACAGCCATCAAAAACAGCCCGGTAATTGTTGCACAAATAATCGCAAAACCTGATGTGCCCGGCCAGATTATCGATATCAGCATAACCGGCAACAGGCAGGAAAGGCTTAAGCCCAAGGCCCATATGAGCATTGGCAAGGCATCAAATGCCGGATTAATCGAATAATTCCAACAAATATAGGCCAGCAATACTATCATAACCCGTGCAATAAATATTTGCCGGTTGAGTGGTATCCGGCTAACTCGCAAAAACTGATATCCATCATGTGACAGGGCATTGGCCAATATGCTTAGCAACAGCGAGGTGGTCGATATGCTCACCATAAGCAGAGCCACCGGCATAAATATTTGCAAAACCACCGGCATCGCGTTCAAAAATACCTGGTCGGCGGCAACCAGATAATACAGCGCCGGAATGGAGCTCAATAATAAGCCCGACAATATTAGCGAGCGCATTGAAGCCCGCCGCGCAACAACAGTCGACTTTGCAACCATGCTGTAATTGGCCGATTGTGGTAAAACAATAAACCCAAGCAGCAATAGAAGCGGCAGCAAATAGCCAGACCGCTCTATCAATCCGAATGCATATTCCAGTTCCCGGGCAAGCCGAATATCCACCAGCGGCTGGCTGAGCGAAAAGGGCCCGGTAAAATTCAATAATGATTGCGGTAACGGGTTGTCTGTAATTTCAATTGCCAGCCAGGTTGCCGTTGTAAGTACGGTCACCAAGATGAGCAAAACAAGCGCCGACTGGAGTTTTGAAACGGAGCCAATGCCACCCAACAGGCTAACAAAGGCAGCAATAACAACGATAGCTGCTGTGACATGTTCAAACGAGAATTGCAGTATCGGCGCCAGATACAATCCTGCAAGCCTGATTACCGCAAACAGAAAGGCTGAACATATAGCGACAACCACCAACATCGCCAGGAAGCGGATCAGCTTTGAATTATATCTGAATCCAAGAAAATCCGGCATTGAATAGGCCCCTGATTTTCTCAAAATTCTGGAAAAGAACCACCCATTCAATCCGTGACCGGTCAGAATTGCTACGATTATAATGGTCACAGAAAATGAATTTCCGGATTGTAAATAAACCAAAAGCAAAAATAGCGGAGTGGATAATATTGCCGCTGAATTTCCAATCACCAGGTTAGAAAGGACCTGACTTCGGTTATTACAAAAGAAGGCCGTTCCGCTGGTCGTGCGCGCTGAATACCCAAATAATATAGCGACTGCAAAAACACTGGCAGCCAGTGACCAGACTAATATAATATCTGGTACACCGAGCCTTTCGAGCAGGAACAGCACAGATCCAAAAACCAAAAAACTGGTGGTGGAAGCAATGAGCTCTCGTTGAATTGCTGGACTATCAGGATTGGCAATCAAGATCATTTACTCAATTTAACAGGGTATATTTTCTTGGTGTTGATCTTTCGGCTAATTGACTTGCATGCAAAAACGATCAATCAACTGTTATTAGAGCCTTTCATTATTAAATGGAAGCGGTTTGACGGGCCCCAACGCAACAAATGCCAGAATGAAAGGGATGCTTTTCGATGCAAAATTGCTCAAAAATAATTATAGCAGATGATCATCCCTTATTTCGCGGCGCGTTGAAGCAGGCGCTAGCCCGCCCGCTGGGTGAAGATGAAAACCCGCCAACCATCATTGAAGCGGGCGATTTCAATATTACGGTTAGTCTGATATCTGAAAACACCGATGCTGACTTGATTTTGCTCGACTTATCCATGCCCGGCACCAGCGGATTTTCCGGTCTGGTCAGTTTACGCTCCCAATATGCCGGGATTCCGGTGGTCATTGTATCTGCGACTGATGATCCCTCAAGCATTCGTCGTGCAATGGAGCTTGGTGCGTCGGGGTTTATTCCAAAATCATCTGCAATGGATACAATCAGAGAAGCGGTTGCCTCGGTGATGGCGGGAAATGTGTGGACCCCACCCGAGCTTGATCTGGGTACGGAAAGTGATCCTGATGTGGCAGATTTGATCGAGCGGCTATCATCACTAACCCCGCAGCAGGCGAGAGTTCTGACCATGCTTGGCGAAGGATTGCTGAACAAGCAAATAGCCTATGAGCTGGGTGTGTCGGAGGCAACGATTAAGGCGCATGTGTCGGCCGTATTGCAAAAACTCGGCGTTGACAGTCGCACCCAAGCGGTGATCAGGCTTTCAAAAATTGGTGCCGACGCGCTGGACATCGTATCTCTGAGATAGGTCAATCACCTCGGCTGATATTAAAAACACTATTCTGCAGCCGTTGGTACTTTCACCCGTTTTTGTGCAAGAGCCGCGCGCAATGCAGCCGGTTTAACCGGTTTGTTAAGCACCGGCATATCGGCTTTTGCAGCTTGTTTGCGCACCTGGTCAGATCGATCAGCGGTCAACAAAAGTGCAGGAATATCGGTTTTAAACTGTCTTCTCAATTGTTTGACCACATCAATACCATTGCTGTCATCAAGGTGGTAATCAGCCACAATCACGTCCACGGTTTCAAATTTCATGCAACTCACTGCCTGCTCCAGCGTTGCGGCTTTGAGCACCGAACATTGCCAGCTGGTCAATAAGCGGTCCATGCCGTTTAAAATATTATCATCATTATCAATACATAATACGGTTGTGCCGCTGAGATCGGCGGCAATCGCGCGACCAGCGCTGACAGATGTCATGTCTCCGGTACTTTTTTGTTTGGCCAAGGGTATCCGTACTGTAAAGCACGAGCCATTTCCCTCACTGGAAATAAGCGTTAATGAATGGTCGAGCACTTTCGAAATCCGCTCGACGATAGAAAGCCCAAGTCCGAGGCCGGGGGCTTGTCTTCGCCCTGCATCAAGGCGCTGAAACTCGTTGAAAATCTTTCCCTGCTGATCATGGGCGATGCCAATGCCCGTATCTTTTACCTCTAAGATTACTTCATTATTTTCAAGATGACTGGTAACGGTCACAGACCCCGTCTTGGTGTATTTAATGGCGTTGGAAAGCAGGTTGCGCAACAACCTCGAGAGCAGGCTGTTATCAGTTCTAATATGGTAGTCATTTAATTCAACACGGAGTTTTAGGCCTTTTTCCTCGGCAACCGGCGATAGTTCGATCTGTAATTGGATCAGGATTCGATCCAGGCTACAATTGAGCAGGCTTGGCTTGAATGCGCCCGTATCCAGCCTGGATATGGCCAAAACTGTGCTAAGAATGTCTTCAACCGATTCCAATGATTGATCCATATTTTGCACAAGTTCGCGGCTTTCAGAATCGGCCAATCGCTCAACCAGCGCAGACGAATATAGCCTTGCTGCATTAAGCGGCTGAACAATGTCATGGCCAACGGCGGCCAAAAATTTGGTTTTCCCAATATTCGCCGCATCGGCGGCTTCAGTTGCCTGTGCCAAATCCACATTCAACCGTGTCAGCTCTTCCGTCCGTTCGCGAACCCGGCGCTCCAATGTGGTATTTGCCTGACGAAGGGCAGCGGCAGCTTTCACCCTCTCACTGATATTGCTCCAGGAGACCACAAGTCCGCCATCCGGCATCGGGTTGGTTAAAATTTCCAGTACCCGCTCCTGCGATGGTAGCGACAATTGCCATGCAGTTCGCGATGAAATTAATTTCTCCACCAGTTGGTCGCTATCATTAATTGCATCCTCATGTCCGCCCTCACGGGTAACAACCGTATCCGCAATATGGGTCAGCGCCGTACCAACCTGCCCGATTGATGAGGGAAGGTTCAACAAAATCCGAAACTGCCGGTTCCAGCAGGTCAGTCTGAAATCCTGATCGAAAACACTGATGCCCTGCTCAACCTGATCAAGCGCCGTTTGCAGAAGATCGCGATTATATTGCAAAGCCTCAGATGCATCATCCAGCAAAGCAATTGTATCTTTTGGCGAGGCCTCAAACTTCTTAAGTAATAGTGATAAAACAAGCCGCGATGATGCAGCACCAATGGCACTGGCGAGCAATTGCTCGGCAAATTGCAGTACTTTATTGCTGGCAATTGCATCATCTATTATTGGTGAGTTTTCGTTTTGGGCAAATGTATCAAACGATCGATTGGTCCGTTCCACACCCAGATACCGGGCAACGGTTGCCCGAAGATCACCAACAGTAATTGGCTCGTTCCACAGGCTGATTGAGGGAGCAGGCGTGCGGCCCATCGGTACAAATACTGCGGCTTGTGTTTGTTCATTAATTCTTGGTGCGCGCGAAAGTGAGGCAATGACATAGGCCAGCGTGTTGATTGAAAGTGACCAGAAAACCCCGTGTGAAAGTGGCGCGATGTCCATACCAAACAGAGCCTGGGGTCGCAGAAACTCGATTTGCATGGGGCCATTTATCAAAAACGAACTTGATGGATCAAACAGGGTTGGCAAGAACAGCGTATAGGCCCAGGTGGCAAATCCGGCACCCATGCCCCAAAGGGCACCGCGAGCGGTTGCCTGTCGCCAGATCAAGCCACCAAAGAATGCCGGTGCAAATTGGGCAACGGCTGCAAATGACAAAAGACCAATTGAGGCAAGGGCGGCACTGTCTCCCACCGCCTTGAAATAGATATAGGCCAAAAATAGAATCAGAAAAATAAAGGTCCGGCGAATGCGTAAAAGCAACCGTCCCATATTTTCAAATTCCACATGATCGCCTAAACGTGAGTGACGCAAAAACAGCGGTAATACAATATCATTGGAAATCATGATCGCCAGCGCCACACAGGCAACAATGACCATGGCAGTGGCTGCAGAAAGCCCGCCAACAAAGGCAAACATTGGAATAAAGCTGGAGCCAGAAAGGATCGGCAATGTCAAAACAAATGTATCCGCATTCGCATTAATACCGAAGGTCAACATGCCCCCAAGTGCGACGGGTATAACGAACAGATTAATTAAGATCAGATAGACCGGAAACAGCCATTTGGCCCGCTTTAGTTCCTTTTCTGAGTGATTTTCCACCACCCCCACATGAAATTGCCGCGGCAGCAATATCATGGCAAAAAAGCTGAGCAATGTCATAACGGCAAAATTGCCGATGCTGAAACCATCGCTGAATATTTTGACAATCGGTTCAGATGCCCGCGCCTGCGAAAGCAGATCGCCCAACCCATCAAACATCGTATAGGTGACGAAAAGGCCGACAGTTAGAAAAGCGGCAAGTTTTATAACAGACTCGGCCGCAACCGCCAGCACAAGCCCTTCCTGGTGCTCGGTCGCATCGGCGTGCCGGGTGCCGAATAATATAGCAAAGACCGCCAGCAATATGGCGACCAGCAAAGGTGTGTCCACCAACCGGCTGGCATCTTCCACCGCATTTGGCTGATAGTGATCAACCATGATGGTGACAGAGGTGGAAATCGCTTTTAGTTGTAAGGCAATATAGGGCACGGTTCCAAGTACTGCAATCAGGGTTGCAACCGCACCAACGGCAGTGCTTTTTCCATATCTCGAGGCAATAAAATCGGCAATTGAAGTAATGCGCTGGGCTTTTGCAACGCCGATTATGCGGGCAAACAACCGGTGTCCAACGGTGACCATCAGGATTGGGCCAAGATAAATCGCCAGAAAGTTAAATCCGCTGCCGCTGGCCATGCCGACAGAGCCAAAAAATGTCCATGATGTACAATAAATTGCCAAAGACAATGCATAGATAACCGGGCGACCGGGAATGCCGGCGCCAGATTGTTTCTTGCGGTCGCCATAGCTTGCAACGACAAACAGCAATAACAGGTAAATCAGCGCTGTCAGGACGACAAACCAACCTTGGGACATGCTTACTCCGCTTTCAAATTAGTGTCCCGAATCCAACGTTCGTTTCATTATCCGGCGCCCCATTTCGAACTTTGGATTCGAAAGGACACTAGCCACATATTTAATTCTAGTGTGGTTTTTAAAATTGAAGTTCCTTTGTAAGCAAACTGCAAAATGACAGGAACTTCAATTCCACCACACTAGCAGTGCATTTATTCCGCAAATGATCACAGCTTGGACACTAAATCAATATTTACGCTTAACGTTAGGTAAACCAATGCTATTGTAATAACGTGCAAGCCTGCACAAAAATAGTACAGGCAATGACAACAAACCAAAATGTGGGGATACTTATGCTTGGTGAATTCAAAAAATTTATAATGCGCGGCAATGTTATGGACTTGACCGTCGGTGTTATTATCGGGGGCGCATTCGCGCTTATTACAAAATCACTCGTTGGTGATATAATCATGCCGGTTGTGGGGGCTGTGACTGGTGGAATAGATTTTTCTAACTATTTCGTTGCGCTATCCTCAGACGTTACAGCCACAACCCTGAAGGCCGCCAAGGAGCAGGGCGCGGTTATGGCCTATGGCAGTTTTCTCACCGTATTATTAAACTTTGTAATCATTGCCTTTATTATCTTTATGATGGTCAAAGCCATGAACAACATGCAGAAAAAAGAAGAAGAAAAACCAGCCGCTCCGCCAGAGCCTTCAAATGAAGAAAAACTACTTAGCGAAATTCGCGATGCATTGGTGAACAAGTAAAGATCACATGCGTCGAAAAATAATTGGCCCCGGTGTTTAGCACCGGGGTTTTTTTGCGTGCATTTTAAAACAAAATCAGTGATCATGTTTGGAAGATAACTTACAGCATTCTCCCAAAGGAAATTACGTTGGATCACCTGTTGAAATCCCTGCGGCCTGAAGCAGTGGAATCACCCGAGAGCGGCATTGTGGCCGTATTTAATTACGGCCGCGACCGGGAGGGGCTTATCCCCCTATGGACCGGAGAGGGTGATCTTCCGACACCTGCATTTATCCATAAGGCTGCAACCGAAGGCCTTGAGGCAGGTGATACGTTTTACACTTGGCAGCGTGGTGTTCCAAAGCTTCGGCAAGCCCTGGCCGACTACCACGAGCGGGTCTATGGGAAAGCCATGACATCAGAGCGGTTTTTTATAACCGGTTCTGGCATGCAGGCAATTCAACTGGCCATTCAGGCCATTGCCGGTGCTGGAGATGAAGTTATTGTTCCGACCCCGGTCTGGCCTAATATTACCTCAGCGCTTGGTATAATGGGTGCAAAGCCAGTGGCTGCAGAAATGGATTTTTCCGAAAATGGCTGGTCACTTGATTTGCAAAAGCTTGCTTCAAGCATAACCGGAAAAACCAAAGCATTGTTTATAAACTCTCCGGGAAATCCAACCGGCTGGATGGCCGATCTTGATCAATTGCGGGAAATACTGGATCTCGCCCGCAAACATGGTCTTTGGATTATCGCCGATGAGGTCTATGGCCGTTATGTTTATAATGGGGACCGGGCGCCGTCGTTTTATGATATTGCCGAAGAAGATGACCGTATTTTATACGTCAACACATTTTCCAAGAACTGGGCAATGACCGGTTGGCGAATGGGCTGGATTTCAGCACCGCCCGAATTGGGGCAGATAATTGAAAATCTCATTCAATATTCAACATCTGGTGTTGCCGGTTTCATGCAGCGCGGTGCGACTGCTGCACTGGAGCAGGGGGAGAGTTTTTTCCTTGAAGAACGCGAGAAAGCCCGCCAAAGCCGCGATATTTTGATGGAAGCATTGCGATCAACTGGTAAGGTGCGCTTTGCGGTCCCTCAAGGTGCGCTTTATTTGTTTTTCTCCGTCGAAGGAGAAAAGGATGCGGTGAAACTTGCCAAGCGGCTGGTCGATGAGGCCAATGTGGGGCTTGCCCCGGGCGAGGCATTTGGTCTTGGGGGGGATGGCTATCTGCGCGCCTGTTTCCTGCGTGACATTGAACAGGTAAAAACCGCCGCTGCCAGAATGGCTGAATGCATTCGATAAAGTAAATATTAAGGCCAATTGCCAATTTATCAAAAAATCAGTCCGATCAACCATCTGTAAATTCATTTGAACTATAGTGCCGTCAACTAAAGCTTGTCTCCTAAAAGTGGGAACCGGTTTTGGGAATAAAGACATGTGACAACAAAGAGATAAAGCATATCGGATGAGGACGGTTGAATGCGATATGCTTTAGGCACGAATATTTCGGGTTTCAGGCCAACAAGCATGAAATGCCTCCAGATATTTGTGCGGGGGAGAATCTCCTGATTCCGAGTTTTGGGGCGGTATTAAATTAAAATGGAACTTTTGAAGCGCGCAAAGCTTGAATTTCGCCAGATCCTTTGGGCTTTGGCTGGGTTTTCCTTTGTTATCAATCTGTTAATGCTGACCATGCCGCTTTACATGCTGCAGATATATGATCGCATTTTGCCCTCCAGAAGTGTCGATACATTGACGTTTCTTTCGATGATTGCGGCCACTGCTTTAATTGTTCTGGGGCTTTTGGAAGTTGTGCGCATGATTATTGCAGCGCGCGCAGCCGCACGAATGGAAGCTATTCTAGGCGCAAAAACACTTGTGACGACCATTAGCCAGGGCCGGGCAACGCAGGGCGATATTCAGCCGATGCGCGATCTGGCAACGGTTAGAACACTGGTTTCCTCACGCGCAATATTTGCATTGCTTGATTTGCCTTTTGCTCCTTTGTTTATTGGAATTTTATATTTTCTGCACCCACATCTGTTTTGGCTCACACTTGGTGGTGCCGTGGTATTGGCAATCGTTGCTGTTTTGAACCAGGCGACCGGTGCAAATATGGGTAAAATTGCAGCTGAGAAATCAACCGCAGCGATGGGTGCGGCCCAGTCCTATGCAAGAAACTCTGAAACCATGTTCGCCATGGGTATGGTCGAGAATGGAACAGCAATCTGGGGCCGTGCCAATGCGGATGCACTTATTGCGCAGGATCAGGCGGGATTAAAGGGAGCGATCTTCACCGGCATATCGCGGACCCTTCGCACCGGATTGCAAATTGCAATATTAGGCTATGGGGCATTTTTGGTGCTTCAGGGCGAAATGTCGGCCGGTATGATCTTTGCAGCCTCTATTATTTCTGGTCGTGGCTTGCAGCCAATCGATCAGGTAATTGGCGGGTGGCGGCAATATGTTTCCACCTGGGCCGCATGGCAACGATTACAAGAGGTATTGTTGAAATCACCAGAAAAGCCCGAACGCACGAAAATGCCGGAAGCCAAGGGTAAAATTCTTGCCGAAGGGCTGATTGTCATTGCACCCGGTTCAACACCCGATAATGCTCAGCTAAAGCGGGTAACATTTTCACTCAGGCCGGGCGATTCATTGGGTATTGTCGGCCCAAGTGGTGCCGGAAAATCTACACTTGCCCGGGTCCTCGTCGGTGCATTACAACCTCAGGGTGGCACGGTGCGGCTGGATGGAGCCGAGCTTGCCAATTGGGATATGGCAGATTTGGGCAAAGAAATAGGCTACCTTTCGCAAGAGGTTGAGCTTTTGCCAGGAACCGTTGCCCAAAATATTGCAAGGCTTTCACTGAAAGGTAATGCGAAACTGGTATTGGACGCGGCACAAAAAGCCAATGTTCATGAAATGATATTAAAACTGCCGAATGGATATGACACCTTGTTGGGCCCCGGCGGGTTTTCCCTTTCCGGCGGCCAACGTCAACGAATAGCGCTGGCGCGGGCATTTTATGGCAACCCAAAACTGATGATACTGGATGAACCGAACGCCAATCTTGACGAAGAGGGCGATGCGGCTTTGGCGCGCGCCCTGGCGGAAGCCAAGAAAAATGGCGCGACCGTTATTCTGGTAACCCAGCGGCCGCAGATATTAAACGGTGTCGATAAGGTTTTGCGCCTGCATGCGGGCGCGGTGGATTTCTTTGGCACCCGTCAGGAATTTGCCACCAAACTTGGTGCCCTTCGCCAAAAGGCTGCCGAAATGAGAGCAGCAATGCAAAGATCAGAAGCACCGCGACCCGCCAATCCATCCACTCAATCGAGCGCGAGGGCGAAATAATGAGCATTGCAGATGCAGTTCCCGATAAGAATAATGACTGGGCAGCCCGCGTAAACACGACCATCAAATCACCGGTCCAGTTTGGCCTGGCAGTATTGCTGGTCTTTGTTGGCGGATTTATTCTCTGGGCATCATTTGCCCCATTGTCTGGAGCAGCTGTTGCACCTGGCGTTATTGCGGCATCCGGGCAAAATCAGACGATCCAGCATCTTGAAGGTGGTATCGTTGAGGAAATTCTGGTGCGCGAGGGAGACCGTGTCGTGCAGGGTCAGGCCTTGCTGCGGCTTGATAAAACCGCACCCGAGGCAACCCGCAACCGCTTATCAAGATTGCTGTTTGCACTGGATGCAAGAACCGCGCGTTTGCGGGCGGAACGTGATGGCGAAAAAATATTTGCATTCCCACCAGATTTGATTAACCGGGCAACAAGCGTCAGCCTGCAGGGCGATTTGGCAGAACAACAACGAGAATTTACCAAACGGCTTGCCCGGCATAAATCTGAACAAAGCATTCTTGACCAGCGTATCGCTGCGTTAAACGAGCAGATTGAAGGCTACAGAGTACAAAAGGCGGCGGTGGTTCAGCAGTTGGATGTGGTTCAAAGTGATTTGAAGCGAAAACTAAAATTGCTCAAGCGCGGGCTTACCCAGCGTTCGCAGGTTACATTGCTGCAACGCAACGAAGCCGAACTAATGGGCCGTGTTGGTGGTTTTACCGCCGAACTGGGCCGGGCCAGAACCGCAATCATTGAGGCAAAGGAACAGCAGGAACAATTGCGCGCGCAACAAGCTGAAACAGCCGTTACAACGCTCAATCAGTTGCGCCGCGAGAAAGCCGATGCACGCGAGCAATATTTTGCCGCGGTGAACGTGCTGGACCGTGTTGTTATTCGTGCGCCCGCCGATGGTATTATCGTGAAATTAAACAAAAACACCCGTGGCAGTGTTGTGCGGGCGGGCGAAGATATTCTTGAATTACTGCCCACGACAAATGAACTGATCGTTGAAGCAAAGGTGTCGCCGCTTGATATCGATGTTATCACCATTGGACAGTCGGCAAGTCTGAGATTTTCAGCGCTCAATCAACGCACGACACCAGAAGTTCCAGCAACTGTAATTTATATTTCAGCCGACCGGTTGATTGATTCAGCCAGTCAGGAATCATTTTATACTGCAAGATTGAAAATTGCAGAAAATCTTCCCGATTCGATTGACCGCAGTAAAATATTTCCAGGAATGCCAGTGGAAACTTACATCAAAACGGGTGATCGAACATTTTTTGAATATGTGAGCAGGCCTATAGTCGATTCGTTCAGCCGGGCATTTCGCGAGGACTAGGCTCAACCCGCCAACCGCTGACAACCCAGAATTGAATGTTTTAGGCCAATCATCGAATGGACTGCGATCAATAGCACTATCAGGTGTTAATAATGATGATGGCGCTTTTTTAGTATATCAATTTATGACATTATAATTCCTATTAGGAAAATTCTGGTCTCCCTGGTTTGGAAGTCCGGTTGATCCGAAGTGGGGAAAATGACCAATCAGCAATTCAAACGCCAACTGGTAACAATAATGTCTGTTGATGTGGTTTCTTATAGTCGCCTGATGGGTGAAAATGAAGGAAACACACTTATTCAACTGAATAAGCACCGCAAGACGGTGGAAAAGTCGGTCACCAGCTATGGTGGTCGAATGTTTGGTGTGGCTGGTGATAGCCAAATGGCAGAGTTTTCAAGCCCCATTGATGCGGTTCGAAGTGCGGTTGAATTTCAGTCAGCTATTCATGATGGAAACAAGCTGCTGGATGCCGATCAACGGATGACTTTGCGGGTCGGATTGAATATCGGCGATGTTATTATAGAAAATGGCGATCTGTTTGGTGATGATGTGAACATTGCAGCCCGTCTACAGGAAAGTGCTCGACCTGGCGGAGTAGCGATCTCACACACAGTTCTTTCCCATATTGGTGATCGAACCGATATGAATTTCACTGATGCGGGCTACCAGAATTTCAAGAACATCAATATTCCAATTCATTTGTTTCATATTCAGATCGGGGATGAGACCGAAGATATGGGCAATTCATTGGCCGGATTGCTGTCGGTTCCTGCCGAGCTTTCTTCTGTCCCCGGTTTTGCCAATCGGCCTGCTCTGGCGGTGTTGCCATTTTCAGATCAGGGAAGCAGCAAAGATTCCCAGTATATCGCTGAAGGACTATCTGAAGATATTGCCATTGGGCTTGCGAAAATGCGTTGGTTTCCAGTGATCTCAAAGAATTCCAGCTTTGTGTTTAATGGAAAACCAGTTGACGAGATGACGATTGGCCGAACGCTTGGTGCTCGTTATCTGCTTGAGGGAAATGTTCGTCTGCATGGAGAATTATTGCGTGTTTCGGCTCAATTGGTGAATGCAGAAAAAGGCATCAATGTTTGGTCCCAATCGTACCAATATCAACTTAAGGATATTTTTGAACTCCAGGATGAAATTGCTCAAAATATTATTTCCGCTCTCAGCACTCAAATTGATATGGCGGAACAATCCCGCGCCCATGCCAAATCTCCAGAAAATCTGGGCGTCTGGGATTTGGTCAAGCGTGGTTTGTGGCATCAAAACAAACTTACCGGCAAAGATGCGTCCATAGCCTATGATCTGTTTGCTAAAGCGCTGGAACAGGAGCCGAATTCTGTTGAAGCATTGGTGCAAATGTCTTTGTGGAATTTTTGGCATATCTGGGCCGCGCGCAAGGATGATGGCAACCTGGTTGAGATGGAGCGTTTGGCGCGTTTGGCAATGCATATAGATCGAATGGATGCGCGCCCGCACATGCTGGTCGGTATTTCTTTGCTGATGCGAAGAAAAGCAGATCGGGCAAGGGTTTCCTTGGATGAAGCCGTTCGGTTGAACCCCAGTCTTTCAACCGCGCATGCATCCATTGGTTCGACTTATATTCTATCTGGCAATGGCGAATTGGCCATTCCGCCGTTAAAAACTGCCATACGGTTGAACCCGGATGACTTGTTTTGCTTCCATAGTTTAGGAGAGCTTGCCTTTGCTCATATGATGATTGGCCAGCGCGAGGCGTGTATTGAATATTCCGATCAGTCTTTAAAACTTCGTCCGGGCTACTGGTATGCCCGATTGGCACGAATAATTGCTTTGGTTGAGGCTGAAGCTATGGAAGATGCCAGGAAAGAGGTTGTTGAATTAAAGCAGCAAAATCCAGATTTGAGCCTTGATGATATTCGATGGCTGCCCTTTGTCGATCCCAGTTGGAATGACCATTTAGTTGAAAAGCTAACCTTGGCAGGCTTTTAGACTGCGTCATGTTTAAATGGAAGCAGTCAGGCTGCGAAGAGCGGCCCGATGCTTAAGCATCGCTCCCGCGAAGGCTGGTGCGCAGCACCAAATTGCCGTGAGCGAAAGAAAATAGAGAGATTCCGTCAAAAACGGACACGCTCTAGTGCTACCTATAGCCACCAAAACAGATCGGCATGAATCGGGTGGCGGTCCTCAAATATTTTTTCCATTACTTAAAAAACTACACCGATGTGGTTAGCCAATAATGGAAAGAGTACAATTATGACTACGTTTAAAAGTCTCGCTACAAAAGAAGTTCGCAAACTGCAAAATGGTGGTTTGGATGCAAACGGCCAGGTGCCAGAGTGTGCTGTTTCAGATGGGGTTGGAAATCCCTGTCGCCATTGTCTGGAAAGCATCGAAGAGGGTGCGGCGATGTTGATTTTGGCTTTTCGGCCTTTTGGCGAAATTCAGCCCTATGCGGAAATGGGTCCAATATTTCTCCACGCCAGGGAATGCGCGCCCTATGCCAGCCATAAGGATGAAGTTCCAGCGGTGCTGAAAACCAGCAGTCATTATCTGCTGCGCGGCTACGATGAAAATGAACGCATTGTTTATGGCACGGGGGCAATCACGCCAAGCGAGCAGATCACCCATAAGGCGAAAGATTTATTCAGCGATAGCAAGGTGAAGTTCATTCACGTGCGCTCTGCCAGCAATAATTGCTTTCAGGCCCGCATTGAGCGGTCATAATTTTAATGACAGCGTCTTGTTAAACTGGTTTGTACGTCACCGGGTCCAGCCCACCCATGCGGCAAACCTCTTTCCAGTCCGCCTCTGAAACCGGCTGAACCGAAAGTCGCATGGAAGTTACCAGCGGCATTTCGGCAAGCTTGGGGTTGGCCTTCACATCCTTCAGACTCACCGGGTTTGGCACATCAGCCACAGCTTTAATATGAACACAATCCCATCGCTCGTCATCGGTGGTGGTATCCGGGGCACTAAGTGCCGAAACCTCGATAATACCGACGACATTCAGGCCTTCATTGGAGTGATAGAAAAAGCCCTGATCGCCAATTTTCATGGTGCGCATATTATTGCGGGCCTGATAATTGCGAATACCATCCCATTCTTCCCCAGCCTCGCCCTTTGCCTTTTGCATTTCCCACGACCATTTGAAGGGTTCTGATTTAAAAAGCCAATAATTCATGATGCATTTCCATTTGTGTAAGGGTTGGCAAGCAGCCAGTTCCAGGGCTTGATTTCGACATTTTCAAACAAGCCAGCCTTGGCGTAAGGGTCGCCCTTGGCAAACTCTTCTGCGCGCGCGATATTTTCCATATCAACAATCACCATACTGCCATTCGGTTTGCCGTCGCCGTCTAAAAACGGTCCAGCTCCCTTGAGCGCGTCTTTAATGCTTCCCAGATATTCCAGGTGATCGGCACGGTTGGCTTTTCTGGTTTCCAATGCGCCTGCTTTATCAGTGCATATTATGGCAAATATCATCAATCATTCTCCCTTATTTCTGCAAATTAGCGGCTGAATGTTTTCGGTCAACTGCTTTCATTGCGAAGCGGTCGCGCAAGCAGCTGTGCCATGGCCTGTTTGGGGGTTACTGTTTCATCCAGAATTGAAGCAACTGCTGAAATAATAGGGGCATCAATTTCAAGTTTTTTTGCCAAATTGGCCGCAATTCCTGCCGTATAAATACCTTCGGCAAGCGGCAGCTTCTCAAGCGATGCTGATTTTCCCAATGCAACGCCATAGGCGAAATTGCGCGATTGCGGGCTGGAGCAGGTTAAAACCAGATCCCCCAGACCAGAAAGGCCGGAAAGGGTGTGTGGCCTGGCACCCATACCCATTCCAAGTCGTTGTAATTCAGCAAATCCACGGGCAAATAATGCCGCCTCCGCACTGGCCCCAAGCTCCATACCACGCACGATGCCAACCGCAATTGCCAGCACATTTTTTAAGGCGCCGCCGGTTTCCACCCCGATAAGATCATCGGACGAATAAAGCCGGAATGAAGGGGTTGAAAGGAGTTTCGCTATCCTGTCAGCGTTCTCGATGTTGTCGGCAGCGATGGTCAGCGCCGTCGGCAGTTCGCGGGCGATGTCGATCGCGAAACTTGGGCCGGAAAGCGCTAGAATTATCTCCTGTGGAAAATATTTCGACAATATCTGGTGCTGATAGAGGCCGCTGGCGTGTTCAAGCCCCTTGGCGCAGGCGATGACATGGGAGGCCTGTTTTAAATGCGGTGCCAACTCTCCAAGCGTCGGGCGTAATTGCTGTGCGGGTACGGCAAAGAGAATGATTTCCCTGCTCTGCAATTGTTCCGCATCAATTGTGGCTGTAATGCTTTTGGGCAAATTAATTCCCGGCAATCTTATTGGGTTTTGGTGGTCGGAATTTATGGCGTGAGCCACCTGTACATCACGCAGATAAATCAGACATTCATGCCCGGCCCGTGCTGCAACGCAAGCAAGGGCTGTACCAAAAGCACCACCGCCAATGACGGCTATTTTGAGCTTGCGCCTGCTCATACTTTTGTCCCGCGTTTGCCAAAACCAACCTGCGCCGGTGATGTTTCATCCAGCGGCCAGCGTGGGCGCGCCGCCACATCAAGCCCATCCGTGTGGCCCCGGCTGAAATGTTCAGCCCCCGCCCAGGCGATCATCGCCGCATTATCGGTGCAAAGCGCAAGGGGCGGGGCAAAGAAATCCCACCCACCCTCCTTGGCGCAACTTTGCAAAACTGTGCGTATTTGTTGATTGGCCGCAACCCCGCCTGCAACCACAAGAGATTTGATCGCAGCCGGACCATTATTTTCAGCTCGCATGATCCGCTCAATACGGTCCTGTAAAACATCGCAAACAGCCTTTTGGAAAGACGCGCATATGTCGGCGATATCCTTGTCGCTTAGCGGTTGTAGCTTGGTTGCTTCCTGCCGCACGGCGGTTTTCAATCCTGAAAATGAGAAGTCCAGCCTGTCCTGGCCCTTCAGCGGGCGTGGAAATTGAAAGCGTGTTTCATCACCCGCCTGTGCGGCTTTTTCCACCGATGGTCCACCGGGATAGGGCAGAGAGAGCAGTTTCGCCGTTTTGTCAAAAGCTTCGCCCAGAGCGTCATCTATGGTTGTTGCAAGGCGCTTGTAATCGCCAAGCCCGCGCACTTCCAGCAATTGCGTATGCCCACCGGAAACCAGCAGCAAAAGATAGGGAAATTCCACCTGATCGGTCAGCCGGGGGGTCAGCGCGTGGCCTTCCAGATGATTAATCGCAATCAGTGGTTTTCCGGTCGTGGCTGAAAGCGCTTTCGCCGTCATCAATCCCACCATAACGCCGCCAATCAACCCGGGGCCGGCGGTCACCGCAATTGCATCTATATCGTCGAGGGCGGTAATTGAATCGTCAAGGGCCGCCTGCACCACATTGTCCAGCGCCAGCAAATGCGCGCGAGCGGCAATTTCAGGCACCACGCCGCCAAAAGCCGCGTGTTCTTCTATCTGGCTTAATACGATATTGGAAAGAATTTCACCCCGGCCATCATTATCGCGCAACACCACGGCAGCGGCAGTTTCATCACAGCTGGTTTCAATGCCAAGTATTTTCATGGATTAAATTCTCAAAGCTGATGCGATATTGACGCATTTTCTACCGAAACTACCGCATTGTTTGTCGGCATGAAAACCTGTAGGCATTCGCGGGTAATAAACATCGCCTAACAGATGGATGCTATTCAATGCAATCAAAACCTGATGGAACAATTAAAATCGGCACCCGTGGGAGCCTGCTGGCATTGGCGCAGGCCCATGAGGTTCGTGATCTTATGGTTGCAGCACACGGTATGAGCGCGGAAGAAATTGAGATTGTGGTAATCTCTACCGCCGGTGACCGGATTCAGAATAAACCCCTGTCGGAGGTCGGCGGCAAGGGTCTTTTCTCAAAAGAAATAGAGCAGGCAATTCTCGATGGCCGTGTCGATCTTGGGGTCCATTCATCCAAGGATATGGCGACCACGCTGCCGGACGGGTTGGAACTGGATGTATTCCTTCCGCGTGAAGATGTTCGGGACGCTTTTTTGTCCCCCAAAGCAAAAAAATTACAGGATCTGCCAAAAGGTGCCGTGGTTGGTTCATCATCCATGCGCAGAAAGGCGCTGATCAACAAATTGCGCCCGGATATTGAAGTGGTAATGTTTCGAGGCAATTTGCAAACCAGAATGAAAAAACTAGCCGCCGCCGAAGTGGACGCAACGCTTTTGGCCTTTGCCGGTCTTAAGCGGTTAGGCCTTGAAGACGAAGTAACCTCATTGTTGGAGATTGAGGATTTTCCACCCGCCCCTGGTCAGGGCGCAATCGGCATTGAAACCCGCATTGGCGATGAGCGTATCAAGCAGCTGATTGCCCCGCTGAATGATGCGGATACATTCGCGGCGTTGACGTTGGAACGCGCTTTTTTAAAGGCACTTGATGGCTCCTGCCGCACACCAATTGCTGGCGTTGCCAATGTTGAGGGCGATCAAATCAGCTTTTCCGGAATGGTTTTGAGCGATGACGGGCAGATCGTACATGAAGGCTCCTGCAGGGGTGTAGTTGCAGATGCAGCCTCGTTGGGCAAAGCAATTGGCGCGGAAATCAAGGCGAAGGCCGGGCCGGGTTTCTTCAAAGACTGGAGTTAAACCGTGAAATTGATCGTCACCCGACCGGAACCTGCGGCAACAAGGACAGCCAGCAAATTGCGCGATCTGGGTCACGAGGTTTTTATTTCGCCGGTATTGAAAATTGTTGATACCGGCGAGGAAATGCCAAATGGCGATTTCTCTTTCATAATTATTACCAGCGCCAATGCGTTGATGATCTTAGGACGGCGTGAGCTTAATAAATCCATGCTTGAAACGCCGCTCTATGCGGTGGGTGATCAAACGGCTGCGATGGCCCGCGCAATGGGGTTTGTCGATGTCCATTCCGCGTCCGGCAATGCAAAGAATTTAGTTGCTTTGATAAGCGAAAATGAAAACCTGGCGCTTAGGCAAAAAAAACCAGCACTTTATATTTGCGGCGAAAACTCGACCCGGGGGTTTATGGAAAACCTTAAACAAATTGGGTTGAACTTTGTACACTGGGTAAATTACAAGGCGAATTTAGTTGATCAACTAACTCATAAATCTGCGAAACTATTGGGTAGTGGCGAGGCGGTTGGCGTATTGCTCTATTCGCCTCGTTCAGCTCAACAATTCAGTAGGATAACCTCCAAACTTTTTGATATACAACATATTGATAATATTAAATTTTATGTCGTTTCTGATGCGGTAAAAAATTCACTGCCATCACCCATGCAAAATCACTGTAAAGTGGCATCATTACCCAATGAATCAAGCTTGTTTGATTTACTAAAAGATTAGAAATAATTCATCTCGCTCAACAATTCTTGCCGTTTAGCTGAAAAACTGAAAAACACCACTTGATTGGGCTGGATTGAATAATATCTTCAATTTGGCAACAATTAAATTTCATTTGTAATCAGAATTTGCCGCTCAAAACGCGCAATTTCTAAAATGCTATGGATAAAGAATGGCTACTAAAAATACAGGCTCAACTGGTAAGGGCTCTCAAGGCAATAAGCCGGGAACGAGACCGCAAAACGCGCCAACAAGACGTGCATCTAAAAAGGCGAGAAAACCGGTAACGATTGATCTTGAGCCAACTAAGGTTGTGAGCAACCAAACATCTAAACCAGCAAGTGATAGCGCGCCAAAGAAAACTGAACCCCAAACCAGCGATCCTGCCGCCAAACCAAATATTATTTCTGGTGCGGGTACTGCAAAACCCACCGACAAAATTGCATCCGATACAGCCAAATCGGCTAAAACAGGTTCAGCGTCTAAATTCGGTAATCCGATCAGTTCTGCACCCGGTTCGAGCATTGGTAAAAAGCCAGCGCCAGCTGCTGACAATAACAACAAACCCGGTTCCCTATTCGGTAAAGCGGTTGCAGGCTTCACCGGTGGTGCAATTGCGCTGGTTGGTGCCTATGGACTGCAGCAATTTGGTCTTATTCCATCGCCGGGCAATGCCAACACCGAGCTTAAAGCTGAAATTTCTCGCATTGCCGAGAGCGTGAAAAATATCGGCGAAGGGCAAAGTGCCGGAAGTTCTGCTGCATTGAGCAAAGCGCTTGTTGCGCGCATTGCTAAAATTGAAGCATCACAGAATTCTATCGCCGCAAATATTGAAGGTCAGAACAAAACCATAGAAGTAGCCGCCGCGACCGCCTCTGGTCTGGCAGCCAGAATTAAGAAGGCTCAAGAAACGTCTGCGCGGCTTGAGCAATCCATTTCATCGGGCAGCGCCGGTGAAAATGCTGCTCTTACGACCCTTGATGAACGGGTAAAGGCGCTTGAAACTGGAGCTGGCAACACAAACGAAGTCGCGGCACTTACGAAAAAGGTCGATGCGCTGAACAAACAGGTGGCCGAATTGTCGTCTGCCAGTAATATTCAAGGCCTGTCTGACGATGTAAAGGCCATAAAGACAGAAATTAGCGGCCTTGCTGCAAAAATTTCAGAGGCAGCGCAAAATGCTGCCAACCGCCAAACAGCCATCGAAAGCACCATCGGAAAACTTCAAGCAAGTCTGAATGGCGTTGGCGCTAGAGTAGATAAGGTTGTGGCCGATGCTGCGACCCCGCAAAAGGACGAACAGCGTGTTGCGCGCGCTTTGGCAATTGCCGGTTTGAAATCTGCGATTGATGCCGGTGGTGGATTTGAAGGCGCATTGACCTTGGTCGAAAGTTTGGGCGTTGATGAGGCGGCACTTTCACCGCTTAAGCCATTTACCTCAATTGGAGTGCCTACCGTTTCCGCATTGCAAACATCCTTTGCTGAGATTTCTGACAAAATTATCACCGCAAATGCACCAGTGGCCGACAAAGGTGTCATGAACAAATTGTTCACCAATATGCGCTCGCTGGTGAAAATCAAGGCGACCGGTGCGATTGAAGGCAACACTCCGCTGGCAATTGCTTCGCGCATTGAAGATGGCTTGAAAAAATCTGATCTTGAAGCGGTGATCAAGGAATGGGAATTGCTGCCGGAAGCGGCAAAGGCTTTGTCTGGCGACTGGAATAAGTCGCTCAAAGCGCGCCATCAGGCAAATATGCTGATTGAAAATCTATTGAACAAATTTATGACCGGTACGTCCGGGGCTGGGAATTAAGGGTAAGGTTATGCTGCGTATATTGGTATTTCTCGCAATTGTATTTTTGCTGGGACTGGGATTTTCATGGATTGCGGATAATCCGGGATTGGTGAAAATTACCTTGCCCGCTCAAGGTGATGGTGCGGGTGGCCGTGAGATTGAATTGACCTTGATGGTGGCCGTGGTGGCGACCGTTTCGATCATTGCCGGTGTTATTGTTACCTGGATCGTTGGCTCTAGCATCTGGCGTTCACCGGAAATCTTTTCGCGCTGGCGTCAGGGAAGACGCAAAGACCGTGGATATTCTGCCCTTTCACGTGGTATGATCGCGGCCGCTGCCGGAGATACACAGACGGCCCGAAAGCTCACCCGTGAAAGCGGTAAGCTGCTCAAAGAAGAGCCATTGGTATCACTGTTGGATGCACAAACAGCCTTGCTTGAGGACAATCGCAAGGTCGCACAGGAAAAATTTACCCATATGCTGGAAGAACCGGAAACCCGGCTTTTGGGATTGCGTGGTCTTTATATCGAAGCTGAACGGCAGAACGAAAAAGAGGCGGCGGCTCACTATGCCGAACGTGCCATGGAACTGGCACCTGAGGCCGCATGGGCCGGAACCGCGCTTTTGCGGCATCAGTCCAACAGCAATGATTGGGAGGGCGCGCTTAAAACGCTTGAGATAAACCGTTGGTCAAACAAGCTCAGCAAGGCGCAAAACAACCGTTTGAAAGCCGTATTACAAACTGCACGCGCCATGAAGCTTGAAGATCAGGAGCCTGATCAGGCAAAAACCCTTGCTTTGTCAGCCCACAAACTTGCGCCGGAACTGGTGCCTGCAGCCGTGATTGCTGCCAGAATTTCAAGCCGGCTGGGGGACTACAAAAGGGCCTCCAAATTATTGGAAGCGACCTGGAAGCTTGAGCCACATCCTGAAATTGCCGATGCCTATGTGCATGTGCGTTCGGGTGATTCTGCCGCTGATCGGCTTAAACGGGCAAAACTGCTGGCCTCAAAACGAACCAATCATATGGAAGGTCAATTCGCCATTGCCGATGCGGCGATTGATGCAAAGGACTGGAAAGAAGCGCGCGCCGCACTGGCAGCCATTTTGCGCAACAGCCCGACAGAACGCGCCTGCCTGTTAATGGCAGACATTGAAGAGGCAGAACACGGCGATCGCGGCAGAATGCGCGACTGGCTATCGCGTGCGGTGCGCGCGCCACGTGATCCGGCCTGGACGGCTGATGGTTATGTGACCGAGCACTGGGCACCAATTTCGCCAATATCCGGCAAACTTGATGCTTTCGAATGGAAGGTTCCGGTTGAAATGCTGGGCGGCCCTGGTGACGTGGTTGATTATTCAAACTTGGCGACCGAACCTCTGCCGGAAGAGATTACCCCAGTAGTGCCGGTAATTGCAGCAGCTGCCGCCACGGTTGAAATTGACCAAGAGCCGGTAAGCGAACCTGTATCTGAAAAAATTATTGATCTGGAAGCGGAAAAAAAGCCGGAAGAAAAACCGGAAAAGAAGCTTGAGCCTATTGAGGTCGCTTCTTCCAATGAAGAAAGCAAGGATCAGGATAGCGTAATTGACGCCGAAGATGTTAAGCCTGTTGAGGCTTCAAAAGTTGCGGATGAGACCACACCAAAGGCCAAAGATGATGCGCCCACAAGCGATGAGGTTCAAAAACCAGTAACGAAAAAACCTGAACCAGACGTAGTGCCAAATGGAAAGGTTGCTGCGCCTGACAATCAAAATAATAAGGCGAAAGACGTTGAAAAAACCTCGAAACCTGTCGCGGGTTCTTCGGTTAATCAATCAACTTTGCTTGAAAACAAACCGATTATTCCCGATGATCCGGGCGTCAGCGAGAACGATGCCGGTGAGGCCGAATCCGGCCGATTTAAGCTGTTTTAAGCGGCATTGATAAGCGTCTCTGGTCGACAAGTTCGGCCCGGCGCTTATGCGCCGCACGCGCGTAGGCCTGACCCCGGATTTATTCCGGGGGAAGAAAGGCCGTGAGCGAAAACAACCATGAGAACGATGCCGGTGAGGCCGAATCCGGTCGATTTAAGCTGTTTTAAGCGGCATTGATAAGTGTGCCCGGTCGAAAAGTTCGGCCCGGCGCTTATGCGCCGCACGCGCGTAGGCCTGACCCCGGATTTATTCCGGGGGAAGAAAGGCCGTGAGCGACACAACCATGAAAACGATGCCGGTGAGGCTGAATCCGGCCGATTTAAGCTGTTTTAAGCGGCATTGATAAGCGTCCCCGGTCGACAAAGTTCGGCCCGGCGCTTATGCGCCGCACGCGCGTAGGCCTGACCCCGGATTTATTCCGGGGGAAGAAAGGCCGTGAGCGAAAACAACCATGAGAACGATGCCGGTAAGCTTGATGCAAGTCGATTTAAGCGGTTTTAATCATTCCAGAGCACTGAAGAATACGCCAATAATTTTATGATCCGGTGCGCGGATAATACGTGCCCGCACGGTGCCATTTTGAAAATCAAGCTGCCAGCCACGCGCAGTTTTGGTTGCATCTTGATATTGCCCACCTTCAGCAGAAATCCTGTTGGCAATCTCGCTCATCATTGCCGGAGTCAATTCCTTGCTTGCTGGCGCATAAATCCATTCTGCGGGAATGGTTTTTTGGGCAAACAGATATGAAAACAGGCCCGGATCATCATTTGGCAATTCAGCGGACTGAGCGAACAAAGTTGAGCCAATAATAATTGCAAGAGCTGCTGTCAGGCTGGATAATTTAAAACTGCGCATGGTATATTCCCCTATTTATTCAGAAATGAAACTCGCAAATTCGTGCAATGGGCATCGCTCGGAAACAAGCGAATTTTCTTTTCGGCTCATGTCAGCATAGCCAAGCGACATTCCGCAAATCACAACCTCGCTATCTAAAATGTTCAATTGTGATCGAATTACCTGATGAAATGGCGCAAAAGCTGCCTGAACGCAGGTATCAAGCCCATGGCCGCGTGCTGAAATCATAATGTTTTGCAGAAACATGCCATAATCCAGCCAGGAACCAATTTCCAGCGTCTCGTTGATGGTGAATATCAACCCGACCGGTGCATCAAAGAACTGATAGTTTCGCCCGTGCTGGCGGTGCATTTTTTCCTTTTCACCCCTTTTTATGTCGAGCAGACCATAAAGATCCCAGCCTACTTTTCTGCGGCGTGACAAATAGGGTTCCGGGAATTGGTCAGGATAATATTTGTATCGCGGATCACGCTTAAATTCAGGGTCATTATGCGCCTCAAGCACGGCGGTGGATAATCGTGTCAACGCATTGCCGCTTACCACATAGGTTCGCCAGGGCTGCATATTGGTGCCGGACGGCGCACGCGCTGCCGTTCGTAAAATTTGTTCAATCAAATCGCGCTCAACAGTTTTTGGCAAGAAACCTCGCATAGAATGCCGCGAGGTAATTACCTGATCTGTCTGGCTTGGTTTAATCTGGTTTCCCATACAAATGGCCTTGCTTAAATTTATCTAAAATCGCGTAGTACCGAGTTTTTCGTAAATAATTTTCCGCATCAAACGGGACATTGTATTTGGTGCCAGCTTTCCCAAAACCCGGGATAATTTAGCCACCCCGCCGGGATAAAGCCTGCACTTTTTTCCTTTTAAGGCGGTAACAATATGAGCTGCCAGAACCTCTGGTGCCATGCGTTTTGAAGCATCCGCTCCCTTTGGTGCATGACGTTCTGCATGGTTGGTGCGAACGGGGCCAGGATAAACGGTCAAAATATGAAGGCCTATCTTGGCGCAGGCGGGGCGAATGCTTTTTGCATAGGCAGAAATCGCATCCTTCGAGGCGCAATAAACGCTGGCTCCGGGATAACCGGTTGCGTGCGATAGCGATGAAATAAAGGCAATTGACCCACCCTTATTGATCATGTTTGAACCGGCCAGCCCTGCGGCCATTATCATCGGTGCCTCTGTATTTATACGCAGAAGTTTTTGATAGGCATTGGCAGGAATATCTTCAAACCGGCCTGTGGCGCTGATCCCCGCATTAAGAATGACCCAATCAAAGGGAGGATCGGTTTTTAGCTTTTCAAGCAGGTTCAGCAATTCCGCACGGTCGGATAAATCGGCCGCGATTGTGGAAATTTTGTCGCCCCAAATTTGGTCAAGTTCAGCTAGGCCCTCATTATTATAGTCAATTGCCGTAACAAAATGACCATTACCCAACAATTGGTCGCAAAGCGCGCGCCCCAATCCTTCCACCGCGCCTGTGATCAAAACTCTCATGATGAAAACCAGTTTCGCAAGGTGAGATAATCAATAATTCTGGCAGCAAAACTAATGGAGGTCGGAGAGCGCCCCTTTTTGATTTTTCGAATAATGGTTCTTGCAACAAAATCAGGATTAAGAAATATGCGTTTGATAATACCCGGATCAAAACCTGCTTTGTCATGCATATTGGTAGCGATTGGCCCAGGGTGGATGATTTGAACATTGACGCGGCCGCGCCATTCTTCGCGAAGCGAACGAGCAAAACCGTTAAGGCCGGCCTTGGATGCGGCATAGGAGGCAAAGTTTGAAGCACCCCGGTGGGATGTTGAACCAATAAGCACTAATTTGCTGTTTGCCGAGGCCATCAGCAATTCTTCAAGCGCATGTGAAATGAGAATAGGCGCGGTCAGGTTCACATCAATACGGTTGATTAAGTCGCGGCTGTTTTCCGCAAGCGGATCACCTGCCTTGCCATTGCCAGCGTTTAATATTGCCAGATCGCAATGGTGCCAGCCAAGCTTTGCCAGTGCGCGAATAATAGCATTGGCGGCCTCATCCGGTGCGGCCTGATCAGCCTTGATATAGGTGATATTAACTGCCAGCAGGCCTTTTACATCTTCCGCGCTGCGGCGGCCCGTCACAACAACATTATTCCCGCCATTTGCGTAAGTATAGGCCAGCTTCAATCCAATTCCGTCTGTACCACCGGTAATCAGAATGTTGCGAGGTTCAGCCAAAATTTAACACACCATCCAGTGCTGATAGAGGATTTACCTCTGACAATAGCAAACGGGCTTCCGTTTTGTCTTTGTTCATCTGTTTAATCAACGCTTTGCTCGAAGAAAATTTCTCCTCGCTTCGCAAAAACCCAAACAATGAAATTGTCAGGATTTCGCCATAAAGGTCATCATCAAAATTGAACAGAAATGTTTCAAACAATACAGCACCATTATCAAAAGTCGGGCGACGGCCATAGCTGGCAACCCCGTCATGAAAGCTACCATCTTCGCGGCGAACGCGTACCGCATATATTCCATGGGTCAATTGTGTGTTTTCCGGAAGTTCTATATTTGCGGTTGGAAACCCGAGGGTTCGCCCGAGTTTTTTGCCCTCGCGAACCATGCCGGCAATATTCCAGCGATAGCCAAGCAGGCTTGCCGCATCACCCACCTTACCTTCACCAAGAGCTGCCCTTATCCGGCTGGAGGATACAGGCTGCCCCCCCTCATCTCCAAAAGATGGGACAGTGGTTACACCAAATTCAAATCGTTCGCCGGCCTCTTGCAGAAAATCTGGCGTCCCCTGACGTGCTTTGCCAAAATGAAAATTATAGCCGGTGACAACGTGCCGGGCATTAAGACGCTCAACCAGAATATGCGAGACAAAATCTTCAGCAGTTGTATTTGCAAGCGCCTGGTCAAAATCCACAATGACATTTCCATCAAGTCCAAAGGCGTTCAGAATATTCGCTTTCATCGATGGGGAGGTTAAGCGAAACACCGGCTTATCTGGAGTAAAATAATTCCGTGGATGTGGCTCAAATGTCATGACCACAGCCGGAAGATTTTCTGATTCTGCAATATTTTTAGTAAGCGCAAGCACTGACTGATGGCCGCGATGAACGCCATCGAAATTACCAATTGCTACAACAGCGTTTTTGAGATTATCTGGCATATTCCCATTCAGGTTTATGCACGAAAAATCGTCTCTATTGGTCGTCATAAAAGTACAATGTCCGGGCTTTGATCAATTTCAAGCACTTTTCCTACTATTTCGCATCATTTGCACGCCTAGGCGGTCATTGTCCAGACAATGCGACAGGTGGATTTAGTAAAATTCAGTTCAACCCGGCTTGAGCCTTGGTATATCGCGCAATTATGTTTATTGTAATATGATGTGATTTGGGGGCGAATCACTCGTGTATTTTCGTGTTCCAAAATTTGATACCCAAAAAGTTTAAGGTCGATTAGAGAGCAATGGAAAAAAACGGCGAATTCCAAAGTCGAATAGTCAGCGGTTTCATTGTGGTCTGTATGGCCATGATCGCAGCATCTGGTGCATACTTGGCTCAAAATTATCTGAATGTAAATTTTGCCGGGTCCGTATTTATTGGCGTTATTTTCTTCCTGTTACTTTATCTTTTGCATTATCAGCGCCTGCTTCAGCGCGAGCTTAATGAGTTTAAGAATAATGCTGGCGAGCCATCAGACCTCGAGGGCGCCCTGATCAGGCGTATGGATGAGCTGTCAGAAAAAATTAATTCTATTGATAATTTTGAACTTGAACAATCCGTCGATACAATATTGTTAAATTGCGAAACCAATAAAAACTCAATTCTTCGGATAGACGAAGAGCTATTGATCATTTCCCGCCAGATTGAAAAAACCACCGGTTTAAATCCTTCAGCAGAAAAACCCGCCGGGGGAATTACGCGAATTTTGCAGCCGGAAAGACAATCTGAAAGAAAAATTGTACCGCTCCATATACCTAAAGAATCAGCTGAACTACCGATCGCAGTTGGGGAGCGACCATCTTTTCCTGTACATATTGGCCAGGATGATTTTAGTGCAGCGCCCGCCGCTTTGTCCGAAATCAGTGCAACTGAATATTCTAGAAGTTCAACCGGTAATTCTGAAAATCGCAACCTCATTGAGCACCTGCACCATGCGGTTAAGCGCGACGAGCTTGAATTGCACTTGCAGCCTATTGTCAATTTGAGCGATCGTGAACCTGAATTTTATGAATCCACCCTTCGATTGAAGGACCTGGATGGTACATATCTCGATCAACAGCGTTTGGGTAAGCTCGTCCGCGACGAGCGCCTTGCAACGGTGCTTGATGGTCAATTGTTATTTTCTGCAATACGGGTTTTGAGAACCTTGAATGAATTGCAGAAAAGAACCGGCCTGTTTTGTCCAGTTTCGGCGGCAACTTTGAATAATAAAAATGCATTTGAAGATATTTATGCATTTCTGGCGGCAAATACAGCGCTGGCCGGATCACTGGTGCTTGAGATTGAGCAATCCGCCCTGACAGAGCTGAATGCGGAAAGCCGTGAGCGTCTTTCCAGGCTGGTTGATCTGGGCTTTTCCCTATTGCTGGATAATGTCCAGAATTTTGATCTTGAAGGTTCACTGCTTCATTCTGCTGGATTTAGAAATATTAAGGTTTCGGTCAATGAGCTTTTGAATATTTCAGATGAAAGCAATATCGACGAATATGTAACAGACTTTTCAGAGGAAATGGAAAGCTGCGGTCTGACTGTAATTGTCAGCGAGATTGAGCATGAGGTACAAGCGGTTCTTCTTGGTGATTTTGAATTGCCCCTGGGGCAAGGCACACTGTTTTCACCATCGCGCCCGGTAAAACCCGAATTGCTAAATTCCTCTGAAGAAGATAGCAGATTGCCCGATGTAAATACCGCCTGAGCGGCTCCCGTCACCCCTAAAACATATCGCATTCAATCATCCTCACCCGATATGCTTTAGCTATTTGTTATCGCATGTCTTTGTTTCCCAAAACCGGTTCCCACTTTTGGGAAACAAGCTTTTGGGCTCAAAACAATCGAAATATCTAAAGTACAAAGAAAAAGACCCCGGAAAAACCGGGGCCAGATTAGTCCACAAATGCAATCCCTAAATTCCATATGGGGACTCTGAAATAACGCACGAGGCACTTAACAATAACCACTGCTTATCGGGTATCGGAACTAAAGACTGTGAAGAATTTCACACATTGAACATTTATTCAGGTTTATTTCAGTTTATTTCCCAGTTTTAGACAATCGGCAATCAATTCAGTACAATCTTTCAGTTGGGTTCGGTGGTTGGTAATATTGACCCGAATTGCCAATTTGCCACCTAAAATGGTGGTTGAGGGGGCGGCAAGCCCGTTCTCCTGCAGCTGAAGAACAATTTCCCTATTGAGCACGGCCAGCTCTTTTTCTGATTTGTTTGGCGCGCGATAGCGAAAGCAGACGATATTCAGGCCAATCGGCGCGAGTAATTCAAGTTCGGCTTCTTTGCTGATCAACGTGCCCAAATAACGGGCCTGATTGCAGTTATCAGAGATTTTTTGACCGATCCTGATAAGGCCGTGTTCTTTAATTTGCCACCAGATTTTCAAGGCGCGAAATCCGCGCGACAATTCCAAACCATATTCACAAAACCAGGGATTGCCACCAGCAAGACCGCGTTCTTCGGGGGAAAGATAATCCGGTCGGGCGCTGAAGGAGCGTCGATGCGCTTCCCCGTCACGCACCAGCACAAACCCCGCATCATAATTGACATGCATCCATTTATGAAAATCAAAGGCAATCGAGTGCGCCTGATCAAGACCCGCAAGCTTCGGGCGAATATCATCGCACAACCAGCCAAGTGCGCCAAAGGCCCCGTCAACGTGAAACCAAAGGTCATATTGTTCGGCTATATTTGAAATTGCGGCCAAATCATCAATAGCGCCGGTATTGACTGTTCCAGCGGTTCCAACAACACAAAATGGCTGATTGCCGTCAGCAATATCCTTTTCAATGGCGGCGCGAAGGGAATCCATATCCATTTCATAATTGCTATTAACCGGGATGGGTCGCAATGCCTTTTGCCCAAGGCCCAAAATGTCGAAAGTCTTGCCAATACATGCGTGCGCCTGTGCCGATGCATAGGCGGTTAGTTTTGCGCCCTCAGCGCCAATGCCCTTTTTACGTACATCAATGCCCAACTTTTTGTCGCGGGCAGTTTTAAGCGCAATTAGGCTGGCCATCGACGTGCCGGAGACAACCAGCCCGCTTGATGTTGGTGGAAACTGAAAAATCTCGCGGCACCATGAAATCACCTGCCGCTCCACATAAATGGCTGCATGGTCGCGCCCACCCAGATTGGCGTTCATTGCGGCGGCGGCAATTTCTGCAATAATATTGCCGGGGGTGCCGGAGCCATGAACCCAGCCAAAAAACTTCGGGTGAGTATTGCCAACTCCGTAAGGCAAAATACTTTTTGTAACCGTATCGGCAATTTCTTTCGTATTTTGCGCCTCAAGCGGTAGCGGCTCCATTAGTGACTGTTTGGCTTCATTTGGCACAGGTTTCCACACCGGGCGCTCGCGGCAGGTGGCCATGTGCTCCAAAGCCTGATCGAGCATTTCATGGGCAAGGGCGCGAAACGCCTCCCAGTTCTCCGGGTCGAGGGATTTTTCTTCAGTTTTGTCTGTCATTTTCGGCTTCCCCGGCGGTTAGGCCTAACATTGCATTCAGCATTGGCAGGATCTTCCGGCCAGAAATGGCGCGGATATCGCCCCCGCATTTCAGTGCGCACGTCTGACCATGTGCCGGCCCAGAATCCGGGCAAGTCCTTGGTAATTTGTACTGGTCTTAGGGCCGGCGATAAAATCTCTATCAAAACGGGTACTTTGCTTTGCATGATTTTTGGATGGTTTTTCAGCCCATAAAGGTTTTGTGCCCGGGCCGAAAGTACAACATCCTTGTCCTCATATTTCAATTTATATTTCTCACCATTTTCCAGCTTTATTTGTAGCGGTGCCAGAATATCAATTTCACGATGCTGATCGAAGCCAATGAGCATTTTCAAGCCCGTATCCAGCAGCTCTGGCGAAATTTCATCGAGCGATGATTTTCCAGCAAGGATAGGCAGAAACCATTCCTCCAGCCTAATAAGCAGCGACTCATTGCTCATATCCGGCCAGTTTTCCGCATCGAATTCATGTAAGAATTGCAGTCTTTGGCGAAGCGCATTTCCAGCCTCGCTCCATTGCAGCAATTGCGTCCCATGTTTTTGAATACCATCGAAAAGCGCCTGCTCAACCAGCGCGGCTGAGGGTTTAACGATGGTCATTTCAGAGAGTTTCAAAGCCCCAAGCATTCGAGCCGCTTTGGCTTTTACCCGGCCGCTTTGCACATCAAACGTTACTTCCTCTTTGGCGATAATTTTATGATCATGCAGTTGCTCAATTTCAGCTTGCGAAATCGTTGCGGCAGATAAAATGCGTGCAGCACCCGCCCGGCCAGCAAGGTCGCCAATCACCAGCCAGGGCTGTTTGGCCAATTGATGCTCGGCTTCAATCTCGCCACCGCTGCCATTGGCGAGCCTGAAGCGCACGGCGCCGGATGCAGATTGCCCGGTTCTGCGCGCAATCCGCTCTGGCCAGGCAAAGGAAAGTATTGCGCCAACCGAAAGGGGATGTTTTTCTTGAGATGAGAAAGCGGGCAGTTTAAGAGCGCGGGTGTTTTTAGCAAGCCGATTAGCCAATTGTCTGGCCGCCTTTGCCCGCGCACCACCTTCGCGGCTCGCGCGCTCGCACCTGATTTCCAGATCGTTCGAATTGCCGCCGAGCCCCCGCTCGCCCATGACAATGCTTAACAGGGAAGCCTGATCGAGGCATCCATATTGGGCCGCTAGAACCAGCATATTGGCGCTTCTGGGTGGTAGTGACAGCGAGCGAAGCGCTTTGCCGTGCGATGTCAGTCGCATGTCATCGTCAATGGCATTGAGGCTGCGCAGCAAGGTTCGAGCTTCATTCAATGTGGGTTTTGGTGGCGCGTTTATCCAGACAAGGCTGGCCGGGTCGTCGACCCCCCATGCGGCAAGATCAAGCACCAGATGGGAGAGATCTGCCGCCAGAATTTCCGGTTGTGTATAGGCAGAAAGCGAGGCCGTTTGTTCCTTTCGCCAAAGCCGAATGGCAATGCCGGGTGCGGTTCTTCCAGCCCGTCCGGCCCGCTGGTCGATTGAGGCTTTTGAGGCGCGCTGGGTTTGCAGCCGGGTTAATCCACTTGCCGGATCATAGAGCGGCAAGCGCGCCAGCCCGCAATCAATGACGATTGTAATGCCATCAATTGTCAGCGAGGTTTCAGCAATTGAGGTCGCAAGTACCACTTTGCGCTTGCCTTTTTCTGCCGGTCGAATGGCTCGGTCTTGTTCGCCGCCCTCCAATGCACCATAGAGCGGGGCAATTTCCACATTTTGCTGGACGCGCGATTTAAGGCCCTCTGCCACCCTTTCAATCTCCCGCTGCCCCGGCAGGAATACAAGAATATCGCCTTGATGTTGGGCAAGCGCCGACCCAATTTCATTGATCATAAAGGGCTCAAGTTGTGCCGTGGATGGGCGCTCGTGATAAATGATTTCAACCGGGTGCGAGCGGCCTTTACTTTCAATAATCTCACATTCAAGAAATTCGCTAATCTTGGCCCCGTCAATTGTCGCAGACATGACAAGAATGCGTAAATCCTCGCGCAAACCCTGCTGCACATCCAGGGCAAGCGCCAGGCCAAAATCACTGTTTAAACTGCGCTCATGAAATTCATCAAACAGCACAGCTGCAACGCCCGAAAGTTCCGGGTCATCCTGGATCATTCGGGAAAAAACACCATCGGTGACAACTTCAATACGCGTGGCGCTGGAAATTTTGCTCTCCATACGAACCCGGTAACCAACGGTTTCCCCGACTTTTTCACCCAGCAGCGATGCCATGCGTCTGGCAGCTGCACGCGCCGCAATTCTGCGTGGTTCAAGCACAATAATGCGCCCATCGCGCCGCCATTTGGTATCTAGCAATGCTAGCGGAACCAGTGTTGTCTTACCGGCACCAGGTGGTGCCACAAGCACAGCGCTATTGTTTCGTTGAAGAGTGTCCTTCAACTGATTTAAGGCATCGGTAACGGGCAGATCAGGTAGTTTCATGGCCTATCTATGCGGTATTGGTCTAAAAATTCCACCATTAAATTCCACTGAGTAATAATCTGTTCACTGCGACAATTAGTTTTATCCCAGATATTGAGTGGCCTAACAAAATTACTATATTAGAATAATCTAATGTAGTAATTTATCAAGGAAATCCCATGAGTGAAGAAACCGCAGTAATTAACCCATTTCCACAATTGAACCAGCCGGCACCAGACTTTGATGCGCCCACCACCGATGGTCCACGCAAACTATCTGACTATCAGGGTAAATGGCTGATCCTGTTTTCCCATCCGGCCGATTTTACGCCCGTATGCACCACAGAGTTCATGGCCTTTCAAAATCATTTTGAAACGTTCAAATCAATGAACTGCGAATTGCTTGGTCTTTCGATCGACAGCCATTTCGCCCATATCGCCTGGATGCGCAGCATCAAGGAAAACTTTGGTATGGAAATTCAGTTTCCGATTATTGCCGATCTGACCATGGAGGTTGCCAAATCCTATGGAATGATCCAGCCCGGTGCATCCGATACATCAGCCGTGCGCGCGACATTCCTGATTGATCCTGAAGGCATTTTGCGGGCGATGGTTTATTATCCAATGACCAATGGCCGCTCAATTGATGAATTTGTTCGTTTGTTGGAAGCCTTACAGACATCTGATGCGAACGGAGTTGCCACACCTGAAGGCTGGAAAAAAGGCGACAAGGTAATTGTGCCACCACCGGCAACGGCTGCTGAAGCAGAAAAACGTAGCTCTGAAGGGTATGAGTATACTGACTGGTATTTCTCTAAAAAAGAGCTTTAAATTTTTTCAGAGTAATAACGTGAAAACGGCCGGGCGATCATATTGCCTGGCCGTTTTTTATTATCAAAAACTGGAGAAATCTATTTTCTAAAAGGCACCATCAGCGTCCAGTCCAACCGGGTGGGTTTTTCGCTTTGCCATTCAGGTAGACCAATGGTCATATCATCATGGCCTTCGGCCGGTTGGTCAACATAGGTGCCAAACATCCGGTCCCAGAACGAAAAATTAAAGCCGTAATTCGAATCCGTTTCATTATGGATAATCGAATGATGAACCCGGTGCATATCCGGTGTCACGATAAACCAGCGCATATAGCGATCGAGCCAAAGCGGTAGTTTGGTGTTCGAATGGTTAAACATGGCACCGCCATTCAACACGATTTCAAACAGGATAACCGCGATGGCAGGCGCGCCAAGGACAACCACAATGGCCATTTTAAACAGCATGGAAAGTGCAATTTCAATCGGGTGAAAACGCAAGGCGGTGGATACATCAATATCAACATCAGAGTGATGCATCCGGTGAATGCGCCAGAACATTGGCACTTTGTGTGAGGCCAGATGCGAGAACCAGATGGAGAAATCCAGAAAGAAAAATGCAAATATGGCAGAAATAGCAAAGGGCACATTGAACATATTCAGCAGCCCAAAATTATTGGTCTGCGCCCAAAGGGCTGCTCCCACTGCAACCATTGGAAAAATCAGCCGAACCACAAGCGAGTCCAGCACAACGATTGTCCAGTTGGTAAACCAGCGATTGGTTTTTTTGGCAGACAGCGGACGGCGGGGTCTTAGCCATTCGCTCAGTGCAAATATAGCAAACAGGGTGATAAAAACACCAAGCCGGATTTTGCTTTCATTCATCGATACAAATTGATCAATCATCTGACGTAGTCCCGTTGATTTGGTTTTATCTTCCCTAGCACAGAACATATTCACGGTATGTAATATTTTCTTGAATAGCCTCGATTGGCCAGGTTCCAATAATATACCAGACATGACCCCGGGGAAACAAATCCCGTTGCCAGTTATAAATAGGTACACTACACAGGCAAGCTAGAACATCGAACAGCAACGGGTGATTCGTTTATATGGCCGGGAGCCTGCAATTAAGTTCTAAAATTGAACGCATCGCCGGCTGGATCATTGTTCAATGGGGCTGGCGCGCGGCATTAATCGCTATTTTTGCCGGCGCTTTATCGGCCCTAGCCATGCCGCCATTTGATTTCTTTCCAATATTATTTGTGACCATGCCAATTTTGGTTTGGCTGATTGACGGAACGACCGGGCCCGTAGATGCCGGTATTGTTCAAAGGCTGATGCCAGCAGCCCGTATTGGTGGGTTGTTTGGTTTTGGATATTTCCTTGCCGGCCTCTGGTGGCTTGGAATGGCCTTTCTGGTCGATGGTGACGAATTTATCTGGATGCTACCATTTGCGGTGATTGCGCTTCCCGCAGGTCTGGCGCTCTTTTGGGGGTTGGGTGCTGCCATTGCCCGAATATTCTGGGCAGATGGCTGGCGGCGTATTGTAGCGCTTTCGGCAGGTCTTTCGCTGGTAGAGTATTTGCGCGGTACTATTTTTACCGGTTTTCCGTGGAATGTAATTGGTTTAGCAGCGATGCCCAATCCAACCATGATGCAGTCCGCATCCTTATTGGGGCTCTATGGTATAACGCCTTTGGCACTGCTGGTATTTTCAACGCCTGGTATCATTGCAGCGTCCTCCTCCATGCGCCCCAGACGAATAGGAATATTATTTCTGGTCGCTCTTATAATTGGTTCGGCCCATATCGGGTTCGGTGTATGGCGGCTTGCCGGTGCCACAGATGCGGTGGTGGAAAAGACCATGATCAGGGTGGTGCAGCCGGGAATTTCTCAAGCAGAAAAATGGCAGGAAGGAAAAGCGATGGAAATTTTCAATCGCTATATTTCCTTGTCAGCCAATTCGGGATCAAAAGACGCAAGGCCGATCAGTGAAATCACCCATCTTATCTGGCCGGAATCCGCATTTCCCTTTATTTTGACCCGCAATCGTACCGCCATTGCAGCGATTGCCGCCCTTCTCCCATCAGGCACAACTTTGATCACCGGTGCGATGCGAACAGAACCACCGGTTACCGGCCAAACCACCGGTTATACGTTCAATTCGCTTTATGTGATCAACGGCGAGGGCGAAATAATTGCCGCTCAAGATAAAGTGCATTTGGTGCCTTTCGGTGAATATCTTCCGTTCCAGTCTTTGTTGGAATCATTAGGTGTACAGCAACTTACCAGATTGCGCGGTGGGTTTACTCCCGGCCATCAAAGACGGCACATCAAACTGGCCAATGCGCCTCCAATTTTACCACTCATTTGCTACGAGATCATATTCCCGGGCCAGGTGCGCGGTAAGGGTGAAAAGCCTGGCTGGATTGTTAATCTGACCAATGATGCATGGTATGGGGATACGCCTGGGCCCTATCAACATTTGCGTCAGGCGCTTATTCGCTCGGTCGAGGAAGGCCTGCCTTTGGTGCGTTCCGCCAATACAGGAATTTCGGTCATTGCTGATTCTTTTGGCCGCATTTTAGGAATTATACCACTTGGTCAGGTTGGGGTCATAGATAGACCCCTTCCAGTGGCGTTGGAAAGCACAGTATTTTCGCGGTTTGGCAACCTGCCTTTCCTGTTGATTTTACTGACTTATTTCTCACTTCTAACCTTTGGGAAACGTTCCGGGCGCCTTAAGCTGCATTGACAGCTATCTATTCAGCAGGCAATGATTGTTCACGGTGAGAATAGCAACCCTAATTGCCCTCACTGTTTTGTGCATTATATCGCACAAATGCCTTGTCATCAGTATCTAAAACGTTGAGTTCTGACGACTGGAATGCAACCCACCGCGCTTTGAGAATTGTATCAGGGCTCCGGCAAAGAGAAATTAAACTACAATGTCTGACAATGTTAAAAAACCAAACCCAATTGATATTCATGTGGGCAGCCGCGTAAGGTTGCGCCGCACGATGCTTGGACAAAGCCAGGAGAAATTGGGCAACGCACTTGGAATTACATTCCAGCAAATCCAGAAATACGAAAAAGGTGCCAATAGAATTGGTGCCAGTCGTTTGCAGCAGATTGCAAATGTTCTAACTGTTCCCGTTGCATTTTTCTTTGAAGATGCCCCATCCGGCACCCAGTCCGTTACTGGAATGGCAGAAGAAAATTCAACAACTTATGTTGTGGATTTCCTTTCCAGCTCGGAAGGCTTGCAGTTAAACCGGGCATTTGTGAAAATTTCGGATCCAAAAGTCCGGCGTAAAATTGTCGATCTGGTTAAGTCCCTAAGTGACGAAGACGAGTAAAAATTAGTAAACTAGATAATTGTTTATGGCCTGCGATCTCTTGTTGAGATCGTGGGCCATTTTTATGTGGTTCTGGCATTAAACCAGCCACCTATTGCTCCAAAATATTTGCCCATCAACCATTTAGCCGGGTGGATTGGATAATTTTCTTGACCTTGAAAGGCTTGCTCAATAGAGGTTGCGCGTTGGACGTGTTTGGCTCCTCAGCTTGTTGCGTCCCAAATCCAGCTAAGCGAGGGAAAATTATGTCGCGCAAAGATTATCTATTTACCAGTGAATCCGTTTCAGAAGGCCACCCCGATAAAGTCTCGGACCGTATTTCAGACGAAATTGTTGATTTGTTTTTTAGAACGGCTCTTGCCGAGGGCATGAGCCCTTGGGATGTGCGCGTTGCCGCCGAAACCCTGACCACCACCAATAAAGTAGTTATTGCCGGTGAGACCAGGGGTCCTGAAAGCATAACCAAAGATCAAATTGAACAGGTCGCACGTGATGCAATCAAGGATATTGGTTATGAGCAGGATGGTTTCCATTGGAATACCGCCGATGTCGATGTTTGCCTGCATGCACAATCTGCTGATATTGCCCAAGGCGTTGATGCCGGCGGTAACAAAGATGAAGGTGCGGGCGACCAAGGTATAATGTTTGGCTATGCCTGTCGTGAGACATCGGAATTAATGCCAGCCCCGATATTTTATTCGCACAAGATTTTGGAAGTTCTGGCTGATGCCCGTAAATCCGGCAAGGCTGCCCAGCTTGGACCGGACTCCAAAAGCCAGGTCAGCGTGGTTTATGAAAATGGTCAGCCGGTTCGTGCTTCATCCATTGTGTTATCCACCCAGCATCTTGATGCGGATATGACCTCCGCCGATGTGTCGGATTTGGTGCGTCCCTATATCGAAGATACCCTGCCGGATGGCTGGATTACCAATGATACGACCTGGCATATAAACCCAACCGGGAAATTTGTAATCGGTGGCCCGGACGGTGATGCCGGTCTTACCGGTCGGAAAATCATTGTTGATACCTATGGTGGTGCTGCCCCCCATGGTGGTGGTGCATTTTCTGGTAAAGACCCGACAAAAGTAGATCGTTCTGCTGCCTACGCTTCCCGCTATCTGGCGAAAAATATCGTTGCAGCCGGTTTTGCCGATTGGTGCACCATTCAGTTATCTTACGCAATTGGCGTGGCTCAACCGCTGTCAATTTATGTGGATACCGGTGGATTATCGTCTGTGCCAGAAGCCCGGTTGGAGGAAATCATCGCCAAGGTCATGGATCTTTCTCCGCGCGGTATTCGCACCCATCTCGAGTTGAATAAACCAATTTACGCCCGCACCTCGGCTTACGGTCATTTTGGCCGCATTCCCGATGCGGATGGTGGTTTTTCATGGGAAAAAACCGATCTGATAGAAAAACTTCAAGCAGAAATCTGATCTCTTGACCGATAAGACTAATTTACAGCCGGGGCGTGGCGAAAATCGACGCCCCGGCTCATTTTTCGGGCGCAGAAAGGGGCTCAAACTAAGAGCCCGCAAACAGCGCCTGATCGACAATCTATTGCCTGAGCTGCTGCTTGATCTGGAAAAACCCGCACCGGAAAATTTGACGGATCTATTTATTGACAAGCCAAAAAAACTAAAATTCCGGGTAGAAATAGGGTTTGGCGGCGGCGAACATCTGGCAGAGCAATCAGAGACCAATCAGGATATCGGTTTTATTGGCATCGAACCTTTTATCAACGGCATGGCAAAAATGCTGGGTGAGGTGGATGACCGAGCCTTGCAAAACCTGCGCCTCTATGATGAGGACGCTGCCCTTGTGCTTGACTGGCTTCCGGCTGAAACTATTTCCAGGCTGGACTTGCTCTATCCCGACCCCTGGCCGAAAAAACGCCAGCTGAAACGGCGCTTCGTAAGCCCGCAAAATCTTGATCGTATTGCGCGGGTTTTAGTGCCCGGTGGTGAATTTCGCTTTGCTTCAGATATTAGTTCCTATGTGAACTGGACATTGATCCATTGCCGTAACCATCCGAAATTTCAGTGGATGGCAGAAAGTGCGGACGATTGGCGTAATCCATGGGAAAACTGGCATCGCACCCGCTATGAGGCCAAGGCAATTCGTGAAGGCCGCGCACCGGCTTATCTGATTTTCAAAAAGCAATAAATATAGTTAGGCCTCGAAGAGAGGCCCGGCGCTTATGTGCCGTGCTCGCGCAGGCTGGGGCGTAGCTCAAATTGCACGTTGACCCGGACTTGACCCGAGGTAAGCGTAAAATTTGAGCCGAAAAAAGCCCCAAATAGCCGCAAGCGAAAACTAACTTGAGCGATTCAATAAAATGATGAAACGCTCTAAGCTTTACTCTTCCTTTGAACCAACCATTTCGGAAAAACTGGTAAAAAATTTGGCCGCCAGTTTTTTCGCGGTGGAATCAATCAGGCGTGAACCAAGTTGGGCAATTTTCCCACCAACCTTGGCATCAACTACATATGAAAGTCGGGTGCCACCCTCTTCTTCGCTTAAAGTCACATCGGCGCCGCCCTTGGCAAATCCGGCAATGCCACCTTTTCCCTCGCCAACGATTGAATAGCTTTCCGGTGGATTGAGATTTTCCAGCCGCACATCACCGGAAAACTTGGCTTTAACCGGTCCAATTTTGGTAACGACTGTCGCCGTAAGCTCGGTATCAGAAGTTTTTTCAAGTGTCTCACAACCGGGAATACAGGCTTTCAAAACCTCGGGATTGTTAAGCGCTTCCCATACCGTTTGTCGGTCGGCTGCAATCAACTGGTCGCCGTTCATTTCCATTGAAATTACTCCGTTTGAAAAATAATATTTCACTCAATCTGGCAATTTCAGCCGCTTAACACAAGGCTGTATTGTGGTATTTGAGAAATAATGCTTTGCCAATAAACGGCCAAACCGGTACAGCCAGCAGGATAATAATTCAGGTTCGATATCAAATGGTACGATCAACCAAAAAATCTGTTGGAAAAGAAGCCTCAACTCGTAGCCCGGGCCGCAATCCGGGCGGAAAAAGGCCACGCAAAAATAAACGCTTTGGTGAGCGCAAAGATACAGCTGCGGCAAAAGCAGAATTCAGCCCAAAAAGTACAAAGCCTTCGCATGAAAAGTCACCTGATCAGGTAGCGAATTCCTCAGGCGGCCTTGTGCGCCGCCCGGCACCAAAAGGCGCAAGGCTTGCCCAGACTTTACCGCTGATTTTGGAAACAGCGCCAAATCGCGATTACGCCCTGATTGATTCCGGCCTCGGCAAGAAACTCGAGCGTTACGGCTCATACCGTATTATTCGCCCAGAGGCGCAGGCGATCTGGCAACCGCGTTTGACGGAAAGTGAGTGGGCGAATGTCGATGCGATTTTCACCGGTGAGCGCGATGAGGAGGGCATGGGACGCTGGAATTTCCCCAAGCGGCAATTGCAGGAAACCTGGCCTTTGCAGTTTGACGGGATGGACTTTCTGGGACGCTTTACTTCTTTTCGCCATGTTGGCGTATTTCCTGAACAGGCGGCCCACTGGTCGTTTTTGCAGCAGAGTATCAAGAGCGCCAATCGCCCGGTAAAACTGCTCAATCTTTTTGGTTATACCGGCGTTGCATCGCTAGTTGCGGCGCGCGCTGGCGCCCATGTTACCCATGTGGATGCCTCAAAAAAAGCCATTGGTTGGGCGCGCGAGAACCAACAGGTTGCCGGTCTGGAAAATGCGCCGATCCGGTGGATTTGCGATGATGCGCGAAAGTTTTGTGCCAGAGAAGCCCGGCGCGGCCAAACCTATGACGCAATTATTCTAGACCCACCCGCCTATGGACGCGGGCCAAAGGGCGAGACCTGGCAATTATTTGACAATCTGACCGAGATGCTCGACCTTTGCCGCTCCCTTGTTTCCGACAAGCCTATATTCGTTATGCTCACCTCCTACGCCATAAGGGCTTCTTTCTTTGCCATGCATGAGATCATGCAAGAGGTTTTCGCCGGCTTGGAGGGAGAATTGCAGTCGGGTGAACTTGTCCTGCGCGAAGAGGATGCAGAGCGTCTTTTGTCCACCTCGATGTTCTCAAGATGGGTGGCAAAATGAGCGGTAAATACAAGGAAATCACCTCGACCGCCAATCCCGTTATTAAGCAGATACGGGCGCTTGCATTGAAGAAAAACCGGGATTTGAACCAGACATTCATGGCAGAGGGCTTAAAACTCGTCTCCGATGCGGTGGAAAAGGGTTGGGATGTAAAAACCTTGATTTTTGGCAAAAGCCTTGACGGAGAGAAAGAGCTGAAGCAACGCGTTGATGCACTGGCTGCAAAAGTTTTGGTCAAGGGTGGTGATATTCTGGAAGTCAGCAACAAGGTGCTTTCAACCATCACCAAACGTGACAATCCGCAAATGGTTGTTGGTGTAATCCGGCAAAAATGGCTGCCGAATGATCAGGTAAAGCCCGGACGAAACGGTTTTTGGATAGCACTCGACCGGGTGCGCGATCCAGGCAACCTTGGCACCATCATTCGGACCGCCGATGCGGTGGGTGCTGATGGCGTGTTGTTGATCGGGCAGGTGACCGATGCATTTGCCATTGAGGCGGTGCGCGCCACGATGGGATCAATTTTCCATATCCCGCTTGCGCATATGGAGCTGGCGCAATTTCTGCAATGGAAACAAAACTGGCCGGGTATAGTGGTTGGCACCCATTTAAACGGCGCGGTCGATCACCGTGCGATTGATTATCAAAACAAACCGGTCATGTTGCTCATGGGCAATGAACAGCAGGGCCTGCCGGATGAACTGGCAGAAATCTGTGATCATCTGGCCCTGATTGCCATGGATGGTGCCGCAGATTCGCTTAATCTGGCCATAGCAACCGGCGTTATGGCGTTCGAGATCAGGCGCCATGCATTAAAGCTGGATGGTGCTCATGATTAAACGAATAGTACCGCTTATAGTCTTTGTTTCCCTGCTGGTTGGCTTAGACCAGCTTAGCAAATATTTTGTCGAGACCCGGCTCGAATATGGGGTGTCGGTCGATGTCATGCCATTTTTCGCTTTTTATCGAACCTATAATGACGGCGTGTCTTTTTCCATGCTTTCAGGCTTCGGGGCTACTGGTCTGATTGCTGTAAGTGTTATTGTTCTGGCCCTTGTATTGTGGATATGGTCAAGCGTCGAACCGGGGCGGTTTTTTGCCCATTTAGGCTTTTCGCTGATCAGTGCAGGCGCCATCGGTAATATTATAGATCGCTCCACATTGGGCGTGGTCATTGATTTTATCCGGTTTCACACGGCCAATTGGTCTTTCGCAATTTTTAATGTGGCCGATATTTATATATCTGTGGGTGTAGGTGCTATTATTCTTGATGAAATTCTGGCATGGAGAAATAATAGGAAAGCCTAAGAAAACAACAGAGAGTCACACCCATGAGCGATAATTTCAAAGCCATTTTAATTTCTCGAGATGAAGAAAAGAAGCAATCCGTTGATGTCGTTGAATTAGGCGACGATGATTTGATGGATGGCAATGTTACGATCGCAATTGAAGCAACAACGGTAAATTATAAGGACGGCCTCGCGATAACCGGCAAGTCACCGATCATTCAGCGCTGGCCGATGATCCCAGGGATTGATTTAGCTGGAACCGTGATCTCCTCCAGCCATGGTGAATATCAAAAAGGCGACAAGGTTATCTTGAACGGCTGGGGCATCGGGCAGACCCATTATGGCGCATATGCCGCCCATGCGCGGGTAAACGGCGATTGGCTGGTGCCATTGCCGGAAGGTATCAACCCGCTGGATTCAATGGCAATAGGCACCGCTGGATACACTGCGATGCTTTGCATTATGGCGCTCGAGAACCATGGCATCACCCCGGATCGGGGGCCGGTGATCGTAACCGGTGCTGCAGGCGGCGTTGGTTCTGTGGCAATTTCAATACTTTCAAAACTCGGCTATTACGTTATTGCCTCCACCGGCAGATCATCTGAAGCTGACTATTTGCGAGAGCTGGGTGCGGCTGATATTATCGACCGCAACGAGCTTTCAGAACCCGGCCGTCCGCTTGGCAAGGAACGTTGGGCAGGGGGCGTCGATGCGGTAGGCAGCCATACGCTGGCAAACCTGCTTTCCCAAACAGAATATGGCGGGGCCATTGCCGCCTGCGGATTGGCGCAAGGGTTTGATCTTCCAGCAACCGTAATGCCGTTCATCCTGCGCGGGGTATCGCTTTTGGGGATTGATTCGGTCAATGCACCAAAAGAGCTTCGGCTTGAGGCCTGGCAGCGGTTGGCGCGTGATCTCGATCTTGAAAAGCTGGCCAATCTCTCCACCATGATCGGGTTTAACGATATTATTGGCGCTGCCCATGATATAATTGACGGTAAAATTCGTGGTCGCGTGGTGGTCGATATGACTGCAGATGGCTGATGCCGCAATTTGAACAGGTATTGCCCGCTAATCGTTGCAGAATTTCATCAAAGAACCAATTAGCTTGAGCAAATGAAATGACGGGTGGTGCTTATACCCAAATGCCAGAAGTGCAAGCCGCCGATTATGTAATAATCGGGTCCGGTTCGGCTGGTTCGGTGGTGGCCTCAAGGCTTTCTGAAAATGGCAAACATTCGGTGCTGGTGCTGGAATATGGCGGCAGCGATATTGGCCCGTTTATTCAAATGCCCGCAGCCCTTTCCTATCCAATGAATATGCGCCGCTATAGTTGGGGATTTAATACAGAACCCGAACCACATCTTAATGGCCGCAGCCTTGCAACACCGCGCGGCATGGTCATTGGCGGATCATCTTCAATTAACGGCATGGTTTATGTGCGTGGCCATGCCCGCGATTTTGACCACTGGGCCAATGAGGGTGCAAAAGGCTGGTCTTATGCTGATGTTTTACCCTATTTTAAACGCGCAGAAAATGCCCATGGTGGCGAAGCCGGGTGGCGCGGAAATAATGGGCCGATGCACATTACCCGTGGGCCACGCACCAACCCGTTGTTCAAAGCCTTCATAGATGCGGGAGCTGAAGCAGGGTTTGAAGTAACCGATGACTACAATGGCTCCAAGCAGGAAGGCTTTGGTGCCATGGAGCAAACCGTCTGGAAGGGGCGGCGCTGGTCGGTTGCAAATGCCTATCTGAAACCGGCCCTAAAGCGAGAAAATCTTGCAATAATGCGCTGTTTGGCGCGGCGCATATTGTTCGATGGCAAACGGGCAATTGGTGTCGAAATCCAGCGCGGTGACCGGATAGAAAAAGTCCGCGCCAACAAAGAGGTAATTCTTGCCGCCTCATCAATCAATTCGCCAAAACTATTGATGGTATCGGGCATTGGCCCAAAGGCAGAGTTGCAGAAACACGGTATAGAAGTGCTTGCAGATCGCCCCGGCGTTGGGCAAAACCTGCAGGACCATCTGGAACTTTATGTGCAGCAAAAATGCATCCAGCCGATAACACTTTATTCCAAGCTGAATTTGTTTTCCAAGGCGATGATCGGGGCTGAATGGTTGTTTTTTAAAACCGGACTGGGTGCGTCCAACCAGTTTGAATCGGCCGGTTTTGTGCGCTCAAAAGCCGGTGTTGAATATCCTGATATTCAGTTTCATTTTTTACCGGTCGCCATGCGTTACGATGGCAAGGTTGCGGCCAAATCTCACGGGTTTCAGGCCCATGTGGGGCCGATGCGGTCAAAGTCTCGCGGGATGATAACGCTAAATTCGGCAGATCCGCGGGAGGCACCAAAAATTCAGTTCAACTATATGAGCGATCCGCAGGATTGGCGGGATTTTCGCCATTGCATTCGCCTCACCCGCGAAATATTTGCACAAAAAGCCTTTGACCCTTTTCGCGGTGATGAAATTTCTCCCGGCGTAAATGTGCGAAGTGATGCGGCGTTAGACGCTTTTATTGCTGAACATGTGGAGAGCGCCTACCACCCCTGCGGAACCCTCAAAATGGGTGACGCGAGCAATATCAATAGCGTGGTCGACCCTGAATGCAAAGTGATCGGTGTGGAGAATTTACGGGTGGTGGACACCTCAATATTTCCGCAGATCACTAATGGTAATTTAAACGGCCCGGCGATTATGGTGGCGGAAAAAGCCTCTGACCATATATTGGGTAAAGAGCCATTGCCGAAGTCCAATCAGCAGGCGTGGATAAATCCCAACTGGCAAACTTCAGACCGATAATATTTCATTTGATTTGAGGGTTTCAAATTCCAGCAGCAATTGCACTTGAGCCGAATAAATTGCATATACGTTTCTTAAGCGATAAGCATGATAATTGGGTTTTGGCCCTGAATGCGATGCCTGCAATCGATGGAACAAGCGTGTCAGAAAAAAATCAAAGCAATCTGGGGTTTGGTCTCGAACGAATTGGAATTGCAACGCTCCGGCATCCCTATATTGCAACTGCCCTATTATTGCTGTCGTTGGTGCTTTCAGCCCTGGCAATCCCCAATGCTAAATTTGATGGCAATGTCGTTAATGTCGTCAATCAGCATTCAAAAGCCGTCAAAGATTTCAAATTTCAAAATGAATATTACAGGAATTTTGCCGGCGATGCCTGGCTGATTATCAAAACCCCAAATCTCGCAACCGCCAAAACAATGGAAGCGTTGCGAAACCTGCATCTTGATCTGGCGCTGGAAGATGGTGTTGGCCAGGTTTTTTCGATATTTTCACTGGGTGACCCCTCTAAGGGGGTGGTGGAGTTTACTCCTTTGGTGCCGGAGACCATTGAAAGCGATGATCAGGCAAAGCTGGTTCTTGATAAAATTCTTGAACAGCAACCCTCTGCATCGGCAATTGTTTCACCGGAAAAAAATGCCGTGATGCTGGTGGTGTCGCTGGCAGGAAAACCTCCTTTTACTGAAAACCAATTATCAAAAATTCTGAATGGAATAAAGGCCTCAGCAATTGAGCTTTCACCGGAGAATTATGAAATTGTACTTTCCGGCTATCCAGCCATTCGCATGTCCATAGTCGAAGCCATTATTGCCGACCAAATGATGCTTACCCTTGTCGGTATTGCAATCGGCGCGCTGGTATCACTGGCAATATTTGGCAACTTCTCCAGTGCAATAATTTGCACCCTGCCGCCAGCCATCGCTATTGCCTGGATATTGGCGGCATTTTCGATAACCGGGATAAAGTTGAATTTTCTGACCACGGTTTTGCCAACACTGGCGCTGATAATTGCCTTTGCCGACAGTATCGTGATCTATTTTCGCTGGCAGGCACTTAACAAATCTGAAGGCCATTCGATTGTCAATTTGCAAACCGCCATTTGGCGGGTTGGTCCGGCATCTTCGCTCACATCGATAACAACGGCTTTGGCATTTCTGTCATTCATCTGGGCGGATAGCGCGACGCTGACAGATTTTGCGCTCTTTGGACTGGCTGCGGTGGTGCTTTCTTTCCTGGCTGTGATGATTGGGCTGCCAGTTGCCTGTTATTGGTCAAACAGATTATTGCCCGGTAAAAAATCTTCCCGTGGTCCGGCATTTGCGTCATTCGGGCCTTTCATTGCCAATAAGGTGCTGGTTAGCCCGCCAACGGTAATTGTTGCCAGTCTGCTCTTGCTTGCCGGGTTCAGCTGGATCCATTTGCAATTGCAGCCCTCCTACGAAACCAGCAGCAACCTGCCGTACAATTCTGAAATTCGCGCCGCAGAAGAGTTTTCAGACGAAGCCTTTGGTGGCACGTCCCAATATCTCATCATTGTACCGGTATCAGCAAATGGCAGGTTTGATGATGACATAAATCGTAAAAGAGTAAGTGAAATTGATAGCCTTACGGCCAAAATTTTTGGTGAGCGAAAGACACTTTCGTTGGCACAGGTTTGGGCTTCAGCCAAACCCAATGAGATTTCTAAAATCGCAGCAAAAATTTTGGAAACCGAAAGCGACGGCGGTGGGCGATTTATCGGTAATGATCAACGCACAATGATGGTAATTGCGCAGGCAAGTTCACGGAAAAACACCAAAATCGTCAACCAGAATGTTACGAAATTGAAAGCTGCATTTGCCCATCTTCCCTATGCGAATGAGATCAGGATTACCGGGCTGCCGGTATTGCTGGCATCTGAATTTCCACCTTTGATCGATCAACTTCGCACCGGCTTGCTTTTGGCAATTATTCTTGCCGTCGGGGTTGTTGGCATTGCAGCCAGAAGTTTCTCTTTAGCTTTTGCAACGCTGGTGCCCAATCTTTTACCCTTGCTGTTTGCTGAAGCCGCTATTTGGATTATGGGCACCAATCTTGATATCACCAGTATCATTGCCCTAACCATCGCCTTTGGAATATCAATCGATAATGCGGTACATGTTATAAACAGCTACAATTCGGAAAAAAATAATGCAAAGGCCAACAAACAGGCCCCTGAAACTATATTGAAAAACTCTCTAAAAGAGATTGCGCCGGCCCTGTTGGCAAGCACGGTAATTGTTTGCCTGGCCGCAATCGTTACCCAGTTCAGCACGATGCCATCGGTCAACAATCTGGGTCGTCTGCTGGTTGGCACCTTGCTCGTGGCGCTTATTACCAATTTGGTCGTATTACCATCTTATATTTATATTCTTGGGCGCATAAAACGCTCATCACTGCCGGATAAAATTAAAGAGAATTGATATGAGAATAATGCGTCGTGCTTTCAAACAAATTTTGATGGGCCTTTCCACTGCGGGCATTTTAATTGGTGCGTTAGGAGTTTCTGCACTGGCAGAATCACCTGTTGATTTTCTTAAAAATATGAGCGGAACATGGCGTGGTAGTGGCTCAATTTACATCTCCGAAAAATCCAAAAACAGCCCGTTGCGCTGTAAAATTACCAGTGTGATGGATGAGGTGGAAAAAAAGCTGATCAATGAGGGGAAATGCGCAACGGCCCAAAAAAAGTCACGCGTAACAGGTAGTATAAACTATTCCGATAGCGATAATAAGCTGACAGGCTCCTATTTCAATGCGCTTGGAGACTTCGTTGTTACCAAAAGCTATGGTGTTGTGTCCGGCCCGGTAATGACATTGCATACGACATTTTTGAACGAAGCAATCGGCAAGGTTTCACGCGTTCGAAATGTCGTTACGCAAATTTCTGAAACAGAATATACGGTTGATATTTTTGAAAAAATTAAGGGCACCTATGAACCCCGCGGGTCAATTACCTTCACCAAATAAATGCCTGACCCACAGGATTAGATTTTCACTACTTGCCTCAAACTTGCCTCTGTGATTAATATATAGCATAATTTGAATGTCTGGTTTTGAACGACCCAATTAAATATGAAACGGCCTTAAAAATTTGAGGGGATTATAATGAAACAATTTATGCTCAATATGATGACTATGATGATGCCAGCCATGGTTCCAATGGTCTGGATTGGTGGCGCGATGGTGGTGCTTTCCATCATTCTTTACGTGTTGGCAGGGCGAACCGGCTATAAGCTGCCACTTTGGCTTTCTCGTGGAGCGATGGTATTCGGAGTGTTTTTTCTGGTGGCCCAGCTAATGGGTTTAATGCTTGGCGCAACTCCTTCCATCAATTTTGGTGACCCAAGAGAGTTTGAGTTTATTCTGGTTGCTTTTTGGCAGATTGGTTTAGCCCTGTTAATTCCAGGGTGGATAATCTGGAGCCTGACCAGCAACAATATGGTTACGGCTGAAAGCTGAAATTTTACAGTTGGCAAATAAAAACCCGGCGTCTCAATTTGAGCGCCGGGTTTTCTTTATTCAGTTTATGGCGGGGTTATTTAATTCGGGTAAATACACCACTTGCACAGGCGCCTGCATCGGTACAGCCGTCCATTTTCCAGCTGTCAGGGCCCATGATTGAAATTTTCGCGTTATAAACTTCACCATTTGCCGGGTGCTTAACACGGGCAACCATAGCGTCACCCTTCATTTGCATTGTAGATTGCATCATTTCCATGCCAACATTTGCCGGGCCGGAAATAACTTTTGCAGACATTCCGAAGTCACCACCGGGGCCCATTTCAACAACAAAATCCTGCCATTTCCATTTACCCATCATGGCGCTCATGTCTTGAGCTGAGGCGATAGTTGCAATGCCCATAACGGCGATACCAGCGATTGCTGCAATGATTTTATTCATGTTAATTTCCTGTCTGTTCGGGTTTCAGGCCCCTCGCTCCCACGGGCGCCAAACGGTGGTCAGAAGTATAATTCGACCGGCAGGTCCTCCCTGCTTCGCACAACATATCATAAAAATCGAATAAATGAAAATGTAAATGTATTTCGGTTCGTATCATAGCGTTATCAAGATGATGGAAATATGGTTTCAGCATTGTCCGGTTTCCACGCAGGATATTTGTTCATTACTCTCAACCGCAGATCAGAGCCTTCAAATGCTTTTAGCCAGCGATGCAGGTTCGACCATTTCTGATCATCAAACCAGGGCCGATCTGTTTGGGCAAACTGGCGCACAAATGGCAAAATAGCAGCATCTGCCAACAGCATTTTCTCACCAACCAAAAATGTGCTGGAAGCAAGACGCGCATCCAATTCATAAAGAAATTCACCGGCTATTTGGCGGTGGTACTCAGGTTTGGGGTTATCTTCCCGGCTTGCGTATTTATATTGATCAAGCTGAGGTTTAAACTGCGTTTCAGTTGCCTCGATTAACTCTAAGCTGGCGTGTAGCCAATTGGAATCCAGCCACCCATAGGGGTCATTAGTACCCAGCACATGCCGCATAATATCGAGGCTTTCATCGATTACCCGTTCATCCGGCAATATCAACACAGGCACGGTAGCCTTGGGCGATTCAATAATCATTTCAGATGGTTTGTCGCGCAGCAGAACCTCGCGCAACTTGCATTCAAACCGGGATGCCTGAATTGCCAACCGTGCACGGATGGCATAGGGGCAGCGGCGAAAGCTGTATAGTACCGGCAAGACCATCAGGCGCTTGTGGCTTTCGTGATTTTGCCTTTGTTGGACATTTCCCGTGCATGGGCGCGTTGCTTCTTTTTCTGCAATTTTGCCTTGCTGATATCCAGAGCGATATGGTTTTCATTGCGCCCTTTAGCCAGATCAATCTGCCGTTGGCGGTCCGTAAAGCGTTTTAACTGTTCGGCCGAATGCGCATCCGCGCAACGTGGGCAGGAAACACCTTTGACAAAATGTTCTGATTGTTTGTCCTCTTCGGTAATTGGGTGGCGGCATGCGTGACAAAGATCATAAGGCCCGGGTTTTAGCCCATGGCCAACCGAAACCCGGTGATCGAATACAAAGCACTCGCCCTCCCAAAGACTTTCGGTTGCGGGTACTTTTTCCAGATATTTGAGAATTCCGCCTTCCAGATGGTAAACATCTTCATAGCCAAGTGAGCGCATATAGGCGGTGGATTTTTCACACCGTATTCCGCCGGTGCAGAACATGGCAACTTTTGTCTCGTTTCGGCCCTTTAGCTGGTTTTTGACCCAGGCAGGAAATTCCCGAAAGTTTTTGGTTTTTGGATCAAGCGCGCCCTTGAAGGTGCCAATTTCAACTTCATAATCATTGCGCGTATCGACAATTAGCACATCTTCGCTGGAAATAAGCTCATTCCAGTCTTCGGGCTTAACGTAGGTGCCAGCATTTTCCGCTGGATTAAGCTCACCCACACCAAGCGTAACAATTTCCTTTTTGAGACGAACTTTCATCCGGTAAAATGGCGGCTCAACGGCATAGGATTTTTTGTCGGTCAGATCGCGCAAGCGCGCGTCCTTGCGCAGATAACTCATCACAGCCTGAATGCCAGCTTCTGGGCCGGCAATAGTGCCATTTATCCCTTCTTTCGCCAGCAAGATAGTACCCATAACTTTGTTGGTTTTGCAGACTTCAAGAATTGGTTCCTGCATTTCCTCAAAATTATTGAGAGTTACAAATTTATACAGGGCACTGACCAAATGTTTTGCCATGATCTTTCCATTGAAGGTGGGTTTTCACTCATATAGGCAATTAATACCGGGGTGTGAACTCAGTTGGGCAATTTATTACCCGGATCGGTAAAGCAAATTTGCCCATGATGCCTCTTGCACTTTTGCGGGTATAATTGTTTTATCAATAATCCTGATTTGGCATGATAGAAAACATTTATGACGACAACCGATATTGCCCTTCGTGTGCACGACCATCAGTGGAAGCTGGACCCTATTATTCGCAGCCTGCTTGATACGGATTTTTACAAGCTGTTGATGCTTCAAATGATTTGGGGGCTCTACCCGGATGTGAATGCAACTTTCTCGCTGATAAACCGTACAACCAGTGTTAGGCTTGCCGATGATATTGACGAAACTGAACTACGCGCACAACTGGACCATGCCCGCACCTTGAGGTTCAGCAAAAAAGAAATGATCTGGCTTGCCGGTAACAGCTTTTATGGGCGCGCTCAGATTTTTGAGCCGGAGTTTCTTACCTGGCTGGCAGATTTTCAACTGCCGGAATATGAGCTTTCAAAACGTGATGGCCAATTTATTCTTGAATTTCATGGGCCCTGGAGCCACACCACTATGTGGGAGATTCCAGCTCTCGCCATCCTCAATGAAATGCGATCCCGCTCGGCAATGAAGGATCTCGACCGGTTTGAGCTTGATGTGCTCTATGCCCGCGCAAAAGCAAAAATGTGGGCAAAGGTAGAGCGTTTGCGTGAACTGCCGGACTTGAGAATTTCAGATTTCGGCACCCGCCGCAGGCATTCTTTTCTTTGGCAAAGATGGTGCGTTGAAGCCTTGAAAGAAGGGCTTGGCAGCGCATTCAATGGCACCAGCAATGTGTTGTTGGCGATGGATACTGATCTTGAAGCCCTTGGTACAAATGCCCATGAGTTGCCGATGGTTCTGGCCGCGTTAAGTACAAGCGATGAGGAATTGCTGCAGTCTCCTTACAAGGTTTTGCAGGAGTGGAACCAGTATTATGGTGGTAATTTGTTGATTGTGCTGCCTGATGCCTTTGGTACAGATGCGTTTCTGCATAACGCGCCAGACTGGGTTGCCGACTGGACAGGGTTTCGGCCAGATAGTGCACCAGCCATCGAAGGTGGTGAAAAAATCATTCAATGGTGGCGTTCAAAGGGTGTAGACCCCAAAGAAAAATTGATTGTTTTCTCCGATGGTTTGGACGCTGATACGATTGAAAAGGCCTATCAGCATTTCAATGGAGTGGTTCGCATGAGTTTTGGTTGGGGCACCAATCTCACCAATGATTTTGCCGGATGTGCACCAACAGATACTGTTGCCCTTAGCCCGATTTCAATTGTTTGCAAGGTAACATCCGCCAATGGCCTGCCTGCGGTAAAACTGTCTGATAATCCGAACAAGGCGACTGGCGATAGGGCGACGATTGAGCGCTATATCAAACTGTTTGGCGATGCGGGGCGGGTCTCGCAGGATGTTTATGTTTAAATCGCACGTAGAGCGCAGCGATGCGCAAGATTTAGACCATCAACAAAAGTTTAATCAAGTGAGCGCACGTGTTTACGCGCAAGCGAACGACTAAACAAAAGCACGTAGAGCGCAGCGATGCGCAAGATTTAGACAATTGTAAAGCGCTCACGCAAATGGCGTTGCCATTGCTCCGCGAGGGCGCTTCGCGCTTCACCTATCGGTTCAGTTGGAATACCAATTCAAATCGCACGTGACGAAGTCGCGCAAGATTTGAATCATCAAAAAAGCAATCGCACGTATTTACGCGCAAGCGAACGACTAAACAAAGTGAGCGCAGTTTGTTCTTTTTCGCTCAACCATCCGGTATCGCGCCCGTTCGCGCGCTGGCACCCCGGCTCTGCCGGTGCTTGCGCTGCCACGGAGGGAGTTCATCGTAACGGAGCCAACTGAGCCGATAGGGGTAGCGATACAATTCAAACAGCTCTTAAACTTTTCCTATTTAGCATTCCCTCGAAGGGACGAGTTCAACATATCTCGAACCTGGGTCTCGACCTGCTGAGTGATGATTTTTCTATTCGATGACGCATCAAAGGGTATGGGCTCGCCAAAGTGCACCTCCACATCAAGCGCACCTTGTTTAATGATGTTGAATATATGACTGCCGAGCGCCACATTACCGGGCCATGCTGCATCCGGGCGGTGATAGCGCCCAAGTGCCACCCCGTGCATTTTCGTGTAAGCAATTGCGATTGGTTGAATGGCAACACTGGATTTATCAGAGTTTTCCAGCGCGCGCTGGGCAGCACCAATAAGCGAGGAGTTAAACGGTAAAAGTTGATTGCCGTCCGATGTGGTGCCTTCTGCAAACAGGACAATGACATCGCCATCATTCATCCGTTCAGCGATTTCTGAGGCCTGAACGCCTGTTTTGCGGCGCATTTCGCGCTCAACAAAAATTGTACGCTGCAGCCGTGCCAACTGGCCAAAAACCGGCCAGGATTTCATGTCTGCCTTGGCGATAAATGACAGTGGCTTTATCGAGCCGAGGACAAGAATGTCTTTCCAGCTGATATGATTGGATACCAGCAATAGGGGGTGGTCTCTTGAGGGGGTGCCAAAAATGGTTACCTTGATGCCAAACATCCAAAGCACCAGCCGGTGCCAGATTACCGCCAGTCTGGATGCCGTTCTTCGGGATAAATTGATCAACAAAGTTTGCACTGGCGCAAGTGTGAGCGTGATACTCGCAACAGCCAGTAACACTATAATGAGGCGGATGATCGCGATCATTACAACTCAGTTCTGATCGTCTTTAGGGTAATCGGTCGATTTGAGTGGAACGCCGTAAAGTTCCAACCTGTGATCAACCAGCCGATAGCCAAGTTTTTCGGCAATGGCATCTTGAAGGGCTTCAATTTCCTCATTCTTGAATTCAATTACCTTGCCTGTTTTCAAATCAATCAAATGATCATGATGCTCTTCGGGCACCGTTTCATAGCGTGATCGACCATCGCCAAACTCGTGCCGCTCGATGATGCCTGCATCTTCAAACAGTTTGACCGTGCGATAAACGGTGGAAATGGATATTTTATCATCAATAGCAGATGATCTGCGATACACTTCTTCCGTATCGGGATGATCTTTAGAGGTTTGCAGCACCCGGGCAATAATCCGCCGTTGCTCGGTCATACGCATGCCTTTGGCAACGCATAACTCCTCCAAACTGGGTGTTGTATCTGGCATGCCGCAATAGACCTGTACTTGCTTCCCTAAAGTGCCCTGACTAAACAAGATCAAGCCGCATGACAAGCGCCGCACTTTTTTCGCCATTGTCATGTTGATAATAGGAGGGTCGCTCGGCGATGCTTTTAAAGCGCAATTGCTTGTAAAGGTTGACCGCCGGTTGATTGGCCAAATCAACTTCCAAAAACAGCTTTTTTGTACGCTCCGCATGCAAACGGCGGGTAATTTCTTCCAGTATTTTTGTCGCAATCCCGGTTCGGCGTTCAGAAGGATCAACCCCGATTGACAAAATCTCCGCCTCATCAGCTGCGATGCGCACCATTGCAAATGCCAATGGTGCGGCCTTTGGTTTGCCAACCTCTTTTGCAATAATGCAAAGCACATTGTCCTGCTCGATCAGATTGGCTATTTCAGCAGTGCCCCATTCGCGATCAAAACATTTGGTATGCAGGTTGGAAATCTCCCTGGCCTGCTGCGGGGGAGCCAGTTCCAGAGAAATATCTTTTGACCGCCTGAATGGATTGCGCATATCAGTTGGCAGCCCGTTTGAGCGCAAAGTTATTTTGCGGTTTTGCATCTGCCGATCGAAGATAAAGTGGAACCGGCCTGTTGGCATCAGGTTTTAAACGCGCCGCAAGCTTGGCGATGTCGGCGATACTGGCAGCGCTTTGGTTTGAACAGATTTCAAATTCCGGCGGGTTGGGTAATCTGGCGATTTGTTCTGCGACCACATTGCTGGCAGACCCGGCAATTCGAATTGGTTGTTTGGGGATTATTTCGCCAATTTGTTCAATCGGCACGGCCAGTGGTTCCATTAGCGGCTTACTGGATGGTGAAAATATCTGCAGAAAAACCTCGCCACGTTTGGCATCCAGTGCAACGACAATTGGTGTGTCTTTTGACGGTGAGTTATGTTGAAAAGCAATGGCCTCCAGTACGTTGATACCGATAACCTTAATACCAAGCCCAAGAGCCAGCCCGCGTGCGGTCGCCAGCCCGACCCGAATACCGGTAAAACTACCCGGCCCGCTGGTAACGGCAATTTGGCTAAGGTCCTTGTAGGCAAGACCAGCCCCATCAAGCAGCTCAGCCAGCAGGCCCATCAATCGCTCCGCATGGCCGCGGCCAATATCCTCAGATTTTTCCGCTAAAACAAGGTTGTTGCTGCAATCATACAAGGCTGCAGCGCATAAATTGGCAGAAGTGTCGATTGCGAGCAGTATCAAGTGACAAGCCTATACGGCCTCAACCGCCTCAACCTGTGGAATAAAGTGCTTCAACAGGTTTTGGATACCGTGCTGCAAAGTGGCAGTTGAAGACGGGCAACCGGCACAGGCTCCACGCATTTCAAGATAAACCACGCCCTTTTTAAATCCACGGAAGGTAATGTCGCCACCATCCTGTGCAACGGCAGGGCGCACACGGGTTTCAAGCAGGTCTTTGATGGTTTTAACAATGTCTTCGTCGCCCGCATCAAAAAATTCCTGCCCACTACCGGTTTCGGTGCCAGATTGAACATCCGCCGTCATAACTGGCTGGTCGTTCATGAAGTGCTCCATGATCGTGCCTAGAATTGCCGGCTTCATATGCTGCCAGTCCGGGTCGCCAGATTTGGTCACGGTAACAAAATCATGGCCAAAGAAAACACCTTCAACACCGGTAAGATCGAACAGGCTTTCAGCCAGGGGAGATTTCCCATGTGCCTCGTCAGCATTGCGAAAATCAATTGTGCCTTTGGCGATAACCGTTTGGCCCGGCAAAAATTTCAATGTAGCCGGATTTGGTGTGGCTTCAGTTTGAATGAACATGTTTAACATTCCCGCTGGTTGATTGGTTTTTACTAATATACAGCAATTTTCGGGTTTATACCACGACTAGTTTAGAACTATTCCAATAAATAATACAGTACCGGATATTATCAAGAGCGCAGCCTTATATTCTTACCTTATGAATCCAACAATATCTTTCACCGCATCAAGCGTTTCGCGTGCGATTACCCGGGCACGGTCCGCACCATTGCTCAATATTTTGTCGATATGGCCGGGATCAGCCTGCAGGCGGTGCATTTCACTGGAAATTGGCGCCAGTTTTTCAACCGCCAGTTCCACAAGTGCCGGTTTGAATTTTGAAAACTCAAAACCTGCATAGTCAGCCAACACGGCCTCTTTTGAGGTTTCCGAAAGGGCCGCATATATATTTACCAGATTTTCAGCCTCAGGCCGGGTTTTCAAATCTTCCAGATTATCCGGCAAAGGCATCGGGTCGGTTTTGGCCTTGCGAAATTTTTTGGCAATTGTGTCAGGATCATCGGTAAGCACAATACGTGACAAGTCTGATGGATCGGATTTTGACATCTTTTTCGAACCATCGCGCAAACTCATCACTCGCGTCGCCGGCCCTTCAATCAACGGTTCGGTCAATGGAAAGAATGCCTCGCCATATCCCTTTTCTTTGATAGAGGGACCGAAATCATTATTGAATTTTTGCGCAATGTCGCGGGTCAACTCAAGATGCTGTTTTTGGTCATCACCAACCGGCACATGGGTGGCACGATAGGCAAGAATATCCGCCGCCATCAGGCTTGGATAGGAAAACAAACCAACAGAGGCTTTTTCCTGGGTTTTTCCGGCCTTGTCCTTGAACTGGGTCATACGCGAGAGCCACCCCATGCGGGCAACACAGTTGAAAATCCATGCAAGTTCAGCGTGTTCTGAAACCTGGCTTTGGTTAAATACAATATGCTTTTCAGGATCAATACCCGAAGCAATGAAGGCGGCGGTTACCTCGCGGGTATTTGTGGCGAGCTCTTTGGGGTCGAGCCATGTGGTAATCGCGTGCATATCAACAACGCAATAGATGCAATTGTGATTTTCCTGCAGGGCAACGAATTTTTTGATCGCGCCAAGATAGTTGCCAAGGTGTAGATTGCCGGTCGGTTGAACACCGGAAAATACCCGTTCGGGAAAATCGGTCATTGATATACTCCATTACCGGAGAGTTGGAATTCTGCCGGCCAATTCATTGTCGTGCGGGTTATGGCGGAGGGCCTGCCCAAGGGCAAGAAAAAACTATCCGCGTTTTACCAATCTTTTCAGTTCGGCTTTTGAAATCACTCCGGTGGCCGCAATGATCGCAAAATATACGATTGCTGATCCACCAATCAGTCCAAGCACCAGAACCATCCTTGTGAGGAACCCGGCATTGAGTATTTCATCAGCTACGGCCTGATGGCCAAAATATAACAGGCCGCCCATGACGGAGCCTGAAATAATGATCATCATTACCCGATAGAGGGTTTTCATATGGGGCCGGTAAGCGCCCCTAAACCACAATGTTGCTGCCAGCAGGATAAAATTAATCCATGCAGAAATCGAGGTGGCAATGGCAATGCCCACATGGCCAAGGCTCGGAAACAGATAAAGGCTGATGCCGATATTGGTAAGCATCATGACGATTGAAAAATAGAAAGGCGTGCGCATGTCTTCGCGGGCAAAATAGGCTGGTTGAAACACCTTGATCAGCACATAGGCAGGAAGACCCGAGGCAAAGGCGATCAGCGCTGATGCGGTCAAAGATGTGGTTTCAGCGGTAAACTCGCCCCGTTGGTACAACAGCGCAATGATGGCATCGGGAATTATCATAAAGCCGATTGCCGCTGGAAAGGTCATCAGCAAAGCAAATTCCAACGAGCGGTTTTGCAGGCTGGAAACCTCAGCATCATCGCCGGCTTTCAAAGCACGCGATAGTTCCGGCAACAGCACCACGCCAATGGCAATGCCAATTACCCCAAGCGGCAATTGGTTGATACGGTCTGCATATTGCAAAAGCGCGATGGCACCATCTTGAGCCGAGGCGATATTGCGCCCGATCAACAGGTTGATTTGCAACATACCGCCGGTAAGTACCGCTGGCCCCATAAGCACCAGCAATCGTTTGACCTGCGGTGTCATTTTCGGGCGTTTGAGCCGCATGGTAAAGCCTGCCCTTTTGGTGCCAAACAGCAGCAATGCCAATTGGGCAAAACCGGAAACAAACACCCCGCAAGACAAAAGAATGCCGGTTGTTCTGGGCGCAACATCTAAATACCAGGCGGTCAATAATACGCCGACAAGAATAATATTCAGCAATACCGGTACAATTGCCGCAAGAAAATATAGCCGCATCGAATTCATAATGCCTGAAAGCATGGCGACCAGCGACATGCAAAAAAGATATGGAAACATAATTCGGGTAAAAAGCGTCGTCATCTCGATCTTGTCAGGGTCGACAAACCGGGCAGCAACAATTGTAGTTACCAAAAAGGGCATGAATATCATTGCCAATGCCGAAAGCAGCAACAGTATTGCCACCAGCATGGCGAGAATATCCTCGGCAAATTTACGAGCCGATTGATTGCCTCCGGCTTCCATTTCCTTGGCAAAAAGCGGAATAAAGGCCGAATTAAAAGCCCCTTCGGCAAATATACGGCGAAACAGGTTGGGAAACCCGAACGCCACATAAAATACATCGGCCACAGGCCCGGCACCAAGGGCGGCCGCAATCAACATTTCGCGTACAAACCCAAGGACCCGGCTGGCCATAGATGCGCCGCCGACGGTGGCAAATTTCTTGACCAGACTCACGCGCCCATTCTCCTAAGCCTGTGCATTGGTTTTCTTGCCTGCTTTTGATTTGCCATTTTTCTTTTTCTTCTTTTTGGTAATAATTTTCATAATGGCATCTTCGATGGTTTTGCGGCGTTCCGGATTTTCGATTTTTGCACCAATCAGATCAGTCACATAAAATGTATCAATGGCCTTCTCACCAAATGTGACAATATGGGCAGAGGCTATGTCAAGGTTGAGATCGGCCAGCGTGCCGGTGAGGGCGGAAAGCAGACCCGGTCGATCGAGACATTCAACTTCAATAACCGTGAATTTGTTGGAAAGTGAATTATCCAGCGTGAATACGGGTGTTACCGCAAATGCACTAATGCCCTTGCGGGGTTTAATGCGCGAAGCCATCAAATCCGGCAGATAGGATTTGCCCGATAGGACATCTTCAATCACTTCACTTATCCGCCTTGCACGGCGAAATTCGTCCTCATCATTGTCAAATTCGCGAGCAATAAAAATCGAATCAAGCGCACGGCCATCGGTGGTGGTGAAAACCTGCGCGTCAACAATATCTGCCCCGCCGGCAGAACAGGCGCCAGCAATAATAGATAGAAGGCGCGGGTGGTCGGGGGCCAAAACGGTAATTTCGGTTATCGCTTCAAACTGTTTGGTTGTCACCAGTGTCGATAGTGGTTTTCTGGCCCAGTCTGCCTCTCGAATAAAATTCATATGCCGCAATTGGTCTTCAAACGACACGGTCAACAGATAGGCTTCGTAGTGTAACTCGATGATCCGGCGGCGCTCATGTTCATCCCAATCAGCCAATGCGGCTTCAAGTTCAAGCCTTTTGGCATCCACCCTTTGTTTGCGGGATGTTTTTGAAAATCCGCCGGTTAAATGCGGCTCTGCTTCGTGATAAATTGTCCGCAGTAATTGGCCTTTCCAGCCATTCCACACACCGGGGCCAACGGCGCGGGTATCGCATACGGTCAAGATCAGCAAAAGCTTCATGCGCACCATGTTTTGCATAATATCGGCAAAATCTGAAATGGTTTTATGGTCGTTTAAATCGCGCGATTGGGCGGTATTGCTCATCACCAGATGTTGCTCGATCATCCAGCACACAAGCTCACTTTGTTTGGGCGAAAGGCCCAGGCGCGGGCAAAGTTTTTTGGCAATCCTTGCCCCTTCAATCGAGTGATCTTCCGGTCTGCCTTTGGCAATATCGTGCAACAATGCCGCCACATAAAGCACCACCCGGTCCTTGGTTTCTTTAATCAGTTCATGGGAAAGCGGGTGTTCTTCTTTGAGGGCACCTTTTTCGATTTCAGACAATATGCCAATCGTGCGCAGCAGATGTTCATCCACCGTATAGTGGTGATACATATTGAATTGCATCATGGCGACAATCTTGCCGAATTCCGGGATAAAACGGCCAAGGACACCGGCCTCATTCATTTTGCGCAATGTCGCTTCAGGGGTTTGCCGAGACGTTAATATCTCAATAAACAGCCGGTTGGCTTCCTTGTTCTTGCGCAATTTTCCACCGATCAATTTCAGCGAGCGGGTCAATAGCCGCAAGGCTTCCGGGTGAAAATTCAATCCGTTTTCTTCAGCCAAATGAAAAAGCCGGATTATGTTGACCGGATCACGCTTGAAGGTGCCGTCATCAACCACATTAATGCGATTGTTGTGATGGACAAAATCCGTCGTGCCATTGATTTTGCGCGGCCGCTCGCCGATAGATCTGATTATCCGCGTCAGACCGGGAGCGGCTTTCGCCTGCTGTTCTTCCAGCCCCGAGCAAAAAATTCGAGTAAGGTCGCCCACAACCTTCGCATGCAGAAAATAGTGCTTCATGAAGCGCTCGACGGCGCTTTGCCCAGGCCTTGTCTGATAGCCAAGACGGGCGGCCAATTCCGGCTGAATATCAAATGACAGGCGTTCTTCAGCGCGCCTGGTCAAAAAGTGCATATGGCAGCGAACCGACCAGAGGAACGATTGTGCCTTGTTGAATTTATTTTGTTCCTTGCGGGTGAAAACACCTGCTTTGACCAGCTCTTCCTGGGTGCGCACCCGGTAATAATATTTCGAAATCCAATACAGCGTGTGAAGATCGCGCTGCCCGCCCTTGCCGTCTTTTACATTGGGTTCCACCAGATAACGCGAGCGGCCGCTTTTGATATGCCGGGCATCCTGCTCTTCCAGTTTGGCGGCGATAAATTCCTGCGCGGTTTTAGAGGCAATTTCCTCATCAAAGCGGCTTATCAGTTCTTTGTAGAGCTCCTTGGAACCCCATAAATAACGAGCCTCGAGAACCGCCGTGCGGATGGTCATATCCTCATGCGCCAATCGAATACATTCATCAATATTTCGCGTCGCATGGCCAACTTTGTACCCCATATCCCACAGCATATAGAGCATATATTCAACCACGCTCTCCCCCCAGGGGGTCTGTTTGTAGGGCAGTAAAAACAGTAAATCGAGGTCGGAGCCCGGTGCCAGTGTACCGCGCCCATAGCCGCCGACAGCAACAACGGCCATGCGTTCTGCCTTGGAAGGATTGTTGACGCGAAACACGTGAGCCAGGGCAAAATCATAGATCACCCGTATAATTTCATCTTGGAACTTGGAAATTCTGCGGGCGCAGGTTCGCCCACGTCCGTCATCCATCAACAATTGTTCAATATGTTTACGCCCGTCAATTGATACTTCTTTCAACCGGGCCAGCACAAGGCTGCGAATTTCCGGAGAAGAGCCGTCGCCGTTATTTTCAGCCGTCATCGCTGTCAGCTCAGCCCGCAGGGCGGGTGAATCAATAAGATCTTTGATTTTGATGGTGTATTTTGTTTTTTTACTGGGCATGTAAACGGACTTCGGCTCCCGCGCCATTATGGAATTGCGGCTGCTCTATAGCATGGATTGGGGTGATGTGAGCCAACCTAACCGATATTTTTAATTAAGCTGCAGCGATCAATAACTCTTTTGAAAGGTGCTTTTTGGCAGCCATGACTTCCATACCGACTATGTGTCCATTGCTGTCGTAATCCAGAACAATACCCGGCGAGACTTCGTCGCTTTCCAATACTTTTTCAGACGAAAAACGTATATAGGCCGCATCGGCGTCACGATCGTATTTCACAGTTGGATTCATAATGGCTTCCTTGCCCGGCGATCGAAAAATGCAGAGATAACACGAATTTCATCCATGTTTTCAACGCAAGCAACTCTTAGAACGCGTCCGTCATATTCGTCAATTACCCGAAAATGGCGTTCTACTTCATCGTCCTGCGGGTCTTTTTCAACCCAATGAGGATTGGTTATTGCTTGTAAAACCCAGCGATTGTCTATCTCTCGCTCTTCAATAACATCCAGCGCATTTCTGGTAAAGTTTATTGATTTAAGGTTCAACTCAATCGCTCATTTTTAGCGCCGCGATAAATGCTTCTTGTGGAATATTTACCCGGCCAAACTGGCGCATTTTTTTCTTACCGGCCTTTTGCTTGTCGAGCAATTTGCGTTTACGCGAAGCATCACCACCATAACATTTTGCCGTCACATCCTTGCGCATCGCCGAAATTGTTTCACGTGCGATAACATTGCCACCAATTGCCGCCTGTACCGGAATTTTAAACAGATGGCGAGGAATAAGCTCTTTCAGTTTCTCGCACATTTCGCGACCGCGCTTTTCAGCCGCCCCGCGATAAACCATCATCGAGAGCGCATCCACCGGTTCCGCATTGACCAATATAGCCATTTTTACAAGGTCTCCGGCCTTATAATCACCCAGTTGATAATCAAACGAGGCATAGCCTTTGGAGATGGATTTTAACCGGTCATAGAAATCAAACACCACTTCGTTGAGCGGTAATTCGTAGTTCAGCATGGCGCGCTTGCCCACATATGTAAGCTCTTTTTGAACGCCGCGCCTGTCCTGGCAAAGTTTGAGAATCCCGCCCAGATATTCATCCGGTGTGAGAATAGTGGCATTGATCCAAGGCTCGCGGATTTCTACAATTTTCATCACATCCGGCATATCAGCAGGGTTGTGCAATTCGGTCTCGCTGCCATCAATCATGGTCATTTGATAAACCACGGAAGGGGCGGTGGCGATAAGATCGAGGTTAAATTCCCGCTCCAATCGCTCCTGAATGATTTCCAGATGCAACAGGCCCAAAAAGCCGCAGCGAAAACCAAAACCAAGGGCGGCGGATGATTCCATCTCGAAAGAGAAACTGGCATCATTAAGCCGCAATTTGCCCATGGCAGAGCGAAGGTCTTCAAAATCACCCGCATCGACCGGGAAAAGTCCACAAAACACCACCGGTTGCGCCGGTTTAAACCCGGGCAGGGCTTGCGCGGTCTCGCGTTTATCTTCGGTGATAGTATCACCCACCCGCGTGTCGGCAACCTCTTTGATCGAGGCGGTGATAAAGCCGATTTCGCCCGGCCCAAGTGTATCCACAGTAACCAGTTTGGGGGTAATCACCCCCGCCCGATCAACCAGATATTTAGCGTCCGTGCCCATCATGCGGATGGTCTGGCCTCTTTTTATCTGGCCATCAATAATACGCACCAGTACGATAACGCCGAGATAGGTATCGTACCAACTATCCACCAACAGCGCTTTCAGTGGTGCATCAATATCGCCATGAAGAGGTGCCGGCAGATCATTTACAATCGCTTCCAGAACATTTTCAACGCCGAGCCCGGTTTTAGCCGAAATCTCCACCGCATTGGAGGCATCAAGTCCGATCACCTCTTCAATTTGCGCTTTGATGCGTTCTGGTTCGGCAGCCGGTAGGTCGATCTTGTTGAGGATGGTTACAAT
>JAJRQF010000049.1 GCA_024280375.1 Alphaproteobacteria bacterium | reverse complement strand
TGCGCCCATGCCGAAGAAACGCATTTTCATGCCTTTCAGTTGATCAAGGCTCTTGATCTCTTCACGGAACCAACCGGATGTTTCCGGCGGGATCATGCCGCAAAGCAAGTATTTGATGTTGTCTCTGGCATACAATTCTTCTGCCAATTGCACACCACCACCATGCAGCATCCAACCGAGAAACTCGGTAGCGCCCGGGCCAAATGGCCAAGTGGAAAGGAACGCAAACGCAGAGTTTTTACCCTGGTTAGCACCAGGTGTTCCCCAGGCCGCATCAATTGCACCTTGTGATACAGGATCATAATAGGCATACCCGCCGGTCAACGCGCCGGGTTCGAATACTTTAATATCAAAATCTCCGCCAGACATCCGCTTAATCGCTTCAGCGATCCGATGGGGTGGAGGGCCAATCACAGCAAGGTTTTTACCAAATGCGGCATGCATTTTCCAACGCACTTTTTTCGCGTCCGCTGTTGTTGCCAATGTCATCGCAAGACCAGCAGCAATTGCGCCAGTCAATACAGTTTTGAATAGTTTTTTCATATTTCCTCCCGAAATAGATGTTTCTCCAGTTTTGCAATTGTTTGCTTTTGCATATTCAATTGAAAACCGAACGTATATTACAAATTTCACCTTAATAACGTGTTCGTGAAAATTCGCAGATTTCAGGCTGCACGATGAACCGGTAAAAATCAACGAAATAATCGGCCCATTTTGGCAATATCCATTATAAACTGACATTTGTTGGATTAATTCTGCTCGAAATACTTGCTTGCCAACCCGCGTGATATCCTTCACCAATTATTTGGCTGAGATTAGATTCGTACCGCCATCGCCTTCCGGTTGAAATTGCACAAATTGCCGAAGTGCATGGCGAATTGGAAAAATGAATTCAGGAGAAAATGATGTCGCGTATTGTATATGTGAATGGTGAATTTCTGGCCGAAGAAGATGCCAAAATTTCGGTATTTGACCGGGGTTTTTTGTTCTCGGATGGCGTTTATGAGGTTTCATCTGTCATTCGCGGCAAGCTGATAGACAATGAACGGCATTTGGCCCGATTGGCACGTTCGCTTGGTGAGTTGAATATTAAGGCACCCGGCACTGATGAGGAAATCATCGCAATCCAGAAGGAAGTTGTCGCACGCAATAATCTCGACGAAGGCATGCTTTATCTACAAGTAACCCGTGGGGCTGCAGATCGTACATTCCTGCAACCAAAAGATATTGAACCCAGTATGGTGATGTTTACACAGGAACTTTGCATCATCAATTGCCCGGATACGGATATTGGCATTTCAATCAAAACCATTCCTGATATTCGCTGGCAACGCCGAGACATCAAGACTGTTTCTCTTCTGGCGCAGTCAATGGCCAAGCAAGCCGCGAATGATGCGGGTGCCAATGATGCATGGATGGTGGAAGACGGCTTTGTCACAGAGGGTTCGTCAAACAACGCCTATATTGTCACCGATGATAATACGATTGTCACCCGTAATATTTCCAACAGTATTTTGAGTGGAATTACCCGCCGTGCAGTTTTAGAACTCGCGCGCCAAAACAATATGAAGATTGAAGAGCGGCCGTTTACCCCTGAAGAAGCGGAAAATGCAATGGAAGCCTTTTCAACGGCTGCCACTCATCCGGTAATGCCAATTGTAAAAGTCAACGACCGTATTTTGAGCAACGGAAAGCCCGGCCCAATTGCGGCAAAACTGGTTGATCTTTATCGTAAAATGGCGCTTGAGAGCATTGGTGAGGCTGATTAGACACAACGCTTATTGTTCGAGACCATCATAGAGCCAGCTCATAACCTCAAACCAGTCTTCGGCGGTTTTTGTGCCCATAATCTGATTGCGCAATGCCGCATGCGCGCCATCGGGGTGATAGATATGCTGGCCAACTTCACGAGATTGCAATTGCACCCTTGCGGTCCTTAGTCTTCGGCGCGTTTGATAGGCCTGCAGTGCCTGTTCGATATTGCCTGAATATGCTTCCATTGCCTCAGACAAAACAACCGCATCTTCCATTGCCATACAGGCGCCTTGCGCCAGATACTGCATCATTGGATGGGCAGCATCACCCAATAGGGCCACCCTGCCCTCAACCCAATTCATAATTGGATCACGATCACACAAAACCCATAGTTTCCAGTCTTTGCCGCGCTCAATTATCTGCTGTGCAATCGGTGCCACATGTTCAAAGCCCTTTCGAACTTCCTCATGGCTAACAGGAAGACCTGCAACAGGTTTTGGCGCATCATTGTGATAGGTCACGACAAGATTGAAAGATTTCCAATCAGACAATGGGTAATGGACGATATGACATTTGGGGCCAGCCCATAGGGTGGCTGCATTCCAGCGCAGATCTTCCGGCATAAGATCATAGGGAATGACGCTTCTATAGGTCGTATGACCAGAAACCAGAGGCGCGCCATCGCCAATAATTTGTTTTCGAACCTTCGACCAAAGGCCGTCGGCCCCTATAAGAGCGCATCCTTTTACGCGTTTGCCATTTTTCATAATGACTGTAACGCCTGCGCCATCCTGTTGATAATTCACCACTTCGGTACTTGTTTTGATTTCAACCAATTCGCTGGCTTTGCAGGCATCCTGGAATACGCGATGGAGGTCGCCCCGGTGCACCACCGCATAGGGGTTTTTGAACCTGTTTCTAAAATCATCGCCCAAAGGAATACGGGCAATCTCATCGCCCGAAAGAGCATCCATCAGTCGAAGATTGTCGATATAGACGGCCATTTTGCGGGCCGCATCGCCAACGCCCAAAGCATCAAATGCGTGAAAAGCATTGGGGCCAAGCTGAATGCCGGCACCAATCTCGCCCAACTGCGCACTTTTTTCCAACACGATGGAGGCGAGGCCTTTTTGTGCCAGCCCTATCGCCGAAGCCAAGCCACCGATGCCACCACCGGCGATAATAATGGGCAACTTTTCCATTACTGCGCCTATTCCGCAATTCCAATGGTGAGTGAAATGGGCGACAGGCCAGTGATTGTTCCATCAATTCTATCGCCCTCAACAACAGGCCCAACACCGGCCGGTGTGCCTGTCATGATCAGATCTCCCGGCCGCAGGTGATAAAAGCCTGAAAGATGGGATATAATCTCGTTTACCTTCCAGATCATATCGGAAAGCATCGCGTTCTGCTTCAATTCACCATTTAACTCCAGCTGGATTTTCTGCGCACCAATTGTGCCAATATCTATTGCCTTGGTCAGTGGCGCAAGAATTGCCGATTGCTCAACGTCCTTGCCCAGGTCCCAGGGGCGTTTCTTTTCCCGCTCGGCAATCTGTAAATCTCGCCTGGTCATATCCAACCCACAGCCATAGGCATAAACCGCATCCCAGGCCATCTCCGCAGTTACATTGAATGCTGGCGCTCCGATCGCTACCACAAGTTCCATTTCGTAGTGATAGTTTTGGGTTCCCGGTGGATAGGGTGTTGTTGCACCACTTTGTTCCGCCGCCGAGGGCGATTTGGTAAAATAGAACGGTGCGGTGCGATCCACCTCATTGCCCATTTCGGCTGCATGGGCCGCATAATTTCGTCCAACGCAAAAAATTCGCCCAACAGGATAAGATTTGTCCTCTCCGACAACTGGAATTGCCGGTATTTTCGGGGCATCAAACAGATGGTCGCTCATCGAGGCCTTTCCTCATAATATCCAAGTCGATCCTGCAAGGGCTTGTCATGTATGCAAATGACAAATGCCTCACTTGTGGCTTTATGAGAAATTTCAGAAAATACCGGCGCGGTGAATGTATCCTTGGGACCCCACGAAACTTCCTCGCCATTGACTATGGATTTGCCTTCCCCCTTGATAATATGGAAGGCGCAGGAGGTCGACTTTAAAACCGGTTCAATCGACTTGTAGCTTTGCAACATCATCGCGGTAAAGCCCATTGTGGGCAAAACATCGTCGCCAGTTTCTGGATTTACATAATCAATCTCTGCTATAGGATCATCATTATATTTCATCTGCTGGCGCAATGCCTGTTCGGTACGCGCCCACGGATAACGCATCATTGGATAATTTCGTACTTTCTTTTCGCGGTTTCGCGATGGCACGAGACCCGCTGCCATATATTCAACTTCACTGGCATCCGGCCGATTACGCTGCGCCTGCAATGGCGCTTCTTCAGCATAGGAACCCTCAAGATAAACAAAGAGCGGCAGGTCAAGCGCATCCAACCAGATTACCGGCTCATCACCTTCATGGCCGTGATCATGCCATTCACCACCGGGTGTGAGCACAAGATCGCCCTCCTCCATCGGTAGTTTTTCGCCATCTACGACCGTAAACCCACCCCTGCCTTCGACAATAATTCGAGCCGCAGACGGAGTGTGGCGATGGGCCGGTGCACTTTCGCCCGGCAAGAGCAATTGCATACCCAAATAGATAGAAGAAGTGGCTTGCATTGCGCCGGTGCCACGGCCCGGGTCGCTCATCACTAATACGCGACGTTCTGCCTTTTCAACCGGGGTTAGTTCGCCTGCGCGCAATAATAGCGGTCTCAAATTCTGATAGTTCCAATAGCCATACCGGGTTACGGGATTGGGCGCACCATGGGGCAACACATTTCGCATCATCGGCCAAAGTGGCGCTACACCTGCGTTTGCCATGTCAGCCTGATAATCATCCGGCAGATCGTCCAATGTTCCAAGTTGTTCTGACATTGCGCACTCTTTCCTCTTCAGGTTCTCCAATTGAGAAAATATTTTTCCGCCCGGCCAATTAGCCAGGCTAAACTTAATCCCATCGTCGATAATATAGCCACCCCGGCAATTAACTGATCAGTGGCAAACAAGCTGCCCGCCAATAAAATATATGCGCCGATGCCAAATTCAGCCCCAATCATTTCTGCGGCCACCAGCAAAATAATTGCAATTGAACCGGAAATTCGGCAACCCGACAAGATCGCCGGCAATGCACCGGGGAAAATTATTTTTCTGACAATTGACGACCAGGACAGGCCAAATGATTGCCCCATTCTGATCAGATTACGGTCAACATTATCAACCCCGCCATAGGTGGTAATCACGGTAGGAAAGAATGTGCCAAAAAGAATCGTCGCTACTTTTGACCCTTCGCCGATGCCAAACCAGATTATAAAGAGTGGTAAAAGGGCAATTTTTGGTATCGGGAAAATGGCTGACACCAAAGGCGACAGACCGGCCCTTGCAATGGATGACAGGCCAATCATCAGACCGACAATAATGCCAAGAGTTGTGCCGCAAATCCAGCCGATCAGTAACCGTTGCAGGGAGGCGGATAAATGTATGAACAGCATACCGCTTTCAACAAGCTCGCGAAATGCCTGAAAGGCTTCAGATGGTGCCGGTAATACCAGACTGGAAATAAAACCGGTTTGGGAACCAAATTCCCAAAATGCAATCAAGCCAATAAAAACAAATGGAGCGACACCTCTAATCGGCTTTGGTTGAAACCCACCGCCGCGAAAGGGCACCGGTCTGGCTGAAGAATGATCAGGGCCATTATTCTGAATAGAATTAGATGTCTGGTTCGTTACCGCCTTATTCATCAATAAGCTCCTGATCAGCGGCGAGCGCTTCTTCGCGCATCATATCCCATAGTTGCTTTTGTTTGGTTTCCAGATCATGGGCAAAGGCGCTTCGTTCATTTAGCGGAATATCAATTGAGACGATATCACGAATTTCGCCGGGGCGGCGCGAGAGAACAACAATTTTGTGACCAAGCCGCACTGCTTCCGCCAGATTATGGGTAACGTAAAATGCAGTAAAACCTTCCCTCACCCATAAATCGACCAGATCATCCATCAGCAATTCACGGGTCTGGCTATCGAGCGCCGAAAGCGGCTCATCCATTAACATGATTGCGGGTTTGACGCTCAAGGCCCGGGCTATCGCCACGCGCTGTTTCATACCGCCGCTCAATTGCCTTGGTAGTGCATCGGCAAATTCACTCAGTTTGGTGCGGGCAAGCACGTCTGAAATTGTTGCCTCCATTTCAGAGCCGGAAAGACCATGCTCTTCCAGAGCCAGCGAAACATTGCCTTTAACAGTTCGCCAGGGCAAAAGGGCAAAATCCTGAAATATATAGGTGAGTGGATTGAACGTATCGGCAGGCACTTCGCCCAGTTGCAAAACTTTGCCTGCGGTGGGTAATTCCAGTCCGCCAATGATGCGCAGCAAGGTGGATTTACCACAACCAGACGGGCCAACAATGCAGACAATTTCTTTGTGATGAATATCCAGATTGATGTTCTTCAGGACGTTCAAATTACCATATGAATGGGATATCGCCTCAAGGTGAAGGTCCATTTTATACAATCATCCGGCATGACAAAAAATTCCCGGCACAGGACAAACCGTGCCAGGAAACTTGTTTTAGGTGAATTTGGAGCATTACTTCCAAACCCCAGGCTCGATTAATAGGTTTCAACGAAACTGCCATCAACCAGCGTATCAATTGTGATGTCTTTCGACACAAGACCTTCAGACTGGAACCATGCGAGCTGGTCTTTCACATTGGTCACATTCAGCTTGGCATTTTTGTTAATGCGCATTGCGCCATTGCGAATGCTCGGGGCAGCTTTTTCATAGGGGCGACTGGTATAGACGTATTTGTGAATTAGCTTCACCATATCTTCGGCCGCCTGATCTCCTGCTGTTTTATCAACCAGTGCAGCATTAAAATCATCCGCACCTTTTGAAAAGGCGGTCAGAAAACGCTTTACCAGATCTTTTTTATTGGCGGCATTGTCGGCCGAGGTAAACACGGTTGTTACCTGATAGTCAGGAATATAATCTGCTACCTTACCGATGATCATGACCTTTTTGCTTTTGGCCAAACCTTTGGCAATATGAGGAACAATGGACCATGCATCAATTTGACCAGATTTGAGCGCGCCAATAATTGCACCAACTTTTTGCAGTGGTTTTACTTTAATGTCAGAACCAGCAAAGCCTTCCTTCTGGGCAATCTTATGGGCCATATAATGGAATGAAGAGCCTGCCTGCGTGATGCCGTAAGAATGACCTTTGAGCATTGATGGCTTGGTAAGGCCAGCATCAAAGGCCTTCTTTGATACCAATATCATTTGTCCGTCGATGCCAGCTTCTTCGTGCAACGCGCCGCCAATAACCTTGATCGCGCCCTTATTGGCCAGATTTATCAATCCACCCGAAATTGCTGTAACACCAAAATCCACATCGCCAGAGGCAATGGCAACGGCCATTGGTTGGGCCGCTTGAAAAAATTTGAACGTGACATCAAGGCCTTGTTCTTTGAAGTAGCCGCGTTCAAAGGCCACAAAACTTGCCGAATGCGAAGTGAAACGTAATGCGCCGACATTGATTTTATCGGCAGCAAATGAAGGGCTTGCAAGGGAAATACCTGCCATAGCCAGTAGGCTTGCGCCCACAAATGTTGATATTGTTCTGCGCGTAATCGTGCTCATGAATAATCTCCCGGATATTCTATTAGGGTGCGGGGCCATTTTCTGGCCCTTTTTAGTTAGTGGAAAACCTTAGCTGTGATCAGGGCTGATAGCAATTTACCCGCAACAAAATTAATAGCTCCATCACAGAATGAATGAGCAAAGCAAAAAGCCCGAACTGAATATCACAGCCCGGGCTTTGGTAATTTTCAAATTAGTAATGTTTACTTATCCAGATCTTCCGGCAATATCAGGTTCAGCACAATCGCGATAATAGCGGCTGGCAGTAAACCCGATGTCATTAGAATTTTAGCAGTCGACGGCAAATATTGTAGTGCCTGTGGCACCATTTGCAATCCGAGGCCAATTGACAATGACACCGCAAATATCAACATGTTTCGGCGGTTCCAGTTCACATCTGACAGCATGTTAATGCCTGCAGCGGCAACCATGCCGAACATTACGATTACACCGCCACCCAATACTTCAATCGGTATCGTGGTAATTACGGCACCAACTTTCGGAATTAATCCGGCAACAATCAGGAACAACGCCCCAATGGTCACAACGTGGCGGCTCATAACGCCGGTCATTGAAATCAAACCAACATTCTGGCTGAACGATGTATTTGGCAATGCACCAAATAATCCGGCAATCGCAGTACCCAAACCATCAGCATATGTAGCACCGGCTATTTCCTTGTCCGTTGCCTCGCGTCCAGCGCCGCCTTTGGTGATACCGGAAACATCGCCGACTGTTTCGATTGCAGAGATAAATGCCATGAGGCAGAAACCTATTACAGCGCCGGCAGAAACTTCAAACCCAAAATGGAAAGGGTTAGGCAGCTGGAATGTGCTGGCAAATGCGACTTTTCCGAAGTCGACCATGCCCAAACCATATGCAACTGCATATCCGGCAATCAGGCCGATCAATACCGCAGAAACGGACAAAAGGCCTTTGGTGAAAAACTTGATCGCCAACGTCACCACAATCACAACAAGTGCGACCGACCAGTTTTGCAGAGAACCAAACTCTGGCAAACCCTTGACCATTGCAGGCACACCACCAGCAGCATATTGAATGCCGACTTTGACAAGTGACAAGCCAATCATCAGAACCACCAGACCGGTTACCAGCGGCGGCAAGGCAAAACGAATTTTCCCGATTATCGTACCAAGGAAAAAGTGGAATATACCACCAATAACGACGCCCCCCATGAGGACGGCCATTGCATCAACTCCCTTGCCGGCAACAAGCGGGATCATAATTGGCAGAAAAGCAAAGCTCGTACCTTGCACAATCGGCAATCTGGCACCCACCGGCCCCATACCGACGGTTTGAAACAGAGTTGCTATGCCGGCAAAAAGCATCGACATCTGAATCATATAGATCAGATTTGGAAAGTCTGGCGAATTTGAACCAAAACCAAACCCTGCGGCACCCGCCACAATAATGGCAGGCGTTACGTTACTGGCAAACATCGCCAACACGTGTTGAATACCCAGTGGCACGGCTTTCGCCAATGCGGGGGTATAATTTGGATCGCGGAGTTGCTCGGCGGTCCCCAAAGAACTATCAGTCATAATTTCCCTCTCCTCGCGGAATATTTTTCCTCATCAGGCGATATTCTGCCGATTCTCTTTTCCGCCGCTAAATATTAGTTCATTTTAATGCTCCCCAATAACAAATTAAATTTTAAAGTGCTTCCTGTGGAAAAGAACAATCGTTGGAAAGTTTCGAAATTGGCTATCGCAGCGGATATATTCGGCCTAGTTTCTGTACTGTTGCGGCACTGATTGAGCGGATTATCTAAGCATTATGAAAATTGCTACCTGGAATATAAATGGCATCAAGGCACGGCATGATGTGCTGATTAGATGGCTGAACGAGGCCAAACCAGACATTGTTTGTTTGCAGGAAATCAAATCAATGGATGAAAAATTTCCAGGCGATGCGATTGAGGCTTTGGGGTATAATCTCGAGACTCATGGCCAAAAAGGCTTTAATGGCGTGGCCCTGCTTTCCAAAATTCCCTTTGATGAGGTCAATCGCGGATTGCCAATGCTCAGTGATGACGCGGTGGATGAGCAAGCAAGATTTATTGAAGGTGTATTTTCAATTGATGGCGGCACGATCAGCGTTGCATCACTTTATCTTCCCAATGGAAACCCGGTAGATACGGAGAAATTTCCCTATAAGCTTTCATGGATGGACAGGCTACATTGCTGGACAAAGAACCGGCTTGAAAGTGAAGAACCATTTATTTTGGCGGGGGATTATAATGTTATTCCAGAGCCGAAAGACTGCCACGACCCAAAGGGTTGGGAGGGTGATGCGCTGTTTCGTGAGGAGAGTATTTCGCGGTTTCGCTCGCTGCTTAATCTAGGCATGAGCGAGGCTTTGCGTTGTAGCACTGATGATGCGGGAATTTATACATTCTGGGACTATCAAGCGGGAGCATGGCCACGCAATCACGGTATTCGGATTGATCACCTGCTTATGTCACCGGAAGCCGCCCCGCTGCTCAACGGTGTGGAAGTTGATACCTATGTCAGAGACTGGGAAAAACCTTCTGATCACGTGCCGGTGTGGATCGATTACGCAGCTTAGCTCGCTAATTTAGGTGGCCTTAACCCTTCACCATTTGTTGAGATGGCTAAATCTGCTGCGTCATTCGTTTTGAAAAACCAGCAATTTGTGATATGATTTCATTCATGAAACATGCAATCGCAATCGTTTTAGCTTTTTTTACCATTGCAATAACAACCTCCGCATTTGCAGGAGCAAAATGCAAATGCCGTTTTAAGGGTGGTTATATTGAAGAGGGCAAGACGGCCTGTTTAAAAACACCCAATGGACTTTCTTTGGCGCGTTGTGAAAAAGTATTGAATAATACGTCGTGGAAAACACTCAACCTGCCCTGCCCGGTCGCCAGTTTGCAGTTGAAAAATGAGTTTTTGAAAAACCAGACACCGTTTCCAGCCAATGCATATGCCGGCTCCATCACCAAATCATAAATTTTGGTTTCGTTTTGGCGTTTGGAAAGCTGATTGATTATTTAATCAAACTATATTTTCAATCGCGATCCCGAAACCAGTTGGTAATTGGATAGCGGCGCTCACGGCCAAAGGCTTTTTTGGTGATTTTCACGCCCGGTGCGGCCTGGCGGCGTTTATATTCAGCGATATAGAGCAGGTTTTCCATCCGTTCCACTACGGCCTTATCATGCCCGCGCTCGACAATTTTTTCCACCGACAATTCGTTTTCCACCAGGCTTTCCAATATATCGTCTAACGCTGGATAAGGCGGTAATGAATCCTGATCCAACTGCCCTTCACGCAATTCGGCCGTTGGTGCTTTCGAGATAATATTTTCAGGAATTACCTCGCCCGTTGGCCCCATAGAACCCGGCGGTACGCAGGTATTGCGCCATGCGGACAACTCATAGACCTGCATTTTATAAAGGTCTTTGATCGGGTTAAAGCCACCGTTCATATCGCCATAGATGGTTGCATAACCAACCGACATTTCTGATTTATTTCCGGTTGTCACCAGCATGGAACCGAATTTGTTGGAAATCGCCATCAGAATAACACCACGTGCCCGGCTTTGCAGATTTTCCTCGGTCACACCAGAACCGGTGCCCTCAAACAAATGCGCCAGGGTGTTTTGAAAACCCTCAACCGGTTCAACAATCGGGACTATTTCATACCGCACACCAAGTGCTTTGGCGCAGTCTTCCGCATCTTTCAGGCTTTCACCCGATGTGTAGTGATAGGGCATCATTACGCAACGAACACGCTCTTCGCCCAGCGCATCAACGCTCATCGCTGCGCAAATGGCCGAATCAATACCGCCGGAAAGGCCCAGAACGACATTCTTAAAGCCGTTTTTATTGACATAATCGCGAAGACCAAGCACGCAGGCCCGCCAATCCGCCTCATTGCTATCCGGTATCTGGCTCGCTGGGCCTTTTTTGCAATACCAGCCTTTGTCGCCGCGTCGCCATGTTGAAACGGAAACGCTTTCTTCAAACTGGGAGAGCTGAATTGCCAATTGATGATCGGCATTGATGGCAAAGGATGCGCCGTCAAATACCAGTTCGTCCTGCCCGCCGACCTGATTGATATAAAGCATGGGAAGGCCTGATTCGATCACCTGCTTGATGACGACCTGATGGCGTATCTCGACCTTATCGCGGTAGTACGGCGAACCGTTGGGAGCGATAAGAATTTCAGCCCCACACTCGGCCATGGTTTCGCAAATTCCAAGATCGCCCCAAATGTCTTCGCAAATAGGAATGCCCAGCAAAACACCGCGAAAGTTTACCGGGCCACTTGGTTTGCCCGCATCAAACACCCGCTTTTCGTCAAACACCCCGTAATTGGGCAGATCAACCTTGAAATGCACGTCTGTGATTTTACCGCCATCAAGAACGGCAACAGCATTATATAGCCCTTTTTTATCGCCGGATTTTTCGCGCCACGGAACGCCGATAATCACCCCCGGTCCGCCGTCAGCGGTATCTTTGGCAAGTTCCTCGACGGCCTCGCGGCATTCTTCAATAAAGGCCGGTTTTAATACCAGATCTTCCGGCGAATATCCGGCAATGAACAATTCCGTAAAGACCACCAAATCAGCCCCGTGGCGGGCAGCATCGGCTCTCGCCTCGCGTGCAAGGGCGAGATTTCCTGAAATGTCACCAACCGTCGGATTTAACTGAGCAGATGCAATTCGAATTATATCCGGGCGAATGGTATCGGGTTTTTTATCCATATTTTTTATTAACCTGACCAGCGAAAGAGGGCAATCCATTTGCATTCAATCTATCGAAGATTAAAAGCGGATTGGTTCATTTCCCTGTGGATATTGAAATTGTTGCCAATAATTCAATTCAGGGCTTTAACCCTGCGCCAATATAAACTATGCAATGGCCTGTCAAAACAGGCTGGATCGTTCAGTCTCCAGTTTTTAGTTTTTTGAAAAACTACACTCTGGGCCCCCTTGGCGAAATTGGTATACGCAGCAGACTTAAAATCTGTAGGTCGAATGACCGTGCCGGTTCAAGTCCGGCAGGGGGCACCACACACTTCGTGTGTGATTTTTTAGTTATTCAAATCGTGCGCATTGCTTTTTTGGTGACTCATATTTTGCGCTTTACTTCGTTTAACGTGCAACATGAGTTGACGCTCTGTGTGCGATTTCTTTCTTAGTGATTCAAATCTTGCGCATTGCTTCGTATGATATACATTTTATCTCATCGTACAGTTTGAGAATCTTATGCAACCGATAAGTATCCATGATCTGGTTAAATGCATTGAAAATCAGATGCAGGACACGCGCATCATCATTGCGATTGCCGGGCCACCCGGTGTTGGCAAGTCGACCTTTGCGGAAAACCTTTGCCTGGAGTTCAACAAAAATCACACAGGCATTTGTGCCATCCTGCCGATGGATGGCTATCATTATGACGATATTTATCTGGAAAAAATGGGTTGGCGCGAGCGTAAAGGCGCACCGCACACTTTTGATGTGGGCGGGTATGCGCACATGCTCCAACGACTTAAGCAAAACAACGAGCCTGAAATTGCCGTGCCGGTTTTTGATCGCTCGATTGAAATTGCCCGGGCTGGCGCAAGGCTTATACCAAACAGCGCCAAAATTATCCTGACTGAGGGAAATTACCTGCTTTTAGAGGATGAGCCGTGGAACCAGCTTCACAGGCTATATGATCATACGATTATGCTGACTGCGCCCAAAGATGTGATTGAGCAACGGCTGTATGATCGTTGGGTGACGCATCAAATGTCTGCCAATGAAATTATTGAAAAATTGCAGGAAAACGATCTGCCCAATCTGGAAACTGTTTTGAAAAATAGCATTAAGGCTGATTTTGAAATTACAACAATTTCATAGCAAAATGGAGACTGTCCGGTCGACAAGTTCGACCCGGCGCTTATGCGCCGCACCCACGTAGGCCGTGCAAAGCACGAATGGCCGTGAGTGAAATAAATTTGAATTCGGTTTAATCGGCATTTGAACTTGCTATAGCTCCGACTTCCAGGGCGGATTAGCGCCTTTTCGCGATACGGTAATAGCGGCGACGTGGCTGGCTTTTTCAAGTGTTGATTGCAGGAATGGCAGCTCGATAGTGTCCAGTTTTTCGCGGGTCAACAATTCATGCTCATTTAGTGATGCAAGCAGGCCGGCCATAAAGGCATCCCCTGCCCCAACCGTGTCCACAACATCAGTTTTTTCAATCGCCAGTTCGTATTTATGCGCCTTCGTGAAGGCCATGGCACCTTCTTTTCCGCGGGTCACAACCACCAATGAAGCACCGTTGATAAGTTGCGCGCGTGCAAAATCATCCGGTTTTTGAGTTGGGTGCAACCATTCCAGATCTTCATCGCTGATTTTGATTATATCGGCATAGGAAAACATCCGTTGAAGCCGGGCGCGGTAAACATCGGCATTATCAATAAGGCTAGGACGGATATTGGGATCGATCGAGATCAATCGACGGCCATTTTCGTGGGCGGTGAGATTCTCAAACATTGAAGCTGCTGGATCGTTGATCAGCGATATTGATCCAAAATGCAGCAGATTTATATCATCCGATAATTGAGGACTGGCATTGATCAACCGACCGGCAGACCCTTCATCCAAAAAGGCATAGGCCGGCTGGCCATCGGAGAATTTCACAAAAGCCAATGTCGTGGGCCTATTGCTGAATATGGCCAGCGAGGTATCTACCCGGCTTTTGTTCAGTTCAGATGCCAACATATCGCCGAATAAATCATTCGACAGGCCGCCGAAAAAGCCGACATTTTTTCCTAAACGACCAAGCGCAATGGCCACATTATATATCGAGCCGCCGTTAAAAGGTTGGAATGCGGACGCGCCATCAGCGGTTTCGACCGGCATAAAATCGATCAGTGCCTCACCGCAGCAAAGTATCATAATCGTGTTCCCGTGCCCGCTTGTTGAAAGTATTGTCGATATGTTTCATAGTTTAATTCGTTCGGCTTTCCAATCCGGCCAGCAGAATAGTTTTGATGATTGAACATTATGCGCATATTTATTGATAGTTCCGATCCTGAAATTTGGCAAAGCTATAATCGGCTGGGATTTCTCTATGGGGCAACCACCAACCCGCTCATTTTAAAACGCGACGGGCGTGATTGTTCAGTGAAAACCTATGAGGAGCTTGCTGACAACGCCACATCAATTGGCCTGAAAGAACTGCACATTCAGGCAACCGGCACCACAGCAGAAGAGCTTATTCAATCTGGTAGCGAGATCGCCGCATTGGGAAATAATATTGTGGTGAAATTGCCGCTAACGATTGCAGGCCTGCAGGCTTCAAATGTGTTACACCGACAAAACCACCGCATCACATTGACGGCGGCCTATGCGGCGCATCAAATGATAGCTGCAATTGCTATCGGTGCAGAATATATAGCGCCCTATTATGGCCGGTTGCTGGAAGCGGAAAAAGATGCCGATGCTATTTTAAATTCAATGCTATCGATGAAAAATGCTGCATTGGATGCCCCTCGAATACTGGTTGCGAGTATCCGCTCAATTGAGCAATTACAATATCTGGCAGCAAACGGGCACAGCACATTTACCTTGAGCCCGGAAATAGCCAACTCATTTGGACGTGACCCTTTGAGCGACAAGGCTGCAAGCGATTTTGAAAAGGCGCGCAGTTAGGCAGCTCAAACAAACACCGACGATTGGAAGATTTTTGGCAACAAAAAACCCCGCTCAATGGCGGGGCTTTCTAAATTCAACGCGCCAACTAATTATTCGGCTTTCTTTTTGGCCTTTGAAGCGGGCTTGGCCTTAGCTTTTGCTTTGGCCTTTTTCTTTGGCTTTTTAGCGGCAGCGTTTTCTGCTTCTTCCTCAGCCATCAACTCTTCTTTTGAAACAGTTTTATCGGTCACGTCAGCGATTTCAACGATGTGATCAACAACCTTTTCTTCAAACAAAGGCGCACGCAAATTACCCAGCGCTTCAGGATTGCTTTTAAAGAAATCAAAGACTTCCTGTTCCTGACCCGGGTATTGTTGCACGTGCTGATATAGCGCCTGCTGCAATTCCTGCTCGGTTACCTCAATTTTAGCTTCTTCGCCGATTTCGGAAAGTACTAGACCAAGACGAACCCGGCGCTCTGCCAATGTCTGGTATTCTTTGCGGGCTTCTTCTTCAGTTGTGTCTTCATCTTCAAAAGACTTGCCTGCCTTTTCAAGGTCACCGGTAATCTGGTTCCAGATATTATCAAATTCCTGTTGAACCATGGTCTCAGGCAGCTCAAATTTATGAGCAGCATCAAGGGCGTCAAGCAATTGACGTTTTACTTTTTGGCGTGTCTGGCCACCATACTGGCTGACAATCTGGTCTTTCACCACATTGTTCAATTGCTCAACCGATTCAAGGCCAAGTGTTTTTGCCAGTTCATCGTTGATTTCAAGATCGCCTGGTTTGGAAACGTCTTTAACGGTCACATCAAATTCGGCCTTCTTGCCGGCAAATTGTTCTGCACCATAGTCATCCGGGAAGGTCACTTTAATGACACCGGTATCACCGGCTTTCATGCCAACAAGACCATCTTCAAAACCGGGAATGAAATTACCAGAACCAATCACAAGTTTGGAATCATTGTCGGTGCCGCCTTCAAAAGGCTCGCCATCAATTTTTCCAAGATAATCAAATGTTACCTGATCACCTTTTGCGGCTTTGCCTTTTTTGGTCTCATAGGTGCGGGCATTTTCTGCGATGCGTTCGACTTGTTCTTTAATTTCAGCGTCATCAATTTCAATAACCGAGCGCTCGATCTTAATTTTGGTCAGATCGGTGATTTTGATTTCTGGCAATATTTCATAAACGACAGAAAACTCGAAATCTTTGTCGCCTGCGAGAATCAAATCAGCTTCTTTTTCATCTTCGGTCATATTAACCTGAGGACGCTGGGCAGCCTTTTCACCACGATCTTTCAATATTGAAGTAACCTGGCCATCGACAGTTTCCTGTACAATTTCACCCATCATCGATTTGCCGTAAAGCTTACGCAAATGCGACATCGGCACTTTGCCCTGGCGAAACCCGTTGAGTTTCACCTTGTCTTTAAGGTTGGTCAGTTTGGAATCCAGTTGCGATTTCATGTCGCCAGCCGGGACTACAACCTTGATCTCGCGCTTCAACCCTTCGTTCAGGGTTTCTGATACCTGCATTTTTGTCTCACTTTACATTGCTTTAACGGCCCGGGTATTCGCGGCACGCTGTTCATTAGCTCAAGTGCTGTGCTGTGAACTATTCACACGCGTCAGGCCTTTAAGCTCGAAAATAATTGGTGCGGGTAGAGAGACTTGAACTCCCACGACTTGCGCCACTAGAACCTAAATCTAGCGTGTCTACCAATTCCACCATACCCGCAAAATCTGCCCGTCACCGTTTATGACCGGAGCATCTTTCGCGCGGTTCTATACCACCATTTACAAAGGAGCAAAGAAAAAATTCAGCCAAACCCTTCATGCGGCCAAAAAACTCGATTATTCTTAATGAAACTTGCTTTTGAGTGGCCAGATTAGGTATGAAATTGTGGAAACTCTTAATGCCTCATGGGTGCCTAATTTTTGTGCATAGCGAGCAAATTTGAGGCAATTATGGTACGGCATAACTGGTGGTTACAGGGATTCATTTGAAACCCGCAAAAAATACAGGCGGAAAACGGAATATTATCGCAATTTGCGATTTATTTACGAACTGGCACGGCCTATGCATAGCCCGTATGAACAAGCCGATTGGTGTGTCATATTTCGGGTGCACAATATTCTCCCAGACATATGTTTATTTGAGGCAGACCAGCGCAAGTTCAGCATGGACAGGATTTAGATATGAAAAAAATTGAAGCAATCATAAAGCCATTTAAGCTGGATGAAGTTAAAGAGGCCCTTCAGGAAGTGGGACTTCAGGGCATTACCGTTACTGAGGCTAAGGGTTTTGGACGTCAAAAAGGCCATACCGAGCTATATCGCGGTGCGGAATATGTTGTTGATTTCCTGCCAAAAGTAAAAATCGAAATTGTTTTGAACGATGAAGATGTAGATGCTGCAATCGAAGCCATTCGAAAAGCTGCCGAAACCGGACGCATTGGAGATGGCAAGATTTTTGTATCCAGCATAGAACAGGCTATTCGAATTAGAACTGGTGAAACCGGCCCGGAAGCCGTTTAAAGCCACCCCACACCCCAACGAAATTATCTTATTACTTGCTACAGAAAGGGACATTATGACCACCGCAAGCGACATTTTAAAACAGATCAAAGACGAGGACATCAAGTTCGTTGATCTTCGTTTCACCGACCCAAAGGGTAAAATGCAGCACCTTACAATGGATGTTGCCATTGTTGATGAGGACATGTTTGCCGATGGTGTCATGTTTGATGGTTCTTCGATTGAAGGCTGGAGAGCTATCAACGAGTCTGACATGGTATTAATGCCCGATTGCGATACCGTGCATGTGGACCCATTCTTTGCCCATTCAACCATTTCCATTTTTTGCGACATTCTTGATCCGGTATCTGGCGAAGGCTACAACCGCGACCCGCGCATGACCGCAAAACGGGCTGAAGCCTATTTGCAGTCTGGTGGCTTTGGTGATGCCATCATGGTTGGCCCGGAAGCAGAATTCTTCATCTTTGATGATGTTCGTTTTTCAACCGACCCCTACAATATGGGTTTCTCAGTTGATCAGATCGAACTGCCGTCCAACACGGGTAGCGAATATGAGGCTGGCAATATGGGCCATCGTCCACGCACCAAGGGTGGTTATTTTCCGGTTCCTCCGGTTGATTCCTGCCAGGATATTCGTAGCGAAATGCTGACTGCTTTGACCGAAATGGGCGTCACAGTTGAAAAGCATCACCACGAAGTGGGTGCTGCACAACATGAGCTGGGTATTTTGTTCGATACAATGACCCGTAACGCCGATAAAATGCAGATTTATAAATATGCAGTGCATCAGGTTGCTCACCAGTATGGCAAAACGGCAACATTTATGCCGAAGCCTGTATTTGGTGACAACGGCACCGGCATGCATGTGCATCAATCAATCTGGAAAGATGGCAAGCCAACTTTTGCCGGCAATGAATATGCGGGCCTTTCTGAATCGTGCCTGTTCTATATCGGCGGCATTATTAAGCATGCCAAAGCACTGAACGCATTTACCAACCCGTCGACCAACTCCTATAAGCGTCTGGTGCCTGGTTATGAAGCGCCTGTGCTGCTGGCATATTCTGCCCGCAACCGTTCAGCGTCTTGCCGTATTCCTTTCGGCAATTCACCAAAAAGCAAGCGTGTGGAAGTTCGTTTCCCTGATCCGGCACAAAACCCATATCTGGGTTTCGCGGCCATGTTGATGGCGGGCCTTGATGGTATCAAGAACAAAATCCATCCAGGTGAACCAATGGATAAAGATCTGTACGACCTGCCACCGGCTGAGCTTAAAGAAATTCCTACCGTTTGCGCATCCCTGCGTGAAGCACTGGATGAACTTGATGCTGACCGCGGGTTCCTCAAAGAGGGTGGTGTTATGGATGATGATCAGATTACCGCTTATATTGATCTGAAAATGGAAGAGGTCATTCGCTTTGAGCAAGCACCTCACCCGATTGAATTTGACATGTATTATTCTGTCTGATTTCATTTGGTAGAACAATATTCAAAGGCCGGGGATCATCTGTTCCCCGGCTTTTTCTTTGCCGGAGATATTTGATGAAATTTACCAACGGGCTTTATGATCTGCCGCCTGAAAAACTAGCAACTATTGTCACCTCATTAGAGATGATTGCAAAGCCTGCATTGCCACCGCATGAAGATAAACCGGACTGGGTACTTGTCAAAAAAGACCAACCAGACACCGAATGGTATCGCGATCTTTACCGTCGTATAGGCGAGGAATGGCTCTGGTTTTCACGCGCGATTATGCCAGCTGATGAATTATCAGCAATAATCTGCGATCCGAAAGTAGAGATTTATGCGCTTGAAATTGACGGGAAGGCTCAGGGGCTACTTGAGTTGGATTATCGAACCGACAATGAATGCGAATTAGCATTTTTTGGTGTAACCGGCGAAATCATCGGCAATGGTGCAGGCAAATGGTTGATGAACCATGCGATTGACATGGTGTGGACTGCGGTCGGCATTAATCGGTTGTGGATACATACCTGCACATTGGATCATCCGCATGCGCTGCCCTTCTATATCCGCTCAGGCTTCAAGCCCTATAAACGGCAGTTGGAAATTGCTGACGATCCGCGCCTTACAGGAATTTTCCCACCGGGCTCATCGAAGCATTTTCCGGTGTTATAGTTCAGATTTTTTCGGAGTTTTCGATATGTTGGATTTTTTCTGCGTTGGATTTTATTCCGTCCGCTAGGGCTTTTGTTTTGGCTTGATATTCTGGTGTAACAAGTCCTGCAGAAATAACCAGCTTGGCCGCATTTTCGACGCTCATATCGAGGCGCAACAGGTCATTCTCCGGCACGAACAGTAAAAAGCCACTGGTCGGGTTTGGCGTGGTGGGAAGAAACACGCTGACTGTTTGACCTGCGGGTTCATCCAGTTTCTTTTGCGGTTCACCGGTTGTTTCAGTTGCGATAAATACAAGTGCCCAAAGCCCTTTTCTTGGATATTGAATCAGGGCAACCTCTTTAAAACTCTCCGACTTCTCGTTGAACACAGTTTGGAATATCTGCTTCAAACCGGAATATAAGTTGCGCACAACGGGCATACGGCTGAGAAGCGATTCGCCATAGGACACAATAGAGCGGCCGATCAGATTGGCGGTTAAAAAGCCAACCAAAGTTATCAGGAACAAGGCGACCAGCAATCCGAAGCCCGGGACCGAAAACGGTAAATAGTTGTCGGGGTTATAGACTTCCGGAATATATGGTTTTACCCATGAATCCACCCATTTAATAAGCGTCCAGGTCAAATAAACAGTGATTGCCAAGGGAGCACATATTACAAAGCCGGTCAGGAAATAATTCCGTAACCTGGTAACAGCTCTCGGCTTGGGTTTTTTAACCAGTATTGGCGTCTTTTTCATGAGGTAAATAATTCCTTAGAACCAGCACTATATGTGGGTTCTGGTCAAAAATTTCAATGGGTTGTGCGAATAAGGGCAGTATTGAAACTATTCGACGGTAACTGATTTGGCCAGATTTCGGGGTTGATCAACATCTGTCCCCATATGGACAGCCGTATGGTAGGCAAGCATCTGAACAGGCAAGGCATAGATTATTGGTGTAATAATTGCTGGCATCTCTGGCAATATAATGACCTTTGCGTCATCCATCCCTGCGGCATTTGCACCTTTTTGGTCGGTGATCAGTATGATTTTACCACCGCGTGCTGCAACTTCCTGCATATTAGATACGGTTTTTTCAAAAATACTGTCATATGGCGCAATCACTACAACGGGCATGGTTTCATCAATCAGTGCGATGGGGCCGTGTTTCAATTCTCCCGCCGCATAGCCTTCTGCGTGAATATATGAAATCTCTTTCAGCTTCAACGCGCCTTCCATTGCCAGTGGAAAATTTGTATCGCGGCCAAGATATAAAACATGATCAACGTTTTGAAGATCGCGCGCTATGACTGCGATTTCATCCCACAATTTCAAAGCCTGGCTAGCGTAGCGCGGTGCTTCGGATAATTCGCGCACCAATTGTGCTTCTCGGGTCGCATCTATGGTGCCGCGTTGTCGGGCGGCACCCACTGCGAGACATGCCAATGTGGAAAGTTGGCAGGTGAAGGCTTTGGTTGAAGCAACACCGATTTCCGGGCCTGCAAGCGTTTGGAACACCACATCAGATTCGCGCGCGATGGTCGATTCTTTAACATTGACGATCGCACCAATATGTTGGCCTTGCTGTTTACAATATCGCAAACCTGCAAGCGTATCAGCGGTTTCGCCAGACTGGGTAATAAATAACGAAAGGCCATCTTTTTTCATTGGCGCTTCGCGGTATCGAAATTCTGAGGCGACGTCGATATCGACTGGCAACCGGGCCAATTTCTCAAACCAGTATTTGGAAACCAGTCCGGCATAATAAGCCGTTCCACAGGCGGTAATATTAATCCGGTCGAGTTCTTTAAAATCAAAAGGCGCTTTATCAAGTCCGGATACCCGCTGCTCTGAAAAATCAAGAAAATGCGAAAGAGTGTGCCCAATTACTTCTGGCTGCTCAAATATTTCCTTGCTCATAAAGTGGCGATGATTGCCCTTGTCGACCATCAACGTGGAGCCAACAGAAAGCTGCTTGGCACGCTCGACCCTGGCGCCATTTTCATTGAATATTTGCATGTCGTCACGGTGAATTGTCGCCCAGTCACCATCTTCAAGATAGGTAATGACATTGGTGAAAGGGGCAAGTGCTATTGCGTCTGAACCCAGATACATTTCACCCTCACCATGGCCAATTGCCAATGGTGGTCCATTGCGCGCGGCAACGATTAAATTGTCCTCATTCTTAAACAGAATGGCCAATGCAAATGCGCCTTCAAGCCGCTTAATGGCGGCAAAGGCAGCCTCCGGTGGAGACTTGCCGGAATTCAATTCGCGCGAAACAAGATGGGCCACAACTTCGGTATCTGTTTGCGAGGTGAACTCATATCCATCCTCAATCAGCTCCTCGCGCAGCTCTCGAAAATTTTCAATGATGCCATTGTGTACCAAAGCAACATCGTTGGAAAAATGGGGGTGCGCATTGGTCTCGTTCGGCACACCGTGGGTTGCCCATCTGGTATGGCCAATGCCAATTGTTCCAGCCAGTGGGTTTTCATCAAGACGCGATTGCAGATTTACCAATTTGCCTTCAGCGCGCCTGCGCCCTAGAACGCCTTCATCGAGAGTTGCCACTCCGGCAGAATCATATCCACGATATTCAAGCCTCTTGAGCGCGTCCACCATCAAAGGCGCTACAGGTCTGTTGCCGACGATTCCAACAATTCCACACATAATTATTCTCACAAAATTCGTATGTTTGAGCTTTAAGCCGCTGTATTCACCAGTTTACCGCATTCACAGCCGGCCCAATTCCAGTTTATTAGCGCCTGTGACATCAAATGATAATCAAATAAGATTTCCAAACTGCAAAACTATTTCAACAATTAGCACTTTACAGTATTTACGCCAGATTCGGTTCTTACAGGCATTTTACCGCCAAATACAGATTTAGCCTGCATTTTTTTTGGCTTCATTTCTCAGTCGAATTTTACCGGCAAGATGATCTTTGTTGATCTGTTTACCCCGGCTAATTCCAAGTGCATCTTGCGGCACATCCTTTGTCACCACACTGCCGGCCGCCACTATGGCATTGTCACCAATCTCAACTGGCGCGACCAATGACGAGTTCGAGCCGATAAACGCATTATTGCCGATTTTGGTTTGATGTTTGTTGATACCATCATAATTACATGTGATGGTTCCAGCACCAATATTGGCTTTGGTGCCAATTATTGTATCTCCGATATAGGACAGATGGTTGACTTTCGAACCAATGCCAATGGTTGCTTTCTTAACTTCGCAGAAGTTACCAACCTTTGAACCATGCAACATAGATGTACCCGGCCTTAAACGCGCATAGGGGCCAACAATACATCCCTCGCCTATCTCAGCTCCTTCAAGATGAGAAAATGCGCGAATAGTTGCGTTTTCCGCAACACTTACACCTGATGCAAATACCACATTGGGCTCGACGATTGTATCACGGCCAATTTCCGTATCATGGGCAAATTGCACAGTTTCCGGTGCTGGCATTGAAACGCCGTTTAACATCATTTCTTTGCGTTTTCGTTGTTGCCATACGGCTTCTACTTCTGCCAATTGAACGCGGTTGTTGACGCCCTGCACATCTTCCTCGGCTACCGTCGTTGCAACAACCTTTAAACCCTTTGAGCGGGCGATTGAGACAGCATCAGTGAGATAATATTCATTTTGGGAATTGTTGTTTTCAATTGCTCTGATTAATTCGCTAGCAATAGATCCGTTAAACCCCATAATCCCACTATTACAAAGGCTTATCGTCTTTTCATCATCTGATGCATCTTTATGTTCGCGGATAGCAACAAGCTGCCCATCATCCACAATCAGCCGTCCGTATCCGGTTGGGTTTGCAGCCTCAAAACCGAGTACAACCAGATCAGCGCCATTTTGCAATTCGTGGCGCATATTGTGCAATGTCTTGGCCTGTATCAAAGGCACATCACCATAAAGTATCAAAACATCGTCGAAGGATTGGCGTAGCCATTCATCGGCCGCCAGTACAGCATGGGCGGTGCCTAAACGTTCATTTTGTATGACTATTGATACTTCATTATTCCAATTATTTATTTTTGACGCGACATTGTCAGCACCCGCACCGACGACCACTACGGATTTGTCACCACCCGCTTGGTTTGCGGCGTTTAGCACATGAACAACCATTGGCAGCCCGGCAACCTCGTGCAAAACCTTGGGTGTTGCAGATTTCATTCTCGTACCCTCACCGGCTGCGAGGATTATGGTCAGACAGGTTTTGCGCATGTGTATTCCGTCATTATTGCTTTGTCTGTGGTCTCTACAAACAACGGATTGCCAAGTATATACTTAATATTGCAAATTGCTTATTGAACAATCCAGCTGATTCGGACAATGAAAGCAGATTTTTGATCAAATGTCTCATTCTCAACATATCGATGACGAGGTGAATGCACCACATCAAATGCGTGATGTTGTTGTTTGGGGTTGTGCGGCCATTGTCTCAGCTACGGCTGCAATTTCCAGCTATGCATTGCAATCTGATTTCAAAGCGCCCGGGCTTGGTTCAGAAAGTGCATCTGTCGAAAGCGCTATCGGATCTGGCCGCTTTCTTACCGGCGGAGAAATTGCAAAAGACGCCAATGAAGATAGTTCTGTGGACAATTTCACCACCGGGTCTGTTGCACCAAGAAGCGAAGATAAGGTCAAATCAACCGCCACCGGGAATAATTCCGTCTCATCGTTTGGCATGACGGTTGCGTCTAAGCAATCAAATGCAGACACCATTCGCAGAATGCAGACAGAACTAAATGCGCCGGCAAATGAGAACACGGTTTTGACTGTCCTTGGCGATGAAATTGGCAACAGCGCGGTTGGCATTGATTTGGGAACCGGCCATTCTTTTTCAGTTCTTGGCAAGCGCTACTCTGCTTTGGTGAACGCGGCACCTACCCTTTTTGAAAAATTGACTGCGCGCGCTTCTATTGTCGAACATGAAAGCAGTATCGAAGCGCATCTGGTTGCGGGGCCGTTAAAAGATGTTAAGGCTGCCAAATTGTTGTGCGAAAGAATTCAATTGCGCATTAATACCACTTGTCAGCCGACAAAATTTACTGGCAGAACACTGAAACTCTATTAAAATTTCATCGAGTGGAAACCTCCGCCCTCCTTTGCGAGTAAACTTCGTCAATGCGCAATATGCCTGCTAAAACCCCCGCGATTACATTTGTAATTTTGGCATTTATGCCATTGTTTTTTTCAACCAACATAATTTTTGGCCGGGTCGCCGTATCAACTGTTGAACCATGGACGTTGGCATTTATCCGCTGGTTTACTTGCACTTTGATTCTGATGCCTTTTGTGGCCCATAGTATTGTGCAACATTCGGCCACCTTAAAAATGCAATGGAAGCGGATATTGCTGCTTGGCATTCTTGGCATGTGGATTTGCGGAGCCTTGGTTTATCTTGCTTTGAAATATACCAGCGCTACAAATGGCACGTTAATTTATACATCGTCTCCCGTGTTGATCATTTTTTTGGAATGGATGTTTCGGGGCAGAAAAGTCGGGGTGCGCGAATTTACCGGCATCGCGATTGCGATGATTGGGGTTTTGATCATCATTTTTCGCGGGTCTATGGATGTCTTGTTATCGCTCAATTTCAACACTGGTGATTTGTTGTTTGTCTTAACAGCTATAAGTTGGTCAATATATTCTGTGCTTTTGAAATCTCCGGCTCTGGACAGCGTTCCAACAATTACGCTGTTGGCAGTGATTGCATTTATGGGTGCGCTTACCCTTGCACCCTTCACTATTATTGAAATTGTATATCAAAATACATTTCCAACCGGTTTGGCTTCCTGGATTAATATTGCGGGCATTGTTTTGTTTGCCTCGCTAATCGCATTCAGTGCATTTCAGTATGGTGTAAAAACTGCTGGCGCGCCTATTGCCGGAATTTTCATGTATCTATTGCCGGTTTACGGGGTTGGAATGGCGGTTGCCTTTCTGGGGGAGGCATTTGAAACTTACCATCTTGCAGGCATAATTACGGTCAGTGGCGGTGTAATCATTGCATCAATGCCAGTTTCTCTTTTGAGAAATTTATCTGGTTTGAAGTCCCGGGCCTGAGGCCGCGGGCCTGAGGTCTAGTTGAGCGCGTTCATTCGTGAGCATCCGATATGCTTTCTATTGACGCATGTCTTTATTCCTAAAACCGGTGCCCACCAACGGATCAAGTCCGAGGGCATGCTTTTAGGAGACAAGCTTTCTATTATCGCATGTCTTTATTCCTAAAACCGGCGCCCACCAACGGATCAAGTCCGAGGGCATGCTTTTAGGAGACAAGCTTTCTATTATCGCATGTCCTTATTCCTAAAACCGGTACCCACCAACGGATCAAGTCCGAGGGCATGCTTTTAGGAGACAAGCTTTCTATTGACGCATGTCTTTATTCCTAAAACCGGTGCCCACCAACGGATCAAGTCCGAGGGCATGCTTTTAGGAGACAAGCTTTAGCTATAGGCCACAAGGAATGGAAATTTTTCAAGCAACCAGAAGGACATGGTCTGCATGCCGCCGGTAAGAAACAATATTCCGGTAATGATCAGTAATACGCCCATTGCCTTTTCGACCATTCCCAAATGACGACGAAACCGGGCAAGAAATTTCATAAAGGGCTTTACGAAAAAAGCGGCGAGTAAAAATGGTATTCCCAAACCAAGCGAATAAACAGCAAGCAGAAACGCGCCCTGCCCTACACTGTCTTGTGAGCCGGCCACCGCGAGAATTGCACCAAGAATTGGTCCAATGCATGGGGTCCAACCAAAAGCAAATGCCAGGCCCATGATGTAGGAGCCGCCACCGGACCCGGTAACCGATGCGCCAAAGCCGCCGCTATCTCCGCCTGATACAGCAGGTGCTGTACCCCCGGTTTGAAAGCGCAATTCGCGATACAGCATTCCAATTTTCAATATTCCCAGGAAATGCATACCCATCAGAATTATTGCCAGACCGGCAATCGTGCTTAAAACATCGAGATATGAGCGTACAAACGAGCCGATTGTTGATGCACCAGCACCAAGGCTTACGAAAACAGTCGAAAAACCCAATACAAACAAAATTGCATTGATAAACACCCGTTTTTGCACGCGAGACCGCTCTGCTGCATCTATGTTCGCGGTATCATCTGTTAGTTGATCAAGCGAAACACCTGCGAGATAACATAGATAAGGCGGCACAAGGGGTAAAACACACGGTGATACGAAGGAAAGAATGCCTGCAAAAAGTGCAGAATAGAGTTCAATATTGCCGGCCATTTTACCCTCAGGATGTTGGATATTCGGTAGTTGCAAAGATCGATGTAATTGACTTTCAAATACGTTACAATGACGGCCAATTGCAATCATTCCTGATCAATATCGCGTCATAAAATTTATTCTCAAATTAAACTTCATCATCAATAGGTTTGGCAATTCACCAAATCGACGCGGCCCTATAGGGTAATTTTCAGTAAATTCCGCACGATATGCTGAGGAAACCCTTTGATGTTTATATATAAATTACTGATTAAAGGTAATTAACCAGGCTTCTAAAAATAAACCTCGCAAGGCACTTGACCGCAAGGGGGCACATCCCTATTTTCCGCCCAACCTCGACAGGTGAATCATCATGTCAGAGGAGCCCGTAGCTCAGTTGGTAGAGCGCTTGACTTTTAATCAGGATGTCTCCGGTTCGAACCCGGACGGGCTCACCATTCATATTCAAAATTTTTTCCAATACATTGGCGACACGTACTATATTTCTGTTTGGTAATTTGCGCGGTCATTTGAGTTATCCAAGACTCAAGAAGCGGAAACTTCACCCAAAATCGCTACCCTATATTGGTCAAATATGACCAGCCTACAAACTGATTTCCACCTATACATGACAATTTACGCGGTGTAATATGTGTGTTGATAGGAATGGCTTAATAGTATCAGGCGAATAAATTCAATGACGCAGAGTTCTTCGCGTAAGACAAGGCAAAACCCTGTTGTTCAGCTGGTGATGACATTATTTGCGATCTGCGTTTCCATAATTGTAATTTTGTCTGCAGCCAGCAATTTTGCAACAACGCTCAATCCTGATTTGGCGATTGCGCTAAATCCGTTGAACACGCCGGCAAGATTATACAAACTGACTAACCAGTTTTCCGAAACAACCAATGATGCAGAAACCAGCAAGCTTAAAGAACTGGCCATTCAAGGGATAAAATTTGATCCCATAGATGCCAGATTATTTAGTTTGCTGGGCGTGGCTGAAGAGCGTCAAAACAAAATTGCTGACGCACAAAGAAAATATGTACATGCCCTGAAATTATTGCCAACAGAAATCCACGCACTGCAACGGCGTTTCTTTTTTAATTTGTCGACGGCAAAATTTGTCAAAGCGGTTTCGCAAGCTGATATTATTCTTCGCCGGTGGCCATTAAAATGGGGCGACGTGACACCATATATGTATGAGTTGCTGCGCCACAAAGACGCCTATGACGAAGCTCTAAAGTTGTTTTCATTAAGCCCGATTGCGCGATATCGCCTTGTTGACAGCCTGAATAAAGACGTGAAATCTGTTGCAATTGCGCGGAAATTGATACGCGATTGGCACGCGCAGGGGATTGATGATTTACAATTATCAATCAACAGAATCTCGATAAGGCTGATCAAGTTTAAGGAATATCTGAGCGCATACAGGTTGTTTTTACTAACGCTCAATTCAGACCAAAAACTCCATTCCGGATATATTTTCAATGGAAATTTTGACCTCAGCCCATCTGGAAACATATTTGACTGGCAAATACCCAACCAGGCTGGAATGAACGCTGAAATTCGAAAAATTCGTAGCGGTAGCAATTCAGCGCAAAAATTTGAAAATGTATTTGTTCTCAGATTTTTGGACTCACCAGTCAGATTTTCGAAAGTCCTGCAAAGAATAATATTACCCCCTTCTAAATTCACCTTGAAACTGAGCTATTCAACTCAGGCGTTGAAAACGAATAAACCTATTAAGTTTCAAGTTGAATGCAGCAATAAGAATAAACCTTTGGCTTCATTCTCATTCGAACCTGGTAATAATGAGAAAAGGCAATTTGAAATCAAATTCGAGGTTCCTGCTTCAGATTGTGAACTTCAGCAGCTTAAAATTTCCAATGACAATTTTGTAGAGAGTTGGAGAAACAGATATTCGGGCACGCTGCTGTTGCACAATATATCGATCAGTCTGGACGGAGTATGAAACATCAATAATAGAGTTTCCAATATTCAATTTAATTATGCCGGAATAGCGGTTCTGCTAAGTTTGATTTTAGGTGGTGGCACCAATCAAGGTCTGTGGAGTGACCACTTGCTGCAATTGATCATGCTCCCATTGGTTTTTGTAGGTCTGGTCAATTTATTCAACAACCGCCTTGGTGTATATTCACGCGCGCTCGTTGTTTTGATCATTGCCATTCTGCTTTTGCAATTTGTTCCGTTTGGCAGCGATAAGGGCTTTCCTCAATATTCTGATCAAATCTCTCAATGGAATTTGTGGAGCATCTCACCATCGAGAAGCTTAGAAGCCAGCCTGTTTACTCTTAGCATATTGGGCATCTCATTGTTCGTTGCTCGAATGAACACCTTGCAACATAAACGCCTGATCAAATTCATCTTTTTGGGGTTTGCAATTAATCTTCTAATTGGCGTAATTCAGCTGTCCTATGGCTCCAAAGTCAAGATCAGCGGTGTACTCCCATTTGATATTTGGTCCGGTGTTTTTGCCAATGAGAACCACTTTTCAAGCCTGGTCTATATGGTGATTCCACTTGTTGCCTGGCGCGTGTTGGTGGAAACATGGCGACCTCTGGCATATTTCCTAATTGTTGGGTTGATTGTGCTATTTCAATTCAGCATCGGCTCCAGAGCCGGAATGGCAATTGCCGTTTCACTGGCATTGTTTTCATATATCTGGATATTGCTCGATCAAATTTCCATTGGGAAAAAATTTGTTGGACTAACGGTGATAATTTTGCTGATAATTGTTGGGACTAATTTCTTGGATACCCAATCAATTCTTGAGGGTGATTATCGCCAGGTAATATTCGCCACGACCTGGATTGCTATTCAGCAACATATTAATACCGGAACTGGCCTGGGTAGTTTTATTCTGGTTTATCCGATGTTTGAAGCGACAAACGATGTTCGGTATGTTTATGCCAATCAAGCTCACAATGATTATCTACAACTGTTGCTGGAACTCGGACTGATATTTATTCCGGTAGCTCTGCTTTATCTCATTTTGATAATCAGAAACATGTTTCGCAACCAATTTACTCAATATATATGCATTTCCCTATTTGCCGTACTTCTTCACTCTATCATCGATTACCCCTTGAGAACGATGGCAATTGCCGTTGTATTTGGTACGCTTTCAGCCATCCTTTTAAGTGAACGCGGTGAATTGAATGTTTCTGAAAAACGGCAATGAGGCGATCGGTCATCTCACCATATTTAGTAATTTGGCCAACGATAGAGCGGTATTTCTGAGGAATAAATCATTGAATGACTTAAACATGACTGCATTGGCGACAAAGCTGATTGCTACCTGCCAAAGAGCAGGACAGGTAATAATGAGTATCTACGAACATGATTTTGATGTGGATTATAAGTCTGATTCAAGCCCGGTTACAGACGCGGACAAATTGGCAGAGAATATTATTCTGGCCGATTTGAAACTGCATGTTCCAAACATACCCGTGGTCGCAGAGGAGGCTGCAAGCGGAGGTGATATCCCGGAAGTTGGTGATCGTTTCTTTTTGGTCGATCCGCTTGATGGCACGAAAGAGTTCGTTCAAAAAAATGATGAGTTTACCGTCAATATTGCACTGATAGAAAATGGTATTCCAGTGTTTGGCATTATCTATGCCCCGGCCTTGTCGGTGCTATATGTAACACTTTCTTCCACCCGAGCCGTTAAAGCCAATCTTGGAATAAATGACATGTTCTCCAGTATTGAAACGCTCAAACTGGAGGAAATTCACGCAGCGGTTCCAAGGGAGCGTGGTCTGAATGTTATCGTTAGTCGATCTCACATGAATAATGAAACCATGGAATATTTGAGTAATTTTCACATCAACTCGACTTTAAGTGCAGGCTCATCGCTCAAATTTTGCAAACTGGCGGAAGGAGTTGCTGATATTTACCCACGTTTTGCACCTACAATGGAGTGGGATACGGCTGCGGGCCATGCAATCTTGCTGGCTGCCGGTGGCCGCGTTGATACACCAAATGGCAAGCCGTTGTGTTATGGTAAGTCTGGCGAGAATTTTACAAATTCGGCGTTTATCGCTTTTGGCCTGAAAAACAACAATGCCGGGGGACTATGATGGCTCGCCTGAATATTGATCAACTTGTTGAAATTGCCGCGCGAGAAATCCGCAGTAATCCAAAGCTGGATGATGTCAAAGATCAGAAATGGCATTCAGATCAATTTGCCGTATATCTGGTTTGGCAAGGAACAGAACCTTTGCTGCCAGGTCGGAGCTATGCATTCATTTCCCCAGGGACCAGAATTAACTGCTCGGTGAGCTCGCTAAAATTTCGGCTTGACCCTGAGAACAAAAGACAAATTGCTGCCTCTACCCTTAATCATCTTGAAATTGGGTATTGCAATATTGAGCTTGACCATTCGATTGATTATGCACCTGCCAGCGCTGATCGCAATCTGGGTACATTTTCATTGCTGGACAGCCTAACTGGCAAAAAAGTTGCTACTGGCCTCATTCAGTTTGGCTTAAGACGCGCAACTAATATTCGCTGGCAGGAAGTCGAGATTGATCAAGCCGCACGTGCGGTCGCCAAGCAACAGAAACCTTATGTGCTCTGGTTTACCGGCCTTTCCGGCTCCGGAAAATCTACGATTGCCAGCTTACTTGAAAAAAAACTGCACGCGTTGGGCCACCACACCTATTTACTTGATGGTGACAATGTCCGTCACGGTTTGTGCCGGGATCTTGGTTTTACTGATGCCGATCGGGTCGAAAACATTCGAAGGATTTCAGAGACCGCCCGGCTGTTTGTCGATGCGGGGTTGATCGTGATTGTTTCGTTTATTTCTCCCTTCACCACGGAGCGCCGAATGGCGCGCGATCTCTTCAAAGATGAAGAATTCAGCGAAATTTATGTGAATACGCCGTTGGAGATTTGCGAGAAGCGCGACCCAAAGGGTTTGTATAGAAAAGCTCGCCGGGGAGAAATCAAGAACTTTACCGGTCTGGATTCGCCTTATGAAATTCCAGAGCGTGCCGACATTATTCTAAATGGGGGCAAAGAAGAACCGGAGATATTGGCAGATCAGGTTCTTGATTATCTTAAACAGGGTAAGTTTATTTAGCGCTGCCAAGTAGGATTACATGTGGACCTTCGGGGTCTATTTTAACTTGCCAACTTACTGAACTTTATCAGTCATTAGGGTTTTCGGCGTGATTGCATTTTGGATTAAGCAAGATATTGGCTGATCATTTTATTCAGCATTGGTTAGAGTAACCGGCCCACCTTGATTGAACTGCTCTGCTGAAACTTTTTAAATTCAACCATAATTTCCCAGTACAGGTTGATCTAATTCGATATTTGGTGGATGCTTTCGCAAAAACTGTCAATCGTGCGACATTTCCAAAATATTTTGTAGCACCTGTCTAGAGTGTCCAGTATATACCGATTCAAATTTTGATGTTTATCATCTTGCATATATTGAAAAACACTACTCTTGCGTGACTAAATGGATCTATCGCCAGCGGATTTCAATGCTACTTATGATTCCATCCCTCACCTCCCTTAGGATAAAAGCTAAATGAGTATTTTGGTAACTGGTGGAGCTGGATATATTGGCAGCCACATGGTCCATAAGCTTTTAAATGATGGTCATAGGACTATTGTTCTTGACAATCTTTCTACCGGAAATTTTTGGGCAGTTCCAAATGAAGCTGTTTTTGTGAAAGGAGATGTCGGAAATCAGGAATTAGTAGAAAAAGTAATAAAGCAATATAACGTAGATTCTATCATCCATTTTGCTGGCTCAGTTATTGTTCCGGAATCCGTTGTTGACCCTCTCGGTTATTATGAAAATAACACAGTAAAATCCAGATCATTGATTGAAGTCGCAATTAATACAGAAGTGAAAAACTTTATTTTTTCGTCGACCGCAGCAGTTTATGGGATGCCAAAATCACCTATGGTTAGCGAGACAGATTTAACAGATCCGATTTCCCCATATGGCTCCTCAAAATTGATGACAGAAATGATGCTACGAGATACCTCGATAGCCCATGATTTCAAATATATTGCCCTCAGGTATTTCAATGTTGCCGGCGCTGACCCAGAAAACAAGATTGGCCAGGCGACTCCAAATGCTACCCATTTAATTAAGGTTGCATGTCAGGTTAGCCTTGGCTTGCGCCCTAAGCTAAGTGTGTTCGGGAATGATTTTGATACAGTAGATGGCACCGGAGTGCGTGACTATATTCACGTTGTCGATCTGGTTTCTGCCCATTATGATGCACTAAATTATCTAAAAGAAGGAGGTCAAAGCCAGATTTTTAACTGCGGTTACGGCCATGGCTTTTCTGTCCTGGAGGTAATAGAGGCTATAAAGGAAATTTCTGGAGTTGATTTTAAGGTTGAATTTACAAAAAGAAGAGATGGGGATCCAGCAGCGCTCGTTGCAAACACAACCAAAATACGTGCAGTGTTAAATTGGAAGCCCAATTACAATGACCTGAACTTAATCGTCCGACACGCCCTGAATTGGGAGCAAAAATTGCTTAACCTTGCTGAGATTTTTCCAAATCAGGGTTCTAATTCCACCGATGTTATTTGAGCGTATGGCGCGATAATCCTCACGGCTTTTCACTATAATTTTTCTCAGCGATTTATTGCTTTCACCACCTACCCGCATTTTCACCATCACTTCCGGCAAGTAATGGGCTTTGAATTCACTTTTACCAAACCAGCGTAGAATTGCCTCATAATCAGCTGCAATTCGATAGGCGGTGTCATAGCAGCCGTATTTTTCAAAAACTTCTCGTCGTAAAAAAAGTGTGGGATGAGGCGGCATCCAGCCGTTACGTAATTTTGAAGGGATGAATTCACCAGCTTTCCAATGTCTAATAATGCGCGTTATATCTACGTTGGAAACATATTGAAGATCACCATAGACCGCATCTATTTGCGGATCTGCAAATGCTTCGGCTACTTTTGCAAGAACCCTGTTATGGGCAAAAATATCATCTGAATGTATGAGGCCAATGACGTCACCACTTGCATGGGCAATGCCCTTGTTCAAGGCATCGTAAATACCATCATCTTTTTCACTGACCAATTTGGTGTGCTTATCAGACAGTTTTAGCAGTAGCTCCAATGTGCCATCCGTCGATGCGCCATCGATGATTACATGTTCAATGTTTTGATAACTTTGCATACGAACGCTATCAATCGATTCTTCGATTGTATCGCGCCTGTTATAAACGGCAGTAACCAGTGAAATTTTCATTATCATCCTAGTGTAAATAATGCCGGATTGGGACTTAAATTCAATTAGGTCCCATAGCCTATTTTGCCCATCAAGGAAACTTATCCCCACTTCTCACGCTGATGCTAGAGTTTGCCAGACCAAAATTGGCGGCAGGTTTATTATTGGCCAAACAGAAAACACGACCAAACAGCCCTGCCCTCAACCATTGGGCAGGCAATAATCAACTGTCGGAATGAACCGGAGATAACGACACACCCAAAGTAGTTGGTACCCAAAACACCTAAAGCTCACTCGGTCCAATCGCGCATACGCTTCTGGATTGCAACGTCTACTCGTAGTCATTGATGCATACACAATTAAAACGGCTGAAAGGTTCTGGCTTTTCCCCCGGGGCAACAACCAGTCTGCTCAACCAACTGCCCGTCTCAACCGAAAAAGGACCAATCATGGCAGCATTTTACCAAGTCAATATTCAAATGGCCAATAATGAGGAGCTTCGACAAAATTTTGCACTTGCAGATGATCTTGATGCACCCGTTGATTTAACCGGTGCAGTTCTAAGAATGGATATTGAAAACCTTGATGGCAATTCTCTGATCAGCCTTTCAACGGGAAATGGCTCAATCTCCATTCTTAATGCTGCTTTGGGGCAGTTCGAAATATTTGTCCCTGCAAGTCAGATGGCGACATATAACGCCGGCGTCTATCGTCACGATCTTCTTCTCTCACTTACCAGCCATGTACAAAGGGTCTGGGAAGGAACGCTAACACTTTCGCAAGGGATAACTCAATGAATATAGATTTTGTAAAACTCTCTATTGCCGACACATTGTCCGTATTCAATACACTTCAGATACTTGGGCCACGAGGGGAAACCGGTGCCCAGGGGCCAGAAGGAAGTACTGGCCCGTCCGGGGCCAATGGTGACCCTGCTCCCCTGTTAGAAACGCGGATTATCGGCAAACCCAGCGTTGTAACCACCAATGATGTGTGGAGCCAGCTATATTTCATTTTGCCAACTCCGTCTGATATTTCAGGCTTTTTTACCAAAGCGCGGATTGCAGTTGCAGCCGATCAAATAGTTACATTCAGCGTTTATACAAATAATGGCGATGGAAGTTTGACGCAAACCGCCAGCAAATCTTTTACAGTGACGGCGGGTGTAAATTCAATAGATGACGTAGACCTTCCAATTGCAGTGGGCCAACATGTTGGGTTCTGGTGTTCGATTGCACCGCATTTCACCTTGGGTAGCGGCGAACAAATATGGTTTTCTTACAATAAGATAGAGACCTCCTCCCCTTATACATTAAGTAGTCTTGTATCATTGGAATTCGGCGCAACCATTGAAGCAGCAGTATTGGGAGGGCTGGGTTCAGTTAGCCATCGTGTTGATAAAATTGAACCAATTGTTGGTACAGTCAGCGCTGACAAATTTGTTGAAGCTATTGGTTCTGCAAACCCCAGCGTATATCAGTTGATAAGCTGGCAGGCTGGAACTGCATACCAGATTGAAGTGATTGCCAAGAAGGCGGAACGCTCGAAGTTAAATTTGTATTCCGGCGTATATAATGCCTTTGATTGTACATTTGATCTGGCTGCAGGCACGGCCAACGGCGTGGGAGCTTCAATCGAAGATATTGGTGCTGGCTGGTATCGCTGTATGATTGCTGCAACAGCCAGTAGTTCGGGTAGCACTAACATACAGTTACGCATATTTCCGTCTAACGGTGGCCATCCCTATATAGGTGACGGGAATTCCGGCCTGTTTGTTGATGAAACCTGCGTCAGGGTTGGTTCCGGGCCAAACCTGTTAAACAGCGGCAGTCTTTTTGCCGCCGCAGATTGGAACAAACAAGATATCAGTGTCATGCCGGATGTTGAACTTTTTGGTGGAATTATTCAAAAGGTACTGGCTGGCTATGCTCCCGCAAAACCCTGGCAGGGCAAAAAATGGGCGGCACTTGGAACATCCATTACCGCGCAAAACAAATATGTCCCACCTTTAGCTTCCAGGCTTGGACTAACTGTGACAAACCTTGGTTTTGCTGGCGGTTGTATTGGAGCAAATGGATCAAGTGGGTCATTGAAGATTTACAACGAAATCACCAATATTCCACCCGGAACCGACCTTATCACCATCGAGGCTGGTATAAACGACTTTGCTACCGGTTTAACCCCGCTTGGCTCCCTCGGTGATACCAGCAACACAACATTCTATGGCGCCCTTTGGGCCGCTGTCGTCGCCATTCACAATGCGCACCCGGCTGCATCCATCGTCTTTTTTACACCCTATGCAGGCACATTTGCAAACCATACGCCTTTTTCAATTAACGCTAATGGCGATAAACTACTGGACTTTCAAAAGGCCGTAGAAGAAGTGGCCATGCTAACAGGCTATAGAGTGATTGATGTTGGGCGACAGTCCGGTATTGGATATTTTACATCGGGAGACTTCACCTTTGACGGGCTGCACCTTAATGATGCTGGAGGCCAAATCTATGCGGACTATGTGGTGACGGAGTTATTACGTTGATAGCGTGAAAGTGATTGTGGTGTAATTAGACGGCTCAAAACTGGTGTCATTTATAAACTTGACCAGGACGTTGCAGCGCGGGTGGTAGGAGATATGTTGCCGGGTACAAAGCGCGGATGTTTAGTTCGCCGCGCGGTGAGACAAAGCGTAAGTATCATGAAAAAACCGCCAGCCGCCCATAGGGCACCAGACAGCTGAGTTGCAATGAATTGCTGTGCCAATAGCATGACCAGCAAAGGGTGTTCAACATTATAAAAAGTAGTCACCTTCCACCATGCCCGCAATAACATTGCAGCAAACATTATCAAGCCAACCATGCCGAGGGCCATCGCTGTTTCGATGATGAGATTATGTGGGTAATTTCCTTCGCCAACCGTTGGGTCTATGTAATAGGCACCGAAAATTGGGTTTTCAAAAAATGCTTCCATAGCTATTCGTTGAGCCATAATTCTACCCGCATTTGATGCGTTATCATAAATATCCCAATCGAATCGTGAAAGTAATCTGGATACTAGCTCTGTGTCGGTGGAAAGAAAAAAAGGCAATATAAGAAGAAATGGTGCGGCATAAACCAAACGGCGGGTACGCAACATAAAAAACCAGATCAATGCAACGGCGGTAGCCATGACGGGACCACGAGAATTTGTTAGCAGGATCAAAAGTCCGCCTAAGGCAATGCCACTCCAGGAAGCGATGCGCAGCATGAGGCTTTGGCGTTTTTCAAACAATAAATAGAAGCTGCAGATTAACGTAGTACCCGCCACGTGCCCTAACGAGATGGGATTGAGTGCGTTAAACTGAAGCCGCGTTGATTGAACGCCCTGATCGGCCCAGGGGTTGTAGCCTAAACCTAAAATTTGCGCACTGAGCGCAAGAACCAAAGTGGCCATTGCTGGTATCAAAACCCACTGCGCAAATAATTTGTCATCGAAAATATAGGGGCCACCTCGCATGGAAGCTATAACTGGCATCATCACCGTCATTACGAAGAAAAGCAAAGCCTGCTCCGCACCGGTAATTTCGGAAATATTCCAGTCATAGAGGAGCCGGATCGTGTAGACAGTGAAGAATATCATCACCAAATTATCGAGGCGGCTTCGTTGTCCCCTCAAAATGATGTACAGTGATAGAGCCAATACAAGCGCTCTATATGGATAAGTTAGCAGTGATGTGGCCGATGATAAACCAGTAAATGTTACCATGATGGCAATTAACGGATAACCAACCAGAATAAGAACCCGCAGAAGCATAACCATCTGAAATCGCAAATACCTCTTCCTACCCATGGAGCGTCGAAGCTGCGGCGCGGCCATTGTTGAGAGAGTAACCTGATTAAAATTTGCTTGCTTGGAATTCATTGGTATTTTGCATGATTTCAGTTAAATTTACTTAAAAACTCTAGTGCAAAATAACACAAGCCTATTGTGAAGATCAAACTTCAATTGGATGTAATATCTTCATGATTTTTTTTATGTTTCCAGCTTGTAGAATATAGAATTATCCATAGCAATATCCCCCCCTTAAAACATATGAAAGGCTCCTTTGAACCGGGAACCATCATTTTACGCTGAGTATTCTTCTGTATTCTTGGGAAGTATTACAAGGTGAATAATGAAAAGCGAGAAATATGATAGGCAAAGAGCTGCTGAATAGGTTGCCGCTAGCGTGAACAGGTCGGAACCAAAATAAAGAGCAACCGGTATGGTGGCAAGATGCAATGTCATATGAATGCTATTCCAAACCAATGCGATATGCTGCTTTTCAATGATATTGTAGGACAGATAGGGGAGGATCGCGGCTTTGAAGAGGTGAGCCGGGATGAGAGCCAATAATAATGGCAGGGACGCGGTCCAGTTTTCCGGAAACATCAGATTAAACACCGGGGGCACGATGAAATATACAGTCACGCTTATGAAGCTAGCTGCGATGGCAGTCGTCAATACAGCTTTAAGATAGTAAGCGTACAGCCCCGCGCTGCTCGAGCGTTGCATTTCAGATGCGTGGGCATAATGCACTCTTTGCGCGGCATTAATAAAAACGCCGGAGATCGCTGACAGAAGCATGAGGGCCAGCCAGAACAACCCCAAATCGGCCTGTGAATAATAAATTCCGATGCCGAGCAGAAACAGGCGCGAACCACCTTCATTCATCAGCGTTGCGGCCCCATCAAACAGGGGAAGGTATCGATACCTTATTGCCATTTCTTTGGTGCGTTTCCACAGAAGTGGGATGCCGAGCCATTTCAAATATGGACGTCCGGCCCGGATCAATGTTCCGACACCCAGGCAAAGTCCGACGAAATTCCCCAGGATCAATCCAATCGCTCCGAAAGAAAAATATCCCAAAATAAGTTGCAAACCGACCTCGCCGCCAATTTTGGAAATTTGCGTGGTTGCAATCGCCTTAAATTTCTTCCGCCGAACACTCCAGTACGTAAAGGCCATGTAGAGCCCTGATCCCAGCACAGCCAGTGGGATCAGCCATTTGACATATTGGGATTGCCCAAATCCCAGTTTTCCGACCATCTCGTCATTAATCAATGCTGCCACGGTGAGAAGAATAAGCGTCCACCCCAGCGTGAATGTAGTGCAAAGATAAAGAATAATATTCGCGTCATCTTCGTTCTTTGGCAAAGGTATTGCTAATTCGTAGCGCAGGGTTGCCAAGATCGCCGGGAAGGCAACAATCGAAGTAAATGTTGCAAGCAGACCGAATGAGGATGGATCATAAAGGCGGGTGAGCACCGGGTAAGATGCCAATAGTATGATGCGCGATAATACGCCGGCCCCAGATAGAACCGCCAGGTGTTTGACAAAATCTTTTTGCCAGATTTGTGCGATACCGCCGATAATTTTGTCTCGCATAGTATTCCCATCTGTAAGACAATATATTCCATCAATGGAAAATCACCTGATATCCATATTGCTTGAAAAATTCATTATAGGGCGCCCTGCCTGCTTATTCTTCGGCAACCGAGGCGCGGTCCATATTATTCACTTCCTATTGATGCCATCCAAAAAAACAGGGTCAAAAACTATTCCTCTCAGATTTGAGGAGAGTGTCGCGCAATCCATCTGTATTATTTGTATCGAATTTTCTGGTAAAGGGAGATGACCTCCTTTTCATGAAAATGGCTCGCATCACTTTACCCCCATTTCGAATGCTTTCATTAAGGAATTTGCATATTCCTTTACCCGGTCCTGTTGGTGTTTCTGGAGCTCTGTTACAGCCTGACGTTTTGGCGGTGTATTTTTTGAAACCTGCAGGAGTATGTCCGCCAAAGACCGGGGCGAACCGGGATCAAAGAATGTAGCGGATGGCACCTGTTCGCGGTGTATGGAAATATCGGATAACAGCATTGGAGCCCCGAGGGCCTTGGCCTCTTCAATCGGTGTTGACCATCCCTCAAAAAGCGATGGATTAGCAAGATAATCTGCCGCTCCAATCAATCCGAGCACATCCATATATGGTATTAGCCCGAGATAACGAAATGAATTCTCTAATCCCGATTTTTTAACATCGGCCATCAAGCTATCAAACAATTCGGGGTGACGAGGATCCTTTTGAGGACCGCTGGTAATCACGGGCAGGCATTTATCCAATCCACATGTTGAAGCGATCAATGCAAGAGCCTGAATGACCGTAGTGTGATTTTTATGTTTCCAAAACTGATTGGGAATATAAATGAAGCGTTCGGGCAATTCATATTTTTGCATCAATTCAAACTTACGACCAATATGATCAGCAGGGTTGAAATCAACAGCAAATGGAACAGTAGTCGTCGTTTCAATTGTCTTGGGGTAGAATTTCTCGCAATCGTTTTTGGCCGTATGACTGGAAAGCATAATTGTACGGTTATTCGTCGTCTGCATACGAAAACCAACCTCTCGTCGCCACCATCCTCTACGCGAAAAAAGCTCGGGCATATAATGATGCTGAAAATCAGGCATCCAGGCCAGAATGGGTATGCCAAACCGCCAGCCATAAAAAACGGCATTTTCAAACACCAGATCAACATGCCGGGTTTTAAACAATGTTTCCAAGCCCTTGTCACGGCCCAATAGGAGTGATTTTTGTAAACTTGTTCCGCGCCCGGCTCCGCCAATTCGTTCATCAACTATCGGCGCTTTATTAAGCACACCGTCAAAGGATTCGAATTTTGTTTCCGCCTCCTCAGGCGATAAAAACAGTTGCGCCTGTACATTGCCTTCCATGTGATTTTGAATAACACCAAGCATGTTACGCAAATAGTTTTCACCACCCGTCCAACCCATGCGCCCGATGAGGGTAAAGCCAACATTGATCATTTCAACTCCAGTTTTTGAAGCCGAGAATACCAGTCAACAACACCTTCAATGCCCTGATTAAACTCAATTGATGTTTTGAATGGCATATTTGAAATATTCGATATATCTGCCACCAGATTCTGAGGATCTCCAGGTCTGTATTTTCCTGAAAATGACAGGTCAATTTTCGTGCCATTGGCCTTATCCCAGGCGCTTGCCAAAGTTTGTGCTGCATCAGAAACTGAAACTGCAACCCCTGCCCCACCATTGATTATTGGACAATCCGGCGTTGCCCGATCAAAATGATTGACAAGAAGTCGGGCCACATCTTTCACATGAATATAGTCTCGCGTTTCCTCCCCGGTTCCACCAAGTTCCACAGAACTGCCCGCTGAAAACTTGTTGCATAAATCCCAAAATAGTTGTTTGCGCAAGCCCGCGCCATATACGGAAAACAATCTGACCACCAATGTGGAAATGTCAAAATTCGCACCATAATTGCGGGCAATAGTTTCCATGATCAGCTTATTGTATCCATAGGGGGAAAAAGGCGACAGGGCAGCATTTTCCTGGATTTTCCCCCGATGACCAGAACCATATACAGCAGCGCTGGAGACAATTACCACGCGTGCATCAGGCGCATTGAGGCGCAACCATTCATAAAGGGTGCTGGTGCCAGTTACTGTTAAATTAAAATCTATTTCAGGCGCTGCGAACGAGGGGCCGACGGCGCTGCCTCCTGCCAAATGAATGACCAGATCCGGTTGACCAGAGCGAACCGCCAAGCGACCAAGTCCTGGCGTATCTATTTTTGATTCAATATGCTGACTTGCAAGTGGTTCCGGCAAGGGTTCACCACCTCCAAAGCCAATCCCCCAAACATCGTGCCCTTGCAAATGAGCATAGCTGGACGTTTCCCGGCCAATAAAACCAGCTATTCCGGTAATCCAGATTTTTGCCATTTGGCGCTATCCCTTCAAGCTGGTTTTCTACAGATAAAAGAATAAAGCCGACCGGGACGACGATCAATCATTGACGCCAAACTCAACATAATATCAGCCGGGACAAGTCGCGCCACCCCTGCTGCACCCGGGCCTAAAACCGGCATATTTTTTAATCTACCGGATAGGCCATCAAGAAGTTCATCTTTTGATAAGGGTGCATAATTTATCACGCTTTTTAGCGGGGCCAGTTCATGAATGATCTCAAGGCCGGCACCTGTGAGAGCTTTTTTATATTGTCCAAGCGTATAGGCGTTTTCTCCCCCATAAAGATGGTGCAGGGGATGGCCATCAAGAAATGGCTGAAGCTGATCCGGCCCAGAAATCACATGATCGCGCAGGGTAATGACCAAGCCTCCGGGCCTGACAATACGAGCGAGTTCGCTACACAATCCCTCAAGATCATCGGCGTGATGAAGCACCTGCCGCGCAATGGCCAGGTCAAAACCGGCTTTTTCCAGGGGAATGCTTTCGCCAAAAGCCTCAATTACTTCAATAGGCTGTTTGCTATCAATGGCCAGCTTTCGGATAGCGCCAGCACCGACAAGATTGCTGGGGTCCGGCTCAACAGCGGTAACGGCCCAACCATCACAGGCTAAAGCGTAGGATAATATTCCATTGCCCGCTCCCAATTCCAATGCTCGCCCGCCCTTTGAGGGCAGAAATCTGCTTACGGCCTGCCATTCCTTTCCTTTGTGAAAGCGTTCGGCGGCCCTTGTCAGTGGCTGGTCGAAATAACAGGCTTCTACCAAGTCTTGGCGATCCGGCTGGTCAATTAACCACCGAACGGCATCTTCCCAACTTTGGAGGCTTTTGTCAGCTTTTGGCATGACGTGCCTGCTCTTCATTGTTTTTTACCTTCTTTATTTCTTTTGCAGGATTACCGGCAACCAAAGTCCAGGGGGGCACGTTTTTTGTAACAACAGAGCAAGCAGCAACAATAGCACCCTCACCTATTGTCACTCCCTTTAAAATAGAGGCATCAAACCCTATCCACACCTTATTACCAATGCTGATTTCCTTCATGGGTACGATTGACATGTCTTTTTTGCCTGCCAACCAGTCCAACACATCGCCAGATCGCTTTGCGAACTCAGTTGCATGTCCATCATGGTCAGCAATTGTTACTCCCAAGGAAATCATAACATCGTCTCCAACTATGATCTTTTTTGCGCAAATCAACTTTGATGCCCCAATGAACGACCGCGAACCGATTTGTATTTCTGCGCCTTCTTTTTCATAAATCAGGTGGCCAAGCCAATGGACTGCTGACCAACATTCAGCGTGTGTGTTTTATTTGCCCTAATTCGAAAGCGGTGAATGACCGATTCCGGGCCTACTATTCCTTTGGTCTTTTTAGGTAAAAGGCTCCAAATCAGTCTCAATATGTTGAATTTAATAGGCATTACAATTCGATTTTTCCTATACCATCGTTTCTATGGGGAACTACTCTGGTTTGCTGCCACTTATTACAAATCCCGATGCAAAAAACTCTAACTAAATCGGATACCAAAATTTTCAATGACTAAACTTATAAGAATACTGGAAATATGCACGCAAAACAATCATTCGCACAGTAGAAAGGTTCAACTTTAACGTCAACAAAGCCAGTTTTCTCGAACAGTTTTCTCGAACAGTTTTCTCATTTGACCAGGCGAGCAATGGTAAAAAAATGCAGGGTATCCTGTAACATCAGCCGCACTTGGGCGAATGAATTAAATAAGATTTTTCTGCAAACGAGGTCCAACCATTCGTAATGCGAGGGAAAATGATGTATCTGACGCCCATTGTTCAACGCATCAAATATATTCTTTTTTTCTCCCTGAATCAATTTCATTTTAACCTGCCCGTTTATTGCCGTATGCACCGCTGTTGCACGCACCCTGGTGTTTGCAGCTTTCATTGCATGGTCACGCAGGATGCTCCACAAACAAAGAGACCCAACCCGAGGCAACGGCCTTTTGCACATATTCGGCCTCCAAAGCAGAAATATGTGGCCTGGATATGGGAATGAAATCTTCTGTCATATGACTTTCTTCTATTTTAATTAGCGACTAATTTGAAGCTACCTGTAAATCAATCTTGTCGGCTTCCAACAGGTTTTATCATTGCTCCTGCCGGCACGTCGTTACGAATTATGGAACCTGCACCAATAATTGCCCCTTCCCCAATTGTTACACCCCCAAAAATTATGACATTGAAACCAATCCAGGCATCATCGCCAATCTTTATGGGTTTGGACTTCATTCCTTTCAAATCTTTGGGGTGTCCTTTGGAATGTATGGCTCGATAATGATGATGCCTCTCAACGGAATCTACTGGATGTCCGCTTGTATCAAGAATATTCACTTGATGGGAAATTAACACCCTATTTCCAATATTTATATTTTGTGCTGACCAAATTCGAGTTTCCGACCCAACGAAACAGAAATCTCCAATTTCAATTTTTCCACCATGAGCGAATACAAACAACTCTCCCGCAATAATGCTGTTCTCTCCGATAGTGATGTATTCTCTGTTTTTATTTGAATTATAAATTCGAGCACTATCAGTCATTCGTGATCCTGGGCCCATTATTATTTGATTGCGCGCTGCAATTGTTATTATGCCGGCGATTATACGTCGAGATGCTTTTATACTGAAGTCGCAGATGCGTGATAACATCGTATTTATTCCCATATTCTGTATGAAATTCTTATGCTGCTGCAAGTAACTCATTGAATGCCTGCGTTAAAATTGGCACTCTGTTTCTGAATGAATGATCACTCAATGTTCTTTTTTGACCATTGATCGCAATTTCATCTGCCATGCTTGGATTATCCAGCAACCACTCAATTTTTTCTGCTGCCTCATCCGCGCTGCCAAAATCTACTATTTCTTTATCTGGCTCAAATAAACTCCTGAGATTGTCTTTTCGATCGGTTACCAAACAGGTTCCTACTCCTGTACTTTCAAACAAACGCATATTCGCGGCATAATTGTCTGCTAATCCGGCATGTACGTTTACTGTCAATCTGCTATTTCGCAACGCCTGGTACATTCCCAATCCATAAACTGAGGGAGCCATCAGCTTCGCCAGAATTGAGCTGAATCCGAATGACGGTTTATCTGGCTTTGCTGCCGCAGCTTTTAGTTTTCTGCCTCCAGGAAGATGATCAAAGGGGATGCCTATTTTGTCCATTAATTTAGCAGCACTCCACCCAGAAAACCGTATGCTATACGCTAGTAGTTCAATTAAAAATATTGTATTTTGATCAGAATAAATTGTGCAGGGTTGAAAATTTGCGATTGTTTCTAATACTTCTCGCCTATAGTCATGTAAATGAGCCCCAGGAATTATATTCCCTAGAAATACAATATCTTCATCAATTTCTCTTTTAACATCAATCTTCTTCAACACACGCGGGTCAAACGAATGGGGAAGATAATAGGCTGGTTTACCCTGATTTTTTAATTCTTCGACCAACTGCGGCATACAAGTAAAGACAGCATCAACGGCATACAGGGCTGGGTTGGTTCTTATATCTGTCCCAGTCATACCCGCCAGCAATTTGAGATCTGGCAGCCATGATCGAATTACTTCTATTTCAACATTCGTAAAACTCTCAATTGCCTCGAGAAACAAAATATCGGGACGAAGAGATTTCAGTTGAGCTGCAAGCACTGCCATCGGCTCACTCAGGTAGGCTCCCTCGTTTTCACGGTACCACGCTGCATCAAGTTCAGGAACACCGTTAATTATGTCTGTAGCATCATAACCAGCTTCCGGTAGATAGGTTTCCCAAGTATCCACCGGACCAAAAAAATCACTGCAATACCAATCCTTCTGTTCGGAATACGGTAACAATGCGGCATCGGAGCTTTTGGCGTATAACTGTCGCGAATAGAACGCTGGGCGGCGAGCAATTTTTACGAATTTCATCGCATTTTCCCCATACATATTGCCAATCAGGTTGAGCTAATCGATGCCAACTATAAGATCAGCTGTATTGTAACTCAACTGGTTTGGAATCAATAAAGAATAGTCTTTAAGTAGTTTATACAAAAAGGATGGATCGGCAAACTCAACACATCAGAAGCTAATACAGATTATCTATCTTAGCCAAATGGCGAAACCATAAATCCAGTTCCCCAACCCTGACCCCATATTTACGCCCCATCCAAGGAACAGGTCACAGGAATTCATACGATTTGATGTGTGTTTATTTGCCCCTGCCTGTCATTTGCCCCTAATTGTTTCCTGATTGGCAGCAAACCATTTATAGGCCAATGTCAGACCCTTTTCTAGATTGATGCCATACGTCCAGCCAAGTGCTGCCAAGCGTGATGTGTCGAGCAATTTGCGCTTTGTGCCATCGGGTTTTGATGTATCGAATACCAGCTCTCCCGTAAAGCCCGTAACTTTCGCAATGGTTTCAGCAAGTTCACGGATCGTACAATCCACACCGGTGCCAACATTTATATGCGAAAGCATTGGCAATGTATGCTTGCCATAGGTTTCAGAAGACAAATTCATCACGAATATGCTGGCAGCCGCCATATCGTCGACATGCAAAAATTCACGCATTGGCTTGCCGGACCCCCATATGACAATTTCCGGCGTTTTCGCTTCCACAGCCTCATGAAAGCGGCGCAGCAGAGCCGGTATCACATGGGCATTTTCGGCATGATAGTTGTCGTGGCTGCCATAAAGATTGGTCGGCATGACGCTGCGATAGTCGCGGTCATATTGGCGGTTATAACTTTCACACATTTTAATGCCGGCAATCTTGGCGATCGCATAGGGCTCATTGGTTGGTTCCAGCACGCCGGTCAGCAGGGCATCCTCAGTCATCGGCTGATCTGCATTTTTGGGATAAATACAGCTAGAGCCTAAAAACAGCAATTTTTGAATATTGGCCAGATGGGCCGCATGAATGATATTGGTCTCAATCATCAGGTTTTCATAAATGAACTCTGCAGGCTGTTCATTGTTGGCATGAATGCCACCGACCTTTGCCGCTGCCAGATAGACTTGATCGATTTTTTCAGTTTCAAAAAAACGCTGCACATCGCGCTGTGATAACAAATCAAGCTCTTGGCGCGAGCGGGTTATCAACTCTATATTAGCATCATTTTCCAGACGCCTGATTATCGCCCGGCCGACCATGCCGTTATGGCCCGCTACAAAAACCCTCAATACCATATTGCATTTGCCCCTGTAATCTGCCCGCGTTCAGCCTATGATTCAGTCGTTACAGGCGGGGCATACCCGTGCGCTTTCAACAATTTGTGCTGTTTTGCCACCTTTAAGTCTTCGGCCACCATTTCGGCACACATTTCCTGAACTGTTATTTCAGGCACCCAGCCGAGTAATTCCTTCGCCTTTGTGGGATCACCCAAAAGGGTTTCGACCTCAGTCGGACGAAAATATCGTGGATCAACCCGCACAATTATATCGCCAACCTTCAAGGCCGTCGCAGCTTCTCCCTCGATTGCCTTTACCACCGCTACTTCGTCTTGTCCCTTGCCTTCAAAGCCGAGCGTAATGCCCAGTTCTTCTGCCGACCAACGAACAAAGTCCCGAACACTATACTGCACACCGGTAGCAATGACGAAATCATCCGGTGCTTCCTGTTGTAACATCATCCACTGCATGCGCACATAGTCTTTTGCATGGCCCCAGTCGCGCAACGCATTCATGTTACCCAAATAGAGGCATTGCTCGAGGCCCTGGGCTATATTTGCCAGGCCACGGGTAATTTTGCGGGTGACGAATGTTTCGCCGCGCCGGGGCGATTCGTGATTGAACAAAATACCATTGCACGCATACATGCCATAGGCTTCGCGGTAATTTACTGTAATCCAATAGGCGTAAAGTTTTGCAGCGGCATAGGGAGAGCGCGGATAAAACGGTGTGGTTTCGCGTTGCGGTGTTTCCTGTACTTCGCCGTAAAGTTCTGAAGTCGATGCCTGATAAAACCGGGTCTTCTTTTCCAGCCCCAAAAGCCTGATTGCTTCAAGAATACGCAAAGTGCCAAGCCCTACCACGTCTGCGGTATATTCTGGCGCTTCAAAGCTTACGGCCACATGCGATTGGGCTGCCAGATTATACACTTCGTCTGGCTGCACTTCCTTTATTATTCGCGTCAGATTGGAAGAATCAGCCAGATCACCATAATGCAAAACGAAATTATGGCTTTCCAGATGGGGATCTTGATAAATATGATCAATACGCTGGGTATTAAAAGATGAGGCGCGGCGTTTAATACCGTGGACTTCATAGCCTTTTTCGAGAAGAAATTCAGCGAGATAGGAGCCATCCTGACCAGTCACGCCTGTAATGAGTGCTTTTCGATTTGTCATTGAATTAATTTCATATGCCAATAGTTGTAAATAATAACAGTTTGGTTTCTTTACGGTTGTTTTGCTGGTTTTGCAATAATACCAGTGAGATATCAGCACGCACTATGGCGGACCTGAAATTTTGAATATTAAAGTCAGAATTGCAGATCGCCGGAGAACGACAATTCACTGAAGAGACGCCTTTCGTTTTCCTATTGAGTAATATTCCATGCCTGCATCCGCCATTTCTACAACATTATAAATATTTCTGAGATCAATGATAATTGGCGTAGACATGCTTGACTTCAGTCGGCCAAGATCGAGCCCACGAAATGCATTCCACTCTGTTATTATGGCAAGCGCATCTGCTCCATTTGCTGCTTCATAGGGATCGCTTACCCACTTAACACCTGGCAATAAAGCTTCGCCTTCTTTTTTACCTTGAGGATCACAAACCGAAATAGATGCTCCCGCCTTCTGCAGATGAGGAATAATGGTGAGACTTGGCGCATCGCGCATATCATCGGTATTGGGCTTAAATGTAACGCCAAGTACGGCTATGTTTTTGCCTTCAACAGAGCCACCACAGGCGGTGATTATTTTGTCGGCCATTGAGGCTTTTCGGGCCTCGTTAACTGAGATCACGGTTTCCACAATGGATTGCACGGCACCGGCCTCTCTGCCGCTACGGGCAAGTGCGGTCGTATCTTTTGGAAAACAAGAGCCGCCATATCCGGGTCCGGCATGTAAAAACTGAGACCCAATTCGACCATCCATGCCCATTCCTTTAGCGACCTGCTGAACGTCACCACCTACCTTCTCACAGAGGTCGGCAATCTGATTTATAAAGGTTATTTTGGTCGCCAAAAAAGCATTGGCCGCATATTTGATAATCTCTGCCGTTTCCAGATCGGTGGCGAAAATTGGCGTTTCGCGCAGATTGAGCGGGCGATAAACACTGCGTAATACATCTTCCGCAAATTGATCTTCAACGCCGATAATTACCCGATCCGGGCGCATGAAATCCTCAATCGCTGATCCTTCACGCAAAAATTCAGGATTTGATGCTGAATGAAATTTAATTTCCGGTCGTCTTTGTTTCAGCAAATCGGAAATCTTTCGATTGGTGCCAACGGGAACTGTCGACTTAATTATCACCACAAGGTCTTGCTGCATTAAGGGAGCAATTTCTTCGGCAGTCTGGTAAACATAGGTCAGATCAGCGTGGCCATCTCCGTGCCGTGTCGGCGTCCCAACAGCAATAAACACAGCCTCAGAACCATCTAAACTTTCGGATAGGTTTTGAGTAAACTTTATACGGCCTGCGTCCAGATTTTCATTCAGCAATACATCCAAGCCTGGCTCATAAATTGGAACCTCACCACGCGATAACATTTCGACTTTGGATATATCTTTCTCGACACAAACAACATCGTGACCAAAATCGGCAAAGCAAACACCGGAAACGAGTCCAACATAACCAGCACCAATAACCGTAATTTTCATAAGCTATCCATTACAATCGAATTTCGGTCCCCGGGGCCTTACCAGGTGACAAGAATATAAGCTGCTGATTTATACAATCGCTTCAACAAAGGTGGTATCAGTATCACCAAATTATGGCAATATCACACAATATCAAACTCGGTTCAGAGATTTCCTTCCCCGGCCATAAAATCATTTGGCCACGAATTACTTAGAGCCAAAACCGGTTATTACAATCCAGATGGTCTTGATTACGATTAGAAAATCCAGCCAGGCTGATAGATTTTTGATGTAAAAGAAATCGTAGTGAAGTTTTTCATTGACCTCCTCGATTTCTGCCACATGTCCTTGATTGACCTGTGCCCAGCCTGAAATACCGGGCCGAACAATATGTCGATACCGATAGAATGGTAGTTTGTCTTCATACCATTCTGACAACACAACAGCCTCTGGCCGAGGGCCAATCCAACTCATTTCACCGCGAATAATATTGAATATCTGGGGTAATTCATCAATTCGGTATTTTCGCAATATAGCACCAAGTGGCGTAATTCGAATATCATCTATGTTGGTTATTGCCTTTTGCAAGACACTATCTTCAGAACCCTGAACAACATCAATGCTGTCATTCGAAGGTTCTTCGATAACATTGCTCATGGTCCTGAGCTTGAACACAGTAAAATGGTTACCCTGATACCCCATACGTGGTTGTTTAAAAAATATCGGTTGCCCTTCGGTGAAATAGATAGCCAATCCTGCAATTGCCAAAATTAGAAGCACCGGCGGCAACAAGATAAGAGCAAAAATAACATCACCGGCTAATTTAAGTCGCTGATAAACCAGATTGGGAATTAGCGAACCAAATGTATTTTCGGACAAATGCTCAATATCCACCTTACCAGTCATGTGTTCGGTAACTTGCTTTGAATGATAAACGGGAACTCCCTTTAGGGCGCATTCAGCAATAAAACGCTCCCATTCCGAACCGTGAGAATGTCTTAAATCAACCACCACCGGCCCCATATCCGGGCTATATTCAGGCGGAGTTTTTAGCATTTTCCATTCGATGCCGGCGATTTTGAACACCAAGGATACATTGCCTCCAGGAACAATCGCAAAGACAATCTTCACACGCTGTTTGTTGTTAAAATAAACCAACAAAAACCAGACAAGGCAAAAGACATAACTGAGCACAAAAAATACCCGACTATATTCCAGTCGAAGAACAAAAAAGATGCCAACAAGAATTAAATAGGACAGGGTGAAGCTGATGATCACATAGGATCCGGCAACAATACTTGGATAATTGGTAAGCCGCCGCATAACCAAAACGCCAACCGTAGCAGCGATAGCTGCACCAAAAAATAGATTTAGATCATTGTTGCTTTTAATCAGGGCCTCATTGAAACCAAGTTTTACAGTCACAAAAGGTATTAAAACAGCGATCAACCAACCGCTGATCAATTGAACCCGGAATCTGGTCAGCCAAGGTCGTTTGTTTATGATGTGATGAGAAATATTCATTAGACCATATTCTTCAAGAAATTCACAAAATCTGACTAAATCATATGTTACCTGGACAGTATTGTTATACAATATGTCCTAGATGGCTGATCAGCAATTTGAAAATTTGGTTACCCTGCAAACTTCAGTATCAATTCATGAATTAAATTTTTAGCATAAAATGAATCTGAATATATTAATAGCAGTCAATCGGCTGATATCCAATTCAAATTATTGTTTCAAAACGCATAGTAACGAATAGTTAAGAGATCAAGCATTTTGGCGGGTATAATTTTATCAAATTTCAACCGTTTTATCGCGATAATAAGAAAAGTAGAATGATATTTATTGTAAACAACACACCGGCGAGAACCTTCCAAAATCCATTTGGATAACGTTCTATTAGTGGCGCAATTTCGATTTGATTGAAATTTCGATTGGGCCGTGAAAAATCCCTCACCATTTCAGACATGGTGAAATATCGATCTGCGGCATTAATTTCGACGGCTTTTTTAAGACATTCATCCATCCAAAAAGGAATATTTGAATTGATAGCTCTGGCTGAGACGTAGGATTGCAGTTTCAGTTTTCGAATAGAATCAAAAGCACCGATATAAGGTAGTTTTCCGGTAAGCATCTCATACAAAATCACCCCCATTGAATAGATATCTGACTGGTTGGTGGATTTATAACCCAGTTGAAATTCAGGGGCCGAATAGTTTTTCGTTCCACCGACAATTGGCTCGTTTCCGCCCTCACCCGCATCTTCCAGAGAGGCCACACGGGCGGAGCCAAAATCTATTAGTTTTACTGTTCCGTCTTTGTCAATAACGATATTTTCGGGTTTAATATCCTGATGTATAATTTCTTTTCGGTGAAATGCCCGAAGACCTCTGACTAATTGTCGGGCAATATCACGCACTTCTTGCAAATCGGGCGTTGGATTGTCATTCATCCATTCGCGCAAGGTTTGGCCTTCAACATACTCAACGACATAATACAGAAACTTTCGTGGCCTGTTTGATTTTACAATTTTCACCACATGAGGATTTGAAATCAGCGAGCCAATCCATTCTTCACGAGTAAACATTTCAAGATAGTCGGTGTCATCTTCGAAATTAACCGAGGGCGTTTTGATCACAACGTTTTGGCCTGATTCATTGTCCTTTGCCAAATATATCTGGGTGCGATTGCTGGCGTAGATCTCGCGAATAATACGATGGCCTTCAAAGGTCATGCCCGATTCCAGTTGCGGCGGAAATGGCAGGCGCGTCAGGTTGTCGATATGGGTGTCTTCATCAATTTCGCCGGTATGGGTAATTCGTACAATCTGGCAGGTCATATTGTCCGGGCTGGAGTTTTCAAATGCCTCATTAACGATCAGCTTTGCAGCACGATCAAGGTTTTGCGGATAGTCGTTGATAATTGCTTCCATTTGCCTGACATCTATAAATTCATGCACACCGTCGGTGGTGAATATCAATATATCGCCCAATGCTACTGGTAATTTTCGGTAATCCACTTCCGCATGTGGATTAATTCCCATCGCTTTTGATAAATATTCCTTATCATCTGAAATTCGGGTTTTGTGATCACGTGTGAGCGGCTCAATCTTTCCATTGCGCATAAGCGAAATTCGACTGTCTCCGATGTGAAAAACTTCTGCAATACCGCGCCTCAATATTAGCCCTGAAAATGTGCTCACCATGCCTTTATTGCTTTGATATTCATTTTGACCTTGGGAATATAACCAGCGATTTGTGGCCGTTAGCACCCGGGTAACAGATGTTTTGGCGCTCCAGCTTGCGGGCGTGCCAAAGTAGTCATTGAGGAATGATTTTACGCAGCTTTCGCTTGCCTCTTTCGGCGCTTCGCAGGAAGACATGCCGTCAGCAATTGCCATGGCAATCCCCTTGGTTGCCAGTAATTCGTTTTCTGGAAACAATATACCGTAGGAATCCTCATTGGCTTCCTTGCGGCCAGCAATTGAATATTGTCCGATCTCGATGTGAGGCAGTTGCGTCATTACAATCAACTTACCTCAATCAACTCGACTGTGCCATCGGGCAGAATTTCTGCTATTTGGCCATCGGGATCTTTTAGGAATAACCATACGGCAATGATGGTCAGGGCGGTTGCACAGGCAATGGTTATGAAGAAAACTGTTGGCGCAACGAATGAAAGAACAGTTAGAAAAAACACCGCCCCGACATTGCCATAGGCGCCAACCATGCCGGCGATCTGCCCGGTCAGTCGGCGTTTCACCAAAGGCACAATCGAGAATACGGCCCCCTCACCGGCTTGCACAAAAAACGAACAAAACATGGTGAGGGTAACTGCCAAATATATGGGTGTTGAACCATCAATCTGCGAAAGCAACAAATAGCCGATTGTGCTGCCAGTCAATAAAATTGTAAGTGACTTTCTGCGGCCGAAACGATCGGAGAAAAAACCTCCGCCGGGCCGTGCAATCAGGTTCATGAATGCAAAACCTGATGCCAATATGCCAGCGGTTACGGGCGAGAGGGCAAATGTGTCGATAAAGAACAACGGCAACATAGAGATCACAGCAAGCTCGGAACCGAACGTCACCATATAGGCCAGATTGAGCACAGCTACCTGCTTGAAATCGTATTGATGAATTTTCGCAACAGATTTGGTGAACACCTGCTTGTTCACTTCATAAATGTGAAACACCTGATAGAAATAGAGCAGCAGCAAACCGCTATAGGTTGTGATTTCAATCCAACCATCAATCATTTGCAAATTATTGCTGCCAAGTTTCCAGGTCAAAAGGCCCAGAGCCAAAAAGAGCGGCGCCTTCATAATCACATATAAAATGAAATCATTTTTGCTGGTGACTTCCATCGCGCCGGTTTTTTTCGGTTTGAAATATGTCGCCCCCTTTGGGGTGTCGCGGGCGACAATCAAATAAATCAAACCGTAAATAATGGCGATAATACCGGTCATTGCGGTCGCATAGCGCCAACCGTCATCACCACCGACTAACAGCGCAATACTGGGCAATGCAATGGCCGCGGCAGCCGATCCAAAATTACCCCAGCCACCATAGATGCCTTCGGCCAGACCGACCTGACGGGCAGGAAACCATTCGGAGATCATTCGAATTCCGATCACAAAGCCTGCGCCAACAAAGCCCAGTAAGAACCGGGTGATCGCCAGCATTTCAAATGAATTGGATAGGGAAAATAATATACAGATTTGGCCGCCTACCATAAGCAGGCTTGAAAATGTGACCCGCGGACCAAACCGATCAACCAGCATACCAATGATAATGCGAGCCGGTATCGTTAGCGCCACATTGAGAATGAGCAGGATTTTGATCTGCTGATCATCGAGGCCGAGGCTTTGCCTTATCTGCCCTATTAATGGAGCGTGATTGAACCAGACAGCGAATGATATAAAAAAGGCCAGCCAGGTGATGTGCAATGTCTTGATTGGCGGCGTTAGTGAAAACAGATTTATGTTGAGACTGCTTTTATGCGACACATTTTTTCCTAGCATGCGATCAAAATTTGGAAGAATTACCCTCATCAACGCAATGACTATGCCAGTTCAGCAATATTGACCCACAAAGTGCAAATCTGCATTATTTCAATCACTTGCAGATATAGAGCAAATTTTAGGCATATTCTTTACATGATTAAATTTTGTGCAATTTGTGTCGAGCTGCCTAAAAAATAACCGGCTTAATTGACGCAAACTGTCAACGCCATTCCAATTAAACCCCAATTATTCAACGCCTTAATGGATTTTGAAACACATTCATAAACTGGCATGCCTTTTGCTCCTCTATTTGCAAATAGATTAAAGTGCGCAAAACCAACTTTGGCACTTCGGTAAAGATGAAGGACGGTTATGAAAGAGAGATTGGTGGTAATCGGCAACGGCATGGCAGGCATGAAAGTTGTCGAAGAATTGCTGGCCCAGGCGCCTGATATGTATGACATCACTGTCTTTGGTGACGAACCCTATGGCAATTATAATCGCATTCTATTGTCACCGGTTCTGGCGGGTGAAAAAACCATCGATGATATAATGTTGAATGATATTGCCTGGTATGAAGAAAACAACATCACTCTTCATTCAGGTTGCAAAGTTGATTATATCGACCGGTTGGCAAAAACTGTCAGTGCCTGTGATGGCTCAAAAACACCCTATGATCGGTTGCTCCTGGCCACCGGTTCCAAACCGTTTATTTTGCCGATACCGGGCCATAAACTGGAAGGTGTAATTGGTTTCCGCGATATATATGACGTGGAAAATATGCTGGATACATCAAAGCTTTACAAAAAGGCAGTGGTGATTGGCGGCGGGCTTTTGGGCCTTGAGGCTGCAAACGGCCTCGCGCTTAACGGCATGGATGTCACCGTTGTTCACCTGTTGGACACTTTGATGGAGCGTCAGCTCGATTTTACAGCAGGTGCCATGCTGCGCCAGTCGCTTGAGGAAAAGGGACTAAAATTTATTACCGAAGGAAGTACTGAGGCCATTCTTGGAGAGGATCGGGTTACAGGTATTAAACTGAAAGACGGGCAGGAAATTGAGGCTGATATTGTGGTGATGGCTATCGGCATCAAGCCCAATATCGAACTTGCGAAAAAGGTTGGCATTCATTGCGAGCGCGGCGTGGTGGTGGATGATACCATGCTGACCTATGACCCGAATATTTATGCGGTTGGCGAATGCGCTCAACATCGCGGCATTGCCTATGGGTTGGTTGCGCCGCTATTCGATCAGGCCCGCGTTTGCGCCAACCATCTTGTCCACAAAGCCTATCTTTCCTATCGCGGCTCGGTGACCTCTACCAAGTTGAAAGTTACGGGCGTTGATCTCTTTTCGGCTGGTGACTTTTCAGGTGGTGAAGGCCGCGAGGAAATCGTCCTCAAAGACGCAAATTCAGGCGTTTACAAAAAGCTGGTGCTGAACGACAACAAAATCGAAGGCGCGGTGCTTTACGGAGACACCGGCGATGGCGCCTGGTACTTTCAGCTAATGCGCGATGGCACAGATGTATCCGACATCCGCAATACGTTGCTCTTTGGGCAGGCGCATTTGGGAGATGCCGGTCACGGTGGCTCCAACGTAATGGCCCTGCCGAATGAGGCAGAGATTTGCGGCTGTAACGGCGTATGCAAGGGCGATATTGTCGATGCAATTTCTGCCAAAAAACTGTTCACGCTGGACGATGTGCGCGCCCATACAAAAGCCTCCTCATCTTGTGGCTCCTGCACCGGGCTGGTGGAGCAAATTCTCGCCAATGTGTTGGGTGGGGACTATTCGGCGGCACCTGCTGAAAAACCCATGTGTGGCTGCACCCATTATCCCCACGATGTGGTGCGCACGGCCATTGTTGACCAAAGCCTGAAAACCATTCCTGAAGTGATGAAATATCTTGATTGGGAAAATGCCGATGGTTGTGCCAGCTGTCGCCCGGCACTCAACTATTATCTGATTTGCGCATGGCCCGGCGAATATGAGGATGACAGCCAGTCGCGCTTCATCAATGAGCGAGTGCATGGTAATATTCAACGCGACGGCACCTATTCGATAATTCCTCGTATGTGGGGTGGCGTGACCACCGCAAATGAACTGCGCGCCATTGCCGATGTGACGGATAAATTCAACATACGCGAAGTTACAATTACCGGCGGACAACGCATTGCTCTGTTCGGCATTGAGAAAAAAGATCTGCCTGCCATCTGGGCCGATCTCGGTAAGGCGGGTTTTGTATCCGGCCATGCCTATGGCAAGGCGCTGCGCACGGTGAAAACCTGTGTCGGCTCTACGTGGTGCCGCTTTGGCACGCAGGATTCAACCGGCCTTGGCATCAAACTGGAAGAACTGACCTGGGCCTCGTGGACACCACACAAGTTCAAATTTGCCGTATCCGGCTGCCCGCGCAACTGCGCTGAAGCAACCATCAAGGATTTCGGTGTTGTTTGCGTCGATTCCGGCTATGAGTTACACGTTGGCGGCAATGGTGGGGTAAAAGTGCGGGTAACCGATCTGTTGTGCAAGGTCGACACCGAAGAGGAAGTCATGGAATATTCCGGTGCCTTCATGCAGCTTTACCGTGAGGAAGCATGGTATCTGGAACGCACAGCGCCCTGGGTGGAACGGGTGGGCCTAAGTTCGATCAAGGCGCGCATTGTCGATGATGCGGAAAACCGCCTTGCCCTGTTCGAGCGTTTTAAACACGGACAAAAGTTCGCGCAAATTGACCCGTGGAAAGAACGCGCCGAGGGCGATGCCCACAAGCAAGAATTTACTCCATTGATGGAAACAGCATAAATGACTGACTGGATTGAAATTGGAAGCGTTGACGACATTCCTGTGTTGGGTGCACGCATTGTGCGAAAGGGTTCAGCTAATATTGCCGTGTTCCGCACTTCGAATGACACGATCTATGCACTGGAAAACAAATGCGCCCACAAACAGGGACCACTTTCTGAAGGCATCGTGCATGGATGCCGGGTCACCTGCCCGCTGCACAATTGGGTGTTTGATATGCAAACCGGAGAAGCAATTGGTGCCGATGAAGGAAAAGTGCCGACCTATCCGGTTGAGGTTCGCGATGGCAAGATATTCCTATCGCTAGAAAGCGCCAGCAATGCAAACGAACCAATGGCTGCAAATGGATGAGTGAGATACGCACCACCTGTGCCTATTGCGGTGTTGGTTGCGGTATTCTTGCCTCCAAAAACGAGAGTAAGTGGGTCATCAAGGGCGACCCGGACCACCCGGCGAATTTTGGCAGGCTGTGTTCCAAAGGCACCAATCTTGGCGAAACGCTTGGCCATCAGGGGAGGATGCTTCACCCGCAGGTGGATGGCGAAACTGTTTCCTGGGACACGGCTCTGGATACCGTCGCCAGCAAATTTGCCACAATCGCCGAAAAACATGGGCCGGAAGCAATAGCTTTTTACCTTTCCGGGCAATTGCTAACAGAGGATTATTACGTCGCCAACAAGCTCGCCAAGGGCTTTATTGGCACGCCGAATGTGGACACCAATTCTAGGCTCTGCATGGCCTCGAGCGTTGCCGGGCACAAACGCGCCTTTGGCTCCGATACGGTGCCCGCTTGTTATGAAGATCTTGATATTGCCGATCTGATAATTTTGGATGGTTCAAACGCTGCGTGGTGTCATCCGGTGCTTTATCAACGCATTCAACAAAACCGCAGGAAGCGCGGCGGCAAGCTCGTCACCATTGATGTGCGCGAAACCGCGACAACTGAGGGTTCTGATCTGGCGCTGATTATCAAACCCGGCACGGATGCCTATTTGTTCAACGGATTGTTGAGCGAAATTGCCCGCCGCAACATTGTTGACCGGCAATTTGTTGAAGAACATTGTGTTGGTTTTTCCGAGGCGCTGGCAGCAGCAAATGAAAGTTCCGGTGATATTGAAAATGTCGCCAGTAAATGCGGTCTTGCTATTGATGATCTTCGCCAGTTCTATGATCTCTTTATCGCGAACGATAAAACCGTTTCATGCTATTCGCTCGGCATACATATGTCTTCGTCTGGAACTGACAAAGTGAATGCCATTCTCAATTGCCATTTGGCCACCGGCCGCATCGGCAAAGAAGGTTCCGGCCCGCTTTCGCTAACCGGTCAGCCCAATGCAATGGGTGGGCGCGAGGTTGGCGGGTTGGCCAATCAACTAGCCGCCCATATGGGTTATGATGCGGCATCCATCGACAAAGTCGCCCGCTTCTGGAATGCACCCAATATAGCGCGGTCAGATGGGCTGAAAGCCGTTGAGATGTTTGATGCGATTGCGGAAGGCAAAATAAAGGCGGTTTGGATACAGTCCACCAATCCGGCGGTCAGCATGACGGATTCCAGCAAAGTGCGCGAGGCGCTGGCTAATTGTGAGTTTGTTGTGGTCTCCGATTGTATGGAACAGACCGATACGCTCGACTATGCGCAAGTGAAACTGCCCGCTGCTGCGTGGGGCGAAAAGAACGGTACGGTGACCAATTCAGAGCGGTGTATTTCGCGCCAACGCGCATTTATTACCCCGCCTCGCGATGCAAAACCCGACTGGTGGATGGTCAATCAGGTGGCTATTCGCATGGGGTTTGAACAAGGCTTCAACCACGCCTCGCCGGCAGAAATATTTGCTGAACATGCGGGGCTTTCCGCTTTTGAAAATGATGGCGAGCGCGCCTTTGATCTTTCCGGTCTTTGTGAAATCAATGAGGCGGATTATGAAGAATTTCAACCCGTGCAATGGCCGGTTTTGGGGCCGATTTTAGGGCCGATTTTGAGGCAAAATGGTGGCGAAAAGCGATTGTTTGGCAAGGGTGGTTTTACCCATAAAGATCGCAAGGCAAGGCTGATTGCGGTGGAACCGCGTTTGCCAGTAGAAAAGGTCAGCGATCAATTCCCCTTGCAATTAATCAGCGGACGGGTGCGCGACCAATGGCACACGATGACCCGCAGCGGAAAATCGCCGACCCTTTCCCGCCATCGCACTGAACCCTATGTTGAAATCTCGGCGGAAGATGCCAAGAAATTCGGGCTTGTCCATATGGGGCTGGCGCGGGTGACAAGCAGGCTCGCCAATTCCATCTACCGCGTCCGCATTACAGATGGACAACCATCTGGCACAGCATTTGTGCCAATTCACTGGAGCCGCAACAATTCATCCGGCGGATTGAGCGGTGCACTTTTCGCCTCGCATTACGACCCACATTCCGGCCAGCCGGAAGGCAAGGCCATGCCGGTTTTCGTTGAACCGATTGCCGTGGAATTTTCAGCGCTGATCATTTCGCGCAAACCGCTTGATCCTAAGTTACCGATATTTTGGACACGGGCACGGGCCAAAAACTGCTATTTGCATTATCTGGCAATTGAGCAGCAGCCGCCGGAGGGATGGCCGGATCGGGTCGCCACATTCCTTGACGAAAATGTGGATGATCTGATTACCTATGAAGATAAGTCGGTAGAAATATTTCGTGCTGCTCTTTTCAAAAATAAAATGATTGAAACGGCCGTGTTTATTGCGCCGGGGCATAATCCGCTTGAAGAACGGGAAACCGAGAAATGGTTCAATTCGACTGATTCATCTGTTCGCAATCGCTGGATGTCAATTTCTCCGGCCAGTGTGGACGGTAAAGGCGCTCAGGGTGATTTAATCTGCTCTTGCTTCGCTATTGACGCTGCGGAGATCGTTGAGGCTATATCTAGCGGCAAGGCAACAAGTGTTGAAGACATAGGCAAATTGTTAAGCGCCGGTACAAATTGCGGCTCATGCCTGCCGGAAATCGCCAAAACAATTGAATCGGCACAAAAACCGGTCTGATTTTCTAAATTATGGGCGCAATTTACCATTACTTAAAGATGTATTCATACGGTCACTCAACTTTTACATTTAGGAGAGATTAATTGCCGGATTCATCAGGAGATGTTTTGCGCCTGGAGCTTGTTTACGCCAATGAAAACAAGGAAGGTGCCCTGCGCAACCGCTTGCAACAGGAACAGCCAATTACCCCATCAGAACAACGCTTTCTTTCCGCAATGCTGGATAATGATGGTGATACAGAATACAAAATCACCCTTTCACCAAGGGCCAAATAGTCATCCACATGTTTCAAACTGCAAACCATCATAGGCGGGCTCAACATGCTTAGGCATTAATTTTGCCACCGTGTCATAATCAAGCGGTGTGTGCATATGTGTGAGGATGGCACGCTTGGGCTTGATGATATTGATCCAGTGCAAAGCCTGATCGAGCGAAAAGTGACTGGGGTGCTCGCGATATTGCAGCGCATCGACAATCCAGCAATCGAGATTTTGTAGCTGTGCAATACTTTCATCCGACAGGTCGCTTATATCGCTTGAATAAGCCACATTGCCAAACCTGAACCCGAGCGAATTAATGCCGCCATGTTTTTGCAGGAATGGCATAATCTCCAATTCTCCACCCGGCCCATCAATGGAAAACGCCTTACCGGCAATTATTCGATGTTCCTGCAATATGGGCGGATATGCTCCACCTTCCGGGGTTTGAAAACAATAGCCAAAGCCTTGGTGCAAACGTTGTGAAGTGAACTCATCTGCATAAATGTTTACCCGCCGTCGGCGGTTGATGGCAAAGCCTCGTAGATCGTCAATACCATGAATATGGTCGGCATGACCGTGGGTATAAAGCACACCTTCCGCGAACTCTACGCCCGCATCGAGCATCTGTTCGCGAAAATCCGGGCCGGTATCCACCACGATTGTGGTTGTGCCATTTTTGCCAATTTGCTCAACCAATAGCGATGCACGCCTGCGACGGTTTTTCGGATTTTTGGGGTCACACTGGCCCCAGTCATTACCAATACGCGGGGTGCCCGGCGATGAGCCACAGCCAAGAATGGTAAATCGTAATTTGGGCTGACTGTCGTTCATCTTTAAAACTCAACCTGCAGCAGGAAATTCAGCCGGGCGAGGAATTTTGCCAAACAAGTTGAAAAAATTCTCCGTGGTGATCTGGTGAATTTCGGCCTCACTCACCCCTTTAACCTCTGCCAGAACGCAGGCCGTATTGACCACAAAGGAAGGTTCATTGCGTTTGCCACGCATCGGCACCGGCGCAAGATATGGCGCATCAGTTTCCACCAACAGCCGGTCAAGCGGCACGTCCTTGGCAATATCGCGAATATCTTGACTGTTCTTGAATGTAAGAATTCCAGAAAAAGAAACAAACAAGCCAAGCTCTACGCCGACCATTGCCAATTTTTTGCCAGATGAGAAACAATGCAGGATTGCCGGAAACTTCCCAATTTCTGTTTCTTCGCGTAAAATCTGGATCATATCCTCATCGGCTGAACGCGCATGGATAACCAGCGGCAAGCCAGTCTCGCGGGCCGCTGCAATATGGTTGCGAAATCCTTCGGCCTGCGCATCGCGCGGTGCTTTGTCATAGTGATAGTCAAGCCCGGCCTCGCCAATCGCCACAACTTTTGGATGGTTGGCCAATTCAACCAATCGCTGCGTTGAAATATCGAGTTCCTCATCGGCATTATGCGGATGGGTTCCGACTGAACAAAATACTTGATCAAAGCGTTCGGCCACGGCCAGCACCTGATCGAATTTTTTCACTCTTGTGCATATGGTGACCATGCGTTTGACGCCAACGGCCTCGGCGCGGGCAACAATATCATCCAGTTCCTCGGCGAAATCCGGGAAATCCAGATGGCAATGACTATCAACCAAGAATTTTGCGGCAGACATCAGCTTTCAGCCTCAACAAAACGCGGGAACACAGCAACCGGCTTTTCAATCACCGTATCAGCAGAAAGCCGCCCGACCTCTCCCAAGGCAGCAAAGTCGCGCTTATCCGCTGGAATTTTCAGCATATCGAGAAATTTGGCCGCACTTTCCGGCATAACCGGCTGCACCAGAATTGCCACCTGTCGGATAATTTCTGCCGTCACATAGAGCACGGTTGCCATGCGAGCTGGATCGCTGGTTTTAAGCGCCCACGGCGCTTGGCCAGCAAAATAGCGGTTGGCATCGCCAATAACGGTCCAAATCGAAGCCAATGCCTGGTGGATTGCCTGTTTGTCCATTGCAACCTGTAAACCTTCAAGCAGCCCATCAACGGCCGCCAATATCTCACGGTCTTCAGCGCTAAATTCGCCCGGCGCACCTAATTTGCCATCGAGATTTTTGAAAATCATTGAAAGCGAGCGTTGGGCAAGATTTCCAAGATCATTGGCGAGATCAGCATTAATGCGGTTGACGATCGCCTCGTGATTATAGTTGCCATCATTGCCAAATGGAATTTCGCGCAGGAAGAAAAACCGCATCTGATCGACACCATAGGTCTCAGACAAGGCAAAAGGATCAACCACATTGCCAACGGATTTTGACATTTTTTCACCGCGGTTAAACAGAAACCCGTGAGCGAAAACACGCTTCGGGGTGGCAAGCCCGGCTGACATTAGAAAAGCTGGCCAGTAGACCGCATGAAAGCGCACAATATCTTTGCCGACAATGTGCACATCGGCGGGCCAGTATTTCCACTTATCGCCGGTCTCATCGGGAAACCCTGCGCCGGTGATATAGTTGGTCAGCGCGTCCAGCCACACATACATAACGTGGGTATCGCTGCCGGGAACTTTAATGCCCCAGTCAAATGTCGTGCGGGAAATTGAAATATCGCGCAGGCCACCCTTAACGAAACTCAAAACCTCATTTCGACGCTGCGACGGTCCAATGCAATCGGGCTCTCGCTCATACCATTCAAGCAAACGGTCCTGATAGGCGGAGAGCTTGAAGAAATAGCTTTCCTCTTCGGTCCACTCAACCGGTGAGCCCAAAGGTTCGCGACGCACACCATCTTCACCAACGGTTGTCTCATCTTCTTCGAAATAGGCTTCCTGGCGCACCGAATACCAGCCGGAATATTGCCCCAAATAAATGTCGCCATTTTTTTCCATCCGCCGCCAGATTTCCTGGACAGAGGCATGGTGGCGAGGTTCGGTGGTGCGAATATAATCATCATAGGAACAATTGAGATGATCAGTCATCGAACGGAATATGGCGGAGTTTTTATCGGCCAATTCCTGTGGCGAAATACCCTGCTCCTCGGCAGTCTGTTGCATTTTAAGCCCATGTTCGTCGGTGCCAGTGGCAAAAAGCACGTCTTTGCCAGCCAGGCGTTGAAAACGCGCCAGCACATCGGTAGCAATCGCTGTATAGGCGTGGCCAATATGGGGAATGCCATTGGGGTAAAAAATCGGCGTACTTATATAGAATCTTGGCTTGTCGCCCATTACTTGTCGTTCCTGATCGGGATTACCTGACTTCCAAAACGTATTGGAAGATATTCAATATTACCTGCTTTTTATCCAGATTAAACCCTTCGGTAATTCTGGACGAATGCGCCACCTTTTCCTACACATCGGCCCATCGGGCAAGCGGTACAGATTGGAATATTTGAGTGTTACCACCGCCGACAACTGGTTCACTTTGGCCCCTCACCCGGCGGGCGAGAAATCCCATCACCATATCTATGAACAAAGTATAGGCTTCGGATTTGGCTTTAAGTACCAGGCTTTCCGCCAGCGCATGAATTGCCGGCCAATTAACAGGCTTTTGTGGATCGGCGGTGACCAGACCCAAAAAGGCTGAATAGTTTTTGAGGCCATCACCTTCCACCAGCTGAATGGCCTTGCGCACCGACCCTTCTGCCAGAATGCCGATGGCCTCAATATCCGTTTGCACCCGGTTGTCATCTCCATAAAGATGGCCCATTGCTTTTGCCATCGCGTCCTTATCGAGCGGCCGCACATTGATCTCGCGGCATCTTGAGCGGATGGTAGGCAGCAACTGACCCGGCGCGTTGCACACCAGCAGAAATAGCGACTTTGCTGGCGGTTCCTCCAGTATTTTCAACAATGCGTTTGCAGCACTTGCGTTCATATCCTCTGCCGGGTCTACAATCGCAACACGCCAACCGCCACCTGTTGCCGTCATACCAAAAAAGCTCTGGGTGCGGCGGATTTCGTCAACGCTCAATGTGGATTTGAAACTCTTGGTTTTGCTATCATAGGGACGGGCTAAATGAATAAGATTGGGATGGGCACCAGCTGCCAACTGATTATGATCCGGGTCATCACTCTCGGGCTGGAAAAATGCATTCGGTGGTTCGCCGGTTCTGGTGTGATGAAATATATGATTGGCAAACCGGAAAGCTAGCGTTGCCTTGCCAATACCCTTCAGGCCATTAATCAACCAGGCGTGGTGCATGCGATTGGAAGCAAAGGCTGAGGCAAACTCCTGTTCCGCATCACCGTGACCAAATAGAGCAAGATTGTTTGAGGGATCAGGCAAGCCTTCAATCTCATTATAGATCATGCGTTCTGACAGATTATTATTCATTATTTTGATGCACCAAGCACTATAGTTTTATTTGTAAGATCAGCCACAACCGTTTCATTCGAATTATTTGTATTATTGGCCACCACAGTTTTTTCAGTTGGGTTGGTATCAACAAATATATCTCGGCGGGCAAGGGCTTCCCATACTTTTTCCGCGACATAACTTTGGCGCAACGATGCATCAATAACTTCACAACGACCGGCCGCTTCCCGGGCAATTTTGTGATACCCCGCATGGCGGGCTTTCTGCATGACAATATCAACTTTATTAGCAGAGCCTGCGGCGTCATTCTTGTGGTTTTGGTTGGAGCGCCGCATTCCTTCTTCCGGAAAAATATCCAAAATGAAGGTCAGATCCGGCCAGGCTTCTTCAAAGATGACATGACCAATCGCCTTGATCATATTCTCATCAGCATCCCGGATTATGCCCTGATTGACTTCGAAAGCATCACAATAACTCTCGCAAAGTACGTTAATACCGTTGTCCAGAGCGGGCTTAATAACCTGTTCCACATGATCGCCAATGGTGGCTGCGGCCAATATAGCCTCCATCTCATTACCAAACGAACTGGCTGCCCCCGATGAAAGCATATGCCGTATTGCTTTGGCACCAACGGAACCCTCTTGTTCGTAGGCTACTAAAACCGGATAACCAGCATTTTCCAACCGCTTGGCCAGCAATTTGACCTGGGTAGATTTTCCAGCACTCCTACCGCCTTCAAATGAAATCAGTTTCCCGCGTGGCTTTCCCATGGCGGCACTCATCAAATCTATAACCACCCAAGCAATAATTCGCCCAGCGCATCAAGCGCCCTTTGGCGAATAGTGCCGGTTTCAACAGATTCTGCAGCAAATAAAGGGGTTTCCTGGCTCAAGACACCACCAATTTCGACTTGAAGTCTGGCAATTTTGGCCCCTTCTTCAACAGGCGCCAATATGGGGCCGGTATAGATAATTCGGGCGCGCAATCGATCGCGATTGCCCACCGGAACAAATATTTTCAAGGGACCCTTTGCCTTCAGCGCAACGCCGGATTTTGCACCGCCGTAGAGCCTGGCTTCCCCAACAATTTCGTCCTTACCGAACAGGCTGACAGCTTTAAATGCGCGAAATCCCCACTGCATCATCTTGCGCGATTCTGATCGGCGCTGCTTTTTGCTTTTCATACCACTTAAAACCAGAATCAAGCGTTGGCCATCTTGTTTGGCTGAGCCCACAATACCGTAGCCTGAAGCTTCGGTGTATCCAGTTTTCATTCCATCGGCACCCAGGTTTCCTGCAAGTAACGGGTTTCTGTTACGCTGCCTAATCTTGTTCCAAATGAAATCAGGCTCTGAATAATAGCCGTAATATTGTGGATAGGTTGTTTGAATATGCCGCGCTAAAAAAGCAAGCTCGCGAACTGTTACCTTCTGTTCTGGATCAGGTAAGCCAGTGGAATTTCTGAATGTCGATTTTGTAAGACCAATTTCTTTTGCCCGCTCATTCATCAACCCGGCAAAAGCCCTTTCCGAACCGGCCATGCCTTCTGCTATGGCGATACAGGCATCGTTGGCTGATTGGATTACCACACCACGAATGAGGTCTTCCAGGCGAACATCCGAATTCAGTTTGGCAAACATGGTGGAACCACCAGAATTACTGCCGCCCCGACGCCAGGCATTTTCGCTGATGTTGAACGTATCTTCAAGATTAAGTTCACCGGTGGAAAGCGCGTGAAACACCACTTCCATGGTCATTAATTTTGCCAGCGATGCCGGAGGAATAAGAGCATCTGCATTCTTTTGAAACAGGATGGAGCCGCTTTCCGAATCCATCAAAAATGCTTGTTTGGCTTTGGTCTCAAACAATTGTGCATGAGCCGGGGTGCTAAGAACACCGACAACCAATATGAGTGAAATTATCAAAATTCGCTGAATTGCAGTAAAACAAGAATTAGTCACGTCGATAACACCGTTTTTGAGACTTCGCGAGAATTATCGATACAATGGCAAGGGCAAAAACTCAACAGCCAAGCCCTGCCATTTGTGTGTTATGTGCAATTGGGCACGTCACGCAACATCAACAAATCGCGACTACCAGCTTCGTTGAAACGGCGTTACTTTCCAGCTTGTTGAGTAACTATTTTCAAATTTTTGATTAATCACCAGACTTGCAGCATTGTGCGCATGATCAATGCGTAAGCCAGCCGCATAGGATGAAATTATATAGCGATCTTTCAGGCTTTTGGATATTGCCGGACTGAGTGGCTCCAGTTTTGAGCCTGAAGCATTTGCCTTGTAAATTTTATTTGCCAACGGTGCGCTTTGATCAAAACTTGTTGGAGTTGACAACAATGCGACCGGCTGAACAATAGACAGAGGTTGAATGAACGCTTGAATATTCACTGGAATTCCACCAGAAAACACCGGTCTTGGCTTTGGAAACGGTGCTGTTACGAATGAAAATACGGGAACCTGTCCAACAGACCTTTTTGGCCGTTTACTCGCAATCATAACATCGGGCGCTATGCCAGGATAGGTTGCCGGACGCTTGCCGCGATAGCCTTTACCTGGCTTGAAAGACGCCACTAAAAACTGCTGATCACGACCATCAAGCCGCGCTTTGCCAAGATATTGAACCCGAACCCGGGCGATACCTTTGCGTTTATAATCCAGAAGGTCTGCGGCTTTTGATGACATATCAATCACCCGACCATGGGCATAGGGGCCGCGATCATTGACCCGAACAACGACTGAATTGCCGTTTGCGAGGTTGGTTACCCGCGCATAGCTTGGCAATGGAAATGTCGGATGCGCGCCCGAAAGAGAGTACTGGTCATAAACTTCGCCATTTGCAGTCAACCGACCATGGAAGTTTGGTCCATACCAGGAAGCATTGCCAATTTTGTCATATCCCGGTTGCTCGCGAGGGCGATACCACTTTCCACGTACTTTATATGGTTTGCCAATCTGCGCGCGCCCGCCACCCCGCCGCACCTTGCGTGAGGTAGTTACGCGTGGACTTGCCTTGACGCCAAAAACCCGTTCAGAGAACTTTGTTTTGTCATTAATATGCGCCCTGGAACCGGAGCTTTTGGTTTTTGGCGTGCTGCCACAGGATGCCAACCCAAGACCAACGGCAAAAAGAACCGCCACTTTTAGCGGCGCTTCAAAGCTAAATCCCACAAAGGAACAACAGATGCCTCGCCGCAGCGAGTGCAAGTTTTCTGAATTCATGCCGACTACTCTATACAATTTCGACAGAATTACCGCCCTTTACGGGCGAAATCCACACAATTGAAGATAAACATAGAGTCAAATTGTTACGCGGCTGTTAACTTACTGGAAACTTTTCCAATAAAAATCGACAGTCATAGCCGGGCGATGAACCTAAAACGGAATATCATCATCCATATCATTGGATGTGCCACCGGAGGGTGCACCGCCTGAGGGTGCGCCACCGCCCATTTGGCCCTGCGATCCGCCACCCGATTGGCCTTGCGATCCACCGCCACCATAATCATTGCCACCGCCTTGGGAATATCCGCCGCCGCCGCCGCCACCGCCGCCTTCTGCGCGGCTATCGAGCATGGTCAAAGTGCTGTTAAATCCTTGCAGAACCACTTCAGTCGTATATTTGTCAACGCCGGACTGGTCTTGCCATTTGCGCGTTTGCAATGCGCCTTCCAGATAAACTTTTGAACCTTTGCGCAAATAGCTTTCGATAACTTTGCAAAGACCTTCATTGAAAACAACAACCCGGTGCCATTCGGTACGTTCACGCCGCTCGCCAGAGCTTTTATCGCGCCAGCTTTCTGATGTTGCAACGCTGAAATTCGCGATCGGCCGACCGTCTTGGGTGCGCCTGATCTCCGGATCCGCACCTAAATTACCAACCAGAATTACCTTGTTGACACTACCCGCCATTATATTCTCCTTGCGAAACGCGCTCGCCTAAAATTTCGTAGTCGCGAAATTACGACCAATTCAAACTGAAACTAGCCCATCAAATCCAGTTTGGCCTGCCTTCACCGCTGGTTTTTTAACTTTTCCACCACTTCTTTATAACCCATCCACGCCTTGTGTCTGGCTGCTTCAACAATTCTGCTTGAATATATGTTTGTTCATGATACGTTCCTATAGTCAAGTGATTCTTGACTGCTATTTTCTTTCGACTGGGTTAGGTTTGTCGGCCACCCTTTTTTGATGGCTTACGGTTGCACGACAGAAAGACCAGATTATGCACGTTAAGAATGATGATAAATCATCCGCAAAAGTTGTAGCCAATCATGATCGTAAGATGATCTCGGTTCGTGGTGCGCGTGAACATAACTTAAAGAATGTCGACATTGATCTGCCACGCGACAAATTAATTGTAATGACCGGGCTTTCCGGTTCGGGCAAATCATCTTTGGCTTTTGATACCATCTACGCCGAAGGCCAGCGGCGTTATGTGGAAAGTCTTTCGGCCTATGCACGCCAGTTTCTGGAAATGATGCAGAAGCCAGATGTCGACCAGATCGACGGACTTTCACCGGCTATTTCCATCGAACAAAAGACCACATCGCGCAACCCGCGTTCTACGGTTGGTACGGTCACCGAAATTTATGACTATATGCGGCTTCTCTATGCCCGTGTTGGCATACCTTACTCACCGGCCACAGGGCTGCCGATTGAAAGCCAAACGGTCAGTCAGATGGTTGATCGGGTTTTGTCGTTGGATGAAGGCACCAGACTATATTTGCTGGCGCCAATTGTGCGCGGTCGAAAGGGCGAATATCGCAAGGAAATTGCAGAGTTGATGAAAAAGGGGTTTCAACGGCTGAAGATTGATGGCGAGTTTTATGAAATCGCAGACGCGCCTGTACTCGATAAAAAATTCAAGCACGATATTGACGTTGTGGTCGACCGGATTGTGGTGCGCGACGACATGAAAACCAGACTGGCTGACAGCATGCAAACAGCGTTGCAGTTAAGCGAAGGGCTGGCGGTTGCAGAACTTGCCGATAAACCCCTGCCCGCCGATGAGACATCAAAAAAATCTGTCAACAAATCCAAAAATGAAACCCATGAACGACTGTTGTTTTCCGAGAAATTTGCCTGCCCGGTTTCCGGTTTCACCATACCGGAAATTGAACCTCGATTGTTCTCGTTCAACAATCCGTTTGGCGCCTGCCCTTCTTGCGACGGGCTTGGAACTCAGCAGAAAATCGACGACGATATGGTGGTTCCGGATGGTAAGTTAACGCTTAAGGGTGGCGCCATTGCGCCCTGGTCAAAATCCAACAACCCTTCACCCTATTACGCGCAAACATTGGAAGCATTAGGGCGCGCATTTGACTTCAAGCTATCTGACCCCTGGAAGAAACTATCGAATGAGGCCAAACACGCTGTTTTGCACGGCACAGCAAACAGGGAAATTGAATTTGTCTATGATGATGGATTACGCACTTACAAAACCAAAAAGCCATTTGAGGGGGTGATCCCCAATCTGGAACGCCGCTGGCGCGAAACCGATTCCAACTGGGTGCGTGAAGAGATTGAAAAATTCATGTCGCGCTCATCTTGCGGCACCTGCGCTGGACATCGGTTGAAACCCGAAGCAAGGGCGGTAAAAATCGCGGACTTACATATATCTGAAGTTACCGAGATGTCGATTAAGCAGGCCGACCAGTGGTTTCGTGCACTACCAAGTTTCCTCAATGCCAAGCAGCTGGAAATTGGCGATCGCATTTTGAAGGAAATTCGAGAGCGTCTAAAATTTCTCAATGATGTGGGGCTGGATTACCTCTCCCTGTCGCGGAATTCTGGTACATTGTCGGGTGGCGAAAGCCAGCGCATCCGGCTTGCCTCGCAAATCGGCTCTGGCCTTACCGGTGTGCTTTATGTGCTGGATGAACCTTCTATCGGCTTGCATCAGCGCGATAATGCAAGGCTTTTGGAAACCCTGCGCCACCTGCGCGATCTGGGCAATACGGTAATTGTGGTTGAACATGATGAGGATGCTATCCTCACCGCTGACCACGTGGTTGATATTGGGCCGTTGGCTGGCATTCATGGTGGAGAAATTATTGCCAGTGGAACGCCGCAAGATATTATAAACCATCCAGACAGCATTACCGGAAAATATCTTTCAGGTGTTCTGGAGGTTGCGGTTCCGCAAAAACGCCGCAAGATCAATAAAGCGCGTAAATTGCGGGTTAAGGGCGCGCGCGGCAATAATTTGAAAAACGTCACCGCCGATATTCCTTTGGGTACTTTCACCTGCGTCACTGGTGTATCAGGCGGCGGCAAGTCCACTTTGTTGATTGAGACACTTTATAAGGCTATCGCGCGACATCTTAACAAGGCGCGTGCGGTGCCAGCTGAACACGACCGTATTGAGGGGCTTGAGCATCTGGATAAAGTGATTGATATTGACCAGTCGCCGATTGGCCGAACACCGCGTTCAAACCCGGCCACCTATACCGGCGCATTCACCCCTATTCGCGAATGGTTTGCCGGCCTGCCAGAAGCCAAAGTGCGCGGTTATTTGCCCGGCCGTTTTTCCTTCAATGTCAAGGGCGGTCGTTGCGAGGCTTGCAAGGGTGACGGCCTCATCAAGATCGAAATGCACTTTTTGCCGGACGTATATGTCACCTGCGATGTCTGCAGCGGGCAGCGCTATAACCGCGAAACACTGGAAGTTCATTTTAAAAACAAATCCATTGCTGATGTATTGGATATGACGGTTGAAGAGGGCAATGAATTTTTTGCAGCCGTTCCTGCCGTGCGCGAAAAAATGGCCACTTTAAAACGGGTCGGTCTTGGCTATGTTAAAATTGGCCAGCAGGCCACCACTCTTTCCGGCGGCGAAGCGCAACGGGTGAAACTTGCCAAGGAGCTTTCCAAACGCGCCACCGGTCGCACCTTATATATATTGGATGAACCGACGACCGGGCTACATTTTCACGACGTGGCAAAATTGCTGGAGGTGCTGCATGAATTGGTCGATGCGGGAAATACGGTGGTAGTGATCGAACACAATCTGGAAGTGATAAAAACTGCCGACTGGATTTTAGACCTTGGACCCGAGGGCGGCGATGGGGGTGGTGAACTGGTAGCAAGCGGCACACCGGAAACCATTATTAAGGAAGAGCGATCCTATACGGCGCACTATCTCAAGTCCTTGCTGGAACGTCGACCGGGCAGTTCGGCCAAAGCGGCTGAATAGTTTTCTCAGATTAAATTGATTATACTTCCGATGTCGATACCCGTGACATGCTGCAATGCAGCAATTGCATTTCAGCTATGCAATAATAGCACTCGTAATATTTTTGAATTGTCCTAAATACAGGTCATCGAAGACAACAAATTGAACGTTGATCTTCACCTGACTTACCGCCCGATGGGCAAGCACAAAGGACATGACTATGAATATTTTTGGATCATTTAAAACTTGGAAGCGTGTCCGTGAGACACGCACTCAGCTCAACGCTCTCAGCAATCGCGAGCTCAACGACCTGGGTATTAGCCGCGGCGATATCCCATTTATCGCAACTCGCGCAGTGCGCAACTAACAAATACAGTTTCAGCCAGAGTAATATCTCCTCCCATTATCTGGCTGACTTGGTTCAACAGTTTCTCCTCCCGCTGTTGAACATTATAACGACACCCGCCGGATCTCCTCCCCCGGCGGGTGTTCGTGTATTTGGGGTTGGAAAATCCGAATTGAACCTGCATATGTTTCCCTATAGAGACGATAGGAAGAAATGTAATTCTGGGATAATTTCCCAGGACGAAAGGTAAGATCGACAAATGGTTGCCAAGGAAAATATCAAATATCAGGCGATACCGCTCCCCGATCGGGCTGACATGAGTGATGATGAAATGGCAACATCGGCAACAGCGTTTTACGAGAACATTGCCCGGCGGCATTCGATCCGGGATTTTTCCGACCGACCGGTGCCAAAAGAAATTATTTCCGAGTGCATTCGTGCAGCGGGAACGGCTCCAAGCGGGGCAAACCATCAGCCTTGGCATTTCGTGGCAATAGCCGACCCTGAAATCAAACATGAAATTCGTATTGCGGCTGAAAAAGAAGAAGAAAAATTCTATGCGGGCGGTGGTGGTGATGAATGGATAAAGGCACTTGAACCGATCGGCACCGGTGCATCAAAACCGCATCTCGATATTGCACCCTGGCTGGTGGTGATTTTTGCCCAACGCTATGGTGAATTTGACGATGGAACCCGCTATAAAAATTACTATGTGCCGGAAAGTGTTGGTATTGCCACGGGCTTCCTGATTGCCGCATTACACAAGGCCGGGCTATCGTGCCTCACTCACACGCCCAATCCAATGCGGTTTTTGAATAAAATGCTCAATCGACCGGAATCTGAAAAGGCAATAATGATTCTTGTAGTTGGCCATCCTAGCAGCGATGCAACTGTACCGGCCGTTGCAAAAATCAAAAAATCGCTGGATCAGATATTGACGATCTGCGAATAGATTAGCTCCGCTTTCCTACAGAAAATAAGGTATTATTTTGAAAACCAGCGATGCAACAATCTTGATGGTGCCCGGTTATACCAATTCGCCGGATGACCATTGGCAATCGCGTTGGCAGCGCAAACTCTCGACCGCAGAACGAATAAAACAGGATGATTGGCATAAACCAGTGGTCGAGGAATGGGTGGCGAGTTTTTTAACTTCACTCCGCCTTACTCATAAGCCGGTGATTATTGTTGCCCATTCGCTTGGTTGTCAGGTGGTGGCGCAAGGGGCGATGCAGTTTGACGATCTGCTCAAACAAAAAGTTCGTGGTGCTTTTTTGGTGGCCCCGCCAGATGTGGAAAATGAAAACATCAAACCAAAGCATTTGATGACATTCGGGCCCTACCCGCGTGATCCCCTGCCTTTTCCATCCATAGTTGTTGCCAGTAATAATGATCCATTTTGCAGCGTTGCAATTGCCGATGATATGGCGGCAAGTTGGGGCTCAATGTTCATCGACGCGGGTGAACAGGGGCATATAAATCACAAAAGTGGTCACGGACCATGGCCGGAAGGTTTGATGGTATTTTCGAAATTTATTTCGAAGATCAAGGTCTGATTATTGCATGTAGATATGTTTAAAGCCTTTGCAAATTGCCTCAGATTTCACAATAGAAAGATGGGGAAAATGCAACCATGCCGAAATTGGCAGAATTTGGCAGACATTGAGCAGGTAACCACTTATACAGGAGAAGCAGTCTTAAGGTTTGGGCGCAAATTGACAGAGCTTCAATGAAAAGTCAGCACCAAATAAAATTACAATTTACTTGGGTTTTGCCCATCGTTCTTGCGAGTTTAATATTGTTGGCAGCAGTCTTCGTTGGCAGCAATTTGCAGAAAAATGCATTCGCCTCAATAACAGAAATTGACCTCCCAGTTGGGCAAGGCGCCCAAGAACCATCGCTATTTGCCTTAAATGATGGCCGTATTCTAATGAGTTGGACTGAGCCAATTGGCAATAATTTCGCCGTCAAAACAGCCATTGGTGACCGAACCGGTTGGACCAACCCTTCTACAACAACCCAATCGGACAAATTATATGTAAACTGGGCAGACTTTCCTTCCGTGGTCGCGTTTTCTGATGGGACTTTGGCATCACATTGGTTGGAAAAAAACGGACCATTGACCTATAGTTACAACCTCAATATTGCGCTCTCGTCCAATAACGGCCTCTCATGGAGTGACGCAATAATTCCGCACCGCGATGGAACTAAAAGCCAACATGGTTTTGCTACATTGCTGCCGCTCACTCACAATCGTCTCATGGTCATTTGGTTGGATGCGCGTGTCTATGAACCAGATGCGACTGGCGAGGCTGAGAAAAATTTCAATAATGCCATGCAACTACGCATGACCACGATCAGCTCGACCGGTAGCTTGTCAAACGACACTTTACTCGATGCCCGGACCTGCACATGCTGCCAGACATCCGCTGCAATTACAGATAGCGGAAAAGTAATTGTTGCCTATCGCGATCGATCCGCTGATGAAATTCGTGACATCTCATTGCTTCGTCTGGTCGACAGCGTCTGGACAAAACCAAAGTCCATACACTCAGACGGTTGGAAAATTAGTGGCTGCCCGGTCAATGGACCAGCGATTGATGCAATGGGCGAGCAAGTTGTTGTGGCATGGTTTACCGCTGCGAAAGATGCGCCGATAGTAAATATAGCATTTTCGATGGATGCAGGCGAGACATTCGGGCGGGCAATCAGGATAGATACTGGCCGCACTGCCAAAGACAATGACCAAAAGGACAATGCAGCTGGTCGGGTTGACGTGGTGCAACTGGCTGACGGATCTGCACTTGTTACCTGGGTCGAGTGGACCGACGACGGTGAGGCTCTGCTGATCTGCCGAGTACGCCCAAAAAACGGTTGCGACAAACCGCAGATTTTAACGCTCAACAATTCTGCTGGGGGAATCAATTTTCCACGTATGGTGCAAGTCGATAATGGTGTCTATATTGCATGGACCCAACCAACCAATAAGACATCCACAATTAAAATGATATTTGCGGCACTCTAATCATCAGTCCCAATTAGCGATGACCATTATAGATAGACCCGCGCAGAAAACTGCGCCTACCGAAATGTTACTTTTGACAACATGGTTTCCGCGCCCTGTTGAATATATAGTGGGTCAGCTCCAATCGCCATCAACCGGTAGCCCATTGCGTGGGCAATATCCACCCGCTCGGCCGTCAGGCAAAAGATCGCTGCAACTTTTCCCTTGGCGCGGGTTTTTTCGGCAATCTCTTTGATGATTTCAATCGTCGCATCGCCAAACGGATCAGGCACCGGCGATTGCAGATAAGAAATCGAGAGATCGGACGGGCCAACCAAAATGCCATCAATGCCATCCACATCGAGAATGTCATCCAGATTTTCGACCGCCTGTCTTGTCTCAATCATGGCAAATGACATGGTGTCACGATCGGCCTTGTTGAGATAATCCAGAACCGGAACACCCAAAACATGAGCCGCCTGCGATACGCCATGCGAGCGATCACCAATCGGCGGATATTTCATAAAAGAAGCAAATGCCTTGGCATCCTCAACGGTATTGATCATTGGCGCGATCACCGCATGGGCACCAATATCGAGCGCCCGACTGGCAAATTCAAACCGACCGACGGGGACACGCACAATCGCCGGCTTGCCGGAAACCGCCACACTTGCCACATCATCAATAATTGACGCATCGGTTTGCAACCCGTGTTGCATATCCAAAGTGATTGCGTCAAAATTACAGGCGGCGAGCGTTTCAATATAGAAGCGCCCGCTCAACCCGCACCATGCGGTTAAAACCGCCTTGTCATTTTCCAACAGATTGCGAAGACGGTTCATCTGATTTCCTGTTTATGGGTGTGGGCAATCAATACAGACGATGATTTCTAATTAATCAGATTGAATTTGCTCAATTGCCTTGGCCATGAGTGCGCTCATTGCCTCGCGAATTTGATCATCGCTGGTGGCGGCATCAAGATCACCGCGAACTTTGCGAAAGACATCTTCATCTCCAGCTTCTTCGAAATCTGCGATCACAACTTCTTTGGCATATGCATCTGCATCATCTCCTGATTTACCGAGAATTTCAGCCGCCCACAGCCCCAACAATTTATTGCGCCGTGCTTCAGCCTTAAATCTTAATTCAGCGTCATGGGCGAACTTTTTTTCAAAGCCCTCTTCGCGATCTTTCATTCCAGCCATAATATTCTCCAAATTGCCAATAAATCCCGTAAACCACCGCAATTAGATGATTCACTTTTCTCGTTCTTACTTAGTGCGTGCTGCCTCGCAAATCAACGATACATTGTTGCATCGCTCAATAGCTCATCATTGCAACACCATTTGGGTGAATACCTGTGATTAACTGGCGCAACCCCGTTCGCAGAATTGTTTTGAACTATCACTTACAGTATGGGATTGTGCAGCTGGGCGGCGGAGTGATTCTAATATTGTATTCTGATTGGCAATTTACAGGCCGCAGAATTTTTTCAGATCATCTCCAATGCGAATTTTGACCCTGATATCTGGTGATCCCCATGGCAAGACGCCGCCGAATTTATGAAGGCAAGGCAAAAATACTCTATGAAGGGCCTGAACCGGGCACCCTGATTCAGTTTTTTAAGGACGACGCAACCGCGTTCAATGCCAAGAAACACGACATAATTGATGGCAAGGGCGTGTTGAACAATCGCATTTCTGAATTTATTTTCAACCACCTCAACCGCATTGGCATTCCGACCCATTTCATCAAACGGCTGAACATGCGCGAACAGCTGATTAAGGAAGTGGAGATTATTCCGCTGGAAGTGGTTGTGCGCAATATCGCAGCCGGCCAGCTTTCCAAGCGCCTTGGCCTTGATGAAGGTACGGTGCTGCCGCGCTCTATCATTGAGTTTTACTATAAGTCAGACGAGCTTGATGACCCGATGGTTTCAGAAGAGCACATCACCGCTTTTGGCTGGGCGTCGCCGCAGGAAATTGATGACATTATGGCGCTGGCCATTCGGGTGAATGACTTTGTTTCCGGGCTGTTTCTTGGGGCTGGTATTCAACTGGTCGATTTCAAAATCGAATGTGGTCGGCTGATCGAAAATGACGTTATGCGGATAGTCGTTGCTGATGAAATTTCACCGGATTCCTGCCGCCTTTGGGATTTAAAAACCAACGAGAAGCTGGATAAAGACCGGTTTCGCCTAGACCTTGGCGGCATGCTGGAAGCATACCGCGAGGTGGCGAACAGGCTTGGGATTTTAAACGAAAATGAGCCGCCACGCGGCACTGGTCCTGTATTGGTGAAGTCGGAATAGAAAATGGCTTTGTTCAACGCACGCGTAACAGTGACACTCAAAAACGGTGTTCTTGACCCACAGGGCAAGGCGATTGAAGGCTCGCTTTCTGCCCTTGGCATCGCTGGGGTGGAGCAGGTTCGGCAAGGCAAGGTTTTTGAAATTTCGCTGAACGCAGATACCAAAAAAGCTGCCATTGAAAGCCTCAATTTCATGTGTGAAAAACTTCTCTCTAATACGGTGATTGAAGATTATTGCGTGGAGATTGTGGCTTGAAAACCACCGTCATAATTTTTCCGGGTTCCAATCGTGACCGCGATATGATTGCCGCGATCACCAAAATTTCCGGCCACACACCGCAAACCGTTTGGCATACGGAATTGGAAATTCCGGCAAGTGATCTGGTCATCATTCCAGGTGGGTTTTCCTATGGGGACTATTTGCGCGCCGGTGCCATTGCCGCCCGCTCGCCGATTATGGATGCGCTATCAAAAACAGCGAACCGGGGCGTGCCTATTATTGGCGTTTGCAACGGCTTTCAAATTCTCACCGAGGCGGGCCTTTTGCCCGGTGCTTTGATGCGCAATGCGGGGCTAACCTTTGTTTGCCGCGAAGTTAAACTTGAAATCACCAATGCTGAAACGCAGTTTTCCAGCCGCTATGGCCAAGGCGAAATTATCCGCTGCCCGGTTGCCCATCATGATGGCAATTATTATGCCGATGAGGCGGTTTTGAAAAAACTCGAAAACAATGGGCGGGTGGTGTTTCGCTATGCGGAAGGAACAAACCCGAATGGCTCGGTCAATGATATTGCCGGCATCATCAACGAACGAGGCAATGTGCTTGGCATGATGCCTCATCCTGAAAATCTGATTGAAGATGCCCACACAGGCGATGACGGGCGCAGGCTGTTTGAAAGTGCATTGGGGCTGGTTGCGTGAATAAGATGTCGCTGATTGCAGTATCAATTTTACCTCTGGCGGTGACCGGTTGTCAGCAGACCATCAGCAAGGCTGCCAAAAGCCCGAGCCCGCAAACAATTATGGTGCATATCGCCCGGCAAGCGCAGTCTTGCTGGTTTAAGAAAAACGATCCCGCGTTTGCAAAATACAGTATGGCAACCGAACTAAACTCCCATTCCGGGCGGCCTAGGGTGTTAATTGTGCCACGGAAAAATCCGGGCGGCCTGCCAAAACTGGTTATTCAAGCCGAGCGCATTGTCGGCGTTGCCGGTGTTTCAACATTCGGCCCGTTGCTTGATTCTGATGCCGGTTCGCGCATTCAGGACACGGTATCAAAATGGGCGGCCGGCGGTAAAAGCTGCTAATCTTAGGCTAATTATGAGCATTCCGAACGAAATTCAAATTACACCAGAGATGATTTCCGATCACGGATTGTCGAATGATGAATGGCAACGCATTCTGGAACTGACAGGACGCGAGCCTTCCTATACCGAGCTTGGTATCTGGTCGGCCATGTGGAATGAACATTGCTCCTATAAATCATCAAAAAAGTGGCTGCGCACCCTGCCAACCGAAGGCCCACGGGTTATTCTTGGCCCCGGCGAAAACGCTGGTGTGGTTGATATTGGTGATGGCGATGTGGTGGTTTTCAAAATGGAAAGCCACAATCATCCGTCATATATTGAGCCCTATCAGGGGGCGGCGACCGGTATGGGCGGCATTTTGCGCGATGTTTTTACCATGGGTGCGCGGCCTATTGCTGCAATGAACGCGCTCAGGTTTGGCGAACCAGATCACCCAAAAACACGACATCTGGTTTCCGGTGTGGTGGCCGGTATCGGCGGCTATGGCAATTCGTTTGGCGTGCCGACAGTTGGTGGCGAAGTGAACTTTCACGCCCGTTATAATGATAATATTTTGGTCAATGCATTTGCTGCGGGCCTTGCCAAGGCAGATCAAATTTTTACTTCGCAAGCCGAAGGTGTTGGCCTGCCAGTTGTCTATCTTGGTGCGAAAACCGGACGCGACGGGGTTGGCGGTGCCACAATGGCATCGGCTGAATTTGATGATGACATCGATGAAAAACGCCCAACCGTACAGGTCGGTGATCCATTCACGGAAAAATGCCTGCTTGAAGCCTGCCTCGAACTCATGGCATCCGGCGCGGTAATCGCCATTCAGGATATGGGGGCCGCAGGCCTTACCTGTTCTGCGGTTGAAATGGGCGCGAAGGGTGATCTCGGCATTGAACTTGATCTCGACAAGGTGCCATGCCGGGAAGAGAATATGAGCGCCTATGAGATGATGCTTTCTGAAAGTCAGGAACGCATGTTGATGGTGCTACGGCCCGAGCTTGAAGAACAGGCCACGGCAATCTTCGAAAAATGGGGGCTGGATTTCGCCATTGTCGGCATTACCACCGATGATCTGCGCTTCCGCATTCTTCGTCACGGCGAGGAAGTTGCCAATCTGCCGATTAAAAAACTTGGCGATGAGGCGCCGGAATATGACCGTCCCTATATTACTCCGGGCAAATATAACGACCTTGCAGCAGCCGATGTGCCGCAGGTCGACGACTATTCAGCCGCGCTGATAACCATTTTGCAATCGCCAGATATTGCCTCCAAGCGCTGGATCTATGAGCAATATGATACACTCATTCAGGCCAACACCATGCAGGTGCCGGGGGGTGATGCGGGTATTGTGCGAGTTGAAGGCCATGATGGTAAAGCGCTGGCATTTTCCAGCGATGTGACACCACGTTATTGCGAGGCAGACCCGTTTGAAGGCGGCAAGCAGGCGGTGGCTGAATGTTACCGCAATCTTTGTGCGGTTGGTGCCGAGCCGATTGCGGCGACCGACAACCTCAATTTTGGTAACCCGGAAAAGCCTGAAATCATGGGCCAACTGGTCAAGGCCATTGAGGGCATTGGCGAGGCCTGCCTGGCACTTTCCATGCCGATCGTTTCGGGCAATGTTTCGCTATATAATGAAACCCAAGGGCAGGCAATTTTGCCGACGCCGACCATTGGTGGTGTTGGCTTGATCGCCGATTACCGCACATCCGTTGGCATTGGCAGCGCGGGCCAAGGCGATATAGTCTTTCTCATAGGCACCGAAGCCACCCATCTTGGTCAATCAATTTATTTGCGCGAATTGCTTGACCGTGAAGACGGGCCGCCTCCCCCGGTGGATTTGCAAACCGAGTGGGCGCGCGGTGAATTTGTTCGCACATCCATCAACACTGAATATATTACAGCTTGTCATGATATTTCTGATGGCGGGCTGGCAATCTGTTTGGCTGAAATGTGCATTGCCGGACAAATGGGCGCCACCATTGAGCATCAGTCTGAGCAACCGCACGCTTCGCTTTTTGGCGAAGACCAATCGCGCTATATTGTCAGCGTTAGACCGGATTATGCCAATATGTTTGCCGCGAATGCGGAAGCCGCCGGTGTTTCATTCTCCAGAATTGGGGAATTTGGTGGTAACGCATTGACGATTGGAGCGTTGATCTCCATATCTGTTGACGATATGCAGCACGCCCACGAAAACTGGTTGCCAGATTACATGGCAGGCAAATAGGGTCAAAACCCACGCACCAACGAGGAGACCGCAATCATGGCTATGGATGCAAGTGAAATTGAACGGATGATCAAGGAAGCGCTGCCAGATGCGCAGATCGCTATTCGTGATCTGGCCGGTGATGGCGATCATTATTCTGCGGAAGTGGTATCTGAAAGTTTTCGCGGCAAAAGCCGGGTCCAGCAACACCAGATGATCTATCAGGCACTCAAAGGCAATATGGGCGGCCAACTGCATGCGCTTGCGCTGCAAACCAGCGCACCGGAGTAAATTAATCTGGCAAATCAGGTGAATTAGGCTGGCAATCCCTTTAGACCAGCACCATATGGACTTTTCGATACAAAGAACGTATTAGAGAGTTTGAATATAACAATTCGCATCATTTAGTTTAGATGCAGGAAAGGCACTCCCATGAGCATGAAAGCATTTATCGAAGATCAGGTTAAAAACAACAACGTTGTCGTTTTCATGAAAGGCACACCGGCTTTTCCACAGTGTGGTTTTTCTGGCCAGATGGCGCAGATTTTTGATTATCTCGGTGTCGACTACAAGGGCATTAATGTGCTTGAGGATGACGATCTTCGCCAGGGCATTAAAGATTATACCAATTGGCCAACCGTGCCGCAGATTTACATCAAAGGCGAATTTGTTGGCGGTTGTGACATCGTGCGTGAAATGTTCCAGCAGGGCGAATTGCAACAACACCTTACCGAAAAAGGTATTGTGATGAACGGCAAAGCTGAGGCTTAGTTAGCAATTTTGCAGAAGTGCGCGGTCTGGTAAATACAATCCAGTATAGGCCCAAACAAACTCCATCGTCATCCTCGGGCACCGTCCCGAGGATCTAGTGAACCATCAATTTATTGATTAAAAATTGGGTAATCCGTGTTCCGGTAAGATGCGGCACAATACTCAATTACAAAAATCTTCGTTTTCAGCACTTATTCTGGATCCTCGGGACGGTGCCCGAGGATGACGATGGAGAGATTTATCTCCTTGTCATTTCTCGTTATTTCACTCACCTAATCCCAAAGTTTCAAAATCAAACAGCTTTTTGTCAAGCAAATGGCTGGGTCGGATGTTGGTCAACGCGCGGATCATTGAATCCTTACGGCCCGGCATACGGGTCTCAATATCGAGAAGCATTTTTTTCAATTGATTGCGCTGCAAGCCATCCTGCGATCCGCAAAGGTCGCAGGGTATAATTGGAAATTGCATTGCCTGGGCAAATTTTTCCAAATCTTCCTCGGCGCAAAGGCTTAATGGCCGCATTACCATCACATCGCCCTCGTCATTGATCAGCTTTGGCGACATTGAGGCCAAGCGCCCGCCATGCAGAAAATTTATGAAACAGGTTTCCAGAATATCTTCGCGGTGATGGCCCAAAATAAGAGCATCACACCCTTCTTCGCGCGCCACGCGGTATAAATGCCCGCGCCTGAGCCGAGAGCAAAGCGAACAATAGGTCGCCGTTGCCGGCAATTTGTCGATCACCACACTATAGGTATCCTGATATTCAATCCGGTGAGTGATATTGTTGGCGTTCAGCCAATTGGGCAGTATTTCCTTTGGAAAATTCGGTTGTCCCTGATCGAGATTGCAGGCAATCAGTTCAACCGGTAACAATCCGCGCCATTGCAGATCGAGCAGAAGCGCAATCAACCCATAGGAATCCTTACCACCGGACAAGCCCACCAGCCATTTAGGCTTTTTCACGCCCGGCTTCTTTGGCAACATGGAATAATCTTCAATCGCCTGCCGGGTCAGCCGCAGCAACCGTTTGCGCAGTTTGTTGAACTCAACACCAGAAGGGGCTGCGCGAAACATCGGGTGGCAGGTGTCTGAATTTTCTTCAAGGACAGTGTTTTGCATGGTAGCTCCAACAAAAAAGGCCGCACAATTGGGCGGCCTTTTCAAAATTAATATGCCCGCAAAGATTAGCGAGAATAAAACTCAACCACCAGATTTGGTTCCATCATTACCGGATAAGGTACATCGGCAAAAGCTGGAACAGAAACAAATGACGATGTCATTTTGTTATGGTCGGCTGTAATATATTCCGGCACATCGCGCTCAGCCAGTTGAACGGCCTCCAGAACGAAAGCAAGTGTTTTTGATTTCTCGCGCAATTCAATCTGATCACCAGGCTTACAGCGGTAGCTTGGAATATCGACCTTTTGGCCGTTGACCTTGATGTGGCCGTGATTGATGAACTGACGCGCTGCAAATACGGTTGCAACAAATTTGGAGCGGTAAACAATCGCGTCCAAACGGCATTCCAAAAGACCAATCAGGTTTTCAGATGTATCGCCTTTGATGCGGCTTGCTTCAGCATAAATTTTGCGGAACTGTTTTTCGGAAATGTTACCGTAGTAACCTTTCAATTTCTGCTTGGCACGCAGCTGAATACCAAAATCGGAGATCTTGCTTTTGCGGCGCTGGCCATGTTCACCTGGACCATATTCACGGCGATTTACCGGGCTCTTCGGACGACCCCAGATGTTTTCGCCCATGCGGCGGTCAATTTTGTATTTTGTGGTGAGACGCTTGCTCATCGTAATTCCTTATATAATCGCGCAGCCCCGGTTATTCGGCGCTGACAAGTTTGGAATACGCCCTCCTTTGTTAGCCTGAAAACTCCAGGAAAACTGACAGAAATCTCGCTGCAAAGCGGTTGATTTCACGGGACATATAAAAAGCGGGTTTTTCAGC
>JAJRQF010000048.1 GCA_024280375.1 Alphaproteobacteria bacterium | reverse complement strand
TAGGACTGAACACCATCATCATATGTAATCAGAGCAATAAAAGCTGTCCGATTAGGATCATATTCAATCCGCTCAACCGTAGCCGACACATCAAAATGTGTGCGCTTGAAATCAATCAAACGGTAGGTGCGTTTGTGACCACCACCACGCCGGCGCATCGTAATACGCCCAGCATTGTTGCGACCACCCTTGGAATGATTGGCTTCAGTCAGTTTTTTGACCGGGCCACCCTTCCACAGTTCGCTCCGGTCGATCCCGATAAGGGCGCGTCGACCGGCGGATGTTGGATTATAAGACTTTAATGCCATAATATTTTCCCTACCGCTTTCTTACAGACCCGACGCAATGTCGATGACCTGGCCTTCAACCAACGTAACAATAGCTTTTTTGACATCTTTACGACGCCCGTTAATGCCACGGAACTTTTTGGTCTTGCCCTTACGGATATTTACGTTCACAGCTTTAACTTTAACCGAGAACAATTCCTCGATAGCCGCTTTAATCTGTGGTTTTGTTGAATCTATCGCCACATCAAACACGACCTGATTATGCTCAGAAGCCATTGTTGATTTTTCGGTAACAACCGGCGCGACGATTACGTCATAATGCTTTGTTTTGTTCATGATAGGCGAGCCTCCAGTGCTTCAACCGCATCTTTTGTCAGCACCAATTTGGAACGACGCAGAATGTCATAAACGTTAATCCCCTGCACAGGCAGAACATCAATCAACGGTATGTTGCGGGCAGCTAGTGAGAAATTATTATCCAGCTCAGCGCCGCCAATGATCAAAGCGTTGCTCAAATCCATTTTAGAAAAACTCTCGCGCAATGCGGCAGTTTTAGGATCTTTTGCCTCCGCTTTGTCCAAAACGATCAAATCGCCGGACTTAACTTTGGAGCTAAGAGCATACTTAAGAGCCAAAGCACGAACTTTCTTGGGCAGAGACACCGCGTGTGAACGAGGAGTTGGGCCAAACGCACGACCACCACCACGAAAGATATTTGCCTTACGAGACCCGTGACGCGCGCCGCCAGAACCCTTCTGACGAACAAACTTCTTTGTTGTACCGGTGATGTCGGAACGGTTTTTCACAGAGTGAGTACCGGCCTGACGTTTCAGCAACTGATAGCGAACCATACGTTGCAGGATGTCAGCACGGGGCTCAAGCCCGAAAACGTCCTCAGCAAGTTCAACTTTACCAGCTGCCTTACCATCAAGTTTTGTAACCTTGAATTCCATTATTCTGCGCCCCCAGTTGCGCCGTCTTCGGCAGGAGCCGCATCAGCTGTAACAGCACTTGCGCCATCAGCAGCCTTGAATGACCCCGGGAAAGATGCGCCCTCAGGAGCCGCTTTCTTAACCGCATCACGAATAAACACCCAGCCACCTTTTGACCCGGGTACAGAACCCTTGATCATAATAAGGCCACGTTCAATATCCGTACGAACAACAGTCAGGTTTTGCGTGGTTACACGTTCAGCACCCATATGTCCGGCCATTTTCTTGCCCTTGAACACTTTACCAGGATCCTGGGAGTTACCCGTGGAACCGTGGGAACGGTGAGAAATAGACACACCATGCGAAGCCCGAAGACCACTAAAGTTGTGACGTTTCATGGCACCGGCAAAGCCTTTACCAACCGAAGTTCCACTCACATCAACCAATTGGCCATCAATGAAATGATCAGCCTGCATAGAGGCGCCCACTTCAATTAGGTTATCAGCCGTGACGCGAAATTCAGCAACACAACGTTTAGGCTCGACCTTGGCAACAGCAAACTGTCCCCGACTGGCTTTGCTAACATTTTTTACTTTAGCTGCACCAGCGCCTAATTGTAGCGCAGTGTAGCCGTCTTTATCTTCCGTCCGCTGGCCTACCACTTGGCAGTTTTGCAGACCCAACACTGTGACAGGTACGTTAGTACCGTCTTCAGTGAAAATTCGGGTCATGCCCAGCTTCTGTGCGATCAATCCAGAACGCATTGTTTCAACCTCTTCCTTAAAAGCTCAATTAGAGCTTGATCTCAACATCCACGCCTGCGGCGAGGTCGAGCTTCATGAGTGCATCAACAGTTTGCGGTGTTGGTTCAACAATATCCAACAAACGCTTATGAGTACGGATTTCAAATTGTTCCCGACTCTTTTTGTCCACGTGGGGTGAACGGTTGACAGTGAATTTTTCAATACGCGTCGGCAGCGGAATTGGTCCGCGAACTTGTGCGCCTGTACGTTTTGCTGTCGAAACGATTTCCCGTGTCGATACATCAAGAACGCGATGGTCAAAGGCCTTAAGCCGTATGCGAATATTTTGACTTTTCATTTCATATTTTCCAAATAACTGGCAACTTTAGGCAGAATAGACGCGGGGGAAGTTACTCACCCGCGCCAAATCAAAAACTATTCGACGATTTTAGAAACAACGCCTGAGCCAACAGTACGGCCACCTTCACGGATAGCAAAGCGAAGCTTTTCTTCCATGGCGATTGGCACGATCAACTCAACATTAACTTCAACACGATCACCAGGCATCACCATTTCAACGCCATCTGGCAAAGAAACAACACCGGTCACATCAGTTGTACGGAAGTAGAACTGAGGACGGTAGTTAGTGAAGAATGGTGTATGACGACCACCCTCATCTTTGCTCAAAATATAAGCTTCGCCGATGAATTTAGTGTGTGGTGTAACAGAGCCGGGCTTACAAAGAACCTGACCGCGTTCAACCTGCTCGCGATCAACACCACGGATCAAAGCGCCAATATTGTCACCAGCTTCACCGCTATCAAGCAGCTTGCGGAACATTTCAACACCCGTAACTGTGGTTTTCTGTGTTTCTTTAATGCCAATGATTTCAACTTCATCACCAACATTCACAATGCCACGTTCCACACGACCTGTAACAACAGTACCACGGCCAGAAATTGAGAAAACATCTTCAATTGGCATCAGGAACGGTTTGTCTTTTGGACGATCCGGAGTTGGAATATATTCATCAACAGCAGCCATCAATTTAAGAATAGACTCTTTGCCGATTTCATCATCACGGCCCTCAAGAGCGGCAAGCGCAGAACCCATAACAATCGGAATATCGTCGCCTGGGAAATCATAAGAAGAAAGCAGTTCGCGGATTTCCATTTCCACCAATTCAAGCAATTCTTCGTCATCAACCTGATCAACTTTATTCATGTAGATCACCAAGGAAGGCACACCAACCTGACGGGCAAGCAAAATGTGCTCGCGTGTCTGAGGCATGGGGCCATCAGCTGCAGAAACAACCAAAATGCCACCATCCATTTGCGCAGCGCCGGTGATCATGTTTTTCACATAATCGGCGTGACCTGGGCAATCAACGTGAGCATAGTGACGATTTTCAGTTGCATACTCAACGTGAGATGTTGAAATCGTGATGCCACGCGCTTTTTCTTCTGGCGCTTTATCAATTTCGTCAAATGCTGTTACTTCAGCGCCACCGCTTTCAGCCAAAACTTTGGTGATAGCCGCTGTCAATGTTGTTTTGCCGTGATCAACGTGGCCGATTGTGCCGATGTTGACGTGGGGCTTGGTACGATCAAATTTAACCTTAGCCATTTTCTTTTCTCCGTAAATGCGTCGGCCTCTTCACCAACTCAAATTTAGTTCTTAACGTTTAGCGATATTTCGCCATGATTTCTTCAGCAGTTGCATTAGGCACCTGCTCATAATGGTCAAACTGCATAGAATACTGGGCGCGTCCCTGACTCATGGAACGCAAATTGTTCACATACCCAAACATATTGGCAAGTGGCACAAAAGCTTCAATCATCGTGGCAACACCACGTGCTTCGGTTCCCTGAATTTGTCCGCGACGGGAGTTCAGATCACCAATTACATCGCCCATATAGTCTTCAGGCGTTACAACTTCAACCTTCATAATAGGTTCAAGAATTTTTGGTCCCGCTTCTCTAAGAGCTTGTCGGAACCCCATACGTCCGGCAATTTCAAAGGCCAACACCGATGAATCCACATCGTGATAAGCGCCATCTGTCAAAGTCACTTTGACATCAACAACTGGGAAGCCAATCAAAACGCCGGCATCCATCACAGAGTTAACGCCCTTAGAAACACCAGGAATATATTCTTTAGGAATATTACCGCCAACAATCGTATTAGAAAAATCAAAGCCTTCACCCGTAACATTGGGCTCAACAGTCATTTTAATCCGAGCAAACTGACCAGAACCACCGGACTGTTTCTTATGGGTGTAATCAACCTTGGTCGATTTGGTAATTGTTTCACGATAGGCAACCTGAGGCTGACCAATATTGGCTTCAACACCAAATTCGCGCTTCATACGATCAACCAGAATATCAAGGTGCAATTCACCCATTCCAGAAATAATCGTCTGACCACTTTCCTCATCCGTCGCAACGCGGAAACTTGGATCCTCAGCTGCAAGACGGTTCAGGGCGAGGCCCATTTTTTCTTGGTCAACTTTGGTCTTAGGCTCAACAGCGATAGAAATAACCGGATCGGGGAATTCCATACGCTCAAGAATAACCTTGGAATTGGACGCACAAAGCGTGTCCCCTGTTGTTGTATCCTTAAGACCAACAATCGCAACAATATCACCTGCAAAAGCTTCGTTAATCTGCTCACGTGAGTTGGAGTGCATTTGGAACATGCGACCAACGCGCTCGCGCTTACCTTTAACAGAGTTTTCCAGCATGCTGCCAGTTTCCAGCTTACCAGAATAAATCCGGCAAAATGTAAGTGACCCCATGTGCGGATCGTTGGCAATCTTGAAAGCCAACATGCTCAAAGGCGCATCATCACTCGCTTCGCGTGTAATTGGCTCATCTGTAGCAGCGTCCACGCCAGAAACAGCAGGAATATCAATGGGCGAAGGCAAGAAATCAATCACAGCATCAAGAAGAGGCTGCACACCCTTGTTCTTAAAGGCAGAACCACAAAGAACGGGGAAGAATAATACATCAATTGTACCCTGACGAATAAGACGTCGAATGGTATCAATATCAGGCATGTCACCTTCAAGATAAGCTTCTGTCGCAGCGTCGTCGATATCAACGATCGTTTCGATCATTTCTTCACGGAACTCTTCAGCGCGCTCTTTTAAGTCCTCGGGAATATCAACCACATCCCACTTCGCACCCAAAGATTCATCACGCCAAATATGCGCTTTCATCTCAATCAGATCAACAACACCAGCGAATTCGCTTTCAGCACCAATTGGCAATTGAAGAACAACCGGCTTACCACCAAGACGCTCTTTAATCATTTTAACTGAATTATAAAAGTCAGCGCCAATTTTATCCATCTTATTGACGAAAATCATCCGTGGCACAGAATACTTATCAGCTTGACGCCAAACAGTTTCTGTTTGCGGCTCCACACCAGCATTGGCATCAAGCAACGCAACGGCACCATCAAGCACCCGCAAAGAACGCTCTACTTCAATGGTGAAGTCAACGTGTCCGGGCGTATCAATAATATTGAACCGGTGCATTTTACCATCACGGTCAGGCCAAAAAGTAGTCGTAGCAGCTGAGGTAATAGTAATACCCCGCTCCTGCTCCTGCTCCATCCAATCCATGGTTGCAGCGCCATCATGCACTTCACCAATCTTGTGACTTTTGCCGGTATAATACAGAATACGTTCTGTTGTTGTCGTTTTACCCGCATCAATGTGAGCCATGATGCCGAAATTACGATAATCTTTGATGTTATATTCGCGTGCCATAATTCAGTTTCTGCCTCTACCAGCGATAATGTGCAAAGGCACGGTTGGCTTCAGCCATCCGGTGCGTATCTTCGCGTTTTTTAACAGC
>JAJRQF010000047.1 GCA_024280375.1 Alphaproteobacteria bacterium | reverse complement strand
TTCCTGTTGCAGGGTGGAGATTGTGCAGAAAGCTTTGCCGAACATAGTGCGGATAATATTCGTGACTTTTTCCGCGTGCTTTTGCAGATGTCAGCGGTTCTCACCTTTGGTGGCTCCAAGCCGGTTGTGAAAGTTGGCCGGATTGCCGGTCAATTTGCCAAGCCGCGTTCATCCGATATTGAAGTGCGGGATGAGAAAACTCTGCCAAGTTACCGTGGTGACATCATTAATGGTATTGAATTTGAGGATGCTGCCCGCGCGCCCGACCCACAACGCCAGATCATGGCTTACCGTCAGGCGGCTGCAACGCTGAACCTCATTCGAGCCTTCGCGCAAGGCGGTTATGCCAATCTGGAACATGTTCACAAATGGACACTGGGCTTCGTATCCAATTCGCCGCAGGCGGCACGTTACCGCGAGCTGGCGGACCGGATTACTGAAACCATCGACTTCATGCGGGCTATCGGCATTGACGCGGACAGCAATCCGCGTTTGAGGGAAACCGATTTTTACACCAGCCATGAAGCACTACTGCTTGGCTATGAAGAAGCAATGACGCGGGTGGATTCCACCTCTGGCGATTACTACGGCACCTCCGGGCATATGTTGTGGATTGGCGACCGTACCCGCCAGCCAGACCATGCACATGTGGAATTTTGCCGTGGGATAAAAAATCCGCTGGGCATGAAATGTGGCCCAACCACAACGGCTGATGGTCTGCTTGAATTGCTGGATATTCTAAACCCCGCCAATGAAGCCGGTCGTATGACCCTGATTTGCCGCTTTGGCCACAACAATGTTGAAGAACATTTGCCAAAACTAATTCGCGCGGTCGAGAAGGAAGGCCGCAAGGTTGTTTGGTCCTGCGATCCGATGCATGGCAATACAATTTCGGCCGGTGGCTATAAAACCCGTCCGTTTGACCGGGTGCTTGGCGAAGTTGAAAACTTCTTTGATGTGCACGAGGCAGAAGGCACCCATGCCGGTGGGATTCATGTGGAAATGACCGGTCAGGATGTTACCGAATGTACCGGTGGCGCGCGGGCAATTTCCGATGATGATCTGTCAAACCGCTATCATACCCATTGCGACCCGCGCCTGAACGCCGATCAATCCATCGAGCTGGCGTTTTTAATTGCTGAGCGGCTGAAAAAAGAAAAGCTGCAACGGAGTGAAAAAGTGGCGGCGAATGGGTAAATTTGCAAAAGGGAATTGACACCGTATTTCGTCATCCTCGGCCACCGTGCCGAGGATCTACTGGACCAGTAATTTTTATTGCGGTCGTTGATGAAATGCAAGAGATGATGGATTGATGCTTGTCATCAACTTACCTTTTTGAGACAAACATCATGGATCCTCGGCACGGTGGCCGAGGATGACGATCGAAGTTTTGGAGAGTAGTCCCGATCCAACAATGCATATTCAAGGAATAAACATGAGCGCATCCGGTTCTTGCCTTTGTGGGGCAATTAAATACACAATTGATGGCCCATTGCGACAGGTAACAGCCTGCCATTGCAGCCAGTGCCGCAAACAGTCTGGCCATTTCTATGCGGCAACCAGCGCCAAGGATAGTGACCTTTCAATCCACGGCGGGGAAAACCTCACCTGGTATGAGGCCTCTGATGATGCAAGGCGAGGTTTCTGCAAAAAATGCGGATCAGCGCTTTTCTGGAAACCAAATGGGAGAGACACAACCTCCATTCTGGCTGGCTCGCTTGATAATGATGCAGGTATTAAAATCATCGATCATATTTTTGCGGCCGACAAGGGTGACTATTACGAGATCAATGATGATGTGCCTGTATATCCGCAGGGGCGTGGATCATAGGCATTTCAATACCCTTGCAGCGCTCGCGCGGCGAAATTCGTTTAAGTTTCAAAAACCGCGATGGCCTGACCGCGCTGGATGAGCTTTATCAATCTGGCAGCGGCAAGGTAAAAATCGCCCGCGCCGAGCAGGGGCGCTTGAAAGAAGCGGTTATCATCAATACCACCGGTGGTCTGACCGACGGTGATGTATTTGTGGCCCGTGTTCATTGGCGCAAAGACACCACGGCCATAGTTACCACCCAGGCAGCCGAGCGGATATATTTATCACGTCAGGGCAATGCGGAAATTCATTCGCGCTTGATAGTTGATGAGGGTGCTAGCGCCATGTGGCTGCCGCAGGAAACGATCCTGTTTGACGGCGGGCGTTTAAAGCGCACCAACACAATTGAAATTGCTGGTAATGCCAGTTTGATAGCGGTTGAGTCCTGCACCTTCGGTCGTACTGCAATGGGCGAGATTGTTGGGCAGGGCTATTTCAGCGATGGCTGGCAGATACGTGTGGGCGGAAAACTGGTCTTCGCCGACCGGTTTGAACTGAGTGACGATATTCAACAAAGGCTCAATCATCCAGCCATTGCCAATGGTGCTTCAGCCTTGGCGACAATTATTCATGTGGTGCCCAATGCCGTTGAAATTTGCGACGCAATTCGTGAAATTATCAGCGATGATAGTGCAATAGGTGGTTGTTCTTCGCTTGGACCGTTGACCATTACCCGTCTGTTTGGCAAAAATGCCCATGAACTTAGAACAACAACCATGCGGATATTGGAATTGCTGATGGCGCGCACGGTGCCTGATCATTCTGGTCCTCTGTTGCCGCGCGTTTGGGGGTAAATCCAAATCGCACGTAGAACGAAATGATGCGCAAGATTTGGATCATTAAAGAAGCACAAAGAGAGCGCACGTGTTTACGCGCAAGCGAACGGAAAACTAAAGAGAGCGCACCCTTGTAGGCCCAATGTGTAACATTGGAATAGCCGTGAAAGAGAAGATTCACAGGCTGTTGCCTGTAATAAAAGGAGAAAATCATGAAATTAACTCCCCGGGAAAAAGACAAATTGCTGGTATCCGTTGCTGCAATGGTGGCGCGTGGTCGGCTGGAACGTGGCGTAAAGCTCAATTATCCAGAAGCCATTGCGCTGGTGACTGATTTTGTCGTGGAGGGTGCCCGTGATGGTCGCTCGGTGGCTGATTTGATGAGCGCAGGCGCCAAGGTAATCACCCGCGATGATGTGATGGACGGCATTGCCGAAATGATCCACGATGTGCAGGTGGAGGCCACATTTCCCGATGGCACAAAGCTGGTCACCGTACACGAACCAATAAGGTAGGAGAATACCATGCTTATATTGAAACCCGGATGTGAGTGCTGTGACAAGGAATTGCCGCCGGAATCTGATGAAGCGATGATTTGTACCTTTGAATGTACTTTTTGCCGCGACTGCGTTGAAAACAGGCTCGGTGGTGAGTGCCTCAATTGCGGCGGAAATTTTGTGCCAAGGCCTATTCGCCCGGCCATGCACCTGTTGAAGCATCCCGCTTCTACACGACGGGTATACAATCCGGCGAAGTGTGAGGAATTGGCATGATCCCCGGAGAGATTATCACGCCCAAGGGCGATATTGAGTTAAACCAAGGGGCTAAGGCCACAACACTGACCATTGCCAATGCCGGTGACCGGCCCATTCAGGTCGGGTCGCACTATCATTTTTTTGAGACCAATGAGGCATTGCAGTTTGACCGTGAGGCATCACGCGGTATGCGACTTGATATTGCTTCCGGCACCGCCGTGCGCTTTGAACCGGGCCAAACCCGCGATGTGCAACTGGTGCCGTTGGGTGGCAAGCGTGAGGTTTATGGCTTCAATCAAAAGGTTATGGGTGAGTTATGATGAGGCAATACAGCATTGTTAAAACGATTTTTCTCCCGAACTAAACAAATCTGAAACGGCCAGTTGAGGGTTAGGAATTGAACTGTGAGCAAGGGCGCAGAATATTATGTCTGAAATATTTTCAAGTTTTGATTTAACGCTGGTGCTGGGCTTTGTCGCAACCTTTATGGCGCTCAATTTCACCCCCGGACCGGCAGTGTTGAAAGTGGTCAGCGATGCGATAACCAATGGCGTTGGCCCGGCGCATGCCAGCATGGCGGGCATTTTCACGGCTAATTTGATGTATGCGATTTTGGCCGCTGCTGGCATGAGCGCGCTGTTGCTGGCCTTTCCAATTCTGTTTGAAACCGTCAAATGGGTCGGCGTTGCCTATCTCGTCTGGCTTGCGTTCAACACATTCAAAGCCATTTTTTCGGCCCATGCTAGTACGGCCAATCCAGCAAAAAAGCGAACGCCTAAGGCGTTGTTCTGGTCGAGTTTTGCCATTCAGGGCGCTAACCCGAAATCGGTGCTTTCATTTGGTATTATGTTGCCGGTTTTTGCCGGTAGTGGCGATGGTATTGAAATGCGCATGATGTTGCTGGCGCTGCTGAACATGGTGCTCGAATATCCGGCATTGCTGTTTTATTCGGTGCTTGGCTCATCCGCATCCAAATTTGCGGTTAGCCGGTTTTCACGCCATATGCTCAATTTTGTCTCCGGCTGCGGTTTGGGCTTTGCGGCCTTTATGATCGCCCGGACCTCAATTCAACAACGATAGGGACCCAAAATGCCCACAAAAATTTCCCGCGCCGCCTATGCCGCCATGTATGGTCCGACCACCGGCGATAAGGTGCGCCTTGCCGACACCGAGCTGTTTATCGAGGTCGAACGCGATCTCACCTCCTACGGCGAGGAGGTGAAATTCGGCGGTGGCAAGGTCATTCGCGATGGCATGGGCCAAAGCCAGGTCACGCGTGCCGAAGGGGCGGTGGATACGGTCATCACTAACGCGCTGATTGTCGACCATACGGGCATTTATAAGGCCGATATTGGCCTGCGCGACGGGCTGATCTGCGCCATCGGCAAGGCGGGCAATCCAGATACCCAATCCGGCGTTGATATTATCATCGGCCCCTCGACCGAGGCAATTGCCGGTGAGGGAAAAATCATCACCGCCGGTGGGTTTGATGCCCATATTCATTTTATCTGCCCGCAGCAGATCGACGAAGCCCTGATGAGCGGCGTTACCACCATGCTCGGCGGCGGCACCGGGCCTGCCACCGGCACCAATGCGACCACCTGCACGCCGGGCGCGTGGCATATTGGCCGTATGATGCAATCTGCCGAGGCTTTTCCGATGAATTTGGCCTTTGCCGGTAAGGGCAATGCCTCCAAGCCGCAAGGGTTGATCGAGCAGATTAATGGCGGGGCCTGCGCATTAAAACTGCATGAGGATTGGGGCACAACGCCGGCGGCGATTGATTGCTGCCTGTCGGTTGCCGATGATATGGATGTGCAGGTGATGATCCATACCGACACGTTGAACGAGTCCGGTTTTGTCGAAAACACCACTGCCGCCTTTAAAAACCGCACCATCCACGCGTTCCACACCGAAGGGGCGGGCGGTGGCCATGCACCCGATATTATCAAGGTTTGCGGCGAGGAAAATGTCATTCCGTCCTCCACCAATCCAACGCGCCCCTATACGGTGAATACGATTGAGGAACATCTGGATATGTTGATGGTCTGCCACCATCTTGATCCATCAATTCCTGAAGATATTGCCTTTGCCGAAAGCCGCATTCGCCGTGAAACCATTGCGGCGGAAGATATTCTGCATGATATGGGCGCATTTTCGATCATCGCGTCTGACAGTCAGGCCATGGGCCGGGTGGGTGAGGTAATCATCCGCACCTGGCAGACGGCCGATAAAATGAAAAAACAACGCGGCAGGCTTGCGGAAGAGGTCGGTGACAATGACAATTTCCGCGTCCGCCGCTATATTGCCAAATATACCATCAACCCGTCGATTGCCCATGGCATGTCGAAGCATATTGGCTCGATCGAAGTCGGCAAACGGGCTGATCTGGTGATCTGGTCACCGGCTTTCTTTGGCGTTAAGCCGGATATGATTTTGCAGGGTGGCTCTATATCTGCGGCCCTGATGGGCGACCCGAATGCCTCAATCCCAACACCGCAGCCGGTGCACTATCGCCCGATGTTTGCAAGCTATGGGCGTGCATTGACCAATTCCACCGTGACATTTACCTCCCACGCGGCGCTCGAACATTGTATCGCCAATGATCTGGGACTGGAAAAACAATTACTGCCGGTGGAAAATACCCGCAACGGCATTGGTAAATCTGCAATGATTTTGAACGATGCAACGCCCGAAATTGAAGTGAACCCGGAAACCTATGAGGTGCGTGCCAATGGTGAATTGCTCACCTGCGAACCGGCGTCTGTTTTACCAATGGCCCAGCGATACTTTATGTATTAAATGCGGATAGGTAAATAGGATATTTAGCCGTATTCTCTTCCTTCACTCCTTGTGGGAGAAGGTGACCCGAAGGGGCGGACGAGGGGGTATTTGTGTATTCTCCCGTTAATTCCGTTTACTTAGCTCATAACCCCTCAACCGAACATCGTTTCACGATGCCCACCTTCTCCCGCAAGGGGAGAAGGAAGTTATATCGAATTTTGGGCGCGATCATCCATTTGATAATAGTTATTGGTTTTGGTATTATGCCGTAAAAGGAGAATACTCATGGCCGTAAGTGCTGAACTTGGAAAACCACTCGAAGACTACCTTAATTCGCTGGTGAAATCAGGCCGCTATGGTTCCCGCTCTGAAGTCCTGCGCGAAGGTGTGCGGCTGGTACAGGAACGCGAAACCAAACTAGCGGTGATGATTGAAGAAGGCCTTGCTTCCGCAAAAGCTGGAAATACGCGACCCGCTGATGAGGTGTTCGATGAGGTAAGAGCAAAATTGAAAGCCAAGTATGGCACGGGTTAAAATTACGCCAGAAGCTCATTTTGATCTTGAAACTATTGCAGAAGTTATAGCGCGCGATGATTTGGAACGAGCCTTGAGTTTTACCTATGAACTGGAAGAAGCGTGTTATGAATTAGTTGATCATCCTGAACGATTTGCTTTGTTAAAAGGCCATGAGACGGAAAAGGTTCGCTGGAGGGTCTTTGGCAATTATCTGATAATTTATCGAGTAAACAATGGCGATGTGGAAGTATTGCGCATTGTGAATGGTGCAATGGATTTAAATGAGGTGTTCGGGTGATGTCTTCGTTGGGCCAAAGAATAAGATTGTTTGTTTTAAGGTGTGCCTTGGCCAAAGTTACTCGCAATCTGGCACCAAGTCGAATTCCAAGAACTGGAGATGCAGCAAAAAATGTAGATTGTTACTCCGCTGAAATAAGGGGTTTAGATGGCGCTTACTTTGATGTCCAGATCGATAAAGTGTTCAAAAGAGGCTTAAGAGGTCGGTCTTGGAGCGATGGAAATGGGTATCGAAAAAAGGTCACACTGAAAAATCAAGATATTAGAAAAATAGAATTTTCAGCCACACATTTTTTGGGTACCGCAACGTTCAACTATAGCTCTCCCTTGCGTTTTCTTATTAAAGAATATTTGGGATTTCCAAAGATTTCAATTGCATATGACAAAGTACAGCAATGGTGGTTTAATTCAAGAACACCAAGAAGGACAAATAGAATTAAGTTACTGAATAAACTAATCGGGTTTCGACTAGAAATTGATGGGACCGAATATGGTTACCCTATGGATAATAATGGTTTGGGTATATTTGAAGTTCTAACGAAAATACACGGCGACCGGTTTTATAGGCATCCAAGTTTTGTTGCCACGAAAGCTGAGTATGAGTTGATTTTGGAATCATTGGTTGATTCGGGAGACGTTTCAGTTGTTAATCACAACTTCAGAGCAACCGGCAAAGCCCTGTCGACGATCGCGAGGTATGAACAAGAAAACAGGCGCCACCGCGAACAGATGCAACACAATTCTTGGATTAAGTGGCTTACTTTAGCACTCGTAATTGTTGGTTGCATTCAGGGCTATGCAGTTTTGAGCAACGGCTAACCAAATGATCCGCGCCGCATCCATAACCCACCTGCATTCCACACCCGCTGACACCGTCACGCTTGTCTATGACGACCGGCATCGCCGCCGTATGGTGATGATGGGTGATAATGGATTGGAATTTCTGCTCGACCTTCCTGAAGCCACAGAGCTGCACGACGGTGATGATCTGCTGCTCGATGATGGCCGTCATGTGCGGGTGAGGGCAGCGTCAGAAGACGTTATGCAGGCCACCTGTGATGATCAAAAACACCTGACCCGCACCGCATGGCATGTGGGCAATCGGCATTTACCGTGCGAAATTCACGAGAACAAGCTCGTGCTGCGCTGGGACCATGTGATCGCCGAAATGCTCGAGCAGCTTGGTTGTACAGTCTCCCGCCTTGACGCACCGTTCAATCCCGAAGGCGGTGCTTACGGGCACGGACGAACCCACGGGCACGACCATGGTTAGGAACGAAAGCCGCGCAAATTTGCGAGTGAAGAACGAGCCGCTGCCTATGCAGCGCGTCTCGCAGGCCGCAGCACAGCTGCGAACAGCCGTGAGAGAGAAAATCCCGGAGCCTATGGGCACGGACGAACCCAAGGACACGATCATTGACCCCTTCCACCCAACAAACGCTGTACACGTTGCAAACGTGGTTCTCCCCGTCCTTTCCGGTCGGTGCCTATACCTATTCGCACGGGCTGGAAAATGCCTTTGAGCAGGGGCTTGTGGGTGATCTTGAGCAGGCGGTTGAATGGATTGGCGAGATTATCGCCAACGGTAATGGCTATGCTGATTGTGTGTTTGCCCTGCTGGCCCAAAAGGCCGTTCTTTCGGGCAATCAGGCCCGGTTAAGCGAGGTCGCAGAATTTGCCGCAGCCTTTTCGGCCACAAAAGAATTGCGGCTGGAAAGCGAGGCGCAAGGGGCGGCCTTTATCGAGATAATTCAAAAGCTTGAGGAAAACACCGGAATCTATATGTTAACGAAAATCTGGCCCGGACCTTACACCTTTTCCGTTGCTGTTGGGGCTGCTGCCGGTGGGTTGAATATCGACCCGCAAGCGCTGGCAACGGCCTATTTGCATGGGTTTGTTTCCAATCTTGCCTCAGCGCTTGTGCGCATTGTGCCGCTTGGCCAGACCGATGGGCAAAAGATTATTGCGCAATTGGGCAAGGTGGTTGAACAAGCTGCCACCAATGCGCTAACAACCGATTTAGACGGGCTTGTCACATCAACCTTGATGGTGGATTTAACGTCCATGCAACATGAAATTCAATATACGAGGCTGTTTCGATCATGAGCAATAACGGACCCCTTCGGGTGGGGATAGGCGGGCCGGTGGGCTCTGGCAAAACGGCACTGACGGATGCGCTTTGCAAGCGTATGCGCGATGATATTTCGCTCGCCGCCATCACCAATGATATTTACACCCGCGAGGATGCGGAGTTTCTCACCCGCTCCGGTGCGTTGCCGCCCGAACGGATTATGGGGGTTGAAACCGGTGGTTGCCCGCATACGGCCATTCGTGAGGATGCTTCGATCAACCTTGCTGCCGTGAAGGAAATGAACGAAAAGTTTCCTGATCTTGATCTGGTCTTTATTGAATCCGGTGGTGATAATCTGGCAGCAACCTTTTCGCCGGAACTGGCCGATATTACCATTTATGTGATTGATGTTTCTGCCGGTGATAAAATTCCGCGAAAAGGTGGGCCGGGCATTACCCGTTCTGATTTGCTGATCATCAACAAGACTGACCTTGCCCCGCATGTGGGCGCAAGCCTTGAGGTGATGGATCGGGATTCAAAAAAAATGCGGGGCGAACGGCCTTTTTTATTCACCAATGTGAAAGCCGGTGAGGGGGTCGATGAAGTCGTGAGTTTTATTAAAAAGCTGGGTGGTGTATAAAAGAACGCACGCGGGGGCAAAGAAAAGAGGCGCGCTAGTGTTTGCGAGGAAAATGAGCGCGAGCGAAGAGCGAGCCGTCGCTTATGCGACGCGCCATCGCAGGCCGTGCGAAGCACGATTAGCCGTGAGATAATAATTTCACCAACCCGGCCCGGCGCTCATGCCACCATCAACCGTTAACACGCTGCCACTTATCCAGCGGGCTTGCGGTGAAGCTAAAAACAGCACCGCATCGGCCACATCTTGCGGTGTGCCAAGACGTTCCAGCGGACACTGGGCCTTCCAGCGGGAAACCCCATCGGGCCAGTCCTGCTCGATGCCGGGCCGCGAAATCAACCCCGGAGCGACCGCATTGACCCGCAGGCCGGACGAACCATATTCAAGCGCCATTGCTTTGGTGAGCATTTCAAGCGCTGCCTTGGAACTGGCATAATGGCCGTGGCCCCTGGCCGGGCGAGAGCCCTCGATGGAAGATATATTGACGATTGCCGCCTCATTGGGTGCGGGTATTTGAGCGGCAAATATTTTTGAAAGAGCAAAAACGCCACCCACATTCATCTGCATCATGGCGTTGAAATCCGATGCTGACATGTTTTCAAAGTCAGAAACATCTTGCGATGCGGCGCAATTGATCAAAATATCCACCGCGCCCAATTCTGCTGTGATTTCTTTGAGCAAAGCGGCTTCAAAACCATCCTCGGTGAGATCGGCTTTTACCGTAACAAATTTACCTGCACTCCCATTAAGCTCGCCCTCAAGCGCTTTCGGTCGATTGGTGTAATATTGCAGGGCAAGATTGGCTCCCTGATTGCTGAATGCGCGCGCGATTGCATGGCCAATGCCGCCACTGGCCCCGGTGACCAGTACATTTTTGCCGCTGAATTGTTTCGTATCACTCATATCTATCCCCGGATCTGTTTATAGCGCGCCATCGTCGAGCATTTGCATGATGATTTTTACAATGATGTTGGCTGAAATTGCCGTATTTTCCAATACCTCTTCAAGCGTATCGGGTTGCTGGTCTGGCCCACCGGTGGCCGAATTGGAGATTGCAGAAAAGCCCAACACCTTCATGCCTGCATGATTGGCAGCCGTTACTTCCTGCACTGTCGACATACCAACCGCATCACCACCCGCCATGCGCAGAAATCGACGCTCGGCGCTGGTTTCAAATTCCGGCCCGTGAATGGCCGCATAAATGCCGTTGCGTATGTTGAGCCCAAGAGAGCTTGTGGCCTCCATTGCGGCCTTGCAAAGATCAGGATCATAGGCCCGCGACATGTCGGGAAAGCGCAGGCCCAATTGATCATCATTCGGGCCGGCAAGCGCGTGTACGCCCTGAAAGTTGATGTGATCTTCAATCAGCATTACATCGCGCACATTATAGTCGGCATTCAGGCTTCCTGCCGCATTGGTGACGATGTATTTTTCCGCCCCCAGCGCCCGCATGGTATAAACCGGCAATACAATATCTTCGCCAACCCAGCCCTCATAAAGGTGAAAACGGCCACTCTGGGCAATGATTTTGCGCCCTTTTAGAGTGCCAAAAACAAACTCGCCCTTGTGTGAGGGTGCGGTAGATACGGGGAAACCGGCAATCTCACCAAAGGGGATTTTGCTTTCAACCTCGATTTCTGCAATCAATCCATCAAGCCCGGTGCCGGTAACAAGGGCTAAATCGGCTACAAAATCAGTTTGAGCGCGAATTGAACTTAACGCGGTTTCAAGTCGGTTTGAAAATTCTTTCCTCATGCGCGCACCTCCTTCGGGTTTTCCTTCAGGGCCGCCATTATGCGCGGCTGCAATGCGCGTGCTTTGGTGCAAATGTCGCTCAAATCAAGGGTGAGCAATTGCTTGTCTTTCACCAATTGACGACCGGAGACAAAAACATCGTTCACATCACCCTTGGTGGCAGAATATACCAAGTGATTGATCGGGTTAAACATCGGACTGGCATGGGCACCAGAATGGTTGAGCAGAATGAAGTCGGCCCGTTTGCCAACTTCCAATGATCCCAAATAGCTTTCTGCACCCAATGCTTTTGCACCATTTAGCGTTGCCATATGAAGCGCTTCTCCGGCGGTCACAGCAGAAGGGTTTTCCGTTGCCGCCTTGTGAATGGTCGCCGCCAGCCGCATCGCCAGCCACATATCCATATCATTGCCGCTGACAGCCCCATCGGTGCCGAGCGTTACATTGATCCCGCGCTTTTGCATTTCCATAATGGGGGCAAACCCGGAAGCCAGCTTGAGATTGGAAAGCGGATTATGCGCCACATGGGTGCCGGTTTTTGCCATTAAATCCAGCTCCTCATCATCCACATGCACGCAGTGAGCCAGGACGGTATTTTGAGACAACCCGCCGAGCGCGCTAAGATGCCGGATGACGCTGGTCTGATACCGTTCCTGAATAGTTGCCTGCTCAACCTTGGTTTCTGCTGCGTGGATGGAGAAAAATCCGCCACGCTCATTGGCAAGATTAATCGCACCACGAAGGTTTTCCGGCCCGACCGTGTAGGTGCCGTGCGGCATAGTGCCAACAAACATTTCATCATTTTCACCAAAACGGTCGAACAGTTCGGCCGCATCTTTTTGGCGGTTTTCAGGGCCATTGCCGTCCATGCCATCAAAATCGAAGAATATGCCGCCGGTTGCCAGCCGAATACCGGCATCTTGCGCGGCTAAAAAGGTTTGGTCCGGGTGCCAGAAATTATCCATCACACTGGTCACACCACCGCTAAGCAATTCGGCAAATCCCAGCTCAACCCCAAGCCGGCAAATTTCCGCATCGCCCAAAACCTCGGCTTCCGCTTTCCATATGGTTTGCAACCATTGTTCCAGCGGCAGATCTTCCACAAGTCCGCGAAACAGGGTGTCGCCACAATGGGCATGGGTGTTAATCAGACCGGGCATAAGTATTTTGCCCCCGGCGTCTATGATTTTTGCCGCACTGCGCTGTTCTTGCGGCAGCTCTTCTGCCGGTCCAACCCAGAAAATCTCGCGACCGCGAATTATCATCGCACCATTTTCAATGGTTTTGTGGCTTTCATCGCAGGTAACAATTAATGCATTTTCAAAAATCGTGAACTCACTCAACTGGTCTCTCCCATTCATGTCAGATTTGACAGTAAATATTTCAGCGGTAACTTGGCAAACAGTTTTCTTATAAAATTCGATTGCGATACTATAATGCTGAAACTGATCAAGAATAAATCTCCAATTGAGTTTGAAACGCGCGAGCGCTGTTTTATTTCGGAAATACTGAATGATGAGGCCGTGCCAGGGCATTCAATTGCCCGATGCCGGGTAAAGCCCGGCGTTACCACAGAACTGCACAGCCTTACCAATACGCGCGAAACCTACACCATTGAGACCGGGCAGGGGATGATGGATGATGGTGAATGCGAACCATTTTTGGTTGGGCCTGGCGACAGCGTCGAAATTCTGCCCGATCACCCCCAGAGGATAAAAAACATATCTGATGTTGATCTGGTGATTTTACTGGTATGCATTCCGCGCTTTGTTCCTGAATGTTATGTAGCGCTAGAAGGTGTGTGAGGCAGGTAGCGGCATTGCTTAAACCGTTATCTAAGTTATGTTTTGTAAAATATTACCTTTGTTGGTTATAATTGGGGCATTATTTCCTATTATAGTAGAATGAGATATAATCCAGCGCAGGTGATTCAGCCTCGGCAATTTAGGTGTTTTAGTGCAAAAAAAATTTAAAAACAGTATTGTTGGGAAAGCTATTTCTGGCAAATTCAATGACGAATTGCGGTTTTTCAAAACCTGGGTAGGTAGCCCGAAAACCACCGGGTCAATCGTACCTACCGGGCCGCATTTGGCCAGGGCAATGGCGGCAAATATACGGGTTAACAGCGGTTTGCCGGTGCTCGAACTTGGGCCCGGAACCGGCTCAATTACCAGCGCAATTTTAAAACACGGCGTAAAATCAGAAAACTTGTACGCATTGGAATATTCAAAGAGCTTTCTCGCCGATCTTCAAAAAAACTTTCCCGAAGTTAATCTCATTCATGGCGATGCTTTTGATCTGGATAAATCATTGGCGGGAATTGATGTGGATAAGTTTGATGCGGTGATCTCTGCCTTGCCATTGTTAAACTTTCCACAGGAAATGCGCATAAGCCTGATTGAAGCGTTGCTTGATCGGTTGGAGCCGGGGCGGCCAGTCGTCCAGTTTTCCTATGGTCCTTTGTCGCCAGTATTGGCAAACCGTGGTTCCTATGTGGTCGAGCATCAGGAATGGATAATGCGCAATGTGCCACCGGCGCGGGTTTGGCTGTATCGCCGGCCTTAATTCTTAACCACCAATGCTTTTTGCCTGATTTTTGGTTGGAAAACAGGTTGGCTTTTTGCCCTTTGCCTTTTGCCAAAGCCCAATCGCGCTGCGGGTTTTATAGCCGATGAAACCATCCGCACCACCCACATCATAGCCTTTGGCAATCAGCCTTTTCTGCATGACCCGAACTGAATTGCGAGAAAGCGTTCCAAGCTTGCTCCATTTGGTTTGAAACGGTTTGTTGGAGGCCATTCGGTCGGCCAGATGCCCGACAAAAAGCGCGTAAACATCGGATTCATTGTATTTTTTCAACACATAGAAATTGGGTGTGGTGACATAGGTTGGCCCAAAGCGACCGGCCGGGAATAATAAATATCCCTGCTGATTAGTCTCGTGTACAGGAAATCGCTTACCGGAAATTCGTTTGACACCTTTTGACGCCAGTTGAGCGATTGAAAACCTGCTATCCGGACCACCATTTGTGCAGGAAACGCTTGCGGGAACCGTGACTTCAAAACCCCAGTCGCGCCCGCGCTGCCAACCATGTAATTTTAGATAATTGGCAATTGATGCCAGTGCGTCCGGTGTCGAGCGCCAGATATCGCGGCGGCCATCACCATTGAAATCAACCGCATATTGATCAAACTTTGACGGCAAAAACTGCGGCTGCCCCAATGCACCGGCCCAGGAACTGCCCATGGATTTAGGTGCCACATCACCGGCAGCAACGATTTTGAGTGCGGCAATAAACTCACGTTGAAAAAGCGCTTTTCGTCGCCCCATAAAGGCCTCGGTTGCCAGCGAGCGGATGGCGTTCTTCGGCATTTTGACCCGGCCAAAACCAGATTCGCGCCCCCAGATCGCGACAATAATTCGGCGCGGCACACCATATCGGCGTTCGATCTTATCAAGCGTTCGTTTCCATTGCTTCAGTTGCGCGCGCCCGCGTTTTACCAAAATATTTATTGAACGCTCGTTGAAATAGCGCCCCGGCGCACGAAATTCAGATTGCTTTTGCCCCCCGGTCTTTGGTTTGGTGCCTGGCGGCGCAAGGTCCGGAAGTGTCCAATCAAGTTTGATGGATCTGGTGGCGCGCCCATAGGCTTTTGGTGGTATTCCAGCTTTAAGCGCAGCATTGCGCATGTCCCGAAGTAACCACTTTTGGAAACTACGCTCGACCTGCGCTTTCGATGGTGCTGCTTGTAGCGACGTAACCAAATAGGGGGCACCAATCAGCAATCCGATTGCCAAAACAATCGCTAAAAGCAGGCCTGAATTTGAGACTTTGCGCAACTATTTATGCTCCTCTTCACTGGCATCAATCAGCGCCTTGTTGAAATAACTAAGTGCATTTACCTGAATGGCCCAGGCGATAATTTTACCTTTATCCTGGGCGTCCAGCACCGGCAGTCGTTCATGCCCGCCCTGATCAAACATGCGAAGCGCATGTTCCAGCGTGTCGGATATCAATAAAGATGCCGCATCATTTTCAAAATCAAAGGCCGGTGGCGCATCGTCATCTTCGCTCAGTAAAGTCATGAAATCAGCGACCCGTGTATTCTTGACCAAATATTGGTGCGGCCCGTCCTGAACCAACAACCCGCGTGCCTCCAATTGCCATTGGAAGAACGATCGTCCATGGATGGCCTGATTTAGCCCGGCTGAAATTGAAACGGTCAATAAAAGCGCAACCGTTAGCGCGTATCCGCCGGTTAGTTCAAACATCATCACCGTGGTGGAAATTGGTGCACCAATAACCGATGCCGCAACTGCCCCCATGCCAAGCAGCGAATAAATCCCCTGACTTGAGGCAAGTTCAGGAAAGACACTTGCTGCAATCAATCCAAAGGCCCCGCCTGTCATCGCACCCAGATATAGCGATGGCGCGATAATGCCCCCGCCAAATCGAGACGCAAGCGTTATGGATGTCGCCGCCGTCTTGGCAATCAACAGGGCCAGCATCATCAATATTGGTAGTTTGTTGTGCAATGCAAGGTCGGTAGCCTCGTAGCCTACACCCAGAACTTCCGGGTAAAATACAGCAATTGCACCGATCATCAGACCGCCAATTGCCGGGCGCGACCAAAGCGGTATCTCTATATTCCGCGCCACATAATCGGTGCTGATCAGTGCAAATTGAAATAATACGCCAACGATTGCGCAGATAAACCCAAGCAAGGCAAATGCCGGGAATTCAAAATATGAGGAGATTTGAAAATCTGGAATGATAAAGGCCGCACTTTCACCAAACCATTGGCGCGAAAGAATTGTACCCGCAACGGATGACAGAACCACCGGTACAAATGAACGCATTGCATAATGGCCAAGTATGACCTCATGGGCAAATAATGCCCCGGCAATCGGCGTGTTGAATGAGGCGGATATGGCGCTTGCCACCCCGCAGGCCAAAAGGGTGCGCTGGCCCCAGTTTGGAATACGCATAACCTGACCAATTGAAGAGGAAATGGTTGCCCCCAAATGCACCATTGGCCCTTCACGCCCGGCACTTGCACCAAACCCAAGAGAAAATGCGGTGATGATTGCCGAGCCAACGCCCGGCCAAAAATCCAGGTTTCGCCCACCACGCGCGCGCGCTTCAATCACATCAGCAACACCACCTGCGCGCTTTGCCTCAAGAAATGTCAGCGCAATTCCAATTAACAAGCCTCCGGCTGCCGGAACAATTAGCACCACATACCAGGGGATGTTTCGTGCCGCAGTTGCCACATTTTCACTGCGATCCAGCAGCCAGGCCAATTGAACAAATCCAATTAATTCGCGAAAAATTATTGCAGCGATTGAAACACACAGGCCAATCAACAACGCGACAACCCATAATTGCGGCTGTCTGGTTGACAGGAACATTGAAATGTTCGGCCGAACCCATTGGAAAACCAGGGCTGGCAGGCGGCGAATTATCTCAGGCATTTTGCCTTGGTTCTCAGCGGGTTAAAAAGCTTGTACATCTGACTAAGTGTTTTTCCGCCGAATTTCAATCTTCCGTCCAACACTGTCTGGAATTTGCAAGCCAGACTGGCGTTCAGCAAGATTTTTTATGTTGTCGAAAATATCTTGCGGGTAGGGGGCAACTTTCGGGCCCGTCATATCAACATGCAACGACATGCCTTCGCAGGTTGCTGCAAGCCACCCATCCACATGGCGCAATTCCTGATAGACATGCATGCGTTTTTCGTCAAAATCGATCAACTGGAATGTGCCATAAACCTTGTGTTCAAGATGCAGTTCCCGCAGGTAACAAAGGTGAATTTCGCCGGTATAGGTGGTCAGTTTGCGCGTTTCCGCATATTCCGGCCCCAACCCCAATATTACACAAACGCTGTCAAATGCCGTATCAAACAAAACGTTGTAATAGGCCATATTCAGATGGCCGTTAAAGTCGATCCATTCGGGCTTGATGCTCATTGGCTCTGAAATGATCAAACCGTTATTGCTCTCTAAATCGAGATTTGTTTTCATGAAAGTTCCTGTTTATTGACTGGGACTTCGTTTGCTTTGTGTTATCGTGACGGTAAATGGATGATGTTTCAATGGTGATGTGCTTAAAAATGCGAAGTTGAGCGGGTTTCATCAATTGAACAATACCAAATAATTCTGCGGGAGATGAATATGGCGTTGGCGGATATTATATCGCTGGAAAAAAACCAGACAGGCATTGATTCTGTTGTCGGTATATTAAAGCAGCGTTTTGGTGAACGATTGCAAACCTCGCAATCTCTGTTGGAGCAACATTCCCACACAACGACCTATTTGCCTTCGCAATTGCCGGATGCGGTGGTCTTTCCCCATTCGAGCGGTGAAGTGCAGGAGATCGTCAAAACATGCGCGGAGTATAAAGTTCCAATCATTCCATTTGGAACCGGCACATCGCTTGAAGGTGGCGTTAATGCACCTGCTGGCGGTATTTCGGTTGATTTGCAGCAGATGGACAAAATTATTGCTGTCAATAATGAGGATCTGGATTGTGTGGTTCAGCCCGGCGTCACGCGCGAGGCGTTGAATATACATTTGCGGGATACCGGTCTGTTCTTTCCAATTGACCCCGGCGCCAATGCCAGCCTTGGCGGTATGGCGGCAACCCGCGCATCGGGCACCAATGCCGTGCGATACGGCACAATGCGTGAAAATGTAATTAATATTACGGCGATTTTGCCCGATGGCCGGTTGATCAAAACCGCAAATCGGGCAAAGAAATCAGCCGCCGGTTACGATATGACAAGGTTGCTCGTCGGGGCGGAGGGAACACTTGGGATCATTACTGAACTAACGGTGAAATTATACGGCATTCCCGAAGCTGTTTCTGCGGCCGTTTGCCAGTTTCCAAGCGTTGAAGCCGCGTGCAATACGACCATAATGGCGATGCAATCGGGCATTCCAATGGCCCGAATTGAATTGTTGGACAAGCTGGCGATCAGAGCCTGCAACAATTATTCCGACCTTGGGTTTGAAGAGGCGCCAACCCTGTTCGTGGAATTTCATGGCAGTGAAGGTGGAGTAAAGGAGCAGGCCGAACTGTTTGGTGATATTGCCAAAGAATTTGGCGGTGCGGAATTTAATTGGGTCACCGCCACCGAAGATCGCAACCGCCTTTGGAAGGCCCGCCACAACGCCGCTTACGCAATGGCCACACTGCGGCCCGGCGCGCAAATGATTGCAACAGATGCATGTGTGCCAATTTCACGGCTGGCTGAATGCGTGGTCGAAACCATGAAAGATGCGGCAGACAGTCAATTAATTGCCCCGATTGTCGGCCATGTTGGCGATGGAAATTTTCATGTGACGCCGCTGGTGGACATTAGTGATCCAGATGAAATAGAGCGGGTTGAGGCCTTTATTGACCGGTTAAACAATCGCGCCATTTCAATGGATGGCACCTGTACCGGCGAACATGGAATAGGGCAGGGGAAGCGGCGTTATCTGCGGCAGGAATATGGAGATACCGCTGACCTTATGATTGCCATAAAAAAATCTTTTGATCCCGACAACATAATGAATCCGGGAAAAGTTGTTTCTTTAGAGTGATCTCGCGGCCAAATAATAAGGGTCAATTTTTTTATTCAGGCGATGAGATCAAAATTCCGTAAATTTGGGCCAAAAAACCAGCTTTCAATTCAGTTTGCGTATATTATGTGATTCTAACGGGCGGATATTTATCGGTTCGGTAATGTAGTTGAATTCGCCAAAAATGGAGAATTTGCCAGAACAACAATATGTGTTCGCAATAATGACGGGTCAGCAAGCGGTTTGTTGACCAATTGGTGGAGATGAAACCCTGAATAAATTGTTTGTTTTTTTTGGTGGTTTACTGGTGATCGCATTGATCACCGCCCTGATTGCGCCCAATTATATTGAGTGGAGCAATTACCGCGCAGAATTTGAAAAACAGGCAGGCAGGGTACTGGGCCAAAAAGTTGAAGTGCTGGGCAGTGCCCGTGCGCGTTTGCTGCCATTGCCGAGGATAGAATTTACCAATGTGCGTGTCGGCTCGCGCAGCGATGGGCAGGCCATGATGGTGGTCGATCGTTTTCGGGTTGATGTGGAACTGGCCCCCTTGCTCAAAGGCGACATATTGATTGTCGACATGGAGCTGAACAATCCTAGGGTCAATATAGCAGTCGGCGAAAATGGCGTGGTTGACTGGACCGCGCGCCAGATTGGTGGAGTCGATCCTGATGATGTGCTGCTTGAAAAAGTATCAATTAAAAACGGTTCAATCAGGTTGCACAACATTAAGACCAATCAATCCTTTGAAGCAGAAAATATCAATGCAACTATCTCGGCTCGCACCCTTGCCGGCCCCTGGAGCATCAAGGGAGATTTGGTTTTAAATGGCCAGCGGGCTGATATCCGCATCAAAACCGGACGCTTGCAAGAATCCGGCATTATAAACGCCCGGCTAAATATACAGCCAAACAGTCATCCTTATAGTATCGAACTTTCAGGACCGATCGGCCTTGTTGACGGCACTTTGAAATATAAGGGCAGTTTCAAACTTCGTGGCATTCAAAATAAACGCGCTCTTTCAACTGGCGAGACGGGATTGACCTTTCCCTATAAGGCGCTGCCGGTGCGGGTGAATGGCCTGTTCGATGCCCGCCCCAATGCTTTGAAGTTGCAGGAATTCAAACTGGCCATCGGCAATCCAAAAGATCCCTATAATATCAGCGGAACCGCGCAGGCCGCATTTGGCGAGCGCTCCCTGTTCAAGGTCGTGGCTGAGGGGCAGCAAATTGATGTTGACAGATTGGGAAAACTTGAACCCAAGAGCGGCTCTGTTCCCTCTCTTTCCGAGCGTTTACAGGTATTACAGAAAATATTTCAGTTGGTGCCAGTGCCGCCTGCCGAAGGCCAGATTTCGCTTTACCTTCCAGCGATTGTCGCCGGCGATACCGTTATTCGTGAAGTTGGCGTCGACATTCAGCCGCGTAAAAATGGTTGGCAATTGTCCAATTTTGAAGCAGGTCTTCCAGGGCGAACAACCCTGCAGGCGCACGGACTTTTGACGCTAGGCGAAGATGCGGGCTTCAATGGCCAACTATTGCTTGCATCGAAGCAACCATCCGGATTTGCCGGCTGGTTGAAAGGCGATGTGACCGAGGCTATTCGCCGACTGCCCAATGCCGGGTTTTCAGCCAAAGTGATTATCAACGAGAAAAGAGTTCTGTTACAAAAACTCGAGGTTGTGTTGGGAAACACCAAGCTCAAGGGTGCATTTGAACGGGTGGTAAACAGTTCTGGAAAACCATCGATTACCACCATTCTCGATGGCAATAATATCGATTATGAAACCATGCAGGCGTTGTTTTCGCTGTTTGTTTCTGATGGTGAAAATGGTCGGATATCAGATCACAACATGGATGTAATTCTGCTGAGCGAAACATTCACCGCCAATGGAATTTCTGCTGAAAAAATTGCCGCCTCCTTGAAGCTGATTGATGGGCACTTGCGCATTGATCAATTGGAAATTGGCAATCTTGCCGGGGCAAAAATTTCGGCCAAAGGTGAACTGAAAGATGTTTTGAACCTGCCATCCGGCGATCTTTCCGTTACGGTTTCTGCGAAAAAATCTGCCAGGTTCCTGGCGTTAATTCGAAAGTTTTCCGGTGCAAATTTTGTGCTTGATAATTTGCTGGAAACGCCATCTCTGATCAATGATCTAAATGTCAGTTCAACGATGAAATTATCAGCGCAAGGCGATCAGTCGCTGGTTGATGTGAAGCTCGTTGGCGAAGCTGGTGGCACGGGCATTGACCTTACGGTTGGGTTGAGGGGGGATCTAAAGAAGCCGGGCGATGCCGAGAACACAATTGAATTGTTACTGGTGAATAAAAGCCCGCAAAAACTGTTGCAGCAATTGGCAATCCCCGTATTGCCGCTTGATGTTGGTGGAGAACTGAAAATAGCGGCCAGTCTTTCAGGCGTTCCAGCTGAGCGCATGGATGCAACTTTCAACGCGTCTATGGGAACCGCGACAATGTCGGGCAAGGGTGAGATTGACAAAATCAAAGGTCAAACCAACCGCAGTCGTTTTGATATCAAACTCGATGCACCAGATCTCGACCCTATTCTGTATCTTGCAGGTTTTTCGTTCCCCGGAATTGGCACCGGAAATCCAGTACAACTCTCAGCTAGTATTACTGCCATAGATTCATGGATTTCCATCAAGAATATTGAAGGTATGCTTGGCGGTCAGAAAATTGATGCAAAACTGACAATTGATCGAAATGCCAACCCTAGAATGAAAGTGAATGGTGCGATTGTCTTGCAGCATCTACCGTTGGAATTTGTTGCCGGACTTGTAATGGGTGAAACAGCTATCGAAAATGGCGAGCGATGGAGTGGCGCTCAATTTACCCTGCCTGCACTGCGCGATATTGATGGGAATTTACGGCTAAGTGTTGGCTCGGTTGATATGTCCACATCAGCATTTGGCTATGATCAACCGGCAAAAAACCTGAAGGCGACATTGGAGCTTAGTGATGGAGATATTGCTATTAGAAACGCCAAATTTGATTGGCTCGGCGGGCAGGTCACTGGAGAGATTTCATTCTCCAAAAATCAAAATGAAGTGTTGTTCAATTCAAAAATTGAAATAAATAATGCATCACTTGATGAGATTGTTTGGTCGAGAAATAATGAACCGTTTGTTGTTGGAAAATATGATGCCAAAATCAGCGTCGAAGGGGGTGGCAATTCTATTGCAAAGATCATTTCCAATCTGACCGGCAGTGGTTCGATAAATATCTCAGATGGGGTCATTCATTCGGTAAATCCATCGGCATTACCATGGATATTGCAGCAGGCCGACCGGATAAAAGAAGAACGCCTCAGCTCAGTCACAGATCAACTAGTCGGCGAAGCCGTAAGCGCCAAACCATATAGATTTGCCAAGGCAGAAACGACATTTTCGATCGCCGGCGGGAACTTGAGGATCGGAAATTTTGTTATTAATCAAAAAGAGGCCAGGCTGGACGGTGATGCGCGACTGAATTTGAATGATCTGACAATTGATGCCAATTCCCGCATTCTGTTTGATGCGGGAGACGATGCGATTACCGGGGCAGCTCCAGAGGTGAATTACGCAATTACTGGTGCCATTGCGGCTCCCGAGGTTCAAAGAAATACCGAAATTTTTGCAAGCTTCTTATCGATGCGAATCAGAGAACGTAAAGAGCGCGAATATGAAACGCAAAAAGAAGATATATTGGAGAATCAGCGTCTGACCCGTGCGGTACGGCTGTATAAAGAGCGGATTAAAAAACGGCGCCAAATGGCATTGGAACAGGAAACCCAACATCGTTTGGACGAACAAGCGCGACTTGAGGAACAAAAGTTACGCGATGAATTAAGGGCCGCCGAGGAAAAAACCCGCAAGGCGCGCGAAGCAATCAGAAGAAAGCAGTTTGAAGAAGATCTTCGACGTGCCGAAGATGAAAAACGCAAGCGGCTGGAGCAACTGGAATTGACCCGCCAGCTTGAACGCCAGCGACAGGATTTAAAACGACGGCAGGATGAATTTAACAAATTGTTGCAAGAGCAAAAAGCGGCCAGAGAAAATAGGAAATCACTTCAAAACAACCCGCCAGATGCGGCAAATACCAATATAGCAGATAATTTACCAAAGTTATCGGCACCCCGAGAAATCAAACCCACAGGAACACCGAGAAAACGTCCAGTTTCAAAGAAAAACCGGCTGCCGGGCGTGTTTGATAATTTGGAAGACCGCATTGGCAATCTACTCAGAAATTCAAATTAGAGTTCAAATCCCGGTTAATTGTTTGGCGATGTCAATTGACTAAACACGAAAACCCTTATGGCAGAGGAAAGATTTTCATCCCCGGTTCGGTCCGCATCTATTTGAATGACAAGTCGGGCAACCGATATCGATCTGGTTTGGGCAATTTCCTGCAAGCCTCGCCAAAAAGGCTCTTCCAGTGAAAAAGAGGTGCGGTGACCGCGTATTGAAACAGAGTGTTTTTTTAACAATTGCGCGCTCTCAAATGGGGGTAACCCTGTATTCACATTTAATCAGCTGTTTTCGTCCGAGCTTTTACTTATACATTGTGTCGCCGGGTTTGATAATTTGTGTCCATCCAATTGCGATTTTTCGCGTGACAACAAGAGTTTGATCCGCGACTTCGCAGCTTTGCTTTGGCCGAAATTCGCCCGGTTAGCCTCTGCTTTGCGTTCTTTGATATCCTTGGCTTTTCTTTTTCTTATCTGCCGCAGATTTATCAGTTCTGCCATACCGCGTTCCAAATCCTGATAGTCACCTGGCCTTAAGCTGGCCTAGACTGCGTCATGTTTACATTGAAGCAGTCAGGCTGTGATTGAAGCCCTATATACAAATCGATGAAATCGATTTGAAGGCGTAACCAGCCCGATGCGAATGCATCGCTCCTCCTGAGCTTGTCGAGGGGGAAGGTTGGGGCATTCTCAAGTTGCACGTTGAGCATCGCGAAGCGCAAAACTTGAGTATCAAAATAGCACCAAATGGCCGTGAGCGAAAGAAATAAGAGCGATTCCGTCAAAGACGGACACGCTCTAAGGTTTCTTGCGAAATGCGTCCAGTGACACAACTTCTGCACTGGTGTTTTCTTCTGTATTCTCGCCAGTCTTATCGTCCTTATTATCTGCATTATCGGAATCGGTTTTTGCCTTTTTGACGCTCTTCTTCTGTTTGCCGGATGATTTTTTTGTATTGAGTTTCTCTGGCTCAATGGCAATCGGCTCACTGGTTTCTATTTCGGTTGCCAAGGATTCTGCATCCTCATCCAATTCATCATTCACATCAAACTGAAGTCCAAATTGCACTGAGGGGTCGAAGAAACCCTTTATTGCATCATAGGGAATAGACAGGTTTTCTGGAATGTCATCAAATGAGAGTCCGATTTCAAAGCTGGTTTCATTGGCTTTTAAATCCCAATACTGATGTTGAATGACAATTGTCATTTCATCCGGGTAACGCTCACGCATACGCGTTGACAGGCGAACACTGGGGAAATTAGTCATGAATGAAACAAAAAAATGGTGCTCGCCAGGCAGCCCGACTTTTGCAGTCTCGGTAATAATCTTCTTCACAACCCCGCGCATCGCATCCTGGGTAAGGATATCGTAGCGGATGAGGTCTTCAGATGGTTTATCGGGCATAGCTCAGACTCACGATTATTCGTTTGGTCTTCTGTTGTTACCCGACTTAACATTTAACACAACAAAAAAGTGAAGGCTTCTGTTGCCAGGTGCCTCCGAACCCCGCCTGACAGTGCGAACCGTCAGGAGTTAATGTGAAGCGTCACACTGCTTACGCAGCGAGACGTGCT